>NZ_AP023179.1:1288223-1932335 GCF_013426915.1 Paraburkholderia sp. PGU19
CCTGCTGCCGTATGAGATTGGCGGCAAGAACAAGCTCAACAGCAAAGCGCTCCTGAAGCCGATCAATGCCAAAGTCAACCAGTACGGCAACCTGCCGCGCAATCTGGTCAAGCGGTTGGCATCAAAGCCAAACACGTTCATCGGCAAGGTCAAGACAAAGCGCGGGCTGATCGACGGTGTCTGGCAGCGAACGAAGAAGACGCGCGGGAAAGCTGGTGGATTGAAGCTGCTGGTTGAATTCACCGACGCGCATGAGGCGCGACAGCGGCTCGACTACCGAGGCGTGGGCAAGCGTGTGGTCGCTGCGACCTTCCGCATCGAGCTAGATCGCGCGGTCGCCAAGGCGCTCGCCACGGCGCGCTAGGGCCGACCGGCGCGGTCTGAAAGGTTTTTGACGGGTCCTCCCCCGAAAAAGGAGGGTCACGGGCAATTGCGCACCGCGATCTTCGGCTGGCTACACAGTTTTGAAATTTGGGTAACAGGGTAACAAACCTGACATGAAACAAAGCGCGTTCGCGGAACTTCACGGCGTCAGTCGCAAGACGGTGACAAAGTGGAAAGAGCGCGGCTGGCTTGTGTTTGCGGGCGATGAGGTTGATGTCGAAGCGTCAAACGTCAACCTGAAAAGATACCGACGCGATGGCATAGGATCTGTTACCCAATCTGTTACCCAGGACGGCAAGGTAACAGCGAAGCGGGCGACGAAAAAATCTGTTACCGCGACTGATGCAGAGGTAACGGTTCGCGCTGATGAGACGCCGGCGCGTGCCGCAGAACGGATACTTGCCGCCACTGGCATGGAGCTGGACTTCGACGAAGCGAGGTGCATGAAGGAAAACTACCTCGCTCTGCTCAACCAGCTCGAGTACGACCAGAAATCTGGTCTCGTCGTCGCCGTAGCTGACGTCGCAAAGGCCGTCGGCGAAGAATATGCAAAGGTGCGCACGAAGCTCCTGGCCATCCCGGCCGAGCAGGCACCCGCGATCCATCGACTAAGGACGGTCCTCGAAGTGCAGGATGCGCTGCAGGAGATGATCGTCCACGCGCTTGAGGAGCTAACCCGTGATGGAGTTGGAGGCACCGCCTGAGGCGCGGCGCTATGCCAACGGGTATTCCGAACTGCTGCGCCAACTGCTGGACGCTCGCCGGCGCAACATTCAGCCCCCTCCCAAGCTTTCGCTAAGTGAGTGGGCCAAGAAATATGCGGTGCTGTCCCGCGAGACCAGTGCCCAGACGGGCAAGTTCCGCGCGTTCGCGTATCAGATCGGCATCATGGACGCGGTCACCGACCCATCCGTCGAGACGATCACGGTGCAGAAGTCAGCCCGAGTCGGCTACACCAAGATCCTCGATCACGTCGCGGGCTACTACATCCACCAGGACCCAAGTCCAATCCTAGTCGTGCAGCCGCGCGTAGAGGATGCCGAGGATTACAGCACGACTGAAATCGAGCCGATGCTCCGCGACACGCCGGTGCTCTCGGAAATCGTTGGTGACCTGAAGTCGAAGGATTCGAAACAGAAGATCCTGAAGCGCGTTTTCCGTAACGGTGCGTCGATGTCGTTCGTTGGGGCAAACAGCCCCGGTGGCTTCCGTCGTATCACTGCTCGCATCGTCGAGTTTGACGAGATCGACGGCTATCCGATCCAAGGTGCCGGGAAGGAAGGCGACCAGATTAAGTTGGGCATCAAGCGGACGGAGTCGTTCTGGAACCGCAAGATCATCATGGGCTCGACTCCGACCGTGAAAGGCTTCAGCCGGATCGAGAAGAGCTTCGAAAAGAGCGACCAGCGCCGCTATTACGTGCCGTGCCCGCATTGCGGCGAGTACCAGGTGCTTGAGTGGGGTGGTCCGGATACGCCTCACGGAATGAAGTGGGACAAAGACGAGAATGGAAACGGCTTGCCCGAAACCGTCTACTACGTCTGCAAGGTCAGCGGTTGCATCATCCGAGATGTCGACAAGCCGGAGATGGTCGAGCGCGGCGAGTGGCGCGCGGAGAAGCCGTTTAACGGGCATGCCGGTTTCCATATCTGGGCCGGCTACAGTCTGTTCCCCAATGCTTGCTGGGAGAACCTTGTCACCGAGTGGCTTGAGGTAAAAGACGATCCGCTCGCGCGGCAGACATTCATTAACCTGGTCCTCGGCGAGACATATGAGGACCGCGGTGAGCGAGCGCTGAAAGAAGCGGCGCTAGCGGCGCGAACGGAAGTGTGGGCCGGTGAAATCCCGGATGGCGTCGCGGTGCTCACGGCATCGTGCGACGTCCAAGACGATCGAGTCGAGCTTGAGACAGTCGGTTGGGGGCGCAACGAAGAGCGTTGGTCCATAGATCACCATGTCATTGAGGGCGATCCCGAGAGCGACGAACTCTGGAACGAGGTCGATCAATACCTGATGCGCCAATGGCGTCGCGCCGATGGTCGGCCGTTCAAGGTGGAGGCCGCATGCGTTGACTCGGGTGGCCACCACACGGAAAAGGTCTACCAGTTCTGTAAGGCGCGCATCCGTCGGCGCATCTGGGCGATCAAGGGCGAGTCAGCGGTCTTGGGCAAGCGGAATCCCGTCTGGCCGACGACCAAGCCGAGCCTGCGGAACAAGGCGAAGTACCGGCCTGTGATCATTGGTGTCAATGCCGCGAAGGACGTGGTCCGTTATCGACTGCATCTTGAAGCGGAAGAGCGAGACGGGCAGATCGTTTATCCGCCGGGATACATGCATTACCCGACCGATCGAGACATCAACTTTTTCGCGCAGCTCGTCTCCGAGCGGTCGATTGTAAAGACCGCGAACGGGCAGAAATATCGCGTGTGGGAATTGCCGCCAGGCCGTGCCAATGAGGCGCTTGACCTTGCCGTGTATTCGTACGCGGCACTGTGCGGGCTGATCCACTACGGGCTGAAGCTAAACAAGCGCGCTGAAAGCGTGGCGCAACCCTATGTCTCGAATGGTGTCGACGACGAGCCGGTGATTGTCGAGCCGCCCGCTCAAACGGCGGCAGTGGCTGCGCCGATAGTGAGCCAGCCAGCTACGGCGCCCGCCGCAAAACCCAGCCGAAAATCGTTTGCCAGTCGACTGGCGTAAAGGAAGGCAATGGCTATCACTGATGGCATGAGCACCGCCGACATGCAGGCGAGATTGGCAGCGCTGCAGGCGGCCTATTTCGATCTGTCGGCGGGCGCGAAGATCGTGACGGCTAATTACAACCAGGGCGATGGTTCCAAGTCAGTCACGTATCAGCAGAGCGACATCACGCAGGTCTACCGCAGCATCCTGATGCTCCAGAAAGCATTGGGCCTTATTTCTTGCTATCCGCGCGCGCGAAGGGTTCTCTTTTAATGTCACTCATCGTCGATTCTTCCGGCAAGCCCTTCGGGGACCTGCCGGCCGGCGGTCGTGCGCGTGCGGATAGTGGATGGGGTGGACCGGGTATTACCCAACCGCCTTATTCAAGTCTCTTTCCGTATGAAGCGGCGTCCGTCCAGACGCCCGAAATGGGGCAGTGGTTTCCGTGGATCCGATCGCCGGATTCGGAAATCAACTTCTCCCGCGACCGGATGGTGTCGCGTTCGCGCGATCTCACGCGGAACGACGGTTGGGCAAGCGGCGGCATTACCCGGATTCTGGACAACACCGTCGGCGCTCACATGCGCCTGTCGGCAAATCCGGACTGGCAATACCTGCGTCGTTTCAGCAAGAAATTTGACGCGATATGGGGCGACGAATTCCGGAAGGCTGTTGAGGCGCTGTGGCGCGTCTATTCTGAGGACCTCGGGCATTTCAACGACGTCAGCCGCCAGTTGACGATGTCGCAGCAGCTGCGGCTCGGCCTGCGCCATAAGTTGATCGATGGCGAGGATCTGTTCGTTGCGCACTGGCTTCCGGATCGTATCGGACGCGGCGCGGCACAGTACGCTACTGCATTCCTTGTCGTCGACCCTGATCGCTTGTCGAACCCGTATCAGATGGTCGATACGAAGTATCTACGCGGCGGTGTCGAGATTGACGATGACGGCGTGCCGGTTGCGTATCACATCCGCAAGGCCCATCAGAACGACTGGTACAACGCCGTCGAATCGATGGAGTGGGAGCGTGTCGAGCGCGAGGACGAAGACGGCTGGCGCCGTGTGATTCACGACTTCGAGCGCGACCGCGCTAGCCAGAATCGCGGCATTGGCGTATTCACGCCGGTGCTGTCGCACGCGAAGATGCTCGCGCGCTACTACGGCGTCGAGCTGCAGGCGGCGACAGTCGCGACGATCTTCGGCACGTACGTGACGAGCCCGTATGATCCCGCGATGATTCAGGACGCGATGGAAAGCGAGGGCAGTGAGCTCGGTTTCTATCAGGATCTGCGCGCTGATTGGGCCAAAGAGCGGCCAGCGATGCTGAACAACGTCCGTGTGCCGACATTGGCGCCGGGTGAGGAAATCAAGCAAGTTGCTGCGGCTCATCCGCATTCGGGATTCGAAGACTTCGCGCATGAAATGCTGCGCTCGATCGCGGCGGCGCTCGGCGTTTCGGCAGAGCAGATCACGCAGGACTGGAGCAAAACCAACTACTCGAGCGCGCGAGCTGCGTTGCTCGAAAGCTGGAAGACGCTCAGCCGTCGCAATACCGAATTCAAAGTCGGTACGGCGACGCCGATCTATGCCTCGTGGCTTCAAGAGGCTATGGAGCGCGGTGACTTGGATGACGTTCTTCCTGGTGGCGCTCCCGAGTTCATCGAAGCTGCTACGGCCTACTCGCGTTGCGATTGGCTTGGCGTAGCGCGTGGATGGGTCGATCCGGTCAAGGAAAAGCAGGGCGCAATCCTAGGTCTGGATGGCGGACTGTCCACGCTCAAGCGCGAATGCGCCGAGCAAGGCCTCGATTACGAGGAGGTAATCCAGCAGCGCGCGATCGAAGTCAAGATGTTCAGGGACGCTGGGCTGCCACCACCGAAATGGTTTGGAGATGGTGCGACCGATGCGGCCGGCCCGGAAGAGGATCCACAACCCCAATGAAAAACCTACCTTTCCTTGCGCAGCGGCTATTCAATACGCCGCTCGCCATCACTCCGGCGAAAGCCGAAATGGTGATGGCGGCGCTGGCTGATCGGTTCGGCATCACGAAGCTTTTCCGTGCAAACGGAGACGTGCTCGCTATGAGCGAGTTCGGAATCGATGAAGACGATGACGAGCCGGACTATCGCTATTACGACGTCGTGCAGGGCGTAGCGGTCATCCCGATCAGCGGCACCTTGGTGCAGAAGTCGGGCTATATGCGCCCCACCTGTGGCATGACGGGCTACGACGGAATCCGTGCGAATCTGAGTATGGCGCTCGACGACTCGTCGGTGAAGGCGATCATGCTTGACATCGACAGTGGCGGGGGTGAGGTCGCGGGCTGCTTCGACCTGGTCGATGCGATCTATAGCGCGCGTGGGAAAAAACCGATATGGGCTGTACTTTCGGAAGCTGCCTACTCGGCAGCGTACGCCATTGCAAGCGCCGCCGACAGGATCACCGTACCGCGTACGGGTGGAACGGGCAGTGTCGGGGTTATATGCGCCCACGTCGATTTTTCTAAGGCGCTCGCGAAAGACGGTATCGCCGTCACAATGATTCATTACGGCGCGCGGAAGGCAGATGGCAGCGAATTTATGCCGCTGTCGGACCAAGCGCTTGCGCGTTTCCAGGCTGACGTCGACGAGCTCGGAGAGCTCTTTGTCGCGACGGTCGCGCGCAATCGAAAACTGTCTGTCGCGAAGGTGCGCGGAACACAGGCATCAACGTATCTCGGCGCCGCTGGCGTCGCGATCGGCTTCGCTGACGAAGTTATGTCGCCAGACGAGGCGTTTCGTTCCCTGCTCGCAGAGCTGGGCGACTGATTTACCCAAACCCCTAGGAGTATCAATGAGCATCCGTTCCCTTGCGGCGCGCGGGCTGTCGTTCGCCCATCTCGCCAGCCTGTCGAATCGCGCTTCCAAGGCCGAAGACGACGAAGAAAAGAAAGACGCACGCGCTGAAGGCGATAGCGACGACGAAGAAGAAAACACCGATCGCAATCGCGACGACGGCGACTCCAAGAAGTCGAAGAAGGCGCGCGCTGAAGACGATGACGATGACGGCGCGGAAGACGACGGTCAGAAGTCTGGCAAAAAGGCAAAGAAGGCTGAGGACGGCGACGAGTCCAAGGACTATGCCGAAGAGGACGATGACGACGGCGCCGAAGATGACGGCCAGAAGTCGGGCAAGCGCGCTGAAGAAGATGGCGACGACGAAGACGAGGAGATGCGCGGCAAGAGCGCGGTTGCTCGTGCCCGTCGCCGTGAGCAGGCACGCTGCGCCGCGATCATGGGCCACAAGGCTGCTGGCCGCAACGTCGTGCTCGCCGCGAACCTCGCGTTCAACACGCGTATGGGCCGCAAAGAAGCGATCGCAGTGCTACAAGCTACGCCCGCAGCATCGACGCCGGGCCAAGGCCGTCAGGCACGCAATCCGAACCTCGGGGCTGGTGGCGAGATGCATCGCAACCCGCAGCGCGAGGCGTCAGCTGGCTGGGACCGCGCCTTCTCGAAGGCAACGGGCAAGCGCGCGTAAGCGTACCTCTCACATCTTCATTTAAGGAGCTCTCATGAGCTACGTTTCTCGCGCTCCCCTTCTCGAGCAATGGCACCCGGGTGGTTTTCTGGTCTCGCAGCCGCGGGGCCATCGCCACATCGACCGCGTTCTGATTTCCGGCGCGACCAAGGTGCTTCCGGGTACCGTGATGGGCCAGCAGACGACCGGCGCAACCGCGGTCGCCGCCGCGCTCGGCACGAACACCGGCAATGGCACGTTCGGTGCGATCACGCCAGTTACCGTTCCGACGCAAATCGGCGCGTACTCGGTTGTGTTCACGGCCGCAACGGCATTCACGGTGACAGCACCGAGCGGCGCAACGGCGACGGGCTCGACGGGCGTCGCATTCTCGGCCCTGGGCATCGGTTTCACGATCACTGCTGGCGGCACCGCCTTCGCAGTGGGCGATACGTTCACCATCACCGCGACCGCAGTTGTGGGCAAGCCGACAGCCGCAGCGGTTGCCGGCGGCACCAACGTCGGTAACGGCGCGTGCTCGGCAGTTACGACGAACGGCTATGCGCCGGTTGTGGGCGTCTACGCGGTCGAGTTCGATGACGCGACGCACTTTATTATGTCGGCGCCGAACGGTCAGGAAATCGGTCACGGCACGGCGGGTGTCGCGTTCTCTGCCGGTGGCCTGAACTTCACGATCACGGCGGGCGGTACGGCGTTCGTACCGGGCGATAGCTTCACCGTCACGGTCGCAGCCGGCGCCGGCAAGTGGGTGCCCTGCACGGCGACGGCGGTCGATGGTTCGCAGAACGCTGCTGGCATCTGCTTCGGTCTGTCGGACGCATCGCTGAATGACGTCATGGGTGCGATGGTCGTGCGCTCGTGCGAAGTGAACAAGTCCGAACTCGTGTGGGATTCGTCGATGAACGCTGCCTCGCAAGCGGCCGCTCTCGTGCTGCTTACGGCGCTCGGCATCATCCCCCGCTGATCCTCCAATCCCCCATCGAATTCAAGCCGCCTTCGGGCGGCTTTTTCATTTTCTGAAGGAGCCGTTCAATGGCATCGCTTGACATTTTCAATCAGGACGCGTTTTCGACTGTCACGCTGACTGCGGCGGTCGACAAGTACCCGTATGAGCCGCAGACCCTCGGCGAGCTGAACATTTTCGACGACGATCCCATCCGCACGACGGCGCTGGTCGTCGAGCAGCGCCAAGGTCAGCTCGTCGTCATCCCGCTGAGCGAGCGCGGCGAGGCAGGCACGCAGCGTACGACGGAAAAGCGCCAGGCGCGTTACTTCGACATTCCGCGTCTGCGCCACTCCGACACGATCTACGCAAACGAACTGCAGAACATCCGTGCGTTCGGCACGGAGTCGGAACTGATGCAAGTGCAGGACGAAGTTGCGCGTCGTCTCGCTGGTCCGACGGGTCTGCTGAAGAACATCGAGTACACCTGGGAATTCCAGCGTCTCGCCGCTGTTCAAGGTCTGTTCACGGACTCCGACGGAACGGTGCGATACAACTGGTTCCAGGAATTTGGCATCACGCAGGCCACCGAAGTCGGCTTCAATCTGTCCAACGGCGGAAACCCGATCGCCAACAGCCTTCGTCCGATCTGCAACCAGATCACCCGTTCGATGGCGCGCAAGGCACAGGGTGCATTCACGCCGTCGACGAAGGTCTTCGCGCTCTGCGGCGATGCTTTCTACGACCAGTTCGTCAACCATCCGGACGTAATTCGCACGTTTGTGAACTGGAGCGACGCGACGGAAATCCGTGGCGGCAACTCGGGTGGTGCGTTCACCGCGTTTGAATTCGGCGGCATCCGTTGGCTGAACTACCGCGGTTCGGATGACAACACGACCATCAAGATCCCGGACGACAAGGTCAAGTTCTTCCCTGTCGGTGCTCCCGGCATCTTCCGCCGCGCGTTGGCCCCGGGCGAATCGTTCCAGTGGGTCAACACGCCGGGCAAGCCGGTGTACGTGGTTCCGATCATGGATCGTGACCGCAACGAGTGGTGGAAGCAGGAAGTTTCCAGCTACCCGCTGCACATTTGCACGCGACCGGAAGTTTTGCTGAGCGGTCGCTCGGAGGCGTAATGCCCATTGACTGGAATGCCGTGGTCATCGGCCCGCTGCAGGGCGTTTTCGGCGAGCCGGTGATCTATACGCCACTCGGTGGCGCGGCATTCCAGATCACCGGCGTCTTCGATGATGCATATCTGAAAGAGATGATGTTCGAGGACGGCTCAACGGGCACCAACACCGTCTCGGCGGTGCTCGGTGTCCAGCTATCGCAGTTCCCGACACCGCCTGCGCAGAACGGCTCGCTGACTGTCATTTCCAATGGCGCTAGCTATCTGGTCCGCGAAGTCCGGCCGGACAGCCACGGTGGCGCAAAGTTGATGCTTAGCAAGGTGAGCCCGACATGACCACGTCTGCCGATATTCGCGGGCTGGTGATCGGCGGCCTCATCGGAGCGACGAACGCGGGCACATCAGTGTTCTCGCCGTTCGATTGGCCGACTTCGCTGGAAAGCTTCCCCTGCATCCTCGTCCGTGCGCCGCGCGAGCGTAAGCATTCGCTCGGCAAGAATGCGCCGCTGTTTGAAGTGACGACGACGGTGGAGATCATCGCTCGCACGCGCGCAGTGGCGCAGTTGGGCGATGCGGGTTCGGCTGAAGCGCTCGCGGCGGCCGAGCAACTGAAGCAGCAGATCGAAGTCGCGCTGATCAACAACCCGTCGCTATGGGTCGATCCGGACGGCGGCCAGATCATTGAGCAATTCGAATCGGTCGAGTCGGAAATCACGACCAGCTCCGAAGGCGAAATGCCGATGGCTGAGTTGCAGATGCGTATCGAAATCCAGTTCGTGCAGGGGCCCGACGACTTCTATCCGATCCCGAGCATCCCGCTGGAAAACTTCACGGGCACCGTTGTGCAGCCGGCTGGGACCGTCGAGCCGACTTTCTCGATCACTTTTCAACCCCCAATCTCGTAGGAGCGCCGAATGCGCGTCAAACCTGCACCGGGCCTGTCTGTACGGGACCCGGAGACGAAGCAATTGCTGCCGGTCGATGGCATCGACGTGCCCGACGACAGCATCCTCTGGAACAAGATTCTCAATGACGGCGACGTCGTGCTGGTACCGGCGAAGTCGTCTTCCGCAAAGGAAGGTGACAAGGCATGAGCACGGTCCCGTTCAAGACAATTCCGTCGGGTTTGCGACTGCCGGGCTCGTTCTTCGAGCTCGACAACTCGCAGGCGAACACGGCGCAAGCGAATCAGCGCGCGCTGATCATCGGCCAGATCACGGCCGCAGGTATCGCGACGCCGAATGTCCCGATTATCTCGGGCGGTGTCGGCGATGCCGCGACGCAGGGTGGCGCGAGCTCGATGCTGGCCAACATGGTCAGCACCTATCGCCTTAACGATAGCTTCGGTGAAGTCTGGTATCTGCCGCTGTCCGATGCCGCCGGCGCGGTGGCGGCGGTGGGCTCGATCGCATTCACGGCGCCGCCGACGGCAAACGGTACGATCTCGCTGTATATCGCGGGCATTGTCGTGACGGTGCCGGTTACGGCCTCGCAAGCGACGACCGCGATTGCGACCGCTGTCGCTGCGGCGATCAATGCGATTCCGGCGATGCCGGTCACCGCATCGGTGACGACAAGCACTGTCACGTTGACTGCTGACAACAAGGGTCTGTGCGGCAACGAGATCAACATCCAGCTCAACTACTTCGGCACAGCGAATAGCGAATCCACGCCGACCGGGCTGACGTACACGATCACCGCAATGACGGGTGGTGCTACGAATCCGACGCTCACGACGGCCTTGGGTAACCTCGGCAACATGACGTTCGATTTCATCGCGAATCCGTACACTGACACGACGTCGCTCGACGCGGTTAAGCAGCTGCTCAACGACCAGACTGGTCGTTGGAGCTGGCAGCAGCAGTTGTACGGCCATTCGTTCGGCTCTTTCGCGGGCACGTTCGCCGCTGCGACGACGCTCGGTCTTGCTCGAAACAACCAGCACGAAACGATTCTGCCGTTCAACGGCAGCCCGACGCCGAGTTGGCTCTGGGCGTCGGCGCTGTGCGGACAGGCGGCCGCGAGCGTTCGTACCGATCCTGGCGTGCCGTTGCAGTATCTGCCGCTTCAAGGCGTACTGCCGCCGCCCGTCGCGTCTCAGTTTCTGCCGAGCCAGCGAGAAACGTTGCTGTACGACGGTCTTTCGACTTTCACGGTCGCGCAAGACGGAACGGTGCTGACCGAGAACATCGTCACGACGTACCAGACGAACGCGCAGGGTGTCGCCGACAACAGCTATCTGGAAGTCGAAACGATGTTCCAGTTGATGCTGGAGATCCGGACGCTGCAGGCGATGCTTACGTCGAAGTACGCACGGTGCAAGCTGGCCGACAACGATTCGAAGCCGGCGGCCGGATCGAACCTCGTGACGCCGAATACGATCTCGGCCGACATCATCGCGCTGTATCAGGAACGGACCGACGCGGGCTTCACGCAGAACGCCGATGCATTCGCTTCGGCGCTCGTCGTGAAGAAGAACACGGTCAACCCGAATCGCGTGGACATCCTTTGGCCTGGCACGCCGGTGAATCAGATGCGCACGTTCGCGACGTTGGTCCAGTTCCGGCTGCAGTAATTCAGCCGTTCCATAGCAGTGGAGCCGCCCTGGGGCGGCTTTTTCGTTTTCAGGAGGACATTCAATGTCCAGCAATCTGATCGCAGGTATCGCGCAGGCGATTATCGACGGCGTCACGCGACAGCTGGAGGGAAGCGCGAAGTACAGCCCCTCGAAAGTCAAGCGTGAAGCGATGGTCGGCCAGGATGGTTTCCATGGCTGGAAAGAGACGCCGGTGACGGGTTCGATCTCGATGTCGTTGCGCGACGCCGGGGATATGACCGTCGCCGATTTCAACGCCATGCGGAACTCGACGATCGTTCTCGTTCTGGCGAACGGCAAGACGATCGTCGGGCGCAACATGGGCGCGACTGACGTTCAGGAAGTCGATACCGAGGACGCGAAATTCGATCTGAAATTCGAAGGTCCGCAGGTCTCGGAACAAACGGTTTCGGTGAGCTGATATGGCAGATGACAAGAAAAAGCGTCGTGAGCCGACTCCCGACACGCTGACGATCGAGTTGTCGAAGACGATCACGCTCGGCGGCGGCGGTGACGACACCGTCTATACGGAGATCGTTCTGCATGAGCCGAACCTCGATCAACTGAGCACGTTCATCAAGAAAGCGGCGAAGGAAGGCGCGCTAGAAGCGATGAAGTGGCTGGTGTCCTCCGTGTCCGCTGTTCCGCTGAACGTCCTCGCGAAAGTCGGTGTGCGCGACTACTACAAGGCGCAGAACTACCTCACGGAGTTCATTAGCCCGCCCGACGAGGACGATCCCGAGGGAAACGGGGAGGGCTCCCCCGAGAGTGGGAGCACACCGTCCGACTGACAGAGCGCTTCTGGCGCTGGCAACCCAGCGAAACCAAAAAGCTGACGTGGAGTGAGGTGCGCAACTATGCGTATCACGCCGCGCGCATGATGAAAAAGGACTGAGCGTGTCGCAAGAATTTGTCATTCGCATCCGTGCCGACGACGCAGCGACCGCGACCGTCAACAAGATCAAGGAAGCGCTCGGCAAGGTCACCGATCCCATCGACAAGGCGCAAAAGCGCCTCGGCAAGTTCGGTGATCTCGGCTCTTCGAATCTGGGCAAGCTGGAGAAGGGATTCCGCAACGCCGCGACGGCGGCCGGAAAGGTCGTCGATAAGATCGTCGAGATCATCCCTGGTCTTGCAGCGATCGGCGGCGCTGCGTCGCTCGCTGGTTTGTCGGCGCTGGCGGTGCGCTTCGGCACGTTCGGCTTCACGCTCAACAAGACGTCGAAGCTGCTCGGCATGAACGCGCAGGATCTCGCAGCATGGCACGTTGCCGCGCGTCGCGCCGGTGTATCGGCCGAAGAGTTGGATTCGAGCATGAGCGCGTCGCAGATGGCTATTCGCGGCGCGGCGAACGGTGCCGATCCGCATGCAATGCTTCTGCTTCAGAAGATGGGCGTGCAGATCGCGCGGAACAAGGACGGCACGGTCGACTATTACTCGACACAGATGCGCCTGATGAAGGCAATTCAGGGGCAGCGATCGGTGCAGGCGCAGCGCGAGGCCGCGAACTCGTTCGGCATGGGCGGTCTGTTGCCGATGATTCAAAACGGCACGTGGGACGCGGACAAGGCGCGTGCTATCCGGCAAGGTCTCGTTCCGACCGATGCCGAGATCGCAAAGGCAAAAGCCTTCAACGAGGACATTGCGGATCTGCGCGGGTCCGCCGAAGGTCTCGGCAACAGCATCGGATCGGCGTTGATTCCGGTGCTCGATCCGGTCATCAAGAAGATGTCGCAATGGCTGGACAAGAATCGCGCGGACATTGCCGACAAGGTCGCGACGGCTGTGCAGAACTTCGTCACCTGGCTTTCGAAGATCAATTGGGATGAGGTGGCATCGAAGGCAAAGGCGCTGTGGGACAACCTCGGTGGGATCAAGGGCGTCGCAGCTGCGATTGCGCTGATCAAGTTCGGCGGTCCGATTGCAGGCGTCCTGAACCTCATCGGGTCGCTTGTGAGGCTGTCGACGGTTGTCGTTCCGGCTGCTGTCACGGCACTTGGAACACTTGGTTTGGCCGGTGTCGCGGCATGGGGCGCGCTGAAGGTCGCGAAACTCGCCGGGTTGCCCGACGTAGACAACAAGCAGGGCGTCGAAGATGTTCGGAATGGCGACTGGCTCGCTGCATCGGCGCATCTTCCGGCAGGCGATTTCCTGCGTGCACTCGCTGCGCGTGCGGCCGGGAAATCGGATGCAGACATCGCGGCATCGCTCTCTGAGGGAGCAAACCCGGTGGCTGCGAACGGCGGCCGTGCTCCACTTGGCATCCGCAGCAACAACCCGCTGAACATTCTCGATCGGGACAAGAACGAGCTGGTGTTCGAGACGCCGGAGGCGGGCATCCGGGCGGCGGCGGAGAACCTTCGGCGCGGATACCGAGGCTTGTCGCTGGCTCAGATCGCCGACAAGTGGACCGGTGGTGCTCGCACGGGCAACACCCCGCAGCAGATGGCGAACTATGTCGGCTTGTTGTCGAAGGGAACAGGGCTCGGCGCCGACCAGGTGCCGGACCTGAACAATCAAGGCGTCGTTGCTTCGCTGCTAGCCGCGCAGATCCGTGCGGAGAACGGCCAGCAGCCATATACCTCCGACCAGATAGGCGCGGGCGTCGCGGCGGCGATCGCGGGCAATCAGGGCGGCGGGATCACGCCAGCGGCAACGCAAGATGCTGCGCATAACGCGCGCGTGTCGCAGATGCAGCAGGCCGCATTGCACATCACGTTCGACAACGTTCCCGCCGGTGTGCGCCCCGAAGCGAAGACTCAAGATGGCAGTTATCTGCCGACGAAGGTGAATTACCGTCTCGACGGTATCTAGGAGGCTTGATTGAGCGCGATCACGAATGCAGTCAACGTCGCTGGAAGCATTGGTGGCGTTGCTAAGGCGATCGGCGATCTGGCTTCTCTCGTCGACGGGAGCTTCTTCGATAAGCTGCAACCGGCAAGCTTCGGCGAGGTTCCATTCGCTGTCGAGTCCAATCGATTGTCCGCCGGCCGCAAAACGGTAGTCCACGACTACCCAAACCGGGATGAGGTATGGGTTGAGGATCTCGGGAAAAGATCCCGGGCGTTCGAGGTCATCGGGTATCTGATCGAAGGCGATATAAAGACTGGTGGGGGAAGTGTCATATCCCAGAGAGATGCTCTTCTCGAAGTTTGCGAGTGGGAGGGCGGCTGGACTCTCGTGCACCCGACGCTGGGAAGGATCAGGAACGTCATCTGTCTCGGCGTGGAGATCATTGAGCGCCGTGACCTCGGGACCGTTTTTGAAATTCGGCTGTCGCTGATCGTCGGCGGCAGTCGACTTTTCCCGACGGCCATCACCGCGACTGCAAGCGCAAGCGCTATTGCAGCGAACAAGACAGGGCTCCAGGCGCTCGCGGATTTCGTCAAATCGACTGCGGCGTCCATTGCTGCTGGCGCCGCCGTTGTGCAGCAAGCTGTATCGACGGTGGTGGGTTGGTATCAACTGGGCGTGACGGCGATCAATGATGTGAAGCGCATCATCGGCGCCGTATCGACGCTAGCGGGCAATTTCGGGCGGCTGTTTGGTGGCGGAAATAGTGGCATTTCCGGCAGCAATGCGCAGGCTCCGACGACTAAGACGGCATCCGATCTGCTCTCGGCGTCGTCGGCGGCACGGGCGAACGTTCTGACGGCCGGCGCTGCACTCCAAGCTGCTGCAGCCAATCCGTCTGATTCAGCGACGCTCGGCGCGGCGGCACAGACCTTCGTAGCAGCGATCGCGGCATCGGCAACGGCTCCGGCGGATGCGGTCCGACTCGTTAGCAATCTTGCGCAGTACTCGCCCGCACCAGTGGCACAGACGGGCCCGATCGGAAGCGCGATGGGCACGATGCAAACGGCGATGGCGGCGCTGCTTCGCCGTTGTGCGTTGGCGCAGCTCGCGGTGACGTTGACGACGTATCAACCGTTGTCGCAACATGATGCGGACTCGGTTCTGGCGTCGGCCGTCGGTTTGATTGACGCTGAATCTGACATTGCTGGCGATGCTGGTGACGACGATACGTATCAGGCGCTACGCGAGTTGCGCCAGTCGGTGGTCGCCGATATGACGGCGCGCGGTGCGGATGTGGCAGCGATTGCCACGTTTTCATTCAACGCAACGCTTCCATCGCTGGTGCTGGCAAACCGCATTTACCGCGATCCGACGCGCGAGCCTCAGCTCGTGCAGCAGATCAACCCACGGCACCCGGCATTCTGCCCGACAACGTTTCAGGCGCTTTCTAGCTGATGGCAGCAGACGACATCACCCTGCGAGTATCAACGTGCACGCGAAATCCGAATGCGGCGCTCGGACAGCCGACGTACACCACGTCGAACGGGCGAGACATCACCGGATGGACATCGGTGCGCGTGTCGCGCGGCATTGAGCGATGCCCGTCTGATTTCGAGGTCTCGTTCACCGAGCCATATTTCGAAGTCTCAAAGGTGATTGTTCAGCCGGGAGATCTTGTTCAGGTGCTACTCGGGAAGGACATCGTGCTAACCGGCTTCGTCGATCGGTATCTTCCGAGCTATAACGCCCGAGAGCACACGATCAGAATCACGGGCCGCAGTAAGTGTCAGGACCTCGTCGATTGCTCGGCGCGGTGGACAGGCGGTCAGCTGCTCAACCTCACAATCGACCAGATCGCGAAGCAGCTGTGCGCGGTATATGGAATCGATGTGAAGGTCGCTGACGGCACTGTGATCGGCGATCCGATCCCGCAACTGAACATCATGATCGGCGAGCCGATATACGGGGTGCTCGAGCGCCTTGCGCGGTACCGCGCGTTGCTGCTGTATGACCAGCCTGATGGGAGTTTGCTTCTGGCGAACGGCGGCGCAGGATCTAGCGGAATCGGAACGCGGAAGGCCGCGAGTGGTTTCAAGGAAGGCATCAATGTGGCATCGGCGGGCGCGATGTACAGCATGGATGGCCGGTTCTCCGATTATGACGCGGTGTATCAGGGTCTCGACACGCTTCAGGACATCGGCAACGGCGGCAATCTGATTGCACACGTCAGCGATCCGGGCGTCCCGCGGCTGCGCTATCGCGCGATCGTGTCGGAGAACGTCGCTGGTGGCTCGACGGTCGCGCAGCAGCGCGCGAACTGGGAGCTTGCGGCGCGGATGGGTCGCTCGATGCAAGTCCGTCTTTCGACGGATAGCTGGCGCGATTCGTCGGGCACGCTCTACGAGCCGAACACGCTCGTCGATATTGATCTGCCGGGTTTGAAACTGACGCCCAAGACGTGGTTGATAGCTGACGTCACGTACATGCGCAACGAGCAGGGCACGCGCGCGGATCTCGTGATCATGCCGCCGCAGGCGTTCTATCCGGAGCCGGTGACGCTGTACCCAATCGCGCCGGACATCACGACCGTGCGCGGGGTGAATTCATGAGCTCGGTTCTCGAAGATCTGAAGCTGAGGGTTTGGGCGATCATTGGGCGCGGCCGCGTGAAGTTCGTGGACGACTCCGGGCCCGTGCAGAAGATGCAGGTGCTGATGAATGGCATCGAGACGCCCGACAACCGTTATCGCGTTCCGGAGTTCGGCTTCACGTCGAATCCACCGATCGATTCGGATGTAATTGCTGCGCATGTGGCGGGTGATCGATCCGCTGGCGCGGTGCTCGGTACGAATCATCAGCCGTCACGGCCGAAGGGCTTGCAGCCTGGCGAAACGATGCTCTATAGCCAGGATGGCAAGTCGGTTTATTTGACGGCGAGCGGTGGGATTGTCGTTGAGGCGAAGGGGCAGCCGGTCACTGTGAACGACGCATCGAACGTGACGGTGAACTGCTCTGGCGTGTTCAAGATCGTTGCGCCGGGTGGGATTCAGTTCGTCGCGCCGACGGTGACGTCGACCGGGGATATGCAGGACAACGTCAACACGAACCCGCATTCGATGGCGCAGATGCGCACGATATACAACGGGCACAAGCACCCGGTGGAGAACGTGCAAGGCGGCTCGAGCACGATCGTGTCCGACGTGCCGAACTCGACCGAATAGCGCGAAAGCGCTCAACGATAGAACCCGCTACGGCGGGTTTTTTTACGCCCGAGCGCAATGGCAGACATCTCAATCACGTGGGACGCGTCGAACGGTCGCGGCGACTGGACGATGAATGGGCCGGTGCTCGCCACCGGCAACGACATCGAAACGGCGATCCTGATCAGCATCTTCTCGGACCGCATGGCCGAACCAGACGACGTCATACCCGATGGTACGAACGATCCGCGAGGCTGGTGGGCAGACGATGAAGTGCCCATCGGTTCCCGCATGTGGCTCCTTCAGCGGGCGAAGCAGACAGGAACGACGCTGCAGCGCGCGTACGACTACCTCGCCGAAGCACTGAAGTGGATGGTTGATGACGGCGTTGTTGGTCGTTTCGACATCTCAACGCAATGGGTGCGCACAGGGATGCTCGGCGCGGTGATCGTCGCGTATTCGCCGACGGGCACTCTACTTTCGAAAGGCCAATACGCCTGGGCTTGGGCGGGGATCAACTGACATGCCATACGCAAGACCGACACTCACGCAACTTCGTGCGCAGACTGCCGCCGACCTGCAGGTGAGTCCGGCTGGGTCCGATCCGCTGCTTCGTTTTTCGAGCCTCAACGTTCTCGGTCGCGCGCTCGCAGGGCTCGCAAACGAACAGTACGGATATACAGACTGGGTGGCGTTGCAGTCGAATCCGTTCACCGCGACGGATGAGTTCCTCGAGGCGTGGGCGGCTCTGAAGAACGTCTTCCGCGAGGCCGCGACGCAGGCAGGCGCGGTGACGCCTGGGCAGATCACATTCCCGGCGACGGGTACGAACCTGATCACGATCGGCACGCTCGTGACGCGCGGCGATGGCGTGCAATACACGACAACATCGCTCGGTACCCCGTCGGGCGGCACGGTCACGGTGAATGCTGCGGCGAACGCTGATCTGACTGGCTTGACCGGCGCCTTCGGCAATTGCGCTATCGGCACTGTCATGACGCTGGGCACGTCGATCGCGGGGATTTCGTCGACGGGTTCGGTGACGGTCGCATTCACCGGCGGCGCAGACCGCGAACTGGACGACAGCCTGCGCTCCCGCATGTTGTTCGCGTACCAGAATCCGCCGCAGGGTGGGGCTGTTGCGGACTACATCACCTGGGCGAAGCAGGTCAGCGGCGTCACGCGCGCGTGGTGTAACCCGAACGGCTTCGGCGCGGGCACGGTCGTCGTCTACGCGATGCTCGACAGTGCCGAGTCTGGTAACGGCGGCTTCCCGGTCGGCGTGAATGGCGTTGCGACGGCAGAGACGCGAGGCACGCCGACGGCACAGGGCGATCAGCTCACGATCGCGAATTACATCTACCCGCTTCGGCCCGCTACGGCGCTTGTCTATGTGTGTGCACCGAACCAGCAGGTCGTTAACTTCACTATCAGCGGCTCGGCGAACTTCAGCGCTGCGACGAAGGCGCTTATCCAATCCGCGATCGCAGGTGTCTTCGTGATGTACGGATCGCCAATAGGCTCGGTGGCGGGTCAGAACGGAACGATCTACCTGTCGTACATCGAATCGGCTATCGCGGCGATCGCTGGAACGACTGGCTTCGTCGTCACTTCTCCGACAGGAAATATTGTCGGTACGACGGGGCAGTTGCCGGTGCTTGGCCTTCCCATCACCTGGAATCCGTAAATGGCAGCACCGAACTATTCGGCCAGCGATTTCGCCACGCTGATTCACGCGCTGATGCCCCGTGGGCTCGTTTGGCCGCGCGATGCGACGGCGGTGATGGCGCAGGTCATCAGCGGCCTTGCTCCGACATGGGCGCGACATACGCAGGCGAACAACAACCTGCTTGTCGATGCGTTTCCTCTAACTGCTGTCGAGCTGCTACCCGAATGGGAGTCGACGCTCGGTCTTCCAGATCCGTGCGCGGGCTCATCTCCAACGCTACAGGGCCGACAGCAGCAGGTTGTTGCGCGGCTCACGAACAGCGGCGGCCAGTCGGTGCCGTACTTCATCGGCTACGCGAAAACGCTCGGCTACACGGTGACGGTGACTGAGTTCACACCATTTCGTGTCGGTCAGCAGCGCATGGGATGCCAGCTCGGTACGCAGGACTGGGCTTTCACGTGGCAGATCAATTCTGCGCTGAACACGGTCTCTTACTTTCAGACGGGCCAGTCATATGTCGGACAGGCGCTCGCGAGTTGGGGCAATGCGGTACTGCAGTGCGAACTCACGGCGATCAAGCCGGCGCACACGTATTTGAACTTCGCATATCACTAAAGGATCAGCATGTTCCAAACCGATCAGGCTACCGCAGCCGCATCACTGCCGACGCCAGCCGCAGCAGGTACGCAGGGCTTCTTCACGAACGGAAATCCGTCGACCGGCGTCGCCGCGACCATTCTCGACGCTGACTTCATGAATATGGTCATGCTCGAGCTGGCGAACGTGGTGACGGGCGCCGGCCTGACGCTGAGTAAGACCACATACAACCAGGTGCTGGCGGCGATCAAGCAGTTGGCGCAGAGCGGATCTGCGAATTACGCAGGCGATTCCGGAGCAGCGAATGCGTACGCTGCGACGTATTCGCCAGCAATTACGTCGTTCACCAATAGCCTCGTCCTCAGGTTCTTGGCAAATCATGCCAATACCGGACCGTCGACGTTCAACCCGAACGGACTCGGCGCTTATCCGATCTGGGGAGCGAATCACCAACCACTTCAAGGGGGAGAAATCGCCCTTAATGGCGATGTGTGGATCCAATGGAATAGCGCGCTCAATGGTGGGAGCGGTGCGTTTGTTTTGCTGGAATGCACTGGCGGCGCACTGCAAATTGCACCGGCCACTCAGAGCCAGCATGCTGTGCAGTTGGGGCAAGTTCAGGCGCGAGGCATTCAAGCTTCCGGTATTACCGTAGTTACCACTACCGGAACCCTCGCGGCGAGCGTTGCAGGTGGAACGGTATCCGGGAATGCGGCATCGGCCACGACCCAAACGCTACCTGCGGCAGGAAGCGTTGCTTCCGGCGTGCGCATTGAGTTCATAAATATCAACACGGGGGTAATGACTGTCTCACGCGCGGGCAGCGATACTATTACGGCAAACAGCGCGCCGGTCACAACTATCGCACTCGGCAATGGCGATACGCTGACTCTGGAATCGAATGGCGCGAATGGTTGGTACGCTGTCGGCGGCTCTGTGCAGCTCGCGTTCTCTGCCGTATTTGGCAGTTCCAAGGCCGTGAATGGCTATCAGAAACTACCTGGCGGTCTGATCCTGCAATGGGGTTCTGTAACACAGACTACGGCTCAAAACGTGGCAGTTACGTTTCCAATTGCCTTTCCGAACGCCGTGCTCAGCACTGGCGCGTCATCAGCCAATAGCACAGGCACCAATAACGGTGCGTCAACATACACCACCACTCTTAGTGGCATGTCAGTCGCCCTCAATGCCAATTATTCGTTCACGTGGTACGCCATCGGTCAGTGAGGAAAACATGGGTCAAAAATTCGCAGCATACGATGCGCAAGGCAATATCACTGCATACTACGACGCAATAGATAGCCCGGTTCCATCTGGTGTAACGAGCACCCTCGAAATCACTGATGCGCAATGGCAGGCTTGCATCAGCACACAAGGCTACAAGATTCAGGGAGGCGCGCTTGTTGCCCCGTCGACCACTCAGATAGCCGCGCAACAAGCGGCGGCGACCTGGGCGACCTATCAGGCTAATGCCAAGGCGTTGCTCGATGCCTCGGACATCACAGTTCTCCGCTGCATCGAGAATGGCGTAACGATGCCACCTGAATGGGCCACCTATCGCAAGTCGTTGAGATCAATTGTCGGAGCGGCGTCCGGAAATCCTGGGCAGCCTTTGCCGACACGACCGCAATTCCCTGCTGGAACTTAACTGGTATTATTTCGGTTTCTTTTGAAAGAAACTGGAAGTTCCGGGAAGATCGTGGAGAAAAATAAAAAAGAGGGCAAGGAGACTATCGCCTGGATCGACAACATGCGCCTGTTGGCGATGGTCGGCGTGTTGTCGTTCCATTTCTGGATTTTCTTCTACCCGATGGCGCACAACGTGCACCAGTTGCTGGCTTCGCGCGAGCGCATCCTTGGGTTGCCATTCCAGCTAGGCTGGGAGGCCGACGATCTCTTCTTCGTGGTGAGCGGGCTCGGTCTGGCGCTGTCTCTTCACGGCAAAAAGCCCGACTGGCTGTCGTTCATCGTCGCGCGTGCAAAGCGTATCTACGTTCCGTATTGGTTAACGGTAGTGGCGATCTTCGCGTTTCAGGGCGCGTCAATGGTGGCGGGTCAGTGGGACAAGCCATTCGGTGGACCGTTCACCGAAAGCGACTGGATCTACAATTTCCTGCTATTGCTTTCGAACACCTCCAATCCGTTCTCGTCGCACTACTGGTTCCTGTATGTGCTCGTCGAACTCTACGTTCTGTTTCCGGCCCTTTACTGGCTCATCAAACGGTTCGGCATTCGCGCTCTGGTGGTGTTACTGATTTTCCATGCGGCATGGTTGCGCCATCCTGTCGGCCTGGGACCGCTCACCGGGGCAAGCACAGTCATTTACTGGATGGCATCGTTCTGCATCGGCATCTTTGTCGGAGTGAAGCTCGGGGAGGATCGGGCGAACACAGAAAGGTGGTTGAAGCGACTGTTGCCTTTGGGCGTCGTTATGTTTGTTGCCGGATCAGCCCTCATCTATCGCAAGCCGTTCGACCCGATTACGCATCCGCTACTTGGTGGCGGAGGTGTAATTGTCGCCTATGCGATTTGCTCGCTGCCGTGGCATCTCCCACGGCTGTCGAAGATAAGCTTCGAGGTCTACCTGGTACACATGCCGTTCGTCGGATGGTACCGGCACTTCTTTGGTTTCATCGACACTCCGAAATTGCCGATCTACGTGTTCTACATGGTGACAGTGGGGCTGATGGGGTGGGCTTTGCACTGGATTTCTAATCGATTGCTCGAAACCTTGCCGACTCAGCCTGAGGTCCGGAAAGCGAGTCTGATAAACAGCCCCTTTATAAAAGGACAGCCACCTTCAGGCGGCTGACTTTTATGGTCAGAGCTTCACCTTCAGCTAGATTGCATCCGCATCCGAATCAGATGAAGCTCCAGGCATCACTATGAAGCACAATCATCGCAGTTATCCACAATGCACCAATAGCAACAGCCGCAATTCTGATGACCCAACGCCGCAATGAATCTTTCATTTTTTAGAATCGTAAACATGGCGCCCCCGAGCGCTCATATTAAGGCGCACATTTCAAAACTTCACCTTGACCTCAGCCTTTCGTTACGCTGTAACGGCCTCAGAATTTGATTTTCACCTCAACGGTCGTCACGTCGTTCCACAGCGGCGGAACATTCCGGTTGCGTGAGTTCAGCCCAGTGAAGTAATGCCGCGCGGATACGCTCACGCGACCATAGCCGACCGAGATGCCGACGACGGGAGCGACGCTCCAGTAAGCAGATTCCAGGTGGAAACTCTGAGCGGGAATGCCGCCCACCTGGTAGCCCGCCACATCCTCTGACCATGCGTCATGATGGATGTACGCACCGACCTCGCCAGCGAACCTGACGCCGTATAGCCAGTAATAGGCCTCTGCGGTCAACGCGGCACCTTGCGATCGGCCTTCGCCAGTGAAAAACGCGGTCGGCACGCCCGTCTTGTTCTGATACGTGTGCGATTTCGGATCGTAATTTTCGTCCTGCGGCGTGCACGAGCACGACGCGGCGAAGCGGCCCAAGTTCACGTAGTCGAGATGCCAGTCGACACCCCAAGCGCCGCGCGTCATCAACGGACCAGTCAGGCCAAGCGAGAACGTCGGTGGCTTTGCGGTGACGTGCGAGCCGCCCGGGATACCCTGCTGGGCCCAACGCCCATCAGGGGTATCGGCGCTGGAAACTCCGATGCCGGCTTGCACATGGATGCCGAACGGATGAGCGACATAGTCGTCGATGATGTCAGCTCGAGCAGATGCAGCCGCGCAGCCGAGCGACATTGCTACGGCTGCTGCTCTCCATCCTCCAACTCGATGATGGCGCCGATCTCGCGGCCGCGCGCATGCAGTTGCTCGACGCTGATGATGGGGCCGTGCATGAGCTGCCAATTGGCCATGCCGTACATCAGGACATGAAAGCCCATCTCGCGCTTGTCCTCGTCGGAAAGGTACTTGTGGAACTGCCGGCCTGTCGCTACGCCGAACATCCGGGCCATCTGAGTATTCGTAAAGGACAGTTGCTCTTTGAGGAGCCGAAGCCCTTGCTGCGGGGGTGCCTGATAGTGCATGGGCGGCCGTTCCAATGGGACGCGCAAATGCGCGAAAAGTGAGTCGCATGATGGTTCCTTTCGGAGTATCGGGCACCGCGAAATGCTTAGCCCTGTGCACCGAAGAATATCACCCCTAGGGTGATTGTCAAGTGCCGCGACAAATGAAAAGGCCTCATGCGTTGCGGAACGCATGAGGCCTTGAACCATCGACCGAAGAATAGACCAACGCTCGACAGAGCGCGGATTATAGCGCTAAAGCAATCTGACACAGCGCATTGAATAACGATCGACCACCAGCCGCCTTCGGGCGGCTTTTTTATTTCCGGGGCCGCCTTTGAACCATCCACACGCAGAGAACCAGCGGATAGCCGCTTTGGAGAGCCAGATGAGGACGTTCGAGCAGGAGATCAGCGCATATCGCTCTGAGCTTTTGGCAAACACAGAAGCGACGCTCCGCGTCGAGTCGAACACAAAGGAACTGGTCGAGCTGCTGAAGCTCGCTAAGTCGGGCGTCGGCTTCTTCACGGCGACAGGGCGCGTGCTGCGCCGAGTGGTTATCTGGGTCGGCCCGTTCCTCACGGTTGCTGGCGCTCTCTGGGCTCTCGCTCACGGCAAATGGCCGTCACTGGACTGATATGAACCCGAACGACTTCATTTCCGCGATCGCGCCGGCGGCACGCGCGAGCGCGAAGGCGACGAAGATCCCCGCATCGTTTGTCGTGGCGCAGGGCGCGCTCGAATCCGGCTGGGGCACGTCCGCGCTCTCGAAACAGGCGTTCAACCTGTTCGGTGTGAAGGCTGAGGCGGCGTGGCACGGCGACGTGCTCATGATGGACACGCGTGAGTTTTTGAAGGGCCAGTGGGTGACCGTGCCCGCGAAGTGGCGCAAGTACCCGGGCTGGCAGGCGTGCATCGACGATCACGCGGCTTTCCTGCTGAACAACAGGCGCTATCAGCCCGCGTTCGCATACACGAGCGGCTCGACCTTTGCGCTCGCGATCGCGGCGGCCGGTTACGCAACGGATCCGCAATACGGTCAGAAGGTCGTGTCGATCATCAAGGCGCACAACCTCTCGACACTGGACCGCCAATGAAGATCGAAGAGCTGAAGCGCGACGATGGTGTGCGCACGATGATGTTCGAATGTCCCGGCTGCGGATTCCTGCATCAGGTGCACGTAGCGGGCACGAATGTCCCCGTCTGGGGTTGGAATGGCTGCATGGATCGGCCGACTTTCACGCCGTCCGTGCTGGTCACTGGCGTTAAACAACTGACGGACGAGCAGCATGAAACGTACTTGAAGACGGGCGCGCTTCCCGAGGCGGAGCCGCTGCGTTGCCATTCCTTCGTGACAGACGGTCGCATCCAGTTTCTCGACGACTGCATGCACGCGCTCGCCGGACAGACGGTCGAGCTGTCTGACGTCGAATAGCTGCCGCGCGAATAAGCGCCGTTTACCCCTCTCACGCATAGCCGCCTTCGGGCGGCTTTTTTCGTTTACGGATATGCCGATCATCAAACACCTCGTCGATGCGGCAAAGGGCAAGCACCCTGTCGCGGCGAAGCGCTCGTCGCATTGGCCGACCGTGCGCAAGCACCACCTCGAGCAGAACCCGACGTGCGCAGTGTGCGGCGGGGCCGACAAACTCGAAGTGCACCACATCCGGCCGTTTCATCTGCATCCGGATCTCGAGCTGGACCCGTCGAACCTCGTGACGCTATGCGAGGCGAACAAGGGCGGCGTCAATTGCCATCTGCACTTCGGCCACTTGGGCAATTTCCGCAGTTTCAACGTCGAGGTCGTCGCCGATTCGCATCACTGGCACGACAAGATCTCTCACCGGCCGCTGGCCGATTCCTGAAGGAGAAAGCGTGAATAAAACTTCCAGCCTCATCACGGGTGGCCTGACCGTCAGCGCAGCCGAACTCGTGCCCGCAGTCGAATGGATCCTCGGCGGTTGCCACGGCCCGGTACCCGCCAGCGTTTCTTCGCTGGTCGCCGGTCTGGTAGCCGCTGGCATCCACGCGGCATACAACGTCGTCGCCGCACGCGCGGCAAAGACGCAATTCGCGACGGCGACGCTCATCAACCCGGCGAACGTCGTTTCGCCCGCAGTGTCGGTTCCCGCCGGCGCCCAGCAGTAAATCCACGCCGCGATCGCGGCAACATCAAAGGAACCTCGAAATGAAAAAGATGCTGCTTGCGGCAGGCCTCGCCGCGCTCATGTTCTTCGCTGGCTGCGCGAATGCGCCGCAGGTTGCCAGCAATTTCCAGGCTCAGGTTGCGAAGGCCTGCGCCGTCGTACAGCCTACGCTTCTGTCCGTGCAGGCCATGACGGTCAGCGACCCGACCCAACAGGTCATCATCGGCCAGGTGGTGAAGCTCAACGGCTCCGTGTGTGCCGCCAATGCATCGGTCGATCCATCCAACGTCGTTGCGCTCGTTAATACGTCGATTCCGGCCGCCGTGCAGGTGATCGCGCTATTGCCGATCGATGAGGCTGCGAAGTCCGGTGCGCAGATCGGGCTGATGGCATTTCAGGTCGCACTCTCCGCGGCGCTCGCGCAATACGGCTCGCCGACGACCAGCGCACCGGCGCCAGCCTCCGGAGCAGCGACGCAATGAGCAAGTTCCTCACTTCGCTGGTGATGGAGAACGCCACCGGCATGGACGACGGGAGGTGGCGCCTGACGGCGCCGCTGATCTATGACTCGGATGTCGCGGGGAAGGTCATCGTCGTGCCGACCGGCTTCATCACGGATCTCGCTTCAGTGCCGCGCGTGCCGATTGCGTACATGCTCGCTGGCGGTACGAGCAACGAGGCGAGCGTTGTGCACGACTACCTCTACACCTCTCATATCGTCGATCGCGAGACGGCAGACGCGGTGCTGCGCGAGGCGTCGGCGGTAACGGGTGTTCCGGCATGGCGCCGCACGATCATGTGGGCCGCGGTTCGCGCGTTCGGCGGTTCGCACTGGGACGAGAAGCCCATCAGCGCTTAAAAACAGTCCACAGCCTGTATCCTACCTTTACAGGCTATGGCCTGTGCTTCGGGCTTCCCGGCGCTTCAATCTGACCTCCAATCCACCGCACCGGCCAATCGCTATCCCCCTCGATGGCAAGGTAGTTCCAAAGCAGCGCGCTTTCTGAATTCTTGCCGGCAAAGCGCGCTGGTTGGATTTCGGCTTCCCACTCGGCATCCGTGCCCGGGTCAAGCGCGGGCTGCACCCAATAGAATTTTCCGACGATCAGGTCAGTTTCAGTCGTCACATCCATCTCCCTACGCCCACTGGCGCACATCAATCAGCCGAATCCGCGAATCCGATGCTTCAACTGTGGGCACTGACATAAGCCAGCTTCGCCCACGCGAAAGCCTCGGCGCCAATGCGCTCCGGGTTGCATCCCGTGTAGGCACAGAAGTGCTCAAAGTCATCAAGCACCGTGTGTCCAAGGTCGTCTGGCGTGAGCGGGTGTTGGAGCATGTCGGCCAGGATCGCGTCAGGATTTCCGTATTCGAACATCTCTGCCTCCCTCATCATCTGCGCCGGTCGCTCGCACCCAGAACACACAACCGCGCTCGCCGTCTGCCTGCACTGTAACGCGACAACCGCGCAGACAAACAGCGTGTGACGTTCCATTTATGGGGCCACCCCAATGTTCGCATTCTCGACAGGGGTGCTTTGTGCCGTAGGGGTTAGATAGATTTGACATGGCGGTAGATACTGTATAGATATACAGTAGTCTAGCCGATCGGAATCAGCAAGCCCCTCGGGCTATCATGGCGGCTCAAGGAGGGCGCCATGTGCACGTCTTACGAAGCGAACCCGAACGATTCCCGATGGGATGTCTTCAGCCTGTTTCCTCGGCCAGACTTCGACTACAAGCGCGAGATCTATAAGGACTATTACGCCCCGATTTTCCGGCGCGGCGGAGACGCCTTCGAGACGGTCCCGGCCTCCTTCGGCATAGTGCCGAGGCGGCACATCCCGCCGGGAGTAAAGGTGTTCGACACGATGAACGGGCGCTCAGAGTCGGTCGAGCAGAAACGCAGTTTCAGCAATGCATGGAAGAATCTGCAGCTCTGTTTAATCCCGTGTCAGACGTTCTTCGAGCCGAACTATGAGAGCGGCAAGGCAGTGCGCTGGAAGATCGGAACGGCGAGTGGCGACCCGTTAGCAATAGCGGGCCTGTGGCGCCAATGGAAAGAAGCGGACGGCCTGTTGTCACTCGCGTTCACGATGCTGACTGTCAATTCGGACGAGCATCCGCTCATGAAGCGCTTCCACAAGCCAGGTGACGAGAAGCGCTCGGTCGTGATCGTGCCGCCGACGCAATACGGCGACTGGTTGTCGTGCCAATCGACCGACGACGCGCGCTCATTCCTGCAACTCTTTCCGGCCGAAATGATGCATGCTGCGCCGTTCCCATTGCCGCCGCGCAAGCCGAAACCGCAAGCAGAAGACGGGCCTGAGCAGTCAAGCCTGTTGAGTTGATTAGCTGGTTTCCCTGCAACGAAACAAAGGTCGCAACTTCCTATTTCCTTTGTCGCGATTTCAATTCGAAGAATAGATCGACCGCGCCAGTTCCGACTCGATCTAAGGGGTGCGATTGACAGTAGTTGTCCATCCAGAGATAGATCGAATCCGCGTCCGTGCCGGCGAGGGCGTCGTCCCCGCTCGCGACTGCGAGCCCCGTCATATATCCCATCAGCCACCCTGTTACGGCGAAGTCGATGTAATTGTTTTGCTTTCGGGTTGACCACTGTCCGCAAGTTCGATCACCGATCGTAGTGATTGCATGTGCGTTTGTCGTCACGGTTGCGAAGCCGACTGCAGCGATCGCAATCCATCTCCTCGGATTCATTATTCACCTCGATTTCTTGGCTCTTGTCGTCGTCCGGGCACACGGCCTGAAGTCTGTATGGATATACAGTAGAATTGTCGGGCGATTAAATCCAAAACGCCTTTGTAAGTGTCTGATTTTGTTAGTGCGCCATTGTGCATTTCGTGAGCGTGCGATCCCCGGTCAAATTGGGCCTAACCAGTTGATTTAAGATCATATTTTGGCTTCAAACAACCTAATCCGAATTCGTGGCGCACGCCAGCACAACCTGAAGAACGTCGACCTTGATCTTCACACGGGCGAAATGACCGTCGTGACGGGGCCGTCGGGCTCGGGCAAGTCGAGTCTCGTGTTCGACACCCTGTATGCCGAAGGGCAGCGGCGCTACGTCGAAACGTTCAGCGCGTACGCCCGGCAGTTTCTCGACCGGATGGACCGGCCGCAGGTCGACCGCGTCGACGGTGTGCCGCCTGCCATCGCCATCGACCAGACCAACCCGGTGCGCAGTTCCCGCTCGACGGTCGGCACGATGACGGAGCTGAACGACCATTTGAAGCTGCTTTACGCGCGCGCGGCAGAACTGTTCGACCGCAAGACCGCACAGGCGGTCCGGCACGATTCGCCGGAGACGATTTACGCCGACCTGGACGCCCGCACGACCACTGACGACCCGCGCATCGTCGTGACTTTTCCGGTCGAACTGCCGGAATCGACGAGCGAGGCGGAAGTCGAGCAATGGCTTTCCGCGAGCGGCTATACGCGTGTTCAGGCGCAGCGCGAGGTCGCGTCGCCCACAGGCATGCGCAAGGTGCTCGACGTCGTGGCAGACCGTTTCCGTCTGCATCAGGTCGAAAAGGCACGGGTGGTCGAGGCTATCGAGGCGTCGCTCAAGCGTGGCGGCGGGCGCGTGAATGTCTACGTGCTGGAACAGGCGCAGGAGGGCGAAGAAGTCGAGCCGCAGATCTGGCGCTTCTCCACGGGACTCCACAACCCGGACAGCGATCTTCGCTACGCCGATCCGCAGCCCGCGTTGTTCTCGTTTAATTCGGCCTATGGCGCATGCGATACATGTCGCGGCTTCGGGCGTGTGATCGGCGTCGATCTGGGCCTCGTGATTCCCGACGAACGCAAGACGCTGCGCGGCGGCGCCATCAAGCCGATGCAGACGCCCGCATGGAAAGAGTGCCAGGACGACCTGATGCGCTACGCGGCGAAGGCCAACATTCGCCGCGACACACGCTGGTCCGAACTCACGGAAGCCGAGCGTGACTGGGTCATCAATGGCTCGCCGGACTGGGACGGCGAGTGGCAGAAACAATGGTATGGCGTGAAGCGCTTCTTCGGCTATCTGGAGTCGAAAGCCTACAAGATGCATATTCGGGTGCTGCTGTCTAAGTACCGTAGCTACACGCCGTGCGAGACGTGCGGCGGCGCACGCCTGAAGACGGAATCGTTGCTGTGGCGACTCGGTTCGAAACAGAATGCGGACGGGGTGCTGGAGCCGGCGCAGCGTTTCATGCCGCGCGGAGTCGACTGGAACCGTGCGCAGCTCGAAGCATTGGCGGGGCTGACGGTGCACGATCTGATGCTGCTGCCCATCGAGCGCATCCGGCGCTTCTTCGACGAGATCACGTTGCCGAGCGCGCTGCTCGACGACGCGCTAAAACTGTTGCTCGCCGAAGTGCGCACGCGCCTCAAATATCTGTGTGACGTCGGTCTCGGCTACCTCACGCTTGATCGTCAGAGCCGCACGCTGTCGGGCGGCGAAGTGCAGCGGATCAACCTGACCACGGCACTCGGCACGTCGCTGACCAAGACGCTGTTCGTGCTCGACGAGCCAAGCATCGGCCTGCATCCGCGCGACCTGAACAGAATCGTCGAAGCGATGCATCGGCTGCGCGATGCGGGCAATACGCTCGTCGTCGTCGAACACGATCCTTCCGTGATGCTCGCCGCCGATCGCCTGATCGACATGGGCCCCGGCCCGGGCGAGCGCGGCGGCACGATCATTTACGACGGTGCGCCGGACAAGATCCGTTCGGCGGGCACGCTGACGGGCGAGTATCTCGGCGGACGCAAGCATGTCGCGGATGCGGCGCACTGGGCACGTCGGCCGGTTGACACGAGCACGCCGCGCATCGTGCTCGAAGGCGCGCGCCAGCACAATCTGTGCGACGTGACGGTCGACATTCCGTTGCAGCGTCTCGTGTGCGTGACGGGCGTATCGGGCTCCGGCAAGTCGACGCTGATCCAGGATGTGCTGTATCCCGCGCTGGCGCGCCAGCTTGGCAAGGCGACGGAATCGCCCGGCGCGCACCGCAGTCTGACGGGCGTCGAGCAGATCAGCGACGCGATATTCGTCGACCAGTCGCCGATCGGCAAAACCACGCGTTCGAATCCCGCAAGCTACGTCGGCGCCTTCGACGAAATCCGCAAGCTGTTCGCGAAGGCGCCGCTCGCGTTGCAACGCGGCTATGGCGCCGGCGTGTTCAGCTTCAACTCGGGCGATGGCCGCTGCCCAACCTGCGGCGGCTCCGGCTTCGAACATATCGAAATGCAGTTCCTGAGCGACGTCTATTTGCGTTGTCCGGACTGTGACGGCAGCCGCTACCGGCCCGAAGTGCTCGAGGTGAAGATCGAGCGCGCGGGTCGCGCGCTGAGCATCGCGGACGTGCTGGAACTGACCGTGCACGAGGCCGTCACCCTGTTCGCCCCGGATGGCGAAGTGCTGCGCGTGTTGCAGCCTATCGTCGATGTCGGTCTCGAATACGTGAAACTGGGCCAGCCGGTGCCGACGTTGTCGGGCGGGGAGGCGCAGCGTCTGAAGCTCGCGGGCTTCCTGGCGGAAACCGCTCAGGCGAAGACGGCACGCGGCGCGAAGCAGGCGCCGGCGGCGCGCCTGTTCATGTTCGACGAGCCGACCACCGGCCTTCACTTCGACGATATCGCCAAGCTGATGCAGGCGTTCGGCAAACTGCTGGCGGGCGGTCATTCGTTGATCGTCATCGAGCACAATCTGGACGTGATCCGCGCGGCTGACTGGCTGATCGATCTCGGTCCCGAAGGCGGCGATGCCGGCGGCCTCGTCGTGTGCGCGGGCACGCCCGAAGACGTCAAGCAATGCCAGGGTTCGCACACAGGCGAGGCGCTCGTGCAATACGACCGCGCGATGGGACTCGCCATCGAGCCGACCGAGGCGGCCGAGAAGGCGGAAGCCGCCGCACACGGCATGCCGCTCCAGACGGCGCTGACCGCGGCGCGCGCGCGGCGTGCGGTGGAAGGCGAAGACGTCGTGCGCATCGTCAACGCGCGCGAGCACAACCTGAAAGCGCTGGACGTCGATATTCCACATGGAAAGTTCAACGTCATCACAGGCGTCTCCGGTTCGGGCAAGTCGACGCTCGCATTCGACATCCTGTTCCACGAAGGGCAGCGCCGGTATCTGGAATCGCTGAATGCGTATGCGCGTTCCATCGTGCAGCCCGCCGGCCGTCCTGAGGTCGATGCTGTGTATGGCATCCCGCCTACCGTTGCAATCGAGCAGCGTTTGTCGCGTGGCGGACGCAAGAGCACGGTCGCGACGACGTCGGAGGTATGGCACTTCCTGCGATTGCTGTATGTGAAGCTCGGAATCCAGCATTGCATTCACGATGGCGCGCCTGTTACGTCGCAAAGCGTCGAGTCGATCGTCGCGCAGTTGATGCGCGATCACAAAGGCGATCATGTCGGACTGCTTGCGCCGCTCGTCGTGAACCGCAAGGGCGTCTATACCGACCTCGCGAAATGGGCGAAAGCGCGCGGCAATTCGCACCTGCGTGTCGACGGCGAGTTTGTGCTCGTCGATCCGTGGCCGAAGCTCGATCGTTTCCGCGAGCATACGATCGAGTTGCCCGTCGGCGACATCGTCGTGTCGGCGGACAAGGAAGCCGAACTGCGTCGGCTGCTCGACGAAACGCTCGAAGCGGGCAAGGGCGTGATCCATCTGCTCGCGCCGCTCGACGGCCTCGAACACGCGATGACCCGCAATGGGCCGACCGCGCATGTCGGCGAAGTGAAGGTGCTGTCGGTCAAGCGCGCGTGTCCTGTGTGCGGCACGAGTTATCCCGAACTGGACCCGCGCATGTTCTCGTACAACAGCAAGCACGGGTGGTGCACCACATGCGTCGGCACGGGTCTCGCACTGACCCGCGAACAGCGCGCCGCCTATGACGACACGGTCCTCGTCGACGAAAACCGTGGCCGCGAACAGACCTTACCGTCGGACGAGCAGGAACCGGAGGGCGTCGTCGACGAACCGTGTCCGGATTGCCATGGCACGCGTCTGAATCCGTCCGCTCGCGCCGTATCGTTCAGCGAAACGTCGATCGTCGACGTCGCGCAATGGACCGTGACGGATACGCGACGCTGGATCGATGAACTCGAACTGACCGGGCGCGATGCGGAAATCGCCCGCGACGTGATCAGTGAAATCGGCAGCCGCCTGCAGTTCCTCGAAGAAGTGGGCCTCGGTTATCTGAGCCTCGACCGGGCGGCGCCGAGTCTGTCGGGCGGCGAAGCGCAACGTATTCGTCTCGCGGCGCAGCTTGGCAGCAATCTGCAGGGTGTCTGCTACGTGCTCGACGAGCCGACCATTGGTTTGCATCCGCGCGACAACCAGATTCTGCTGAACGCGCTGCGCAAGCTCGGCGACAAGGGCAATACGCTGGTCGTCGTCGAGCATGACGAAGACACCATACGCCGCGCGGATCACATCATCGATATTGGCCCGGGCGCGGGCAAGCGCGGTGGGACGCTGGTCGCGCAGGGACGCGTCGGCGATCTTTCCGCGCAGTCGAATTCGCTGACAGGTCAGTTTCTCGCTCAGCCGATTCTGCATCCGTTGCAAGCGCGGCGGCCGGTTTCGCTCGCAACAAAACGCGCGCCCGCCGTGCCGGAAAGGTGGCTCACCGTGCATGGTGCAACGCTGCACAATCTGCGCGATGTGACCGTCGGCATTCCGCTCGGGCGTCTCGTCGCCGTGACGGGTGTGAGCGGGTCAGGCAAGTCGACGCTCGCGCGCGATGTGCTGATGACGAATCTGCTCGATGCCGTCGGCCGGTCGGTACTGTCGTCGCCCGCAGTGCGCCGCGCGCGCAAGGCCGCGCGAACGGACGAGGCGCCCGCCGCGAACCGTCGTTCGAGCGTGCTAGCACGCAGTGCGCCCCGGCCGTCCCTGAACGTCGCGCACGCGTGGCAGGGCTGCCAGTCGATTAGCGGCTTCGAGTCGATCGATCGCGTGCTCGAAGTCGACCAGACGCCGATCGGCAAGACACCGCGCTCGTGTCCTGCCACGTATATCGGCGTATGGGACACGATCAGACGTCTGTTCGCCGACACGCTCGAAGCGCGGGCGCGTGGCTACACGGCATCGCGCTTCTCGTTCAACACGGGCGACGGCCGTTGCCCGGCGTGCGAAGGGCAAGGCGTGCGCACGATCGGTATGAGCTTCCTGCCCGACGTAAAGGTGCCGTGCGACGTGTGCCATGGTCAGCGCTTCAATCCGGAAACGCTCGCGGTGACGTGGCGCGGCAAGAATATCGGCGACGTGCTGACGATGGAAATCGACGAAGCCGTCGACTTCTTCGCGGCGATGTCGAACATCGCGCATCCGCTGCAACTGATGAAGGACGTCGGCCTTGGCTATCTGACGCTCGGCCAGCCGTCGCCGACGCTGTCGGGCGGCGAGGCGCAGCGCATCAAGCTGGTCACCGAACTGAGCAAGGTGCGCGACGACATCACACGCCGCGGACAAAAGGCGCCGCACACGCTGTATGTGCTCGACGAACCGACTGTCGGCCTCCATATGGCCGACGTCGCGAAGCTGATTCGCGTGCTGCATCGGCTCGCTGACGCAGGGCACAGCGTCGTCGTGATCGAGCACGACCTCGATGTGATCGCCGAAGCGGACTGGATCGTCGATCTCGGACCCGAGGGTGGCGTGGGTGGCGGCTCAATCGTCGCGTCGACCGATCCCGAAGGCTTGGTGCGCGTCGCGGCGAGCCACACGGGCGGGCTTTGGAGCCGGTGCTCGCGAGGGTAGCGGGCGACTCTGGCGAGCAAATAGCGGGCGCGCGTGTGAGCGCAGGCTGACGTAGCAAAGGCGGCGCGGCGTCGTCGTTCGTTCGACACGACGTCGCGCGCGTCAGGGTGAGGCTGTTCAGCGCCTCGCATAGCCCTGAACGCACCGCCTGCGCCTGGTCTTGCCCGCGCAACCATCGCGCTCGAAATCGAGCGCGGCGGAAACACGTCTGCGACACGTTGCCACAACGATCGCCGCACAGGGCACAGGCCAACCGGTAATAGATCAACGGGCCGACGCCGTCCCGTGGGCGGCTGACGGCCCAACCGCCCGCGAGTCGACACACTTGGGCCAATCCCTCTGACGGGCACGATCCACGTATCGACGGCATACTCCGGGCAATCTCGCGCGAACGGATCGAGCGTGCGTGCACGGCTATGCATGCTCGCGATCCCACTGCGCCGCAACGCGTTTCGCACGCAGCCAGATCAACCCGCAACATGAAAAGCACCTCGATTTCCGCTTCGCTCTTCAGCATCGTGCTCGGTCTGTCCGGCCTCGGCCAGTCATGGCGGGTCGCAGCGCGAATGTGGCATGTGAGCGCCGCGGTCGGCGAAGGGATCCTGCTACTTGCGACGTCCGTCTGGTGCTGCCTGTTGATCACATACGTGCTGCACGCGTTGCGCAATCCCGCCGAAGTCGTCGACGAGTTCAAGCATCCCGTCGCGGGCGGCACAGCTGCGCTGCTCGGCGTGTCGACGCTGCTGATCGTGCAGGCGGTCTTCCCATATTCCCGCGGACTCGCAGCAGCGCTCGCCGTGGCAGGGCTCGCGTGGCATCTGAGTTTCGCGCTGTGGCACACGGGCATGTTGTGGCAGGGCGGGCGCGACATGCTCGACACGGCGCCCACGCTCTATCTGCCGACGGTCGCCGGCAACTTCACAGGCGCGGCGGCGCTCGCTACGATGGGCCGTCCCGAATGGGGCTGGCTGCTGTTCGGTGCGGGCATTTTTTCGTGGCTCGCAATCGAGCCATTGATCATCTATCGCCTGTGGCACGGTGCTACGTTGCCGCCCGAGCAGCGGCCGCTGCTCGGCATCCAGTTCGCGCCGCCCGTCGTTGGCGCAGCGGCCGCGCTGGTGTTGCAGCCAGGTTCCGTCGATCACTGGATCGTGATGCTGCTCGGCTATGGCCTGTTCCAGATGCTGATTGGTTTGCGGCTCGGCGGCTGGCTGACGAAGCATCCGTTCGCGCCATCATGGTGGGCCTATACGTTCGGCGTCGCGTCGGCAACGCTCGCGTGCATGAAACTCGCGCAGGCGGGCGTGCCGCCTGCCCAGACGCTGTCGGTGCCCGTGTTCGTCGGCGCGAATCTGTTCATCGGCTATCTGAGCGTGCGTACGCTGGCGCATCTGTTCGATCCATCGGAGACGCAGTGCGGACATCGCGGCTCGATTGAGCGAGACCGCACGGCATTGCGTCCGCGAGCCTCATCCGTCCAACCGCAAGCAAAGCGCACTCAACCCGTCTATATTGGTCGCTGTTTGCCGACTTAAGCTCACAAGGACCTTTCATGCCTGACCCATCCATTTTCCCGATCGCGAAGAAGTGGCCCGCTGCGCATCCCGAGCGCATCCAGCTTTACTCGCTGCCGACGCCCAACGGCGTCAAGGTGTCGATCATGCTGGAGGAAACAGGTCTCGCGTATGAACCGCATCTGGTGCGCTTCGATACGAATGATCAGATGTCGCCGGAATTCATGTCGCTCAATCCGAACAACAAGATTCCCGCGATCATCGATCCGAACGGCCCCGATGGCGAGCCGCTGCCGCTCTTCGAGTCGGGCGCGATCCTGATCTATCTTGCGGACAAGACGGGACAACTGATGTCGCAGCGCGCGTCGGATCGCTACGAGACCATCCAATGGGTGATGTTCCAGATGGGAGGGATCGGACCGATGTTCGGTCAGGTCGGTTTCTTCCACAAATTCGCGGGCAAGGAGTACGAGGACAAGCGTCCGCGACAGCGCTACGTCAACGAATCGAAGCGGCTGCTCAGCGTGCTGAACGAGCGGCTGGCGACGCGCAAGTGGATCATGGGCGACGACTACACGATTGCCGATATCGCGACGTTCCCGTGGGTGCGCAATCTGGTCGGCTTCTACGAAGCTTCCGATCTTGTCGGCTTTGACGACTTCCCGCATGTGAAGCGCGCGCTCGACGCGTTTCTGGCGCGTCCTGCCGTCGTGCGAGGGTTGGACATCCCGAAGCGCGCGTGACCGCAGGTAATAAAAAAGCCCGTGCCGTCTACACAACGGCACGGGCTTTCTTTTTGAACTTCTCCAAACCGCTAAACCGCCAACCCGGTAATTCCCTTACTGCCCGCCCAGCGCCGGATCGCTCATGCTCGGCTTGCCCGTCTCGACGTGACCCGCAAAACGGCGCGTGAACGACGTGTCGCTATCGACGGTGATCGTGAGGTCGTACCAGCCGTACACGTGACGCAAATCGAGGTTCACGGTATCGCTGTCGCCGCCGCGCACCGTGTGCGTGAGTGGCTTGCCCGAATCGTACGCGTTGACGATCGTGAACTGGCAGCGCGTGTTGCCGTCGTTCTTCAGGCGCAGTTGCAGATTGCCGTTCGCCACGTCGTAGCCTTCCGCGACTTCCGGGTTCGCGCGATCGTGGCTGTTCCAGAAATGCTGCGCGACCTGCTTGCCGGCAAAGCGACGCAGGAAGCCATTCGGCCCGTGCACCGTGAAATCGTACGAACCATCCGCCTTCACGGGCAACTGATCGACCAGACGCTTGCCCGCTTCCACTGTGTACGTGCGCGGCGCATCGGCGCTTAACGCTTCGAATACGAGGAAGTTCGCGCCGGCGTCGCCCGTGTTGACGAAGCGCATCGAGAGCTTGCCGCTGCTGTCGTCATTGATGCGGACGAACAGCTCATACGGCACCGCGCGCGCCGGACGCACGCCCGGCTCCTGCTTCGGCACGGAGCCGACGGCGGGCGGCAGCGGCACGTAGTCGGGGTGACGGTTCTGATCCTGCGGCTTGTACGACGCGGTGGACGGCAGCGTCGGGAATGCATCGTTCGGGTTCTTGAAGTTGAACGCCGACGTCAGATCGCCGCACACCGTTCGACGCCACGGCGTGATGTTCGGCTCCGACAGCTTGTGGCCATGACCGAAACGCGCTTCGATGAACTGGATCACGGACGTGTGATCGAACACCTCCGAGCACACCCAGCCGCCTTTCGACCACGGCGACACGACCAGCATCGGCACACGCGGCCCGAGGCCATAGGGGCCGGCCGCATATTTGCCGTTGTTGCCGCCGGGATAGATTTCGTTGGTCGTGTCGATGGTCGACAGACCATTCGCACTCGACGACGGCGCAAACGGCGGCGACACGTGATCGAAGAAACCGTCGTTCTCGTCATAGTTGATGAGCAGCGCGGTCTTGCTCCACACCTCGGGGTTCGACGTCAGGATCTGCAGCACCTGATCGACATACCACGCGCCATAGTTCGCGGGCCAGTTCGGATGCTCGGAGTAGGCTTCCGGCGCGACGATCCACGACACCTGCGGCAACTGGTTGTTCTGAACGTCCTTGCGCAAGATGTCGAAGTACGTGTCGCCTGCCGACACGTTCGTACCCGTGCGCGCTTTTTCATACAGCGGATTGCCGGGCTGCGCGTTGCGATACTGGTTGAAGTAGAGCAACGAGTTGTCACCGTAGTTGCCGATATACGGATTGTTCGTCCAGCCCCACGATCCATTTGCATCCAGGCCCGTGCCGATGTCCTGATAAATCTTCCACGAAATGCCCGCTGTTTCCAGCACCTCGGGATACGTCGACCAGCCGTAACCCAGTTCCGAGTTGTCGACGACAGGGCCTCCGCCCGAGCCGTCGTTGCCGACCCAGCCCGTCCACATGTAGTAGCGGTTCGGGTCCGTCGCGCCCATCAGCGAGCAGTGGTACGCGTCGCAGATCGTGAACGAGTCGGCCAGCTGATAGTGAAACGGGATGTCGTCGCGCGTGAGGTACGCCATCGTCGTCGTGCCCTTGTTCGGCACCCACTGGTCGTTGCGGCCGCCGTTCCATGCGCCGTGCGTCGTCGGCCAGTCGTGCGGCAGGTCTTGCAGGAACTGCAGGCCGAGATTCGGCGCCGTCGGACGGAACGGCAGCACTTCGCCGACGCCGCCCGCCAGCGGTTGATGCCACACCGGTTTGCCGTTCGGCAGGTTGATCGCGCGCGTGTCGCCGAAGCCGCGCACGCCTCGCAGCGTGCCGAAGTAATGATCGAACGAGCGGTTCTCCTGCATCAGCACGACGATGTGCTCGATATCACGGATGCTGCCTGTTTTGTTGTTCGCAGGAATTGCGAGCGCATTGCGGATGCCGAGGGGGAGCATCGTCAATGCGGTGGCGGAGCCGGCTGCCTGGGCGGCGGCTCGCAGGAAATCACGGCGGTTTTTTGAGGTCATGTTGTCTGGATCGTGAGGGAAGAAACGGTAAGGGACGGCATCCATGCGGGGGCATGGCGCCTGACTGGGCAGAACTCAATCGACGGTGTGGATTACGGGTGGTGCGAGAACGACGGAATCGGCTGCGCTGGCGCCGCCGGGGGATGCGGTTTGTGCCTGCGCGGAAGGGGATTGCGGTGTTTGAGGCGCGGTGCCCGCTGCCGACGTGGATTGCGTGGGCGGGGCGTTGAATGTCGTCGCGAGGGCGGGCTGTTGCTCTCGTTGTGTCTGTTGCTGCTGGTTCTCTTCTTGCGACGCCTGCATCGACGAGTCGTCGCTGCATGCCGCGGTGGCGATCGATGCAGCGACGACGAGCATCCAGTGCAATCGATTGCGTTGCGGGCTACGTGCAGTTTTGTGCAGAGCGGGCATCGTCATCCTCCGGCGCCATGCTTGAGAGACGCGTAACGATAGCCATCGTGTGTGTAGCTATTGTGAAGCGTGAGGCGACGAAAGAAATGTGGAACGAGCGCGGAAGAAAATGCAGAAGGATGCGTGTAAGGATGCGCGACAGTGCGCATATGCATCGATGTGCAGCAGAGCGCGCTGCATCCGATGCAACGCGCATTCCTTGTGACGGTTCAATGACTTGAGTGCGTTATCGGCGCGTTGTCCACAAGGTTGGTCACGGAAAATGTGGACAACCTTGCGGCGTGTCCGCGCGCAGACGGAGCGTGCGCGAGTGTCGCGACGTGGATGCAGCGTGTGCAATCTGAACTGCATCAATGACTTGCGCGGGTCTTGCCCAGGTTACCCACAGGCTTGTGCACGATTTCTGTGGAGAACTACGGTGCAATGCATTGCTGCGCTCGCCGATTCAAACCTGCACAGCGCCGTCCTGTTTCTCGATGAAACCCACGATCGCATCGTTGAGCGCTTGCGGCGCATCGCGATGAGGCGAGTGCCCGCAGTTGTCGAGCTTCGCCAGTTGAGTGTGTGGAGCGCGCTGCGCAATCGTGTCGATTTGCGCCATCGTGCCGTAGTGATCGTCATATCCCTGCACGGCGAGCAGCGGGCAGCGAATGCACCCGAGTTCATCGACGATGCTCCACGACCGGAATGCATCGCTTAGCCATATGTCGTTCCAGCCATAGAAGGCCGAATCGACGTCTTCGTGATGACGCGCGAGCTTGTTGCGCAGATCGGTCTGCTCGTAGGCCGTCTTCGCCTCGGCGATGCTCGTGACAGAAATGTCCTCGACAAAGACATGCGGTGCAATCGCAACAGCGCCAGCCAGTGCATCGGGAAAAGCGGCAGCATAAAGCAGCGTGATCGATCCGCCATCGCTGTGACCGATCACCCACATGCGTTTTCTTTCCTCAGCGCTCACATCTAATGCATCGAGCAACGCGGGCAGGATGTCGCGCGCCTGCACCGACATGAAATCGACGGGTAATTTGACGTGATGCGGACGCGGTGTCGAACGTCCATAACCCGGGCGCGAATACACGAGGCCGCGCATGCCGAGCCGTTCGCACACACTCTGCGGCCAGTCTTTCCACATCGCGACGGAGCCAAGCCCCTCGTGCAGGAACACGGCCAGCGGCGCATCGACCAGATGCGCGTTGAGCCAGCGGTATTCGATATTCAGCGCGCCGCGTTGTGCAGTTGCAGGCAACGCGACCAACGCGCTCTGCGCATCTTCGCGCAAGGTCGTGACAGGTTCGGCCATTCCATTCATCAGCTGTTGAGCTGTTCCCGCAGTTTGAAGCGTTGAATCTTACCTGTTGCCGTCTTCGGCAGATCGTCGACGAAGACAATATCGCGCGGATACTTGTGCGGCGCGAGCTTGTCCTTGACGAACGACTTGAGTTCATCCGCGAGTGCGTCGCATGCATCGGCATTTCGTTTCAGCACGACGAATGCACGCGTTTTCACGAGGCCGCCATGATCGACCCCGACGACGGCGGCTTCGAGTACGGCAGTATGTTGCACGAGAACCATCTCCACTTCGACGGGCGACACATACTGGCCGCTCACTTTCAGCATGTCGTCGCTGCGGCCTGCATACTGATAGCAGCCGTTCGGCAGGCGGCAATATTTATCGCCGCTGCGGATCCATTCTCCCAGAAAGGTCGCGCGCGACTTCTCGCGATTGCTCCAGTACATCAGTGCGGCGCTCGGCCCCTTGATGAACAGATCGCCGACTTCACCGTCGGGCACGGAGTGGCCCGCCTCGTCGCGTAACTCCACTTCATATCCCGGCACGGGGCGGCCCGTTGTTCCGTATTCGACTGCACCTGGGCGATTCGACAGAAAGATATGCAGCATCTCTGTCGAGCCGATGCCGTCGAGAATCTCGCAGCCGAAGTGCGCGGTGAAGCGCTCGCCGATCTCGCGCGGCAACGCTTCGCCCGCCGATGCGCAGACGCGCATCGCGACCTGCTCGCGCGGCGGCAGATTCGGCGACACGAGCATGCTCGCGTATAGCGTTGGCACACCGTAGAAAATCGTCGGCCGATGCTCGACCAGCCGCCTGAAGATGGCGTCGGGTGTCGGACGCTCGGCCATCAGCACGGCCGACGCGCCGACCGACAGCGGAAACGTCAGTGCATTGCCGAGGCCATAGGCGAAGAACAGCTTGGCGGCGGAGAACACCACGTCGCGTTCGCTGATGCCGAGTATCGGCTTCGCATAGAGCTCTGCAGTCCAGTACAGGTTTGCATGCGTGTGCACCGTGCCTTTCGGTTTGCCGGTTGAACCGGATGAATACAACCAGAACGCGATATCGTCGCCGCTACACGCATTGGGTTTCATCGACGGCTCGGCACCGTCGATCAACTGGCTAAGAACATACGTTGGCGGCGGATCGACCTGCACTGGCTGCGATACGATCAACAGACAGCCGTCGTGTTCCGCCTCGCTCATCGCTTTCTCGACATTCGGCAGCAACGCGCCCGATGCGATCACGGCCCGCGCGTGGCTATGTGTGAGCATGTACAGATAGTCGGCGGACGTCAGCAGCGTGTTCGCGACCACGGGCACGACGCCCGCATAAAGCGCACCGAGAAACGCGACGGGCAATTCGGCCGTGTCGAGCATCACGAGCAGAATGCGCTCTTCGGTATGCACGCCGAGCGAACGCAGCGCGCCAGCGAAGCGGCGCGCGCGATCTTCGAGTTGCGCGTAGGTGGTGACGCCGGCGTCGTCGATATAGGCAGGCTTGTCGGGCCGCACGTCATTTTGGCGAAACAGATGCGACGCGAAGTTGAACTGCGCGGGCGGCGCTGCGACATTCGGCGCGGGCTGGTCCGGGTGCGATTCCAGCAAGGCTTGCATGTTTCCTCCGGCGAGTTGAGGCGGAGTGCGTGGGAACGGTAAAGGGGACGTGAAGGCGCGTGAGGTCGCTTCAGGCAACGCTGGCGTCCCGCGTGAATTCGATTGCACCTTGCGGCAGCAGATACAGCACAAGCGCCTGACCGTGCGCGACCGTCGGCCGATGCGCGCTGCCGGGACCGTACACGCACCAGCCGGCCGGATGCCCGTCGAAGGTCGCGCCCTCCGTGAGCGGCATGATCAGATCGATTTCGCCTTGTGGGTGCACGTGATGCGGACCGGCAATGTCCTGCATGTCGACGACGTCGACTGAAAAACCGTGCGTGTCGGACGTGGGCTTGATGACGCGGCCATAGCGGATGCCGCCGTGCTCGCTATTACACAGCCAGCCCTCGGCGACACCCACGCGGCATGCGTCGGCGAGTTCGTCGTAGGTGGCGCTGCCGACGGGCCAGGTCGCGTTGAGCCACCCGTCCAGCGACGCGTCGAGCGGGCGGCCGTCCAGTTGCGCGGTCACGCCCGCAATCAGACGCTGAAAATCCTGAGGGGACATGCTTGCCTCCTGTCGACCTGAGCCGGCGCATCGAGCGAAGCCGACGCTTTTGCGCGTGCTTGCCCGCGCCTTGCTCAGGTCTCACGCAAGATGATTTTGCTGCCGGTCGACACGCACCTTAATTCATGTGCTGTGCCGCCGATCGTCTCCGATTTTGCCTATGCCATCCGGCGGAGGGCTTTCGGCGTTGTTATTGCATCGATATGCGGCGAAAATTAACCGTTCACCTTGAGCATGTCAAGCACTATAGTACATATACCTAGTCGATGAGGCTTCGCGACATGAACCAAACTTACTCCGACGCTGCGGCGAACGCTCCGTCAAACCAGCGCGCAGACGACGAAGCACCGAAAGCCGAGCGCGAAGAACGCGATCCGTTCCTGACCGCGATGGGCGAGCGCGTGCGCCTGCTGCGCGCGCGCCGCGGCATGACGCGCAAGACGCTTGCGTCGGAAACGGGTTTATCCGAGCGGCATCTCGCGAATCTCGAGTCGGGCGTCGGCAACGCGTCGGTGCTGGTGCTGCGGCAAATAGCGGCCACGCTGAACTGCCCGCTCGCCGAAGTGATCGGTGACGAGACCACGTCGTCCGCCGAATGGCTGCTGATCCGCGAACTGCTGCAGGGGCGAGACCAGGCGGCGCTGCAACGCGCGCGTGTCGCGCTGTCGGAGATGTTCGCGCAGGCGCCGCGCGATCCGCATCGCAAGGACCGCATCGCACTGATCGGGTTGCGCGGCGCGGGGAAATCGACGCTCGGCCGCATGCTGGCGCAGGAGCGCAAGGTGCCGTTCATCGAGATCACCAAGGTGATCCAGCAGATGGCGGGCTGTCCACCCGCGGAGATCCATTCGCTGTACGGCGCGAGCGCGTACCGCCGCTACGAGCAGCGTGCGCTCGAGGCGGTGATCGGCGAGCACGAGCGCGCCGTGATCGCCTCGCCGGGCGGGCTGGTGTCGGAGCCCGCCACCTTCAATGCGTTGCTCGCGCACTGTTTCACCGTGTGGCTGCAGGCCACCCCGGAAGAGCACATGCGCCGGGTCGTCGCGCAGGGCGACTTGCGCCCCATGTCGGGCAACAAGGAGGCGATGGAGGACCTGAAGCGCATCCTCGCGGGCCGCGGCGAACTGTACGGCCGCGCCGACATGACCTTCGATACGAGCGAACGCACACTCGCCGACGCCTATCTGCAACTGCGCGACCGCCTCGCCGCGCGTCTCGCCGCTGAACTGGGCGACGAAACCTGATGCATGTGCCGAAGTCGATCCAGAGCGGACTATGGTAGGGGATAACCCGAAAACATGAAGTAAAGTGCTTTACATGGCTGTGACAGTGCACTATTGTTCTTTCAAACAATCTGCATCCGTCTCAGGAGACGCCCCATGTCCGCAGCCGTGTTCCCGGCAGAGACCGCCTCCGTGCGCGTCGACTACCGCACCGATCCCTCGCAGTACAAGCACTGGAAGCTCTCGTTCAATGGTCCGGTGGCCACGCTCGGTATCGACATCGCCGAAGACGGTGGCATCCGCGACGGCTACAAGCTGAAGCTGAATTCATACGACCTGGGCGTCGATATCGAACTGCACGATGCACTCCAGCGCGTCCGCTTCGAGCATCCAGAAGTACGGACGGTCGTCCTCACGAGCCTGAAGGACCGCGTGTTCTGCTCGGGTGCAAACATCTTCATGCTCGGGCTGTCGTCGCATGCATGGAAGGTCAACTTCTGCAAGTTCACCAACGAAACCCGCAACGGCGTCGAGGACTCGTCGCGTCATTCGGGCCTGAAGTTTCTTGCAGCCGTCAACGGTGCATGTGCAGGCGGCGGATATGAACTGGCACTCGCGTGCGATGAGATCTATCTGATCGACGACCGCTCGTCATCGGTGGCGCTGCCGGAAGTGCCGCTGCTCGGCGTGCTGCCGGGAACGGGCGGCCTTACGCGCGTCACCGACAAACGCAAGGTGCGGCACGATCGCGCCGACATTTTCTGCACCGTGGTCGAAGGCATTCGTGGGGCGCGCGCGAAAGAGTGGCGGCTCGTCGATGAAGTCGTGAAGCCGAACCAGTTCGAGCAGGCGATTGCTGCGCGTGCGTTGGAACTCGCGCAGCAAAGCGATCGTCCAGCGGACGCGCAAGGCGTGGCACTGACGCGCATCGAACGCACGGATCGCGATGACGGCCTCACGTATGCGACGCTCGACGTGACCATCGACCGGGCGAAACGCACGGCCACTTTCACGGCCAAAGCGCCCACGACCGAACAGCCGACGGATATCGACGCCATCGTCGCGAAGGGCGCGAACTGGTGGCCGCTGCAGTTCGCGCGCGAACTCGACGACGCGATCCTGTCGATGCGCACGAACGAACTCGATATCGGCACATGGATCCTGAAGACGGAAGGCGACGCGCGCGCGGTGCTCGCCGTCGACGCGACGCTGCTACAGCATAAGGACCACTGGCTGGTGCGCGAAACGATCGGCCTGTTGCGCCGCACGCTCGCGCGCATCGACGTGTCGTCGCGTTCGCTGTTCGCGCTGATCGAGCCGGGTTCGTGTTTTGCGGGCACGTTCGCCGAGTTCGCGTTCGCCGCCGACCGCACCTACATGGCCGCGCTGCCCGCGAACGAAGATGAAGAACCGGCGATCACGCTGTCGGAAGTCAACTTCGGTCTGTATCCGATGGTCACGCATCAGTCGCGGCTTGCGCGGCGCTTCTACGAAGAGACCGAACCGCTCGATGCCGTGCGCGCGAAGATCGGCCAGCCCGTGAAAGCAGTGGAATCCGAGCGCCTGGGCCTCGTCACGGCGTCGCCGGATGACATTGACTGGGCCGACGAAATCCGCATCGCGCTCGAAGAACGCGCGGCGATGTCGCCGGATGCGCTGACGGGCATGGAAGCTAATCTGCGTTTCAACGGCCGCGAGACGATGGAGACGCGCATCTTCGGCCGTCTGACGGCGTGGCAGAACTGGATTTTCAACCGGCCGAACGCGGTGGGCGAGAAGGGCGCGCTCAAGGTGTACGGCAAGGGCAGCAAGGCGCAATTCGACGTATCGCGCGTGTAAGGCCGCGCCAACGTTTACACAACAACCTCGCACAACAACTTCGCGCCGATACGAACCCTCTCGCAGACCGGATGCACCGCGCTCAAGGAACCGACATGTCCACGATCAACTACACCGACAAGATCCCGAACAACGTCAACCTCGCCGACGACCGGGCGCTGCAACGCGCGCTCGAACAATGGCAGCCGAACTTCCTGTCATGGTGGGGCGACATGGGCCCCGACGGCTCGCATGATTTCGACGTCTATCTGCGCACGGCGACCAGCGTCGATCCGGGCGGCTGGGCGCATTTCGACTATGTGAAGATGCCCGACTACCGCTGGGGCATTTTCCTCGCGCCCGGCGATCAGGATCGCAAGATCAACTTCGGCGAGCACAAGGGCGAAGCGGCGTGGCAGGACGTGCCGGGCGAGCATCGCGCGAACCTGCGCCGCATCATCGTCACACAAGGCGATACGGAGCCCGCTTCCGTCGAGCAGCAGCGTCACCTCGGTCTCACGGCGCCGTCGATGTACGACCTGCGCAACCTGTTTCAGGTGAATGTCGAGGAAGGCCGTCACTTGTGGGCGATGGTGTATCTGCTGCATCGTCATTTCGGCCGCGACGGGCGCGAGGAAGCGGAAGCGCTGCTCGGCCGCCGCTCGGGCGACGACGACAACCCGCGCATTCTCGGCGCGTTCAACGAGAAAACGCCCGACTGGCTCGCGTTCTACATGTTCACGTACTTCACGGATCGAGACGGCAAATTCCAGTTGAGCGCGCTCTCCGAATCCGGTTTCGATCCGCTCGCGCGCACCACGAAGTTCATGCTGACGGAAGAAGCGCACCACATGTTCGTCGGCGAATCGGGCGTGTCGCGTGTCGTGCAGCGCACGGCGCAGGTGATGAATGAATTGAAGACGGATGATGCGAGCCGGATTCGCGCAGCGGGCGTGATCGATCTGCCCACCATCCAGCGCTATCTGAACTTCCACTACTCGGTGACGATCGACCTGTTCGGCGCGGATCATTCGTCGAATGCGGCGACGTTCTATAGCTCGGGACTCAAGGGCCGCTACGAGGAAACGAAGCGCGACGACGATCATCAGCTGAACGGCCAGAGCTACAAGCTGCTCGATGTCGCAGATGGCAAACTGGTCGAGCGCGAAGTGCCGATGCTCAATGCCATGAACGAAGTGCTGCGTGACGACTACATCAAGGATTCCGTCGCGGGTGTCGGACGCTGGAACAAGGTGCTTGAAAAGGCCGGCATCGATTTTCGCCTGACTGTGCCGCACAAAGCGTTCAACCGGCAGATCGGCACCTTTGCGGGCACGCGCCTGTCGCCCGATGGCCGCGTGATCAGCGAGACCGAATGGGCGGCGAACGAAGCGAAATGGCTGCCGACCGCGGAGGATCGCGCGTTCGTCGCATCGCTGATGGGGCGCGTCGTCGAGCCCGGCAAGTTTGCAAACTGGATCGCGCCGCCCGCGATGGGCATCAACCGCCAGCCCGTCGATTTCGAATACGTGCGCTTCAACTGAACGCAACGTAAAGCAAAGCAAAAGGCAGAACCATCATGAACGCGCCCGTACCGGTCGAAATTCTCAAGCAGCATCTGATCGATCCGGAGATCTGCATTCGCTGCAACACATGCGAAGAGACCTGTCCAATCGATGCGATCACGCACGATGGCACGAACTACGTCGTGATGCCGGACGTGTGCAACGGCTGCATGGCGTGCGTGCCGCCGTGTCCGACGGGTGCGATCGACAACTGGCGCTCGGTGCTCAAGGCAGACGCGTATAGCATCGACGAGCAGTACACGTGGGACGTGTTGCCGGAGCAGGGCACGATGGCATTGCCATCATCAACTGAGACACCGGCGCAAGAAAACGCCGCGAGCGGCGACAGTACCGACGAAGCGCAAGGCATCGACGTCGATACGGTGCGCGGCGCTGTAGTGCCGCCGTGGTCCGCCGCGCGTCCGTATGTGAATCTCTATACGCATAAGAACCCGACGACGGCCACTGTCGTCGGCAACTATCGGCTGACGGACGAGAAGACGCAAAGCGATATCCATCACATCGTGCTCGATTTTGGTTCGATGCCGTTCCCTGTGCTAGAAGGGCAGTCGATCGGCATTCTGCCGCCGGGCAGCGCCGCGGATGGACGCGCGCACCATGCGCGCCAGTATTCGATTGCCAGTCCGCGCGACGGCGAGCGGCCCGGCTACAACAATGTCTCGCTGACCGTCAAGCGTGTCACCGAGGACTATCAGGGCGACGCGACGAACGGCGTGTGCTCGAACTACCTGTGCGACCTGAAGAAGGGCGACGTGGTCAACGTGATAGGTCCATTCGGCAGCACGTTCCTGATGCCGAACCATCCGAATTCGCATTTGCTGATGATCTGCACGGGCACGGGTTCCGCACCGATGCGCGCGATGACCGAGTACCGGCGCAGGCGCAGGCTGAAGGGCGCAACGGGCAAGCTGATGCTGTTCTTCGGCGCACGCACGAAAGAAGAGTTGCCTTACTTCGGACCGTTGACGAATCTGCCGAAAGACTTCATCGACACGAACCTCGCGTTTTCACGCACGCCGGGCGAGCCGAAGCGCTACGTGCAGGACGCAATGCGCGAGCGTGCTGTCGACGTCGCGCAATTGCTGCGCGACGACAACACCCACATCTACGTGTGCGGGCTGAAAGGGATGGAAGATGGCGTGTTGCAGTCGCTGAAGGACATCGCCGATCAGCATGGCCTCGAATGGGACGTGCTGTGGCAGCGGCTCAAGCGCGAAGGGCGCCTGCATCTGGAAACATACTGAACGCGCGCAGGTGTCAGGTCTTTGCCAATGGAGACCGCGCCCCGCACGCGCGAATCACGAGTTGCACGACCTGTTCCGTGGTTGCATCGAAGGCCTTTTGCGAGAACGCGCGCTTTCCGCTTAGCGCGCGTATCTGCGCGTCGAAATCCGCGTAGTGCTGCGTCGTGGCCCAGATCATGTACATCAGCGTTTGCGCATCCACGTCGGCAAGCAGGCCGCGCGCAATCCAGTCGTCGATGACAGTCACGCGCGTATCGAGCCACGGCTTCACGCGCTGCTCGAGAATGTCGAGCATGTGGTCCGCGCCGTGAATGATCTCGTTCGCCCAAACCTTCGAGCCGAGCGGCCGCCGCCGCGACAACTCCATCTTCGCGCGCACGTAACCACCGATCGCTTCGACAGGATCGTCGCTGCCTTCGAACGTATTCGCCGCCCGATGCCAGTCTTCGAACAGGTCTTCGAGCACGCGCCGGTAGAGCGCGAGCTTGGTCGGGAAGTAGTAATGGACGTTGGCTTTCGGTAAGCCTGCGCGCTCCGCGATCATCGCCGTGCTCGCGCCTTCGAAGCCGCGCTCCGCAAAAACGGCTTCCGCACACGCCAGCAGATGCGCTTCATTGCTCTCACGAATGTGAGCCTTGCGCCGCCGCAAAGGTACGGGCGCTTCGTCGTTGCCGGTCTCGCTCACTATTGTGTCGTCGTGTTTCATCGTTAGCCTTTGTGCCGCGTCGCGCTTTATTCTAGCCGCTCGTGCCGCGATCGACATCAACGCATTCGCCGTTTCATTACGCGTGCAGAAAGTCATGCTGCGTTGCAATGGCATGGTTCTCGCTCTCGTGATCATCTGTTCCTGTCCGCACGAAAGACATTGATTTGATGTTTTTAATCGGCTACAACCTGTCCAATCGGACAGGATTCGCAGAGCGGCGGATGGTCAGGGTTTACCGCTAGTTCGAAGGCTTGGGAAGCGTGCACGCCGACTGTGCAGCCATGCCCCAAAAGCGAATTCGAACGCGCCGCCGATGCACCAGTTTCACTTCGTCGCGAGAGGACGCAAAGCCGCTCGCGGTTGAACTGCAAAGCGTGTTGATCCAGAGGAGCAACGAATGAATGCGGTATCCGAAGCGTTGAAGCAAGGACTCGATACGTCGATCACCGTCAACGGGAAACGTCTGTGGGACAGCCTGATGACGATGGCGAAGATCGGCGCGACGCAGAAGGGCGGTGTATGCCGCCTCGCGCTGACCGATCTCGACAAGGAGGGGCGAGACCTGATCGTCAGCTGGGCGAAGGAAGCGGGCTGCACGGTCAGCGTCGATCAGATGGGCAACGTGTTCATGCGGCGCGCGGGCGTGAACCCGAATGCGCTGCCCGTGATGACGGGCTCGCACGCGGACTCGCAACCGACAGGCGGCCGCTTCGACGGCATCTACGGCGTGCTCGGCGGGCTTGAAGTGATTCGCAGCCTCAACGATCGCGGCATCGAAACCGAGCATCCGATCGAAGTCGTGATCTGGACCAACGAAGAAGGCTCGCGCTTCGCGCCCGCGATGGTGGCGTCGGGCGTGTTCGCAGGCGTCTTCACGCTCGACTATGGCTTGTCGCGCAAGGACGTCGACGGCAAGACGATCGGTGAAGAACTCAAACGCATCGGCTATGCGGGCGACGTGCCGTGCGGCGGCCGCCCGCTCCATGCGGCGTTCGAATTGCACATCGAACAGGGGCCGATACTCGAGGCCGAGCAAAAAACGATTGGCGTCGTCACCGATGCGCAAGGCCAACGCTGGTACGAAATCACGCTGACGGGCCAGGAAGCGCACGCGGGCCCGACGCCGATGCCGCGTCGCAAGGATGCGTTGCTGGGCGCGGCGCGTGTGGTCGATCTCGTCAACCGCATCGGTCTCGATCACGCGCCGCTCGCGTGCGCGACGGTCGGCATGATGCAGGTGCATCCGAACTCGCGCAACGTGATTCCCGGCCGCGTGTTTTTCACCGTCGATTTCCGCCATCCCGACGACGCCGTGCTCGCGAAGATGGACGCCGCGCTACGCGAAGGCGTCGCGAAAATCGCGGGCGGCATCGGCCTCGAAACACAGCTCGAACAGATCTTTTACTACGAGCCCGTCAAGTTCGACGCGGCCTGCGTGAAGTCCGTGCGCGCCGCCGCCGAGCGTTTCGGCTATCCGCATCGCGACATGGTGTCGGGCGCGGGCCACGATGCGTGCTATCTGTCGCAGGTGGCGCCGACATCGATGGTGTTCGTGCCGTGCGTGGACGGCATCAGTCACAACGAAATCGAAGACGCGACGCCCGAATGGATCGAGGCGGGCGCGAATGTGTTGCTGCACGCGATGCTGGAGCGCGCATGCGAACCGGCATCGTAAGAGTCTGATCACGCTGTAACGCTGCACCCATAAAACACGCCGTCCCGGCTTCGTTCAAGCGAAGCCGGCAGGCACGGCTACGTCCTCACTTTGACCAAGGAACGCGTATGGCCATCAAGCAAACGGGCGACATCGCGGCGCAGCGCTTGTCGTCCGAACAGCTTTCATGCGAATTCGCCGACATTGCGCCGCTGCTCGATCCCACCGCCGCCGCCGCGGCCGCGAGCCGCTGTCACTACTGCTACGACGCACCGTGTGTGCAGGCGTGTCCGACGCAAATCGATATCCCGAGCTTTATCCGCAAGATCGGCAACGGCAATCTGAAGGGCGCCGCGACCGATATTCTTTCGGCGAATCCGTTGGGCGGCATGTGCTCGCGCGTGTGTCCAACCGAGATCCTCTGCGAAGGCGCATGCGTGCGCAATCATCAGGATGCGAAGCCCGTCGCGATTGGCGCATTGCAGCGTCATGCAACCGATTGGGCGATGGCGCGCGATGCCGTGAAGTTCACGCGCGCGCCGGATAGCGGGCGGCATGTGGCCGTCGTCGGCGCAGGCCCGGCGGGTCTTGCATGCGCGCATCGACTTGCTGTGGCGGGTCATCGCGTGACGATCTATGACGCACACGACAAGGGCGGCGGCCTCAACGAATACGGCATCGCCGCATATAAAACGGTCGATGACTTCGCGCAGCGTGAAGTGCAGTGGTTGTTGTCGGTAGGCGGCATCGAATTGAAGACGGGCATGAAGCTGGGCAGTGACGTATCGCTCGATTCGCTGCGTCAACAACACGACGCCGTGTTTCTCTCGATCGGCCTTACCGGTGTGCGCGCGCTCGCACTCGAAGGCGAAGCACTGAACGGCGTGATGAACGCCGTCGATTTCATCGAACAGGTGCGTTCGGCGAACGATCTCGCGACGGTGCCTGTAGGCCGCCGGGTGATCGTGATCGGCGGCGGCAATACGGCCGTCGATGCCGCCGTGCAAAGCCGCAAGCTCGGCGCGACGAGCGTGACGATGGTGTACCGGCGCGGCGTCGAGTCGATGAGCGCGACATGGGCGGAGCGCGATTTCGCGCAGACGCAGGGCGTGACGCTCATCACGCATGCGAAGCCCGTGCGATTGATCGGCAGCGACGGAAATGTGACGGGCGTTGAATTCGAACGCACCGGGAGCGACGGCAGCGCCGAGCGCTTCACGCTCGAAGCGGACATGGTGCTCAAGGCAATCGGTCAGACGCTCGTGAGCGTCGGCCTCGATCACGAACTGTTGACGCTCGATCAAAGCCGCATCGCGGTCGATGAAGACATGCGCACGTCGCTCGACAAGGTATGGGCGGGCGGCGATTGCGCGGCCTCGGGCGGCGTCGATCTGACCGTGCAGGCGGTGCAGGACGGCAAGCTCGCGGCGGCATCGATCGACGCTGCGTTCGCGCTCGCCGCCGTCAAGGCGGCCTGAAGCGAAACGCAAGCACGCATCACGCGAACACGACAAAACCGAATCCCCACGGAGCCGAACATGGCTGATCTTCGCTGCACGATTGCCGGCATTACTTCGCCGAATCCTTTCTGGCTCGCGTCCGCACCGCCGACCGACAAAGCCTACAACGTGAACCGCGCGTTCGAAGCGGGCTGGGGTGGCGTCGTATGGAAGACGCTCGGCCTCGACCCGCACGTGGTCAACGTCAGCTCGCGCTACGGCGCGGTTCAATGGAACGGCCAGCGCATCGCGGGCCTGAACAACATCGAGCTGATCACCGACCGGCCGCTCGACGTCAATCTGCGCGAGATCAAAGAGGTCAAGCGCGACTGGCCCGACCGCGCGATGATCGTCTCGCTGATGGTGCCGTGCAACGAGCGCGACTGGAAATGGATTCTCCCGCTCGTCGAAGACACGGGCGCCGATGCCGTCGAACTCAACTTTGGCTGTCCGCACGGAATGAGCGAGCGCGGCATGGGCTCCGCTGTCGGCCAGGTGCCCGAGTACATCGAGATGGTCACGCGCTGGGTGAAGGAAGGCACGAAGCTGCCGTGCCTTGTGAAGCTCACGCCGAACATCAGCGACATCCGCATGGGATCGCGCGCGGCCTACAAGGGCGGCGCGGACGGCGTGTCGCTGATCAACACGATCAACTCGATCGTCGCCGTCGATCTCGACCAGATGGCGCCGATGCCGACCGTCGACGGCAAGGGCACGCATGGCGGCTACTGCGGCCCGGCCGTGAAGCCGATCGCGTTGAACATGGTCGCCGAAATAGCGCGCGACCCTGAAACGCCGGGCCTGCCGATCTCTGGCATCGGCGGTATTTCGTCGTGGCGCGACGCGGCGGAATTCATGGTGCTCGGCGCGGGCAGCGTGCAGGTCTGTACGGCCGCCATGCACTACGGCTTTCGCATCGTCTCCGATCTCGCGGACGGCCTGTCGAACTGGATGGACGAAAAAGGCTACGCGAAGCTCGACGACATTCGCGGCCGCGCGGTGCCGAACGTCACGGACTGGAAGTATCTGAACATGAAGTACGACATCAAGGCCCGCATCGATCAGGACAAGTGCATCCAGTGCGGCCTCTGTCACATCGCCTGCGAAGACACCTCGCATCAGGCGATTACGCGCGAGAAGGACGGCAAGCGTCATTTCGAAGTGGTCGATGCGGAATGCGTCGGGTGCAATCTTTGCATGCATGTGTGTCCCGTCGAGCAATGCATCACGATGGAGCGTGTCGATAGCGGCGAGTACGCGAACTGGACCACGCATCCGAACAATCCTGCGCGAGTCGTTGCGGACGCAGCTGAAACAACGCACGCACAGGAACACGCGGTAAAAGCGGCCTGAACTTCAACAATCAACGAGCGATCAAGTGGAGATCCATCGATGAAGCAGACAGCGCAATCCGTCGATACGACTCACGCCGGCAGCAGTCTATACAACGAAGACCTCGCGCCGACGGGGCCCGCGCAGCGCACGTGGAAGTGGTATCACTTCGCCGCGCTTTGGGTCGGCATGGTGATGAACATCGCGTCGTACATGCTCGCGGCCGGTTTGACGGAAGAGGGCATGTCGCCGTGGCAGGCTGTGCTGACGGTATTGCTCGGCAACCTGATCGTACTGGTGCCGATGCTGCTGATCGGACATGCGGGCGCGAAGCACGGCATTCCGTATGCGGTGCTGGTGCGATCGTCGTTCGGCACGCAGGGCGCGAAACTGCCCGCGATGCTGCGCGCGATCGTCGCGTGCGGCTGGTACGGCATCCAGACGTGGCTCGGCGGCAGCGCGATCTATACGCTGCTCAACATCCTGACGGGCAACGCGCTGCACGGCGCGGCGCTGCCATTCCTCGACATTTCAATTGCGCAGCTCGCGTGCTTCCTCGCGTTCTGGGCGTTGCAGATCTACTTCATCGTGCATGGCACCGATTCAATTCGCTGGCTCGAAAGCTGGTCGGCGCCGATCAAGGTCGTGATGTGCATCGCGCTGGTGTGGTGGGCGACGTCGAAAGCGGGCGGTGTCGGCTCGATGCTGTCCGCGCCTTCGCAATTCGCGCCGGGCGGCAAGAAAGAAGGGCTGTTCTGGGTCACGTTCTGGCCGGGCCTCACGGCGATGGTCGGTTTCTGGGCGACGCTTGCGCTCAACATCCCCGACTTCACGCGCTTTGCGAAGACGCAGCGTGATCAGATCGTCGGGCAGTCGATTGGGCTGCCCGTGCCGATGGCGTTGCTGTCGGTGATCTCGGTGGTCGTCACGTCGGCGACAGTCGTGATTTACGGCAAGGCGATCTGGGACCCGATCGATCTGACCAGCCGCATGACGGGCATCGGAGTTGGTGTTGCGCTCATCATCCTCACGCTCGATACGATGTGCTGCAATCTCGCGGCGAATCTGGTCGGCCCGGCGTACGACTTTTCGAGCCTGTGGCCAAAGGGTATTTCGTATCGCGCGGGTGGGATGATTACCGCGACTATCGCGATCGTGATGATGCCGTGGAAGATTCTCGCGACCACGCAGGGCTACATCTTCACGTGGCTCGTCGGTTATTCGGCATTGCTCGGGCCCGTCGCGGGCATTCTGATGGTCGATTACTTCTTCATTCGCGGCACGCGGCTCGATCAACGCGAACTGTTCGACGAGAACGGCGAATACAGTTACACGGGCGGTTGGAACATCGCCGCTGTCGTGGCGCTGGTGATCGGCGTGCTGCCGAATCTGCCGGGCTTTTTGCATACCGCGTTTCCCGCATCGTTTCCGAATGTGCCCGCGTTCTTCAATACGCTCTACACGTATGCGTGGTTCGTGGGACTGGCGCTCGCATCCATCGTGTACGGCACGTGGATGAAGATGCGCCGCAGTCCCGGCGCGAGCATGGCGAGCGCATGAGAAGCGCGGTTCTGATGAATTAATAGAGGAGGCACCCGATGACAACCCTGATTCGCGGCGGGACAGTAATCGATTCGGACCGCACGCACAGAGCCGATGTGCTGATCGCGGACCCGCAGGACGGCGGCACGATCCTGCAGATCGAACGCACGATCGATCCGCCCGCGGGCGTGAACATCGTCGATGCGCACGACCAGTACGTAATGCCGGGCGGCATCGATCCGCACACGCATATGGAACTGCCCTTCATGGGCACGACGGCCAGCGACGACTTCTATACGGGCACGGCGGCGGGCTTGTCGGGCGGCACGACGAGCATCATCGACTTCGTGATCCCGAGCCCGAAGCAGCCGCTGATGGACGCGTTCAAGGAGTGGCGCGGCTGGGCCGAGAAGGCATCCGCCGATTACGGCTTTCATGTGGCGGTGACATGGTGGGACGATTCCGTGTATCGCGACATGGGCACGCTCGTGCACGAGCATGGCGTATCGAGCTTCAAGCACTTCATGGCCTACAAGAACGCGATCATGGCCGACGACGAAGTGCTCGTGAACAGCTTCTCGCGTTCGCTCGAACTCGGTGCGCTGCCGACCGTGCACGCAGAGAACGGCGAACTCGTATTCCAGTTGCAGAAACAACTGCTCGCGAAGGGCTTCAAGGGACCGGAGGCGCATCCGCTCTCGCGTCCACCCGAAGTGGAAGGCGAGGCTGCGAATCGCGCGATCCGCATTGCGCAGGTGCTCGGCGTGCCCGTGTACATCGTGCACGTATCGTCGAAGGAAGCCGTCGAAGCGATTTCGCGCGCACGCAACGAAGGGCAACGCGTGTTCGGCGAAGTGCTGCCGGGGCATCTGGTCATCGATGAATCGGTGTATCGCGATCCCGACTGGACGCGCGCCGCCGCGCACGTGATGAGCCCGCCGTTCCGCACCAGCGAGCATCGCGAGGCTTTATGGCGCGGGCTGCAATCGGGCCAGTTGCACACCACGGCCACCGACCACTGCGTATTCTGCGCGTCGCAGAAGGCGATGGGCCGCGAGGACTTCACGAAGATTCCGAACGGCTGCGGCGGTGTCGAAGACCGGATGTCGGTGTTATGGCATGAGGGTGTGAACAAAGGGCGCATCACGCCAAACGAGTTCGTGCGGATCACGTCGGCGAACGCCGCACAGATCTTCAACCTGTATCCGCGCAAGGGCGCGGTGCAGGTCGGCGCGGATGCCGATCTCGTCATCTGGGACCCGACCGCGACGAAGACGATCTCGGTGAAGACGCATCATCAGAAGGTCGACTTCAACGTGTTCGAAGGGATGACGGTGCAGGGCGTCGCGATGCATACGTTCACGCGCGGTGCGCATGCGTGGGCCGATGGCGATCTGCGCGCGCAACGTGGCGCGGGGCAGTATCTCAAGCGTCCGCCGAACGCCGCCTATTACGACGCCGTGCGGGTCGCGAACAAGCTGAAGGAGCCGCATCCCGTCGAGCGCTAATGGCGTTGGCGCATACGCTTTGTCCCGTTGCAGCACGCGCGGCCGCCCCGCAATTTTGCAGCGGGAGCGGCCGTTTTCGTTTTCGGGTATGCTTTCGCGCCTCGTTGCAGGCGACAGGCTGGCCTTGGCAACGCCCCAAAGTCTGCAGGGGTTTGGCCTGCCACCCTATACTTGCGCATTGCCCAACCCCAAGAAATCGGTCCGGTTTATTCCGCATCGGCATATGAATAAGCCTTCAAATGCGTTGTGGAAATAAGGACCGTTTGCTACAGTCCGCCCACGCTGCCGGACGGGTGTTCCTGCAGACAACACGCAAAACCGGACAAAACGAACCTCGGAGCACACTCTATGAAGTCGATTCGATCCCTTCTGCTGATCGGCCTGTTGCAAGTCGCAACGGCGACGGCCGCATTCGCCGCTGACGACCTCGCGAAGATCAAGTCCGCCGGCGCCTTCAAGGTCGGTACGGAAGGCACCTATGCACCGTTCACGTACCACGATGCGTCGAACCAGCTGACGGGCTTCGACGTCGATATCGCCCGCGCGATCGCGGCGAAGCTGGGCGTGAAAGCGGAGTTCATCGAGGGCAAGTGGGACGGCCTGATCGCCGGTCTCGACGCGAACCGCTACGACGCGGTGATCAACGAAGTGGCCGTCACCGACGCGCGCAAACAGAAGTACGACTTCTCGGACCCGTACATCGTGTCGCACGCCGCGCTGATCGTGGCCTCGAACAACACCACGATCAAGAACTTCGACGACCTGAAGGGCAAGAAGTCGGCCAACACGCTGACCAGCAACTTCGGCAAGATCGCTGCCGCGCACGGCGCGGAAGTGATCCCCGTGCAGGGCTTCAACGAATCGATCGATCTGCTGACGTCGGGCCGCGTCGACGCGACGGTCAACGACTCGCTGTCGTTCCTCGACTTCAAGAAGCACAAGCCGGATGCGAAGGTGAAGATCGCCGCCATCGATACCTCGTCGGACAGTTCGGACCATTCGGCCGTGCTGATCCGCAAGGGCAATCCTGAACTGCAGGCCGCCATCAACAAGGCGCTGGCAGAGATCAAGGCGGACGGCACGTACGCGAAGATCTCCGAGAAGTACTTCGGCAAAGACGTTTCCAAGTAAGTAAAAAGGGCGAGCCTGAATCATGCCTGCATGGTTGCACCTGATGGGTGACTCGCTGTGGCCGCTGCTGTATGCGGGCCTCGTGTTCACCGTGCCGTTGACCCTCGTGTCGTTTGCGATCGGCATCGCGCTCGCGTTCATCGTGGCGCTGGTCCGGCTGTTCGGGCCGGGCTGGTCGGTGGCGATCGTGCGCTTCTATGTGTGGCTGTTTCGTGGCTCGCCGCTGCTGGTCCAGCTGTTCGTCATCTTCTATGGCTTGCCGAATGTGGGGATCGTGCTAGATCCGCTGACGGCCGCCATCATCGGCTTCTCGCTGAACGTCGGCGCGTATAACTCGGAAGTGATACGCGGCGTGATCGAGTCGATCCCGAAAGGGCAGTGGGAAGCCGCGTACTCGATGGGCATGACGCGCGGCCAGGCGCTGCGCCGCGCGATCCTGCCGCAGGCGGCGCGCGTCGCGTTGCCGCCGCTGTCGAACTCGTTTATCGCGCTCGTGAAGGACACGTCGCTGGCCGCCGTGCTGACCGTGCCGGAAATTTTCCAGGCCGCGCAGCGTATCGCGTCGGTGACTTACGAGCCGCTCATTCTCTATACGGAAGCCGCGCTGATCTATCTGGTGTTCAGTTCGGTGCTGTCGTCCGCGCAGGTGCGCCTCGAACGCCGTTTCGGCCGTCACGCGCTTTTCACATCGGGTAACTGAACGATGATCCGCCTCGAAAGAATCGAAAAGTATTTCGGCGATCATCGCGTGCTGAACAGCGTTGATCTCGCGCTCGCGCAAGGCAACGTGACGGCGCTGATCGGCCCGTCGGGCAGCGGTAAAAGCACGCTGCTGCGCTGCGTGAATCTGCTCGAAATTCCCGAAGCCGGCTCGCTCGAACTCGGCGACCAGCGCATCCAGTTTAGCCGCACGGAGAAGCCGTCGAAGGAAGCCGTGCTCGCGATGCGTCGCCGCACAGGGATGGTGTTCCAGAACTTTCAGCTGTTCCCGCATCGCACGGTGATCGAGAACGTGATGGAAGGGCTCCTCACCGTGCAGAAGTGGGACCGCGAACGCGCGCGGGCGCGCGCGCTCGAATTGCTGGAGAAGGTCGGCATCGCGCACAAGGCCGATGCGTGGCCCGTCACGCTGTCGGGCGGGCAGCAGCAGCGCGTCGCGATTGCGCGGGCGCTTGCGCCGTCGCCGGAAGTGCTGCTGTGCGACGAGCCGACTTCCGCGCTCGATCCAGGCCTTGCCGCCGAAGTGGTCGAAGTGCTGCGCCAGCTCGCGAAAGAAGGCATGACGATGCTGATGGCGACGCACGACCTGCGGCTCGCGGCCTCGATCGCGCGCAATGTCGTGTTTCTGAGCAACGGCTCGATCGTCGAGCAAGGCCATTCGCGCGACATCTTCACGCGGCCGAAGCAGCCGGAAACCGCGAGCTTCGTGTCGACGCTCACGCAGAGTCTGCCGGATAGCTGGGAAGACTGAGCGGCTGTCTGTCGTGCATCGTTGCAAGGGCGCCTGCGAGCGCCCTTGTTTCTTTCCGGCGCCCGCGCTTCATGCTGGCTGCGGACAGCTACGCTACAATGGCCGTCGCCCCGAATGATGGAAGATCGATGAAGACCCGCACTCCTGTTATCGCCTGCTGCATGGTTATCGCCGCTTTGTCCGCGGGCTGCGCGGCCGTGTACAAAAACACGAGCGCATGCGAGCAGGCGATGCGGCAGTCGGCGAGCGAGCTTTCCGGCAGCGATACGCTGAAGGTGACGCACGCGGGTTCGGGCATTCATGGCAGCCGCGTGGTCGTCGAAGGCACGCTCGAGCATCCGCAGACGGCTTCGGAAGCCGCCGTCGCGAAGCCGCCCAACACCAACATCCTGGAAGCCGGGCTGCTCGCGCCCGTGATGGCCGCGATCGCAAAGTCCAAGCCCCCAACCACCGCGGTGCCCGCCGCAGCCGAGTGCACGTATGACGCGAACGGCCAGCAGAGCGCGTTCCGCTGGCTGACGCCGGCACGCCTCGCGAAAGACACGTCACCGGACGACGGAACGCACTCCGACGAGTGATGCGGGCGGTGTCGCTTCGGCGGCACCGTTGCGGCCGCCACGTTTGGGCCGCGTTTCCGCCATGTTGCAATGCACGCACTCCCGCCATGCTAGGATTTCCGCGTGCAATGCAGATGTCAGGAGGGCAGCATGGACGGCTTCGTCAGACATCAGATTGAAGGCGCATCCGTCGATATCGACGTCGTGCCCGTCACGCCGCGCGGCTACTGCGCGCGCTTTCGCATCTTCCGCGACGCCGCCGACAAACCCGAATGGCATCAGGTCCATGTGTCGGGCAGCGTGTTCGATACCCCTGAAGAAGCCGAGGAAGCCGCACGTTCAATGGCACTCGAACAGGTGCTGGCGGGCGGCGGCTCGTAGCGCGGCCCGGTTTCATTGCCACCAGGGCGCATAGCCCGAATTTCTTGTCGCCGGTTTTCGTCCGGCCCATTCGCGCACTTTCGTCGCGCGCTTTCCTTTGCTTGTCGTCGGGTTCGCTTCGTGCGGCTTGCTTCGCCGCTCGACGCGCGTCGCTCCGCCGATCGAAGAATTCCGACTTTGGGAGTTTTCTTGTATTGACGGATGAACCGTCTCCGTAGGATTTGCCTGTCGTAACCGACATCGAAGAAGTGACGGTACGTAGGAGGCATCCTTGCGGATGCGTAGGTGCAATCGTTTCTCGAGTACTGTAGCCATATTGGTTCGGTATGCGAATCGAATGCGCTACGCCCCGCACGTTGCCACATTTTGGGGAGAAAGGTGGTTACCCGTACCAAGGTTTTGGATGAGCAATTTGCAAAGTGGAACAGGTGTTGGACTTGAGCCGGCTTCTTCGCCGGGTCGCCGCGCGAATCGGCGTTTCGCCCGCCGCCGGCATGTCGGGATGGCCGTCGCGATCAGTGTGGGCACGATGGCAGCGGCGCCGCAGGCGGTGCGTGCTGCTTCCGTCACCGACTACATCGCGGTGAGCAACAACGTAATGACGGGCGCGCCCACCACGGCAGCGAACACCCTGAACACGATGGCCATCGGGCCGTCCGCGAATGCGTGGGGCGACAATGCGCTGGCCGTCGGAGCAGGGGCGGGCGCGGCGCGCACGGGATCGACTGCGATCGGCTCGCTGTCGGCTGCCTTGGCCGTGAACTCGGCGGTGATCGGTTATGGCGCGTCGACTGGTTTCAATGCGGACCGGGCGGTGTCAATCGGCTATATGGCGACGGCGGACGGCAGCGATGCACTCGGGCTCGGTTCGTTTTCAATCGCAACGGGGCAGCGCTCGCTCGCCTTTGGCTTTAACGCCTTCACCAGCTCGAACGCCGCAGACAGCCTGGCGCTGGGATCGAACAGCCTTGTCCTCGTAGACGGCGCTGTGGCGTTGGGCGCGAACGCGAAGGCCGACCGCGCGAACACGGTGTCGGTGGGCAATGCGACGCTGCAACGCCAGATCGTCAACGTCGCGGCAGGCACGGCCAACACGGATGCGGTCAACGTCGGTCAGTTGCGGGACGCGGTGTCGACAGGTTTGGCGGATGCCGTGACGTATGACTCGTCCGCGCATGACTCCGTCACGCTGGGCGGCGTGACAGCCAGTGCGCCCGTGCGGCTCGCCAACGTGGCCAACGGCGCAGTCGATGCTGCCAGCCACGACGCAATAAACGGCAGTCAACTGTATGGGCTGAGCGCAAGTGTCGCGTCGGCGCTAGGCGGCGGCGCGTCGGTGTCGCCTGATGGAACGGTCGTGGCGCCGACCTACCGCGTCGGCGGCAGCGTGTTTCGCAATGTCGGCGATGCACTCGGCAATCTCGATACCCGGGTCACGACCAACACCAGCGCGATCAACGACCTCAACGTCGCACTCGGCAATGTGATCAACAACGGCGTCGAGCCGCATTACTTCCACGCCAATTCGACACTTGCCGACTCGCTGGCAACAGGCGTGGAGTCCGTCGCGATCGGCGGCGGCGCGCAGGCCGCGTTCTCGAATTCGGTCGCACTCGGTTCGAACGCGGTGGCCGATCGCGCCAATTCGGTGTCGGTGGGATCGGCGGGTAACGAGCGGCAGATCACGCATGTCGCCGCGGGTACGGCCGACACCGACGCAGTCAACGTCGCACAGTTGAAGCAGGCGGGACTGGTTGACGGCAATGGCCATGTCGCGAGCGCGGTGGTCTATGACAACGCGGGCGGCCAGGTCGACTATGCGAGCGTGACCCTCGGGCAAGGCGTGGCGGGCGGCACTGTCATTCACAATCTGGCCAATGGCGTGCTTGCTGGCGACGCCATCAACCTCAGTCAGTTGAACCACGCGATGAACCGGGTCATCAACGTGCAGACGGCGTCCACGCCCTTCGTGAGCGCGAATGGAGACGCCACGACGGAAGCCGCGTCCGCGACAGGAACGCATGCTACGGCGGTAGGCGCAGCCGCGGTCGCGAATGGCGATCAGGCTACAGCGATCGGCGGCGGCGCGCAGTCCCGTGCTGCCGCAGCGACGGCCGTAGGCGCACAGGCCGTCGTCAATGGCGCAAACGCTTCGGCGTTCGGCGCGGGCAGCCAGGCCTCTGCGAGCGGTTCGGTTGCGCTCGGCGCGGGCTCGGTGGCGGATCGGGCGAATACCGTGTCGGTCGGTCAGGCAGGCGGCGAGCGGCAGATCGTCAACGTCGCGCCCGGCACGCATGGCACGGATGCCGTCAACCTGAACCAGTTGAATGCGGCTGTCGATCAGACATATCAGTCGATCAACGATCTCGACCGAAGCACGCGAAAGGGCATTGCGTCCGCTTCCGCCTTGCAGATCGTTACGCCGTATCTGCCCGGGCGCACGACGCTCAATGCCGGTGTCGCCGGCTATCGCGGCCAGGCGGCATTCGGGCTGGGCGTGTCGCGCTGGAACGAGAAGGGGACGATCAATCTCAATGCGGGCGTAGCGTCGTCGGGCAGTCAGCACGATTGTGCGTGCGGGTATCGGCATCGTGCTCGGCAACTGACTCCGGTGAGCTGGCGCGGGTGCCCGTTCCTTCTGCATCCGTGCCAGACGTCGCGTTACGACCGTTCATCAAGTGCGCATGAGCGGCAGGTTCAGAACGCGTAGAACGGCCCGTTGCCAGCGGAAGTCAGGCGCGATTCGATCGCGGTGTAGACGCGCCGTCCGAAGAAGAACGGCAGCCCCCAGTCGAACGCGTTCGAGGGGCCGCCAAGATTATTGAACGCATAGTTTTGGGTGGCGAACAGCGTTTGCGCGTTGGCAATCGAAAATGCCGGCGATGCCGTTGCACCGTTGGTGCCCGTCACCGTCGCCATCAGCGATTGTGTCGACGCGGGGCACCACCAGAAACCGCAACGCGCGAGCGTCGTGCTTGGGAAGAACAGGCCGTTCGAACCGCTGTCGAAAAAGCTTTGCGAATACGGTTGTCCGTTGAGAGAGGTTGTCACATAGCCACTTGTCGTGTTGGCCTTCAGCACAGTCGCGTTGCCGAGCGTGTTGTTGGCCTGCGTGCCGATGCCGAAGATCATCGATCCATTCAACGTCGCCGCGCCGTTAGGACCCACGGCGGGCAGATCGATCACGATGCCGTTGTTGTCGAGCGCGAACCGGCTGATGGGGTTGGCCACCTGTTGAGCAAGGGGCTGACTGGTCGATGTGCACGAGCCCGTCGGGTCGCACGCGTAGTACCAGCGGGGCAAGGCTGACGTGATACAGGCGCCGCCGCAATCGGCGGAAAACAGGCCGACGCCGAGGATGCCGTTCACGCGCAGCGCGCTGGGCGTCATCATCGGCAAGCCTGAAGCGGCACCGTCGGGACGGAAGGGTCGCCGATCACCTGGATCGCAATGCCGGGCGCGAGCTGGCTGGCCATGCGGACATCAGCGGTGCGTACGGCGCCCCAGGTGAAGCCCGTGCCGAACACGCTGCATTCTGCGTTGAGCGTGTTTGCCGTGCCCGCAGGCGGTGTGGCGGGCACGGCTGGCAGTTCGAGGCTCGCCGGCAATTGTGAGGCGAGTACGCGCAGGCCCTGCGAACCCGTATCGACCTGCACGTTGTCGATCGCCACGCAATTCGACGTGCCCGGCACGCATACCGTCACGCTCGTCGTGAGCATGTTGCGGGTCTGCGTGGGCGTTGACGTGACGGTCACGGGTTGAACGTTGGGGGTCGTCGATTGCGGCACGGTCGCGGCGGGTGCGCTCACGGGCGCGGGCGCGGTGGCCAATGGCGTGCCGCTGGCCGTTGCGCCAGGCGAAGCGGGTGTTGACTGGGGCGAATTGCCGGCCGTGTTCGTCGTGCTGGAACCGCCGCCGCCACCGCATCCCGCTAATGTGACCAGTGTGGCGAGCGTAACGATCGTGCCCTGCGCAAACCGAACTGCACCCATCAGTACGTTTTTCATGGAAATCCCGTCAGCGCAGATCGGCGAGCGAAACGTCGGCCGGGAGGGCCGCCGGCAGCCACGCCCGACCGACATAACTGCGCATCTGTCCACCCGATTCAACGATGACGTCCGCTTGCTCGACGCGCGATGCATGGAGATGTCCCGTCGCGTCGAACTGTTCCGCTGCCTTCGCGCGATACCGCTCTGCATACCGGCCTAGCATGCGGGTGAGGTCCGGCATGGTCGGGCCTTGCCACGCGTAGGCGAAGATCAAACCGTCGCCCGTTGCGTACTCGTTGATGGTCGTGCCACCTGCATCGACGCTCGAACGTACCCGCACCGCGGTACCCGGCAACACACGCTGTGTCATGTTGCCGGCGACCTGGGACGCGGGCATCGTGCCGCCAAGCTGGGCGCGCGCGTCGCCGGCAGCGAACGTGTTCGCGCACAGCGCGAACACGACGGATGTGGCGATGGTGGTCGCCGGATGAGTTCTGACGAATGGCATGTGGCAACTCCCTCGGGCCATCGGGCTTCTTTTTGAGATCGTTAATTCAAGATAGCACCGGGGTTTTGAGATGAGATTTGCGACCGCAGAAACGTCACCTGCGGGTCTCAAAATGCGACATCCCGACCATGCACATTTAGTTCATGAGAATCAATGACATAGAGGAAGGCGATTGAGCGTTTCCACCGCCAGAAACACTGTGTCGGAATGTTAAATATCGAGCCGAAAACCGGTCCAAAATGCAGACTTCCGGATTCATTGTGAGATGATGCGTGCGGTTTTTTGCGTCGCGGGGGCGGCCGACGCGGAAGTTCGCAATTCGAACACCCGACGCAGCAAGCGGCTGGGTCAATCAGGCCTCGATTGAAAGCAAAATGACGCGCGGTAAGCCGCGCTTTTTGCACTTCGTGTCGCCGGGCCGGTAAAATGATGGGTTAGTCCACGGAGTTGCCGTGGCTTCCGTGGCTTATAGGAAGGATTCCTGGAACATGACTGAACTTCGTCTTACCAAGCGGTTTGCAGCATTGCTGATGGCAGGCGGTCTGGTCGCCGGCTGCGGCACGTCGTCGCCGAACAAGATCGACTACAAGAGCGACTCGAAATCGAAGGAAGTGTCACTCGCTGTTCCGCCGAACATGCTCGAGGAAACCGCAGACCAGCGTTCGCTGCCGCCGCAAAGCGGTCAGACCTCGCTGTCCACGTTGCAGCAGGTGCAAAGCGAAGCGCCGACCACGGCAGTGGTCGCACCCGCAGTCAGCGGCATGCATATCCAGCGCGACGGCACGGAAAGCTGGCTCGTGCTCGACAACCAGAGCCCGGACAAGGCGTGGCCGCAAATCCGCCGTTTCTGGCAGGAACAGGGCTTTCTGCTCGTCGTCGACCAGCGCGACAAGGGCGTGATGGAGACGGACTGGAACGAAACGCATCCGTCCATCAACGACGGCCTGATCCGCAGTACGCTGTCGAAGGCGATGGGCAACTCGTACGTGACGGCCGAGCGCAACAAGTACCGCACGCGTCTGGAAGCGGCGCCGAACGGCGGCACCTATGTGTTCATCAGCCAGAAGGGTCTACGCGAAGCGCTCAGCGGCGCGAACAACGACACGAGCAAGTGGGAACCGAAGCCGAATGATCCCGCGCTCGAAACCGAATATCTGAAGCGCCTGATGGCGACGCTCGCCAAGAACGACACGGGCACACATACCGCCAACGCGGCGGCCGATGTCTCGCCGGCCGGCTCGCAAACGCCGCCCAACGCGGCGGTGGGCAGTGCGAAATCGGCGGCGGCCGCGACGGCTGCGCAGAACGTTGCGCTGGCCGGACAAACGCCCATGCGGGATCCTTCGGCGGCGGATACGTCGGCGCAGTTCTCGTCGACCGAGCTGACGCTTGGCGAGCCGTATGACCGCGCGTGGCTGCGTGTCGGTCTCGCGCTCGACCGCAGCAATTTCACCGTCGACGACCGCGATCTCACGCGCGGCATCTACTTTGTCCGCTATGTCGACCCGAAGGACATGACGTCGGCCGAGCAGGGCTTCTGGAGCCAGGTGTTCCACGGCCGCAAGGAAAAGGTCGCCAAGCAGTATCGCGTGAACGTGCGCGCGGTGACGCCGAACCAGACGCGTGTTGCCGTCGTCGACGACAAGGGCGACGTCGATTCGTCGCCGCAAGCGAAGCAGATCATGTCGCTGATGGTTGATCAGTTGCATTGACGCTGATGGCCGCGCGCCTCGCGCGGCCACGCAAAATAGCCCGCGTGACGGACATCGTCACGCGGGCTTTTTTATTGCCGTCGCATTTTGGCCGACAGCCTCCTCTAGTCGAAGCGAAGCGCACGTGCATGCGTTTTGCTCAGACGTCGATCACACCAACATGAAAAGGAGGCGGGCCATGTTCGACGTCGTACTGTACTGGATGTGGGTTGTGAGCCTGATCTCGCTCGCCGTGATGTGCGGCGCGGCGCTGTCGTTCGAACCGCGGAAGTCTCGCGCAGCGCGGCGCGAACTTCAGGGCCTCCGCAAGATACATCGAGCATGATCCACGCTGGGCCGCGCTCGCGTCGCGGCCCGTACGTAACGTGACGTCACGCCGTAACACGCGCCCCACACGGCGGCCCGCAGCACTCTCACTTTCGATTCTCCACACCAAATCAAGCACTTACGTGAACGACGCGCGAAGCGAGTGATTGGCGGGCTAGCTGCTTTTAACTGTCCTGAAATTGACGAAATCGGTCGCAAAGCCTGATGCAGTCTGGATTTGCGGGAAGTTTGACTGTGAACCTGTCCAGGCTTCGCGCCCACTGCGGATCGATGTGCTCATCGCCGGATATGGACGGGCATCTGGCAGCGCCCGTCTCGGTGGCCCCGTCGCCTATCCTCGTAGGGCGGCGGTTTCGCCCGCGCTCCACGGTTGGAGCGCGGGCCATTTTTTTGCTGCCGCCGTCGTCGCGGTTACCGGGCGGGTGCAGCGAAGGGCAAGCCAGCGAATTAGCAGCGCTCGCTCGCGCGCTGTCCGCCGAAGCCCGGAATGCGCTTGACTACGCCCGTTGCGAGCGCGGTGCCGATGAGAATCACCGCGCAGCCCTCGATCATGCCCATCGACACGTGTTCGCCGAGAAACAGCGCACCCCACAGGATGCCGAAGATGGGGATCACGAACGTCACGGTGATCGCACGCGCGGGACCGGCGACGGCGATCAGATGGAAGAACAGCATGTAGGCGATGCCCGTGCACGCAACGCCCAGTGCGATCACCGAGCCCCATGCGTTCAAGGACGGCGCAACCGCGGGCCATGACGACACGGCGAGCGGCACCAGCACGATCGTCGCGCCGATCATCGTGCCCGTCGCGACCGTCAGCGCGTCGACGCCCGTCAGATGCTTTTTTGTGTAGCTGGCGGCGATGCCATACAGGAGCGTGGCGCCGAGCGCGGCGGCGGCCGCGAGCGCCGTCGTCGCGGGCGAGATGTTGGTGCCGTTCGGCGTGGCGATCTGATCCCAGACGAGCATCAGCACACCGGCGAAGCCGATCGCGAGCCCGATAGTGCGCAGCACGCTCAGACGGTCCTTGAGCCAGACGAAGGCGACGACGGCACCCCACAGCGGCGTCGTGGCGTTGATCACCGAGGTGACGCCCGCCGACAGCGTGATCTCCGCATACGCGAACAGACAGAACGGCGCGGCCGAATTGAGAATGCCGACGATGAGCAACGGCAGCGCGCGCGTGCGCAACGTTGCCGCCGACTCGCGCAACGGACGCCGCGCAACGAGCACGACCAGCAGAAACAGCGCGCCGATGCCGACGCGCAGCGCCATCAGCGGCGCGACTCCGAAGTCGCTCACGCCAACGCGGATGAACAGGAACGACGCGCCCCAAAGCGCGGCGAGGATGAGAAGCTGGATGATGTTGACTGGATTCATCGTGAGGGTATCGCGCGCAGTTGAGTCGCGATGCGTACGCATGCTAACACCGGGATTACGCGCGTCGTTTCACGATGGGATGAAACAGCAAGAATCGACAATCCGTCGCCAGGAATCGGCGCTATCACGCGGGCGCGAAGCGTGTCGCGCCCGCTTGAGCATCGACAGGTGTCAATGCGGAATCATCCATTGCAGCACGTTCTGCTGCAGCCACACGAGAATGCCGAGCAGGACGGTCAACAGGATCGAATGCTTGAAGGTCTTCGCGAACACGTAGCCTTCCTTGCCTTTGAGGTCGGTCGTCGCGACGCCTGTGGAAATGTTCTGCGGCGAGATCATCTTGCCCATCACGCCGCCCGACGAGTTGGTCGCGGCCATCAGCACCGGGTTCAGGTTCAGCTGGTTCGCCGCGACCACCTGCAGGTTGCCGAACAGCGCGTTGCCCGACGTGTCGCTCCCCGACAGGAACACGGCGACCCAGCCGAGGAACGCCGACACCAGCGGGAAGAACGCGCCCACGGACGCCACGCCGAGACCCAGCGTGTAGTTCATGCCCGAGTAGTTCATCAGGTACGCAAGGCCGACGATGGTCGCCACCGTCAGGATGGCGATACGCGTCTGCACCCACGTATCGACGATCGCCCGGCCGAAGTCACCGGGTTTCAGCTTCACGACGAACGCCGTGATGATCGCCGCGACGAGAATCGCGGTGCCAGTCGCGAGCGGCTGGAAGTCCCAGATCGCGCCATACGGCGCGTTGTACAGCGTGATGAAGACGGCTTTGTCGAGACCCGGCCACGGCACTTTCACGTCGCCGATCATAAAGATCTTCGCGATCGTCCAGATGATCACGACGGCCGACACGATCAGCCACGGATACCAGCCCTGCGCGCCCGTGATCTTGCCGCGCGTCTCGTTCACGCGATCGACGTTGATGGCGAATGCGGGATCGGCGGCGGGGCGCCAGACGCGCAGAAAGGCAATTGTCAGAATCAGTGAAACCAGTGAAGACAGCACGTCAGTCAGGCTGTAGTTGATGAAGTTCGACGTGACGAACTGCGTCAGCGCGAAGCTGCCGCCCGACACCAGCAGCACGGGCCACACGCGCAGCATGTTGCGAAAGCCCGCGTACACGCCGATCACGTAGAACGGCAGCAGCAGCGCGAAGAACGGCAACTGGCGGCCGACCATTTTGGCGAGGGAATCGACGGGCAGGTGGGTGACGGCGCCGAGCACCGTGATCGGCACGCCTAGCGCGCCGAACGCGACGGGCGCCGTGTTGAAGATCAGCGTGAAAGTCAGCGCTTCGAGCGGCGGGAATCCGAGCAGGATCAGCAGCGAACTGGTGATCGCGATCGGCGTGCCGAAGCCCGAGATGCCTTCGAACAGCGCGCCGAACGAAAAGCCGATCACGACCAGCACGATGCGCCGGTCGTTCGGCAGATTGTCGATCATCCACATGCGGAACGCGGCGAAACGGCCCGAGTACTGCGCGATGTTGTAGAGCAGGATCGCCGTGACGACGATCCACATCACAGGCCAGCAGGCGAACACGGCACCTGCCGCGACAGAATCGAGCGCGAGGCCAACAGGAAAGTGCCAGCCGACGATCGCAATCAGCAGGCCGACTACAAGACCGGCCAGCGACGCCTGCCACGCCGGGCGACGCGCCCAGCCGAGCAGCACGAGCACGACGAGAATGGGCAATGCGGCAACGAGGAACGATGGCAACAGCGAGTTGCCGATGGGAGTCAGAAACTGGTGGAACATCACGTCTCCATCATTGTTATTCGATTCGACGCGAAGACTGCACCGACGCGACGAAGCGGCAGGGCTGGACGGATGAAAGCGGCGTAGCGCGCGCAGTAAGGAAAGCCGGGGAGCGCGCGACGTCGGATCACGCAATTAAACAGATGTTGCACAGGCAACCGCCAGCATAGAGCGCTGGCGATTCCAGTCAAGCAGGGAAAACGAAGAAGGCTATTGCGGGAGTAGAAGCGGGTGCTGATTCGTAGCGGGGGCGTCCGGTTGCGTCCGGTTGCGTCCGCGGGACAGGACCGCGAACGCTTGCCAGATTCGGTACGGCTCAGTGTGGATCAGTGCGAGTGCCCGTGGCCCCCGCTAGCCCAGGCATTGCCGCCGCCCCAGCCGCCATGGCCACCACCCCAGCCGCCATGGCCGCCGCCGTAGTAACCGTGTCCGTTGCCCCAGTAGCCATGGCCGCCCCAATAGCCGTGATGTCCCCAGTAGCCATAGTGGCCGCCGCAGCAACCGCCCCAGTAGCCGAAGCTCAGCGAGATCGACGGTCCCCACCAGCCGGGCCAGCCGTAGTAGGGGTAACCGTAGGGATAAACGGGGTAGGCGACGGGGTAATACGCAGGCGCGGCGGCGTAGACGGGCGCGGCATCGTAGTAACCGGGTGGTAGCGCCGGGTTGGCCGTGCTGTTGGCGGGCATCGTGAATTGCGTCTGGGCGGCAGCCTGCGCGCTATCGTAGGGTCCGCCGGGTGCGTCGGGCATACCGCTCGGCCCGACGGGCATTTCCTGCTGCGTGGCCGCCGTCGGCACGGCGGGGTAGCCTGCGGGGTAGCCCGAGTAGTATCCGTAGCCGGGATAGTAGCCGTACGGCGCGTAGTAGTAGCAGCCGGACAGCGCGCCAGAGAAGGCCAGCACTGCAACGGCGCCGGCGGTGCGCAGCGTTGCATCGAGCGGTTTCATGACGTGCTCCTCGTGATCTCGCAGCGCGCATTTCGCACGCTTTATCTATGGAGCTTACGTCAGCGTTTCAACGTGCACGGCACAAAGTGGTAACGGCGTATTTCATGCACGATCAGTGAAAGGACATGTCCGGCGCGTGCGTGCGCGCCGGACTTTGCCCATCTCCCTTCGGCTTTGAATTCCCGCGCCCGCAACTTCGCCGGCGCGGGATTCGAAGCCGTTTGCCTGCATCGCCTTCGAAGGCGATTTGTCGTGTTTCATATTGCGCGCGAATCGCTCGTTACGAGCGCGCTCGCACTTCATTCAATGGCTCGCGCTACGTCACTTGCCGACCTGGTTGCCGATCACGCCGCCGACGGCCGCGCCACCCAGCGTCGACAGCGCGTTGCCGCCGATCACCGCGCCCGCTGCGCCGCCGACACCCGCGCCGATGGCCGTATCGCGTTGCCGCGTGGTCATGCCGTCGCATGCGGACAGACTGACCACGACGGCCACGACGGTAGCCAGCGCACCGATTCGATGGAAGGTTTTCATGATTGCGTCTCCCTGACGTTTCTATCGACGGAACTCGCAATTCGCGAACCCGATCTGGTGATTCGATGGTATCGCCGCGTGCCGTTTCTGTTTGTATGGGCTTGTCAGCAAAGTGTCGGTTTAGTAATCAAATGTTTCGACGCGTCGAACAATCACGGCATGACGTAAAAAGGCACATGCCAATGCCACGCGATGCGGTAAAAACGCGCGCAAAAAAGCCCGCCTCGACTGCAGGCGGGCTTCGCATCCAGCGGCGCAACGCTCATTGCCTCACGCTCGCTGCGTCATATTCACTGCCGCTGATAAATCTCCGCGCCGTTCTTGATGAACTCCACGGCCTTCACTTCCATACCTTTCTTCAGCGCCTCGGTGTCGCTCATGCCTTCCTTCGCCGCGAAGTCGCGCACGTCCTGCGTGATCTTCATCGAGCAGAAGTGCGGGCCGCACATCGAACAGAAGTGCGCGACCTTCGCCGAGTCCTTCGGCAAGGTTTCGTCGTGGAACTCGCGTGCCTTGTCGGGATCGAGGCCGATATTGAACTGGTCTTCCCAGCGGAACTCGAAGCGCGCCTTGCTCAACGCGTTATCGCGCACCTGCGCGCCCGGATGGCCCTTCGCCAGATCGGCGGCGTGGGCGGCGAGCTTGTAGGTGATGATGCCCGTCTTCACGTCGTCCTTGTTCGGCAGGCCGAGGTGTTCTTTCGGCGTCACGTAGCAAAGCATTGCCGTGCCGAACCAGCCGATCATCGCCGCGCCGATGCCCGACGTGATGTGGTCGTAGCCGGGCGCGATGTCCGTCGTCAGCGGCCCGAGTGTGTAGAACGGCGCTTCGTCGCACCATTCCAGCTGCAGGTCCATGTTCTCCTTGATGAGCTGCATGGGGACGTGGCCCGGACCTTCGATCATCACCTGCACGTCGTGCTTCCACGCGATCTGCGTGAGTTCGCCGAGCGTCTTCAGCTCGCCGAGCTGCGCTTCGTCGTTCGCGTCGTAGATCGAGCCGGGGCGCAGGCCGTCGCCGAGCGAGAAGCTCACGTCGTAGGCCTTCATGATTTCGCAGATGTCTTCGAAGTGCTCGTACAGGAAGCTTTCCTTGTGATGCGCGAGACACCATTTCGCCATGATCGAACCGCCGCGCGACACGATGCCCGTCATCCGGTTGGCGGTGAGCGGCACGTATTGCAGACGCACACCCGCATGGATCGTGAAGTAATCGACGCCCTGTTCGGCCTGCTCGATCAGCGTGTCGCGGAAGATTTCCCACGTCAGGTCTTCGGCCTTGCCGTTGACCTTTTCGAGCGCCTGATAGATCGGCACCGTGCCGATGGGGACGGGCGAATTGCGGATGATCCATTCACGCGTCTCATGAATGTGCTTGCCCGTGGAGAGATCCATCACCGTGTCGCCGCCCCAGCGGATCGCCCACGTCATCTTGTCGACTTCCTCGCCAATCGACGACGTCACAGCCGAATTGCCGATGTTCGCGTTGACCTTCACGAGGAAGTTGCGGCCGATGATCATCGGTTCGCTTTCCGGGTGATTGATGTTGGCCGGGATGATCGCGCGGCCGCGCGCGATTTCCTCGCGCACGAACTCGGGCGTGATCTCCGTCAGTCCGTTCGGGCCGAACGCGCTGGCGCCGAACGCCTGGCCGGGATGCTGGCGGCCCATCATCGCGGCCAGCTTTTCGCCCGTCGGGCCGCTCGTCTTCAGGCTCTCCAGATACTCGGCGCGGCGCTGGTTCTCGCGAATCGCGATGTATTCCATTTCCGGCGTGATGATCCCTTGCTTCGCGTAGTGCATCTGCGAGACGTTCTTGCCGGGCTGCGCGCGGCGCGGCGTGCGATGCAGGCCCGGAAAACGCAGCTGCGCGGTGGCGGGATCGGCGGCGCGCTCGCGGCCGTAATCGCTCGACAAACCGTCCAGCGATTCCGTGTCGCCGCGTGCTTCGATCCAGCCCTGACGCAGCGCGGGCAGGCCGGCGCGGATGTCGATTTTCGCGTCGGGATCGGTGTACGGGCCCGACGTGTCGTACACGTAGATGGGCGGATTCTTTTCGCCGCCGAAGCCCGTCGGCGTATCCGATTGCGTGATTTCACGCATCGGCACGCGGATATCGGGTTGCGAGCCGGTCACGTAGACCTTGCGCGAGTTCGGCAGCGGCGCGACGGCGGCTTCGTCGACGTGGGCGTTCGCGGAAATGAATTTCGGGTTGGCGTTCATGCGTCTCTCCATGCAAATGTGGGGCGTTACAGCTACGCAGGAGAACGAGACGGAGGGGAAGTGGACCGGGTTCGCGCGAGGAGGTGAAACGGTACGGCAGGTGAAGCGGCGAGCCCGAACGCTTCCCTGCGCTGGCATTATCCAGATCAGGTTCAAAGGGTATTTCTCACCCACGCCGTGCGGTGCCCGTTGTCTTTCAGGCGACGCACAACGCAGGACCCCCGCGTTAGCAGCGCACACGATAACCTGGCCGGGCCGGGTTTGGCAACTTGTCTTGAAATTGGCGGAACGCGCGGGCGCCTCGCGCGATTTGCGCGTGCCACGGCCCGTGGGAAAGCCGCGCTATATCCGGGTTTCTTGCAATGGCATCGCCGGTGTCCGACATGCGTCCCACTCAGGCTGTTATTTCATCAATGCTGGGGAGCGAGGTTTTTTGTCCCCGGGCAAACATTCACCGGCTCTATTCAAGTTTGCCCGATCCACGCCGATACAGCCACCAAGGCAGACGATTGATCAGTCAGCCTAAACAAAATAAGTTTGAAAGGATCGTGCAATGAAAACATCGTGTCGGGCGCCCGGTGCGGTAGCCGCTTGTGTCGTCGCGGCAGTGATCTGGTCGCCGATGGCGCTGGCGGCAGCGTCGTTTGGGCCGGGCGGGATCATCACGTTCAAGGGGACGATCGTCGCGCCGCCGTACGATATCGAGAGCTACGTTCTGGACAATTATCAAGGATTCCACACTGAAAAATCGGACGTGAAGAATGAATCGACGATCGATGTGACGTTCACGCCCGCACCGGATACCTCGCCGGCAGCGCGTATCGCGGTGCTCGTCAATACAGACGCGGGTGTCGCCGCGCCGCATACGCTGAAGACGCGATTCACGGACCACGCGAATCGCGTCACGATGGCGGCGGGAGCGGAGTACAGCGTGGGCCACGCGGGCGGCACGCTGTCGATCGTGGGCGACGCGCCAACGGAACGTGCCGTGACGGTGCTGGTGAGCTACGACTGACCAGGGCGAATCCGTGCGGGCGGCGCGCGATTCCTGCCCGCGTCGCCGTTTCATCCCGCTTACAACGAAAGTTACGATTCTCTTGCCGGAGGATTGTCCAGATATTGCATAATGCACGGCGGCGCGAGCGAATCGCGCCCGTTGGCTGCTGTTGTTGCATTCTGCATCGCGTAGGCCATCAATTCGCGCCATTGACCTGGTGCTTCCCTTGCCGTTCGACATCCGTTCTACTGCCATGCCTGCCCGCTTTGCCCCTCCTGCCGCGTTGCCGATGCGGCGCCTGCCGTCCCGTTCGTGGGTGTTCAGCGGGGCCGCGGCGCAATCGCCGGCACGGGCGGGCTGAACGTGGCGTTGAATCTTCCCGACCGTTTCCCGTTTCGCCTGCCGCAATCCCATGGCGGACAGATCGCGCTCGCGCTCGGCGTCGTCTATATCGTCTGGGGCTCGACCTATCTGGCCGTGCACGTCGCGCTCGGCTCGTTTCCGCCGCTGCTGATGTCGGGGCTGCGCAATTTCTTCGCGGGTGTCGGACTGTTCATTTTCGCGATGCGCCGCAAACCTACGTGGCCGCCCCTCACGGAAATCCGTAATGCGGGGCTCGTCGGCACCATGCTCGTCGGCCTGTCGAGCGGGATGCTCGCTTACGGGATGCGCACTGTCGGCACGGGCACGGCGGCCGTGATGGTCGCGACCGTGCCGCTCTTCGCCACGGTCATCGCGGCGATCGCGGGGCGCAAGATCGGCCGGGGTGAATGGTTCGCGGTCGGGCTGGGGCTTGTCGGCATCGCGATTCTCAGTCACGGCGACCAGAGCTCCGGCTCGGCGGGCGGCAGTCTCGCCATTCTGTGCGGCGCGCTGTTCTGGGCGGGCGGGGCGCATCTGGCGTCGCGTCTCAAGCTGCCGTCGGACCTGTTTCTGTCGACGGCACTGCAGATCGGGCTGGGCGGCGCGATATCGACGCTGGTCGCGTGGGTCTCGGGCGAGCGGATGATGGACATTCACTTCCTGCCCATCGTGGCGTTCCTGTATCTGATGCTGATCGGCACGATGGCCGCGTATGTCGCGTACGGCTTTCTGATCCGGCACACGAGCCCGATCATCGCCAGCAGCTGCATGTACGTGAACCCGGTGGTCGCGGTCGCGCTGGGCGCGCTGCTGCTCGGCGAGCCGGTAACGCGCGCGACGGTCGTTGCGACGGGCGTGATACTGGCGAGTGTCGGGCTGTCGTTCTGGTTCGATTACCGGCGGCGTGGCTTGAAAGACGCTAGCGCATAAAGCTATAACGGCGGCTACAACCGCGCGGCGAGCTCGGCGCCTTCGCGGATCGCGCGTTTCGCGTCCAGTTCCGTCGCCACGGCAGCCCCGCCAATCAGATGAAAGCGCGGCCCTTCCGCAGCGGATGAGCGGGGCGTAGCAGGGTAGAGATCGCGCAACGACTCCTGTCCCGCGCACACCACGATCGTATCGACGTCGAGCCATTGCTCGCTGCCCTCACGCTCGATCAGCATCCCGCGCTCCGTGATCTGCCGATACGTGACGCCATCGAGCATTTTCACCTGGTTGCGCACGAGCGCCGCGCGATGCACCCATCCCGACGTCTTGCCGAGGCCCGCGCCGAGCCTGCCGGCCTTGCGCTGCAACAACCAGATCTCGCGCACGGGCACGCAGGCGCGCGGCGTTTTGAGGCCGCCGCGCCCGCTGACGGACAGATCGACACCCCATTCGTCCGCCCAGCTTTCGCGCGATAGTGGCAGCGGCTCGTCCGCTGGATGCAGCAGGAATTCGCTGACGTCGAAGCCGATGCCGCCCGCGCCGATCACGGCGACGCGCTTTCCGACCTGCGCGCCGCGCAACACGTCGACATACGACAGCACATTCGGCCCGTCGATACCGGCAATCGCGGGGCGGCGCGGCACGATGCCCGTCGCGACGATCACGTCGTCGAACGCGCAAGCCGCCAGCAGCGCCGGATCGACGCGGGTGCCCAGGCGCACGTCGACGCCATGCCGGCGCAACTGGCTGCCGAAATAGCGGATCGTCTCGCTGAATTCTTCCTTGCCGGGCACGCGCATCGCGAGATTGAACTGGCCGCCGATGGTTGCAGCCGCATCGAACAGCGTCACGCGATGACCGCGCGCGGCCGCCACGGTTGCTGCCGACAGCCCCGCCGGTCCCGCGCCGACCACAGCCACGGCGCGTGGCGGCTGATGCGAAGCGAGCGGGCGGTAGACGAGTTCCGTCTCGCGGCCTGCGCGCGGATTGACGAGACAGGTCGCGCGCTTATTCTGAAACGTGTGATCGAGGCACGCCTGGTTGCACGCGATACAGGTGTTGATTTCATCCGCGCGTCCTTCGGCTGCCTTCACGACGAACTCGGGATCGGCGAGCAGCGGTCGCGCCATCGACACCAGATCGCCCGCGCCTTGCGCAAGCAGATCTTCCGCGACCTCCGGCGTATTGATGCGATTCGACACGATCACAGGCACGCCGACGGCCGCCTTCAGGCGGGCCGCCAACGGCGCGAATGCGGCGCGCGGCACGGACGTGACGATGGTCGGCACGCGCGCCTCATGCCAGCCGATGCCCGTGTTGAAGATCGTGACGCCCGCCGCTTCGAGCGCTTTTGCGATCTGCACGGTTTCATCCCACGAATTGCCGCCTTCGACGAGATCGATCAGCGACAGCCGGTACACAATGATGAAGCGCTCGCCGCAGGCGGCGCGCACGGCCCGCACGACTTCACGCGCGAGGCGCATCCGGTTCTCGATGCTGCCGCCGTAGGCATCGTCGCGCCGGTTGGTGCGCGGACACAGAAACTGGTTCAGCAGATAGCCTTCGCTGCCCATGATCTCGACGCCGTCGTAGCCAGCGCGTTGCGCGAGCCGCGCGCAACGGGCATACGCGCGCACGGTTCGCGCGATGCCGGCGAGCGTCAGCGCGCGCGGCCTGAACATCGAGATGGGCGACTTCAGCGCCGACGCCGACACGACCAGTGGCTGATAACCATAGCGCCCCGCATGCAGGATCTGCAGCGCGATCTTGCCGCCTTCTTCATGGACGGCGCTCGTCAGCTTGCGGTGATTGTGCAGATCGAAGACGGAGTTGAGCGTGCCGCCGAACGGCAGCAGCCAGCCTTCGCGATTCGGCGAGATGCCGCCCGTGATGATGAGGCCCGCGCCGCCTTTTGCCCGCTCCCGAAAGTACGCGGCGAGCTTCGGGTAATGCCAGAAGCGGTCCTCCATGCCCGTATGCATCGAACCCATCACGACGCGGTTGCGCAGGCGCGTGAAGCCCAGATCGAGTTCGGACAAGAGCCGCGGGTAAGACATGCAAGGCACCATGTAAAGTTGGGACGCGCTCGAACGATACACGCGCGCTCCTCGTAATACCTCCGAGGGAAAATTCTAATCGCCTCCAACCCTCAAATTCTGGCAGCTCGTTTATTCGCCCTGCCGTTGGTAATGACCCTTGCGGCACGGCGATTGCTGTCCGCAATCGTCCAATCGATGCGGGCAAGTCGATCCCCAAAGCGCTGGCCGACCTCGTGGACACTGAAAGGCGCGTCGCCATGCTGGACGCGCAGTTCCGGCCGTGCGGCGGATAACGACACATAACGTCGACGCAGAAGGGACGCGACTGCGCAGGCGGCGAGCCGCAGATCAACGGGCTCGAGCCCAATCAGGGAGAGGTGGCAAATGAAGGTTATCAGGACCATGGCGGCGCTCATCGGAGCGGCCGCGCTCGTGTCGGCGTGCGGTGGAAGCTCGAACGACGTCGGCAAAGAACTCGGGTTGCAGAATCCGTTGATCCATTTCGTGCATGCGATTCCGAGCGGCCCCGCCGTCGACTTCCTCGTCAACGGCGGCGCGTTGCAGAAGAACATCTCGTACAAGAACGTGACGAACTTCGCCAACATCAACACGGGACAGACGTTGGTTGCGTATGCACCGACGGGGACCACGACGGCGCTGGCGAGCGGCACCTTCCCCGATGTCGCGAAGGGCCACGAGTACACGGTGATTGCGTTGCCTGGCTCGTCGGGCGCCGATATCGGTCTGATCGACGATCCGTTCGACAAGGGTCTGCTGTCGAACAGCGCGCGCTTGCGGGGCTTCAATGCGTCGCTGAACGCGTCCAACCTCGACCTGTATCTGGTGCCCGCGAACAACACGAACATCGCGAGCGCCAGTCCGACGCTGGCAGGGGTGTCCTACAAGAACGCGGTGCCCGCGAGCGGCCAGGACTCGGTCTACGTATCGGGCGGCACGTATGTGCTGATCGCGACGACGGCGGGCAGCAAGACGCCTATCTTCCAGTCGAGTTCGTTCGATCTCGCGAACAACGCCGACTGGCTCGTGACGTCGGTGCCGATCGGCGGCGCGCTCAGCCAGTTGCTGCCGAACCAGATCCACCTGCTCGTCGCGCAGGGCGGCAACACCACGCAACCGGCGCTTGAATTGACCAATACGTTGAACGGCCAATAAAACAGCGACGGCATGGCCTGATGACGATGCGGTAGCAGGGGGGACGGCACGGCGGCTCATGCGAATGGGCCGCCGTTCTGTTTTGCGCGCTGGCTCGTGAAATTCGTGAAGTTCGTGAAGTTTGCAAAGCACAGGCGTAAAAAAGCCGCCGCGTGGGACGCGGCCGCGAGGGGTAATGGATGAATCGGATCGGATCGAATCGACCGGGCAGGTGCGATATCAGTCGGAATGCTTCTCGGCCGAATTGGTGATCGCGTTGCCGCCCTTGGAGATGTCCTGGCCGGCGCCGGCCATCGTGTTGCAGGCGGCCAGCAGTGTCGTGCCCGCGAGCAGCAGAAGTGCGATGAGTCGTGTCATGAGTTTTCTCCCTATCTGGAATAGTCAGGAATCTTCGACGGTTGCTTCGATCGATTCGCGCGCGCCGGTCTGGTCAGGTGTTGCGTTCGACATCGCCCGGCGTGCGCGTCCTGTCGTCTGACCGGGGCGTCGCGCCAGCCGATCCGGTCTGATTCCATGGTAAGAGACGCATGGCCGCGATGCTGTCAGAGGCGCCACGATTTTCGTGTCGGCGCAATCCTACGTGGACGTCAAAGGCGTTCGACGGGCGCGTGGCCCTGGGCACTGGTGTCGTCCGGGACGCGCCTCGGTGCTTGCTCAACGAACTGATCGACGCCCGGACTGTCTTCCTTCGCCACGCCGACGGTCGGCACGGGCAGCACGACGCGTATGTCGGTGCCGTGCAGTTCGCCGCGCCGGATATCGAAGCGTCCGCCGCGTGCGGCCACGCGCTGGCGCATGCCCATCAGCCCATGCGTATGCGTGCGCGTCAGGTCGGCGGGCATGATACCGACGCCGTTGTCGGCGATATGCAGCGACACCTCGCCATGATCCGTGCTCAGATCGATCGTGACCTGCGTCGCGCGCGCGTACTTAGCCGCGTTGGTCAGCGACTCCTGCGCGACGCGAAACAGCGCGATCTCGGTCTGCTCGTCGAGTTGCAGTTCGTCATCGGGCAGGTGCAGGTCGAGCGCCCAGCCATTGCGTTGCGCGGCTTCGTCGGCGAGCGTGCGCAGCGCGGTGACGAGGCCGAAGTTCGCGAGCACCGTTGGCCGCATGTCCTCGATGATGCGCCGCTTGAGCGCGATGCCCTGATCGAGCGTTTCGAGCGCGCGCGTCAGTTTTTCGGCGATCGCGGGGTCGGCGTCCTGAAGCTTGCGCCGGGCCCACGCGACGTCCATCTTGCTTGCCGTGAGAATCGCGTGGAGTTCGTCGTGCAGTTCGCGCGCCAGCTGGGTCTTTTCGTTTTCGCTGACGGCCTGCAAGTGCCAGCCGAGCGCTTCGAGTTGCCGCGTGCGCTCGTTGACCAGTTGATCGAGTTCTGCCTGCTGCGTGATCAACTGCTTTTGCGCGCGCGCCTGGCTGTCGAGCTGAATGCCGAGGTTGCGGAACAGCAGAATGAACAACACGATATTGAGCGCGGACAGGCCCGCCGCGACGAATGTGGAGACGCGCTGGTCGGCGCGGCTCGCGTCGAGTGCGCGCTGCGCGCGGCGCTCTTCGTTGTCGCGCAGTAACGACAGCGTGCCCGTCACGAGCGACGCATCGACGTTGCTGTTTGCCGCTGCGCCGCCGCATGCGGCGAGATCGAGTCGATGCGGCGCGGCCTGCTGCAGCGCATGCGCGCCGCTGCCGATGCGCGCGCCGATCAGCGCGGCGATCTGCGTGAAGCTGGACAGTTCCGCGCTGTCGGCGGCGCGTTTGAAGTACGTGTCGAGCGAACGGATGCCGCGGCGGACCTCGGCGGCGCGCGCGCAATAGCTGCGCGCGTCGGCATCGTCCCTCGTCAGAAGAAAGCGGCTTTCATGCGATTGCAACAGCGCGAGTTGCCCGGCGAGATCGCTGAGCTGCACGCTCGCGTTGCGTGCCTCGAGCGCCGCTTCGTATTCCGACGCAGTGCGTTGCCGCGCCGTTTCCAGAATGACGAGACCCCCGCACGTGATGACGATCGCGACCGTCATCGCGATGGCCCAGCTGCGCTGATGCATCCAGTCAGTCAGCCTGGTGGTGAGTCCCGCTTCCGCGCCGTCTGACACTGCCTTCTCCATGCGATGAAGTCATCGACAGTGTAGCGTCGCGCGGCGCGTTTGCGTTCGCGCGAGCGTCGCGGCGGCCCGCCAGACGCCTCGCCGAAAGGGAATGTCGGCGGATTCCCACATGAAAAACAGCGCGCGCCCGAATGCGGGTACGCAAACTGCTCCGTACGATGAGTGGCAGGCATCCATAGCCACCATTAGCCACCGTTAGCCACATCAAGCCAGGGAGGTTGCCATCATGCTCAAGTGGGCGTTGTTCTTCGCCGTGATTGCCGTGATCGCGGGGCTGCTCGGATTCACAGGGGTCGCGGCAGGTGCGGCGGCTATCGCGAAGTTCCTGTTCGTGGTGTTCCTGATCCTGTGCGTCGTGTTCCTCGTACTCGGCTTCGTCATCACGAAGAAGATCGTCGATTAGCGAAGCCACCGAGGCAACTCAGGCAACTCAGGATAAAGCGCGGGCCGCCTGAACGGGTCCGCCGCCATTCATCGCTTAAACAGGAAGGAGCGTTGTCATGCTGCATTACGCACTCGTGTTCTTCGTGATCGCGATCATCGCCGCTGTGTTCGGCTTCACGGGCATTGCCGCGGGCGCCGCCGAAATAGCGAAGATTCTGTTCTACATCTTCCTGGTGGTGTTCGTCGTCACGCTGCTGCTTGGCGTGTTCCGAACCTAGCGCAAGCCAGCATGGCGCACGTTGCGCCGCCGCCTATGACAGACGGCGGCCGCGTGTGCGTTTCCCACAATACCGGAACAAGGAGTCAGTCAATGTCGAACGCAACGAAAGGCGAATTCGTGATGGACCTCAAGCGCATTCGTGAACAGGCCCGCAAGGATATGGACGAGGGTCCCGTCACGCAGACCTATGGCGCGGACCGCGACACCGTGCTCAAGCTGCTCAACGGCGCGCTCGCGACGGAACTCGTCTGCGTGCTGCGCTACAAGCGCCACTACTTTATGGCGAAGGGCATCAATTCGGAAGCCGTCGCCCAGGAGTTTCTCGAACACGCGAACGAAGAGCAGGGCCATGCCGACACGCTCGCCGCGCGCATCGTGCAACTGGGCGGCGAGCCGGACTTCGCGCCGGACAGTCTGTCGAAGCGCTCGCACTCGGAATACAAGGAGGGCAAGAACCTGACCGACATGATTCGCGAGAACCTGGTCGCGGAGCGCATTGCGATCGATACCTACCGCGAGATCATCCGCTATCTGGGTGATGGGGATGTCACGACGCGCCGGATGTTCGAAGAGATTCTGGCCGTCGAGGAAGAACACGCGGACGATATGGCCGATCTGCTGTCGGGGCGCGAGTGAGGGCGAAGGGCGGTTGGGCGCGAGTGCGATGGGCCGTGCGATGCGATGCGCGGCGCTGTACGCGCTCGCCGCGGCCGTCTTCGCAGGCGATGAAGCAAATGCACTTGCACTGCGGTAAATCACAACCATGATTCGAGTGCTGATAGCGGACGATCACGCGATCGTTCGGGGCGGATTCAGACAGTTCGTCGCCGACGAGCCGGACATGTGCGTCGCGGCGGAAGCATCGACAGGCGACGAGACGATCCGCCTCGTGCGCGAGCAGCCGGACGACGAGCCTTTTGACGTCGTGCTGCTCGATATCGCGATGCCCGACAAGAACGGCATCGACACGTTGCGCGTGATCCGGCAGATGCGGCCGGGGCAGGGCGTGCTGATCCTGTCGGGCTATCCGGAGAGCCAGTACGCGATCAACCTGCTGCGCGCGGGCGCGAACGGTTACCTGAACAAGGATTGCGAGCCCGACGAGATCGTGCGCGCGATCCGCTCGGTTGCGCGCGGGCATCGTTATCTGTCGGAAGCCGTTGCCGATACGCTCGCGAACAGTCTCGACAAGCCCGCTGCGACGCATCCGCATGAACAGTTGTCGGAGCGCGAGTTCCAGATCTTCTGCAAGCTCGCGTCAGGGCGGATTCCGACTGACATCGCCGGCGAACTGCATCTGTCGGTGAAAACGGTCAGCACGTATCGCGCGCGCGTGCTGGAAAAGATGCACATGACGAACAACGCGGACATGACGTACTACGCGATCAAGAACGGCCTGATCGAATGAACAAATGAACGAATGAACGAATGAACCCGTGATTCCCCGCGAGCATGGAACGCAACCGATGAACGCCGACTCCGTCACTGCACACACCGATTCCGGCCGCGCGCCGTTGCGTGTGCTGCTGATCGAGGATTCGCCGCTGATCCGGCGCAGCATCGTCGAAGCGATCGATGCATCAGGCGTGATGCAGGTGGCCGCGCAGGCCGAGTCCGCCGACGAGGCGATCGCGCTGCTGGATGGTGAAGCGTTCGACGCCGTGATCGTCGATCTGCAGTTGAAGGGTGGATCGAGCGTGCCGGTGCTTGCGTATATGCAGAAAGAAGGGCTGATCGAATCGACGTTCGCCGCCGTGCTGACCAATCATGCGCTGCCCGCGTACCGCGAGCGCTGTCAGCAATATGGCGTGCGGCACTTCTACGACAAGTCGTTCGAGTTCGATCGCGTGATCGACGCGCTTCACGACTATGCGCAGGGGCGGCTGGAAGAGCGATAGCTGCTTCGGCGCAGCGAAACCGGCCCGACCATCATTCCGTCGCGCCCGAAGCCGCCAGCGGCTCAGGACGCCCGCGCAGGTGATTGAGCCCGGCAAGCGCGGTAAACAGCAGACCGGCGACACTCACGCCGACCCAACCGAACAGCGGCCACACGAACGCGCCGACACCTGACCCGACCGCGCCGCCGATGAAATAGCAGACCATGAACACGGTGTTCACGCGGCTGCGCGCTTCGGGCTTCAGCGCGTAGATACGCGACTGGTTGGAGATCTGCGCGGCCTGCACGCCGACGTCGAGCACGATCACGCCGATCACGAGACCAATCAGGCTCGTGCCCGACAGCGCGAACACGACGAACGACAGCGCCGCCAGCGTGATCGACAGCGAGACGATGGCGCGCGGCCCGCGCTTGTCGGCGAACTTGCCCGCGAGCGGCGCCGCCATTGCGCCCGCCGCGCCGACGATACCGAACAGACCCGCCACCTGTGGCCCATAGTGAAACGGCGCGCCCGCCAGCAACAGCGCGAGCGTCGACCAGAACAGGCTGAACGCGGCGAACAGCGCGGCGCCCGTCATTGACGCTTCGCGCAGGCCGCGCAGTTCGACGGCGAGATGCCACATCGAGCCGAGCAGTTTGCCGTAGGCAAGCGTCGAGGTCGGCTTGCTGCGCGGCAGCCGCGCGATGATGACGGCGGCAAGCATCAGCAGCGCAACGATCGATGCGCCGAATACCGCGCGCCAGCCAAGGTACTGGCCGACGAAGCCGGCCGCCGTGCGCGCGAGCAGAATGCCGAGCAGCAGTCCGCTCATGACGGTGCCGACGGCATGGCCGCGTTGCGACGGCGGCGCGAGTTCGGCGGCGAACGGCACGGCCTGCTGCGCGATTGTCGCGAGAATGCCGATCGCGAGACTCGCGATCACGAGCACGGACAGACTCGGGGCGGCAGCCGCGAACAGCAGCGCGATGCACAGGGCGGCGATCTGCAGCAGGATCAGCCTGCGACGGTCGAAGCGGTCGCCGAGCGGGGCGAGCAGCAGCATGCCTGCCGCGTAGCCGAGCTGGGTCATGGTCGGCACCACGCCGATCCACGATGCGCTTTGCGGAAACGACAGACGGAAGTCGTCGAGCAGCGGCTGGTTGTAGTAGATGTTCGCGACGGAGACGCCCGCGATCGTCGCAAGCAGTAGCAGAAGGCCGCTCAGCGATCGGTCGGTTGCGGCGTGGTCGGAGGCGGGTGTGGACATGATGCGGCGGCCGGCGTGGGGCCGGCGGGAGAGAGTCGAGCGTGCCGATGATACCGGAGTGGGGCGGATTCTGCTGGATGGCACGCCCGGCGCGGGCTCAGTCGATCAGCGATCCTTCGGGTTCATAGAACGGATAGGGTCCGTCCGCTGCATCGACATAAGCGTGATGCGTGACGAGGCCGTTCACGCTGTCGTAGCGGTGTAGCGCGAACGCTGGCGGCTCCATCATGAAGGCCGATGGCGCGTCGTCGCGCAGATCGAGCGCCACTTGATGCGCGGGCGCGGGCACCGCCGATGCGATTGTGCCGCCGAAGCGGACGAACATCGGGCGATGTACATGGCCGCACATCACGCGTTCTACGTTCGAGTGACGTGCGACGAGCGTCGCGAGTTTTTTTGCCGAGGTCGGTTCGAGCCGCAGCGCGTCCATGTGGCCGATGCCGGACACGAACGGCGGATGATGCAGCGCGACGATCACGGGTTTGTCGTGGGCCGTTTGCAGTTGCTGTTCGAGCCAGGCGAGGCGCGTGTCGCAGAGCAGGCCGGCGCTTTGGCCGGGGACCATTGAGTCGAGTGCGATCAGGTGGAGTGGGCCTATGTCGACTGTGTATTGGATGAACTCGTCGCTGGTGTGGAGTTCTTTGCGGTCGATGAAGGTGGCGCGCAGTGCGGCGCGGTCGTCGTGGTTGCCTACCAGCAGGTAGTAGGGGATTTTTAGCGGTGCTAGCAGTGACTTCAGATGGACGTATTGCTCAGGCTCGCCCTGGTCGACGAGATCGCCCGTGATGATGATCGCGTCTGGCGCTGGGACGAGCGCGTTCAATCGCTCTACGCAGCGCGTCAGGTACGCCGCCGTGTCCACGCGGCGGTAGGCCAGCGCGCCCGCGCGTTTGATGTGGAGATCGCTGATCTGGGCTATTAACATGGGGTTCCTCTGTGCTATTGGTGTCTGCGACGCTTTTCGGTTTGGTTTGGGTTTTTGCTGGCATCCGCGATTTGTCTTCGTGCTTCAGGCGTTGCCGGTCGGTGTTTTGGCCTTTGCGCTGGCATCCGCGATGCGTTAGCGTGCTTCAAGCGTCGCCCCTGTGCGGGGCGGCACCTACTTTTCTTTGCGGCGGCGTAACTATTCAGCGGTAACCAGAGGCGAAACGACGACTCCTGTAAAGGCCAGGGCGAGCGCGTCGATCAGCGAACGGCTCTGCTTGCGTAAGGTGGCAAGGTAGGAGCGGATCGTGCAGAACGCCTCCATACCCGATTCCGAGCGGAAGCACCCGGAGATCTTCTGTTTGAGTTTGGGCATGCGGATATCGCGTTCGGCCTGGTTGTTGTCGAACGGTACGCGGTGATCGGCAATGAAACGCCACACCTCATCGGCATACTTGTGAAGCCGTGTGAGCAGGTTGCAGGTAAAGCTTTGCCTGATCCTGCCGCGGCGTTCCCGGCGCCCGGACTCACGTGCCTGCTGCGGATTGAGCTTGCGTGCCTGGGCGATCAGGGCGCGGCTGCGCCGTGTGTAATAGCGTTGGCGCGCCTGACTCAGCGCGGTGTTTCCTGCAGCCTGACTGAGGTCGACCTCGCGCTTTGCCTGGCAAAGCAGGTCAATCATCTGCTGGGCCCAGCGTTGCTGCGTGGACTCCAGGACAAACACCAGTTCGCGCAGATGATGAGCATTGCACAGCGCATGCTCACACTCATAGCCGGCATACGGCCGCCAGCCGTCATGGACCGCGACTCCCGTAAAGCCGGGAAGAATGCCGAAGCTGTCCAGCGCCTCGCTGCCGCGCTTGCGGTGCGCGCCATACCAGCTCAACGCGTGCGTCGAGGCGACATGCAGCCAGCGGGACTCGCGCCCCACGCGCATGCAGCTCTCATCGAAATGCACCACGGGTTGCCCGCGTAGCGCCTGCCGGATCTGCTCAACGGCTGGCACCAGTAACTGCGCGGCCTGATCAATGCTGTGCTGGACGGTTCCCGTAACCACATGCAGACCAAACAGGTCCTTCAGCGCCTGGGCGGTGCGCGCAACCGGCAACTGCTGGTATTGCGTCAGATAGACGGCTGCGGCGCGAATCTGGGGGCCGTACTGAACCGCCTGGCTCACGCCCTTGGGAAATGCGCCCGAGTGATGCTTGCCGCAGCGGCACTGCGCGATCTGCACGCGATGCTCGGTCACCTCAAAGCGCGTGGGTGGCAAATCGATCACCTGACGGCCTTCGGGCAACACGGCCACGCGGGCTGCTGCGATGCGTTGGCCACATGCATCGCACACCAGCGCCACCGGGTGAATCTCGATGTGATCGGGTTGCGCGACGCGTTTGAGCGTCTTGCCCTTGTGCCCCGGTTGCGCGCCAGGCCTGGCCCCGCTCGTGCCGCGCAATGACTTCGGCTTGCGCCTTGGACCATCGCTTGACGGCGGCTTGCTGGAGTTACGACTGTCCTTCTCAAGCTTTGCCTCGAGCTCGTTCAGACGCCTCACCAGATCAACGATGAGTGCGTCCTTCTGCTCCGGTGTCAGGTCCTTGAGGTCGGGCATCTTCGTCATGTCCCTCACTATGCACAGCCTGGTAGCAGTTTACAAGCGCTGAATAGTTACGCCGCCGCAAAGAAAAGTAGGCAAAAGAAACCGGCTAACACCGCCAGTTCTTGTGTTTGCCTGAGGGCCCCCACAGGTTCCTACGCTTCACACGGCAATCACGTGACCCATGTTCGTTGCCAACGCTTTTGCGGTACGCCTCACCCGCTTCACGCACCCGCGTTGCGGCATGCCGCGCCAGATATTCCTCCGCCGCCCAGGTGGCAAACTGTGTGTAGGCGTTCGCACCATAAACGCATCACTTCGGACCGATAGCACACGCGTCCCACCCTGTAAGAGCGCCACGCTATACGACGCGACAACCTACACACAGTTTGCCACCTGGGCGGCACATACCAGTCGCAGCCGCTTGCCCGTGCAAATGCATTCGAAGCGGGTGAGGCGTTTATTCAAAGCGTTGGCAACACGCGCCAGCAGAGCCGTTGCCATGTGAAGCGTAAGACCCTTTGGGGGCCCTCAGGCACACACTAGAACTGGCGGTGTTAGCCGCTTTCTTTTGCCTACTTTTCTTTGCGGCGGCAAAGAAAAGTAGGTGCCGCCCCGCACAGGGGCGACGTGTGAAGCACGCTAACGAATCGCGGATGCCAGCAAAAACCCAAACCAAAACCAAACCAAAACCTAAAACCGAAAAACCTACGATAACGCAATCAAAGCATCCTGCGCGACAGAAACCCCAACAACCGTCCCTCGAGCAAGTTCAACCCTTCCAGGAACATCAACGACTAGCAAATCAGGCGCCGCATCGCGAATAGTGAGCCGCGTACGCTCACCCAGAAACGCCGCAGCATCGACAACCCCGCGCAACTGCGCATCAGAAAGATCAGAAATCCACGCATCCTCCGGCCGAAAAAACACCTCATCACCGTGAGGCATAACCCGAGTAGCATGCGTCAGCGGCAAAGGAATCGCGCCCCCCGTCGTGGCAAGCAAACCATCCCGCGCCTGCCCCGCCACGCGATTAATCGTCCCGACAAACTGCGCAACATTCCGGTTAGCCGGCCGGTAATAGATATCCCGCGGCGTGCCGATCTGCTCGATGCGTCCCGCGCTCATCACCACGATACGGTCGCCCAGTTCCATCGCCTCGGCCTGATCGTGCGTCACATAAACCGTCGTGATCCCAAGCTCGCGCAGCAGCGCATTCATCTCGCCACGCAACGTGTCGCGCAAACGCGCATCGAGCGCCGTCAGCGGCTCGTCGAGCAACAACACCCGCGGCTGCGGCGCAAGCGCCCGTGCCAATGCGACACGCTGGCGCTGTCCGCCGGACAGTTGATCGATCGGTTTGTCAGCGTGATCGGTAAGCCGCATCATCGAGAGCAACTCGTCCACGCGCTGTCGCGCCACGTCTGCTTCCACGCGCTTGATCTTCAGCCCATAGTTGATGTTGCCGCGCACGGTCAGGTTAGGAAACAGCGCGTAACTCTGGAACACCATGCCGACCTGGCGTTTCTCGATGGGCAGCGCCGTGACGTCCTCGTCGCCAAATGCAACACGCCCGCCCGCGTCCGGCTGTTCGAGACCGGCAATCATGCGCAACGTCGTCGTCTTGCCGCAGCCCGAAGGTCCGAGCAGCACCAGCGTTTCGCCCGCGCCAATCGACAGATCGAGCGGCTCGAGCACGCGCGTGCCGCGAAACGTCTTCGCGCAGCGCGTCAGCGTGATGGGAATGGAAGCGAGTTTCATGACTGGTCTTGTGCGGATGATGTCGTATCGATGGCGCGTGTCTTCTTCTGTCGCGTGTTGCGCTGACCCGTCGCATCGACGCCGAGCCATTGCATCGCGACGAGCAGCGGCATCGTCATGATGAAAAAGAGAATGGTGTAAGCGCTGCCGATCTCGATGCGCAGCGAAGCATAGGTATCGGCGAGACCCACGGGCAGCGTCTTCGTTTCAGGCGTGTGCAGCATCCACGTAAGATTGAATTCACCGATCGACAGCGTGACGACAGCCAGCGCGCCCGCCACGATGCCAGGCCGCACGTTCGGCAGCACGATCGTGATGAAGCGCTGAAAGAAGCTCGCGCCAAGGCTCGCGGCGCCTTCTTCGAGCGTGCGCAGTCCCGAGCTCGCGCACACGGCGGCGACGGCGCGCACCATGAACGGCAGCGTGAACACCACATGCCCGGCGACGATGAACGCGACGCTCATGCGGAACATCGTGAAGCCGCCATACACGACCAGCAGCGCAAGCGCGGATGCGAGGCCGGGCAAGGCGATCGGCAGCACGAGAAATTCTTCGATGATGCGCGAGACCCGCGACTCGCTGCGCGCCAGCACGTAGCCAGCGGGCACGCCCGTCAGCAGCGTGATGACGAGCGTCGCGAGCGCGATTTCGAGCGACAGGAACACTGACGCGTGATACTGCGTCCACACTTCGCCGAGCCAGCGCAACGTTAGACCGCTCGCGATGCCCTGAAAATAGTTCACCGTGAGGCCCGCGAGTATCGACATCACGACGGGCACGATCAGAAACGCGCACAACAGCAACGTGACGAGCCATTGGCCCGCCGTGAGCCACGTGCGCAATGAGGGCAGGGCGATCGCGCGCTTGTGCTGCATCTGGGGCGCATTCGCGGTGTGAGCAACGGAATTCATGCGAGTGTCTTCATTCGACATGGAAAAGAGTCGGCCCAATCAGGCCGTTGCCGCCACGGCCGAGCCGCTGACGCTGCGCGCGACATACAGCACGATCCACGTGACGATCCCGAGCACGATCGACAGTCCCGCCGCCGTCACCATGTTCGCGTTGAGCGTGAACTCGGTGTAGATGGTCATCGGCAGCACGTCGATATCTGTTGCAAGCGTGAACGCCGTGCCGAATGCGCCCATCGCCGTCGCGAAACATACGGCACCCGCCGCGATCAGACCGGGCGACAGCGCGGGCAGCACGATGTCGCGCATGATCCGCCACGGCGACGCGCCGAGCGAACGTGCGGCTTCTTCGAGCGATGCATCGAGCTTGGTCGCCGACGCCATCACCGTGACGATCACGCGTGGAATCGAGAAGTACAGATAGCCGATAAAGAGACCTGTCATCGAATACGCGAACACCCACTTGTCGCCCGTGAGCTTGAGCGACAGCGCGCCGATCAAACCCTGGCGGCCCGCCAGCATGATCACCATGAAGCCAACCACGACGCCCGGAAACGCAAGCGGGAAAGTCAGCAGCGCGAGCAACGTACGCTTGCCGGGAAACTCACGGCGCGCGAGCAACAGGCCCGAGATCACCGACAGCGCGAGCGTCGTCGCCGTCACGGCAGCGGACAGCATGACGGTCGCGAACAGGCTCTTCATATAGCGCGCGTTGGCGAGCATCGCACCATACGTCTTCAGCAGATGACCGTCGGCGCTCACCTGCACGAGGGCCGTCATCGGCAGCAGCCAGAACGCGATGAACACGGCGAGCGCCGGCGCGATCAACGCGATGCGCCAGCGCAGCGGGAACGTGATGTCGTTCAATGCATCACCTGCAGATACTGCTCGCCGAACGCCTGCTGCTTCTCAGCCATCTTTGCGAAGTCGACGGCGTGCGCGCGCGCATAGTCGCTGGCGGGCAGGAATTTCGATGCGGCGTCGGGCGTCATCGCGCTGGCGCGCACGGGGCGCAGATACGCATTCGCCCACAGCTTCTGGCCTTCGTCCGACAGCACGAAATCGAGCACCTTCTTGCCGTTCGCGTCGTGCGGCGCACCCTTCACGAGGCTCATCACGTACGGTACTTCGATCGTGCCTTCCTTCGGAATCACGAACTCGACGTTCGCGTGATCCTTGTACTTCGCGCGGTATGCATCGAAGTCGTAGTCGAGCAGAATCGGAATTTCACCCGACAGCACGCGTGCATAGGCAGTCTGCTTCGGCACGATCGGCTGGTTGGCTTTCAGCTTCGCGAACCAGTCGAGGCCCGGCTTGAAGTTGTCGAAGCTGCCGCCCAGCGCCTGATTCACGGCAACGGCGCCTGCATAGCCGACGAACGCGCTCGACGGGTCGAGGTAGCCGATCATCCCCTTGTACTCTGGCTTCAGCAGGTCGGCCCACGAACGCGGCACCGGTTTGCCTTCGAGCGCGTCCTTGTTGACGAAAAAGCCCAGCGTGCCCGAGTGGATCGCGAACCAGTAGCCTTGCGGGTCCTTCAGGTTCGCGGGAATGTCGTTCCAGTGGGCAGGCTTGTACGGCGCGATCACGCCTTTGTCCTTCGCCTGAAACGCCGACGACACGCCCAGATACACGACGTCGGCCACCGGGCTCTTCTGCTCGGCCATCAACTGCGCGATCGACTGGCCGGAGTTCTTGTTGTCGAACGGTACGTGGACGCCGGTCTTTTGCTGGATGGCGTTGATCTGACTCGCCCAGTCTGCCCATTCGGGCGGGCAGTTGTAGCAAATCGCGGTTTCTTCGGCGTGCGCGAGTTGCGGCACAGCCAGCGTCAGCACGAACGACGATGCGACCAGCGCGGCGCGCGCGACGCGCAACGCTGCAATACCGATGGAGGAACGGCGGTTCACGACAGGTCTCCCGGAGGTGGAAAAGAGGTGTTTTTAAAGGGGATTACGCAGGCGATCGGACGATGCGGCTCGACGTTACGCCCGATGTATCTGAGATCGCCGCGACCGTCGCGCCCTCGCGCAGCGTGTGCGGCAAGGTCAGCGATAGCGACGGCGCGTGCAGTGCGTCGTCGAAGCCAGCAGGCGCCGAGCCGTCGACGCGCGCGATCAGCCGCCGCCACGCCGCGCAGCCGATCTCCCGGTTCGGCGCGCAGACGCTCGCGAGCGGCGGCGACAGCAATTCGCCCATCGCGAGGCCGTCGAAGCCGAGAATCGACATGTCGCCGGGCATTTGCAGACGCGCGCGGCGCAGGCCGCGCATCACGACCATCGCGAGCAGATCGTTCGAGCAGAAGAGGGCCGTCGGGCGATTCGGGCCCGTCGTCAGATGGTTCAGCACGGCGGGCGCGAGTTCGTCCGCGTTGAAATCGATTTCGAGCGCGGGTGCGGGCGCGAGGCCCGCGTGCTGCATCGCTTGCGTGTAACCGAGATGGCGCAGCCGCGCGCGGTCGGACGCGGCGAGCGTGCCCGCCAGCATCAGAATCCGGCGATGGCCGTGCGCGATCAGCATGCGCACGCCGTCGTAAGCGGCTTGCCGGTTGTCGACGGACACGGACGGGCGGCGCACGGTGTCGTTATGCATCAGCACATACAGCATGCCGTCGCGGTCGAGTTCGTCGAGCAGCGGGTGCGTGTCGGCGTCGGCCACCGTCAGGATCAGGCCTTCGACGCGCTGTTCGCGCAGCGTTTCGATGGCGTGACGCTCGCGGTCGGCGTCGTATTGCGTGGTCATCAGCATCAGCCGGTAGCCTTGCGCGGATGCCAGCTCGTCGATGCCTTGCAGGCATTCGGCGAACACGGGATTGGCGAGCGTCGGCAGCACGACGCCGATCAGGCGCGAGCGCTCGCCGCGCAACTGGCGGCCGAGCGGGCTCGGGCGGAAGTTGAGGGCGTCGATCGACTGACGCACTTTTTCGAGGGTCACCGGGTTGACCGTGTGCGGCGCGTTGATCGCGCGCGAGACGGTCGCAATCGAAAAGCCCGCGTGCGCGGCGACATCCTTGATCGTGGGCGTCATCGTTGGGTTCCCGTCAGCGTGTGCCGCCCGCCGCGTCTAGGGGCGGGCGTCGTTGTAAACGTTTTCGTGGGGCGGATTATCGGGAAGGTTTGTGACGGGTCGATGAATGCGTGCCGGGTCGCGGATGGGCAAAACTGGGGTTCGCGCCGGTTTGGTCAGGCTGCGGCGCGATGGTAGAATCGCGTCCGCCCTGCCGGGGTGATGAAATTGGTAAACATAGCGGACTTAAAGCATTGAGTGCCCAGCCGGAAACGGCCGGTGCAGAACCCTTCAAATTCGGCGAAACCCCTGATCGCGCGCGGTTCACACCGTGCAACGAGGCAACGCCGAGCCAAGCCCGTTTTCTTTTCTGCTTACTGATGCGGGATGGAAGGCGCGGAAGGTGTAGAGACTAGACGGAGGGCGCCTAAGGCGGTGGGCGTGCAATACGCGCATCGCGATGGCGAAGGCATAGTCCAGCGCACGAACGTTTGCTTTTCTGGTTGAAGCAGACGGCGTCGAAAGACGTAGTGTGACGAAAATCCGCCGCTTAACAGCTTGCCGGTTCGAGTCCGGTCCCCGGCACCAGATGGTGTTCCTGCGAATTCTGTTGGATTCTGAAGACCCGCGATAGCGTCACTGCTTCGCGGGTTTTTTGTTTCCACGGTTTCCTGAATCCGCCCAAAAGGAATGGAGCAAGCTGGATAACACGGTGCGCTCGCAGCTAACGCAAGGTGGCCGAACGGCTGGAGAACCCGCGTGAATGAAAGCTCGCCTCGGCGGGCTTTTTATGTTGTCGGAATCAGCGCCATCGCCATCACCCGCCCATTCGTCTACAGTATCCCGCTCAGACCAACCCCAACGGGAGAAAGCAGCATGCAACTGATCGGCATGATGGATTCGCCTTACGTCCGGCGCGTCGCCATTTCACTCGCGGTGCTCGGCCTGCCGTTCGAGCACCAGAGCGTATCGGTGTTCCGGCACTTCGACACGTTCGCGAAGATCAATCCCGTGGTGAAGGCGCCGACCTTCATCGCCGACGACGGCACGCTGCTGATCGATTCGTCGCTGATCCTCGATTATCTGGACCATCTGAGCCCGCCCGATAAGCGCCTGATACCCGCCGCCCCAAGCGAGCGTCTGAAGGCGCTGAGCCTGATCGGCTTCGCGCTCGCCGCCTGCGAAAAGACGATGCAAAACGTCTACGAGCTGAACCTGCGTCCCGCCGAGCGCCAGCACCAACCGTGGATCGACCGCGTCCAGACGCAACTGTTCGCCGCGTATGACCATCTGGAGACAGCCATCGCGGGCCGCGAAGGAAACGGCTGGCTGCTGGGCGACCGTCTGATGCAGCCAGACATCACGCTGGCCGTCACCTGGCGATTCCAGCAGTTCATGCTGCCCGATCTCGTCGATCCCGCCCGTTACCCGGCGCTGGCCGCGTTCTCGAAACGCGCCGAAGCGCTGCCGGAATTCGTCGCCACGCCGCTCGAATGACCGTGCTTTTACGGCTCGGCAAACGCCCGCACAACCGGCTGCGCCGAGCCCGAAACCATATGGCGCAAGGCGTTGCGGGATTGTTCTGCTCCGTCGACAACTATCTTCGCGTTTAGCTCATTTATCCCTAACACTCCGCTCTCTACAATCCATCCATCGAAACTTGTATGCAGATCGACACCGTGCCCGATACGCGGCGTCATTGATGGGAGTAGCCATGAGAGCGATCATCGAACGACAGCTTTATCACCCGGCCGTAGTGCTGCCGATGGTGTCGCTCATCCAGATCATGGTGCAGGTCGACTTCAATCTGAGCCAGGCGGGTTTCGTCGTCGCGACGAACGGCGCACGCGCCGCGCTGCAACGCTCGCGCGAACTGATCTGCTCGCTGCATCATTGCGATGCATGATTCGCGCGGAATGAACCGCTGAACGACGTCCGAACGACCGACGCTCCATCACCGGGACTCACCACTTCGAGAAACACACGGCAGGCGTAAGATGTCCGACTCGCACACGCGATTCGGGAGATCTGCCATGCCACAGCATTTCGACGCCATCGTGATCGGCACGGGACAGGGCGGTTCGCCCCTCGCCGTGCGTCTTGCGGAAAACGGCCGCAAGACGGCCGTCATCGAACGCGACAAGTTCGGCGGGACTTGTGTGAATGTCGGCTGCACGCCGACCAAGGCGTATGTGGCGAGCGCGCGCACCGCGCACGTCGCGCGCCGCGCGGCCGATTACGGTGTGCATATCGCGGGCGATGTCAGCGTTGATCTGGCGCAGGTAAAGGCGCGCAAGGACAAGATCATCGGCCAGTCGCGCGACGGCGTCGAAAAGTGGCTGCGCAATACCGGGAATGTCACCGTCTTCAAAGGCCATGCGCGGTTCACCGGCGCGCATGCACTCACCGTCACCGATCCCGAAAGCGGCAACGTGCTGGCCGAACTGCAGGCCGACGACATCTTCATCAACACGGGCACACGCGCCGTCATTCCGAAGCTCGAAGGACTCGAGCGCATCCGTTATCAAACGAACTCGACGCTGCTCGATCTGACTGAATTGCCTGACCATCTGGCTATCGTCGGCGGCAGTTATATCGCGCTCGAATTCGCGCAGGTGTTCCGCCGCTTCGGCAGCCGCGTGACGGTGATCGTGCGCGGCGAGCGCGTGCTCGCGCGCGAGGACGAAGACTTCGCTCGCAACGTGCAGAAAGTGCTCACGCGCGAGGGTATCGAATTCCGCTTCGGCGCCGAGCCCTCGCTTGTCGAGCCGTTGCACGAGAATGGCGACGGCGTGCGTCTGTTGTTCGGCGCCGATGCCGCGCCGCTCGAAGCATCGCATCTGCTGTTCGCAACGGGCCGCCGCCCGAATACCGACGATCTCGGTCTCGACGCAGCCGGCATCAATGTCGATAAGCACGGCACGATTCCCGTCGACGGCCAGTTGCGCACGAACGTACCCGGCGTGTGGGCGATCGGCGACGCGAACGGGCGCGGCGCGTTCACGCATACGTCTTACGACGATTATCAGATCGTGTCGGCGAATCTGTTCGACGGCGGCAAGCGCAGTGTCGACGACCGCATCATGGCGTACGCCGTGTTCGTCGATCCGCCGCTCGCGCGCGTCGGCCTGTCCGAGCACGAGGTGCGCGCGAGCGGCCGCGACGCGCTGATCTCAACGATGCCGATGACGCGCGTCGGCCGGGCACGCGAGAAGGGCGAGACGGACGGCTTCATGAAAGTGCTCGTCGACAACGCGTCCAAGCAGATACTCGGCGCGACGATCTACGGCGTCGACGGCGATGAAGCCATCCACACGTTCATCGACATCATGACGGCGCGCGCGCCCTACACGACGCTGCAGTTCGCGATGCATATCCACCCGACGATCAGCGAACTGGTCCCAACGCTGCTCGACGGCCTCGCGCCGCTGAAGTGAGGTAGCCGCACATGCAACTGCAAACGGGCAATCTGTTTAGCGGCGAAGCGAAGCGCGACGGCGAAGAGCGGATCGACGTGCTCGTCACGGGACAACGCCTGAACGTGGAGCGCATCGTGTCGATGGGACATACGAGTCCCGATGGCTTCTGGTACGACGACTCGCGCGCCGAATGGGTCGTGCTGCTGTCGGGCGCGGCCGTGCTCGAATTCGAAGAAGACGCGACGCTGCACGACATGCGTCCCGGCGACTACGTGCTGATTGGCCCGCATTGCCGGCATCGGGTTGCGTGGACGCATGAAAACGAACAGACCGTCTGGCTCGCGATCTATCACGAGCCTTGAGCGTTGCGTTGAAAGAGCGGCGCATTTGACCATCATCGACAGCCCGGCCTGTGATCGCGGATAATCGGCAGCGGCGATTAGCGGTGGGGTAGGGCCTCGCCTGCGCCGATGACAAACAATCCGCAACAGGAACCGGGCAGATGGGTAAAGGACGAATCGAAGCCTTCAGCGATGGCGTGATCGCGATCATCATCACGATCATGGTCCTCGAACTCAAAGTGCCGGAGGGCTTCGATCTCGCAGCGTTGCGCCCTGTGATCCCCGTTTTTCTTGCCTACGTGTTGAGCTTTCTCTACGTCGGCATCTACTGGAACAATCACCATCACATGTTCCATGCCGTGGAGAAGGTGACGGGCGGCGTGTTGTGGGCGAACCTGCATCTGCTGTTCTGGCTGTCGCTGATGCCCGCCATTACGCACTGGATCGGCGAGAGCCATCTGGCCGCGTGGCCGACCGCGCTATACGGCCTCGATCTTTTCATGTGCGCGATTGCGTATTTCATTCTCGCGCATGTGCTGGTCCGGCATCACGGCCCGGAATCGACGCTGGCGCGCGCGCTCGGCCACGACCGCAAGGGCAAGCTGTCCGTCGTGATCTATCTGTCGGGTGTGGTGTTCGCGTTCATCGCGCCGTGGGTGTCGGTGGCGCTCTACACGTTCTGCGCATTCATGTGGCTCGTGCCCGACAGCCGTATCGAACAGCTCGTCAAGGAATAGCCGATGCTCGCGCTCAAGCTCGCGCTCGTGCCAGGCTTTCTCGCGGCGCTGACGATGGCGGGGCGCGTGTGGGGACCGTCGGTGGCGGGTTGGCTAGCTGGATTGCCCGTCGTTGCGGGGCCGATCGTGCTGCTGCTCGCGCTGGAGCGCGGCACGGCGTTCGCGGCGCAGGCGTCGGCGGCATCGATTGCTGCGATTGCCGCGTCGGAGGCGTTCAACTTCGCTTATGCGTGGACGTGCCGTTTCGCTCGCTGGCCTGTGGCGCTGGGCGCGGGCCTCGTCGCGTGGGCGTTGATCGCCGTGTTGCTCACGCACTTGCCGGTGAGTCTTGCATGGTCGCTGGCGGCGGTGTGTGTGGCCGTGGCCGTCTCGCAAGCCGGGTTGCCTCGCGTCGAACGCACGGTGCCGGCGGCGCGCATCGGTGTCATCGACCTCGCGTTGCGCATGCTCGCGGGTGCCGTGCTGACGCTCGTGGTAACGACGCTCTCCGCGTCGATGGGCGCGGCGTGGAGCGGCATGCTGTCTGTCTTTCCGCTACTCGGCATCGTGCTCGCGGTCTCGGCGCAACGCGCGCATGGCGCGGGCTTCGTCGCGCTGCTGATGCGCGGCATGGTGATCGGGCGCGCGTCGTTCGCGGCGTTCTTCTCGGTTGTGGCGCTGACATTGCCGACGCTTGGCGTGCTGTCCGCGTTCGCATGCGGCGCTGTCGTGTCGGTGCTCGTGCAGGGCGCGACGAAGCGGCTGCTCGCGATGTCGCGCAAGCCGCGCGCGCCGCTGGCCGCGCTCGATTGAGCTTCTTCAGGAACGCATGATGACGACGCGCCGCACGCAATCTTCCCGCATCGGCCTGATTTCGGACACGCACAATCTCGTGCGTCCCGAGGCGCTGGCGTGGCTCGCGGGATGCGACGCGATCGTTCACGCGGGCGACATCTGCAATCAGGCGGTGCTCGATGCGCTCACGGCCATAGCGCCGTTGACGGTCGTGCGCGGCAACAACGACACGGGCGCATGGGCCGCGTCGATTCCGGCGCACGCGACGCTCGACGTGCAACAGGTGAAGATTTTCATCGTTCACGATATCGCCGACTTGCCGCGCAATCTGCATGACGAGGGCGTGCGCGTCGTCGTGACGGGGCATTCGCACAAACCGTTGATCGTCGAGCGGGACGGTGTGCTGTTCGTCAATCCGGGCAGCGCGGGGCCGCGCCGTTTCAAATTGCCGATCTCAGCGGGCATGTTGACGATCGATGGGGCGGATGTCGAAGCCACGCTGCAGACGCTGACGCCATAAAAAAATCGGGTCAGCGGAAGCTGACCCGATTCAATTCAACACGTGAATCGATGTCGCTTATGCACGCGCCGTCACGGCGGAGGCATACGCTTCCTCGAGTTCCACGGCTTCGCGCTCGCCGCGCAGCACGGCATGCGCTTCGGCACGCGTCGCGACGCACGGACCCGAGCCGAGCAACGGCTTGCGAGCCGTTTCACGCAGCGCCAGCACCGAGACGATACCGATGATCGACGCACCCATCAGGTAGTACGCGGGCATCATCAGATTGCCGGTGCGATCGACCAGCCATGCCGTCACCAGCGGCGTCGTACCGCCGAACAGCGACACCGACACGTTGAAGCCAATCGCCAGCGCGCCGTAACGGATCTTCGTCGGGAAGAGGGCCGGCAGCGACGACGGCATCACGCCCGTGAACGTCGACAGCAGCGCGCCGAGAATCAGCAGGCCGCTGAACACGGGCAGCACCGTGCCCATACGGATCAGCAGCAGCGCCGGAATCGACAGCGCGAACAGACCCACGCAGCCGAGCAGCATGACGGGCTTGCGGCCGATCTTATCGGACAGATGACCCGCGTAGAGCGTCATCGGCATCATCAGCACCATCACGAGCAGCACGAGGAACAGACCGTGCGATTCGTTGAAGTGCAGCGTGGCCGACAGGTAGCTCGGCAGATACGACAGCGCCATGTAGTCGGTGACGTTGAAGATCAGCACGAGGCCGACGCACAGCAGCAACGGCTTCCATTGCTGCGCGAGCAGTTCCACGAACTTCTGCTTCGGACGCGACATCTCGTCCGCTTCACGCGCTTCCGCTTCCTTCTTGAACGCAGGCGTCTCTTCGAGCTTCATCCGGATATACAGGCCCACAAGGCCCAGCGGACCCGCGATGAAGAACGGCACGCGCCAGCCCCACGACAGCAGCGCTTCCTGCGACAGCGTCGCCGTCAGCACGGCAACCGTGCCTGCGCCGAGGATATAGCCGACCAGCGTGCCGAATTCGAGGAAGCTCCCCGCGAAGCCACGGCGCCGATCCGTCGCAAACTCGGCGATAAAGGTAGCGGCGCCACCATACTCGCCGCCCGTCGAAAAGCCCTGCACGAGACGCGCGACGAGCAGCAGCGCGGGCGCGAGAATGCCGATCGAACCATAGCTCGGGATCAGGCCGATCGCGAACGTGCCGACGGCCATCATGATCATCGTCATTGCGAGCACGCGCTGACGGCCGATGCGGTCGCCGAGCGGCCCGAACACCATGCCGCCGATCGGGCGCACGAGGAACGCGGCGGCAAACGTGCCGAAGGTCGCGATCAACTGCGCCGACGGGCTGCTCGACGGGAAGAACACTTTGCCGAGCGTGACAGCGATATAGCTGTACACGCCGAAATCGAACCATTCCATTGCGTTGCCGAGCGCCATGGCGCCGACGGCACGTTTGAGAAGGGAATTGTCGACGACGGTGATGTCGTCGAGAGTCAGGCTGTTGTCTTTGTTCTTATGTCGCCAGAAACCGTTGCTGGAAGCGGTCAAGGTACAAGCTCCTATGACTGCGGCCGAACGCAAAAAGCGCTCCGCCACGGATTGCTGGAAAGTGCAGTTTCGCGAGCGGTCGATGCGAACAGGCGTAGCGCCTCGCACGGACCACGCAAAGGCGTACTGCGCAGACGTGCATAAGCACTTTGCGCAGAAAAAGTAACGCCCGTGCATCGCGAAGGTCGTCGCGAAATTGCACTTTGTTAGTTGCTGCTAAACGTTGGTACCCACGTGGCCTTGCAGGGGGGCAGATACCGGAGGACATGCACGCACGCGGTGCGCTCATGCCGCTTGAAAAGGCTTGAAACGAAAAAGGCCGGCGAGGCGTCGCTCTGGATCGCGCCGATCGGACCGACGCGACTTGCAACGAAACAACCGACAAGCCTTCTTGTATAAAAAACAATTCAATCCGAACCTGGCACGCACGGCGGCCAAGGTGCAAACTGAACGCGAATGAAGGGTTAATGCTGTTAGAACGAAGCACATGATAGCACGATAAGCGAGGATCGCGCAAACCGACTGTCCGGCGCGGGGCGGGTGAGGGCGCGCAATCCGTTGCCTGGCGGGGGATTGCGGGAATTCGGCGGGTGCAGAAAAAGCGGCTCGGGATTAACGGTTTCGTTCAATCTGCCGGCCGCAGCGGAGCTGCCCGGCGGCCGGAAACAGGCGAAAAAAATCCGCGCACCGCGCGCGGATTCTTCATTGCCTGTCGCGAACTGCCGCGACGAAAGCTCAGCCTTCCGAGGGCGGCACGTAGCCCGTAGCCTGATCGGCGCCTTCGCCGAAGAAGAATTTCTCCGTCTGCTTCATCAGATACTGGCGTGCGCGCGGGTCCGCCATGTTCAGGCGGTTTTCATTGATCAGCATGGTCTGCTGCTTGAGCCATTGCTGCCATGCTTCCTTCGAAATGCTCTCGTAGATCCGCTTGCCGAGTTCGCCCGGCAGCGGCGGGAAATCGAGACCTTCGGCTTCCTTGCCGAGCTTCGTGCATTGAACCATGCGAGTCATGCTGTGCTTCTCCTGTGATCGATGTGGAACGGCGGCGCGTCGTTATTGTGAGCGCTCAGAGCTGTTTCATCAGCACGAGCGACTTGCGCTGCCAGTTGTAGAGGCGGCGGCGGTCTTCGGGCAGGTCGTCGACCGTGACCTTCACGAAGCCGCGCTTGAGGAACCAGTGTTCGGTGCGCGTCGTCAGCACGAAGATACGCGTCAATCCGCGCGCCCGTGCGCGCTGCTCGATGCGCTTGAGCAGCCGTTCGCCGTCGCCCGAGCCTTGTGCTTCCGGCGAGACCGTCAGGCACGCCATCTCGCCGATGCGCTCCGCCGGATACGCATACAGCGCCGCGCAGCCGAACAGCACGCCATCGTGCTCGATCACCGAGAAATGGTCGATGTCGCGCTCGATCTGGTGACGCCCACGCCGCACCAGCGTGCCGTCGCTTTCGAGCGGCTCGATCAGCGTCAGAATGCCGCCGACGTCGTCCGGCGTCGCTTCGCGCAGGCTTTCGAGGTTCTCGTACGAGATCATCGTACCCACGCCATCGTGCAGGAACAGTTCCAGCAGCAGGCTGCCGTCGAGCGCGTACGGAATGATGTGCGAACGCGCGACGCCGCCGCGGCACGCGCGAATGGAGTGCTTCAGATAGAAACCGGCATCGCCCGTCACGACGCCGCCTTCATGCAGGCGGTACGCGTCGTCCAGCGACAACTCGCGGATCAGCGCGCCTTCTTCGTCGAGCAGGCCTTCCGTCTCGGTGAGAAAGACGATCTTGTCGGCGCGTAGCGCAATCGCGGCGGCCGACGCGACGTCTTCCATCGACAGATTGAATGCTTCGCCTGTCGGCGAGAAGCCGAGCGGCGAGAGCAGCACGATCTTGCCGCTCGAAAGCGTCTGGCGGATCGACTCGGCATCGATCTTGCGCACCACGCCCGTATGCTGGAAATCGACCCCGTCGAGAATGCCTACGGGCCGCGCCGTCACGAAGTTGCCCGACACCACGCTGATGTGCGCGTGCGCCATCGGCGTGTTCGGCAAGCCCTGGCTGATCGCGGCCTCGATGTCCAGACGCACTTCGCCCGCCGCTTCTTTCGCGGATTCGAGCGCGCGCGCATTGGTGATGCGCATGCCGTGCGAAAACTCGGACTCGACGCCGTGCAGGCTCATCTGCTCTTCCACTTGCGGACGCGAGCCGTGTACGAGCACGATCTGGATACCCATCGCCTGCAACAGCGCGATATCGGACACCAGCGCGTTGAGCAGACCCTGATGCACGACTTCGCCGCCGAAGCCGACGACAAACGTCTTGTTTCGGAACGCGTGGATGTACGGCGCGACCGATCGCATCCAGTCGACGAATTGCGCGTGTTGCAGCATGGCTTCCGAGTCGCTGGACGAGGCCGGCGAGCTGGCGGGCGTGGGGACGAGGTCGGTTTGGGAATTCATGCCCCGGATTATAATGCGCCCCCATGTCGAATGTACCCAAAAGCTCCGCTGGAGCCGATACGAAAAACGCGGCTGACGCTGCCGCGAAAGACGCTGCGAGCCCCGCGCCGCGCGGCCATCAGGACGCGACGCGTGACGCGCGCGGTGACGCTTCGCGTCGTGACGTTTCCGTGAATGTTGCGAATGCGCCGCGTTCGGGCGCTTCCGCGCACGGTGACGCGAATAAACAGCAAGGCGCAAACGCAGCGAAAAGCGGTGCGCGCGGGCCACAGAACGACGCGCCGAACCGGCAGCGGGACCAGCAGGGCAAGCGTGGACGGGATCAGACAGGTGGCGCCCGCCAGCAACAAGCGCCGCGTACTCAAGGCAACCCGCCGCTCGACTCGCAAGCCAAACCGCAAGGCAACCCACGCGCCGGCAGCGAGCCGGGCGGAGAAAAACAGCGCAATGCGTCGCGGGAGCCGGGCGCCGGGAAGCAGCGCGACACGCCGCGCGAGCCGGGTGGAGAAAATCAGCGCAACACGCCGCGCGAGCCGCGCAAGCCCGCGCGCGTCGTCGTGCCGAATCCCATTCCGCCCATCACGTTCCCCGAGGCGCTGCCCGTCTCGGGCCGACGCGAGGAAATCGCGCGTGCGATCGCGGGCCACCAGGTCGTGATCGTCAGCGGCGAGACGGGCTCGGGCAAGACGACACAATTGCCGAAAATCTGTCTCGCGCTCGGACGCGGGCTCGGCGCGGGCGGCAACGGGCTGATCGGTCACACGCAGCCGCGCCGGATCGCGGCATCGGCGACGGGCCGGCGCATCGCCGAGGAACTCGGCACGCCGTTCGGCGAAGTGGTCGGCTACAAGGTGCGTTTCACCGACAATCTCGCGCCCGGTGCGTCCGTCAAGCTGATGACGGACGGCATTCTGCTCGCGGAAACGCAGACCGACCCGCTGCTGAAGGCGTACGACACGCTGATCATCGACGAAGCGCACGAGCGCAGCCTGAACATCGATTTCCTGCTCGGCTATCTGAAAGAGATTTTGCCGAAGCGCCCCGATCTGAAGCTGATCGTGACGTCCGCAACCATCGATGCCGATCGCTTCGCGCGTCATTTCGGCTCCGAAGAAAAACCGGCGCCTGTGATCGAGGTGAGCGGCCGTCTGTATCCCGTCGAGGTCCGCTATCGTCCCGTCGCGGAAGATTCGCCGGCGGTGAAATCTGCGGAAGGCAATGCGGGCCGGGAGCGTGGCGATCGCCCGAAAACACAGCGGGAAACCGACCGCGATCTGATGGACGCGATCGTCGAAGCCGCCGACGAACTGTGCCGCGAAGGCCCCGGCGACGTGCTCGTGTTCCTGCCCGGCGAGCGCGAGATTCGCGATGCGGCCGAAGCGCTGCGCAAGCACCATCCGCCGCACACGGAGATATTGCCGCTGTTCGCGCGGCTGTCGGCGGCTGAGCAGGAACGCGTATTCCGTCCGTCGAACGCGCGGCGCATCGTGCTCGCGACCAACGTCGCCGAAACCTCGCTGACGGTGCCGGGCATCCGCTACGTGGTCGACACGGGCCTCGCGCGTGTGAAGCGCTACTCGTATCGCAACAAGGTCGAGCAGTTGCAGGTCGAATCGATTTCGCAGGCGGCGGCGAACCAGCGGGCAGGGCGTTGCGGCCGCGTCGCTGACGGCATCTGCATTCGTCTTTACGAGGAAACCGATTTCCAGGGGCGCGTGCGCTTCACGGACCCGGAGATTCTGCGGTCGTCGCTTGCGTCCGTCATTCTGCGGATGAAGTCGCTGCATCTGACGGCGATCGAAACCTTCCCGTTCATCGAGCCGCCGCCAGGCCGCGCGATCGCCGACGGTTATCAACTGCTGAACGAACTCGGCGCCGTCGACGACGACAACGCGCTGACGCCGCTCGGCCGCGAACTCGCGCGCCTGCCGCTCGATCCGCGCGTCGGCCGGATGATTCTCGGCGCGCGCGACCAGCAGGCGCTGCGCGAAGTGCTGATCATCGCGAGTGCGCTGTCCGTGCAGGACCCGCGCGACCGTCCCATCGACGCGCAGGAACAAGCAGACCAGGCGCACCGCAAGTTCGCCGACGAGCGCTCTGAGTTTCTGCAATGGCTGAAAATCTGGGCGTGGTTCGAAGAGGCCATCGCGCACAAGAAGTCGAACCGGCAGTTGACCGATGCGTGCAAGCAGAACTTCCTGTCGCATTTGCGTCTGCGCGAATGGCGCGACGTGCATTCGCAACTGCTGACGGTGGTTCGCGAACACGGCTGGCGCGTGAACGACAGCGAAGCGACCTTCGAGCAGATTCATCTCGCGCTCCTGACGGGCCTGCTCGGCAATATCGGTCTGAAGGCCGACGACGAGCCGTACTATCTCGGCGCGCGGAGCATCAAGTTTTATCTGTGGCCCGGCTCGGCGCTCGTGAAGAAGGCGGGCAAGTGGGTGATAGCGGCGGAGCTCGTCGAGACGAGCCGGCTCTACGCGCGCTGCATCGCGAAGATCGAGCCGGAGTGGATCGAGCGCGTCGGCGCGCATCTGTTGAAGAAGTCGCTCTCCGAGCCGCACTGGGAAAAGCGTGCGGCGCAGGTTTCAGCGTTCGAGCGCGCTGTGCTGTACGGCTTGCCTGTGTATCACCGGCGGCGCGTCAGTTTCGGCAAGCAGGACCCGGCGCGAGCGAGAGAACTGTTCATCCGCGGCGCGCTGGTTGAAGGCGAGTTCGACACGAAGCTCGCGTTCTTCGCGCACAACCGCAAGCTGCTCGCCGATATCGAACAGCTCGAGCACAAGTCGCGTCGCCAGGACGTTCTAGTCGACGACGAACTGATCTACGCGTTCTACGATCAGGCTGTGCCGAACGGTATCCATACGGGCGCCGCGTTCGAGCGCTGGTATCGCGATGAAGTGAAGAAGAGCGGGCAGCAGGAAGACAAGCTGCGCCTGCTGTATCTGTCGCGCGACGATCTGATGCGTCACGAGGCGGCGGGCGTCACGACCGACCTGTTCCCGAAACGGATGACGATGGCGGGCGTGGACATGACGCTGACCTATCACTTCGAGCCGGGTTCGCCGCGCGATGGCGTGACGCTCGCCGTGCCGCTGTACGCGCTGAATCAGGTGGACGCGCGGCGTGTCGAGTGGCTCGTGCCCGGCATGCTGAAGGAAAAGACGCAACTGCTGCTCAAATCGTTGCCGCAGAAGCTGCGCCGTCACGTCGTGCCGTTGCCGGAGTACGCGGCGGGTTTCGTCGAGCGGCACAGCGGGCCTAAATTCGGCGCGGGCGGACTGCTCGACACGGTGATCGCCGATGTCCGCGAGCAGACGCAGGTCGCGACGAAGCAGTCGGACTACAAGCTCGAAACGCTCGCGCCGCACCTGTTCATGAACTTCAAGGTGATCGACGAGCACGGCCGGCAGCTCGCGATGGGCCGCAATCTCGCGCAGCTGCGCGCGGAACTGGGCGGCCAGGCGCAACAGCAGTTCCAGAAAATCGCGTCGAGCGCGGCGGGTGCGGCGCTCGCGAATGCGGGCTCGGGCGGCAGCGATGCCGCTGCGCGCGGAGCAATAGGGGGCACGGCGGGCGGCACCGCAGGCGGGGCGGCGCGTGGCGCGAGTGGGGCGAGCGGCGGTGCGCGTGGCGCCTCAGCCGCGCCGCACACGCCCGCTGCAGGCGAAGGGGCGGCCGCGCCGGCGACAGCCCTCTACGAAAACCTGACGACGTGGAACTTCGGCAAGCTCCCCGAGCTTCTCGAAATCCGGCGCGGCGGACATACGCTGTTCGGTTATCCGGCGCTCGTCGATCGCGGCACGCATTGCGACGTCGAAGTGTTCGATTCGCCGGACGAGGCCGCGCGTATCCATCGCGCGGGCTTGCGGCGCTTGTTCGCGCTGCAGTTGCGCGAGCCGATCAAATACCTCGAAAAGAATCTGCCGGGCTTGCGCGAAATGGCGATGCAGTTCATGCCGCGCGGCACGCAGGAGGAACTGCGCGATCAACTGATCGACACCGCGCTCGACCGCGCGTGCCTGCAAGACCCGCTGCCCGACGACGACGCGAGCTTCCACGCGCGCAAGGACGAAGGCCGCAGCCGGCTGACGTTGCTCGCGCAAGAGATTGCCCGCCTTGGCGGACAGATTCTTGGCGAGTATTCGGCCGTCGTGAAGAAACTCGCGCAGGCGAAACCGTTCGCCGCTGCTTTTGCCGACATGCAGAACCAGTTGGACGCGCTGATCGGCAAACGCTTTATCGTCGATACGCCGTACGCTCAGTTGACGCATTTCCCGCGCTATCTGAAGGGCATTGCGCTGCGCATCGACAAACTGAAAGCGGACTCGGCACGCGACGCGCGTCAGTTCGCAGAGTTTCAGCCGCTCGCGCAGAACTACCAGCGAGCGCTCGCGCAGCGCGGCGGCGTGCCGGATGCCCGGCTTGCCGAGTTCCGCTGGCTGCTGGAGGAACTGCGTGTGTCGCTGTTCGCGCAGGAACTGCGCACGCCGATGCCTGTTTCCGTCAAGCGTCTCTACAAGGTGTGGGAGTCGATGCAGCGGTGACCGATTCGGGCGCGCTTCGCCAGGCGCGCCCGGTTTTGCCGCTATCAGCAATACGTCGCAATCCGCAGATGCGGCCTGACGCCGCGTGCTCAGCGCGTCGCACGCGGAACTCACACCCTGTGATTTTTTCGCTGCTGTGCGCGAATCGCGCAGCGTGTTACCAGTGCATGCCGGCCCCGATCGACCCGCCCAGTTCGCCACGCGTGCTCGCCGTACCCTGCAGCTTGTAGGCCCATTTGCCCGAGTCCGAGAGTTTCGATACGCCGAGCGCCATCGCCGACTGGCCGCCATACGTGCCGGCCGCCATCGCGACCATCCCGCGCCCCGGCAGCACGGCTTGCGGCAGGCCCGCCATCGCGATCGCCGCTGCGGCGCCCCCATAGCCGTCTTTGCGCGCCGATCGGACCTGGTCGTCGGTATAGGCTTTCGCCTGGCCGACCGCGCCGCTCAAACCCTGATTCAGCTGGTTCACGTTGACGGCATCCGTGCCCTGAGCGCCCGCCGCGACGTTCGCGATCTGCCGTTCCTGTCCCGACGCGCCGACGGAGACCGTGTTCGAGCGATCGGCGACCGAGCCCTGACCGAGCGCCACCGAATTGTCCGCGCTTGCGTTCGAGCCGGCGCCGAGCGCGACGGCATTGGTGCCGCCCGCCTGCGCATTCGCGCCCGCTGCGATCGAGTGCACGCCGCTTGCTTGCGCCGGCTCGGTAGCGGGCGAGCCCTCGGCGCTGAACATCGGGTTCGACGTGTTGACGGTGATGTTGCCGACGGCATTGCCGAGCATCGCGGACAACTGGCCGAGGTTCACGGCGTCGTGCGTGTCGACGGCATCGGCAACGTTGCCAATCCGCGTGCCGCCGTTCGCCGGATCACCTTGCAACGTGATGCTGTCATGATTGATCGACCCGTCCGGGTTGCGGTCGTACATCACGGCGCCATCGATCTTGCTCGCCACCGCCTTCAGTTGCGCGACGTTCACGGCGTCCTGGTCGACGCGGCCCGCCGCCACGCCGCTGATCGTGCGATTGCCGACGTTGACCTCGCCAACAGAATTTTGCGGCGCGTCCAGCCCGAACGCGACGTAGCCCGTTTGCGCGCCGTACAGCGTCGCAGAGCCGAAACCGAGCGCCACGCTGTTGCTGAATGTCGCCATCGAATTGGCGCCCAGCGCGAGCGACTGGGCGGCGTTTGCCTGCGCGGTGTCGCCCAGCGAGGTCGCCGAGGCCGCCATCGCACGCGAATGCGCGCCGATAGCCGTGGCGTTGTTGATGCTCGCCGTCGATGTGTCGCCGACGGCCGTCGCATCCGCACCGGCAAACGACGTGTCTCCAAGCGCCACGCCAGTGGCGTCCACGGTGCTTGCGCCGTTGCCCATCGTGACGGCCGCATTGGCGTCAACCGTCGCGGACAGCCACAAGAAACTCGCAAACGCCAACAGCGCGATGGTCGAAGTGCGTGCCGAACGCAGTACATTGCGGTCGTTCAATATGGCGCGACGGATTGCAGTTGATTCTTGCGCCATCTTATTCATTATTTTCATGCCTCAAACTCCGGTAAGACTGGACAGCAAATACTCGGAAACGCCGGACAAGACAAAGCATCGAAACTGGCAAAACCCGCTTTCGTCACTGGGAAAGATGTTTGTCGCAGCGCGGACTTATTCAGTCCGTGCTGGCCGGCTCGTTTCCACATGCTGGCAAACGTCGAAGCGGGTGTTGCGTTCACGAATTCTTAAGGCGCGGAGTTTGATTCGATATGAGGTAATTCTTAATTAATAACGTTCGGAGATTTCGCTCCTAAATGGTGGAAACATGTGCTGGATAATCGCCGAATAATCTCGATTGATAATGTGGTCATATAGTGGCGTCTGATTCGTAAATGCGATAATCGTATCGATTCGGTACAAAAAATCGTGCGGCCTGGACAGCGGGCGTAGCCGCTCGCAACGCATTGCGCGCACCCTGCGGCACCGCGCCGCAACGTCTGCCTTTTCCCCGATCGAGGTCAACCGAAGAGTCACGCAAACGTTCTACAATGGCGATTACCCCCTGATGTGAGTTTTCATGCGCAAATTTTCCCTTCCCGGCCTGACCAGCACGTTTGCGGCAGGCGCGGCGCTCGTCGCGGCAGCAAGCTTCTTCTCCACGCCAGTTCTCGCCAACAACGTGATCGTGCTCAACTCCGGCGAAGCCACGCTGAGCCTGATCGACGAGTCGACACGTCAGGTGATCGACACGGTGCCGACCGGCAAGGAACCGCATCACCTGATGCCGACGCCGGACAATTCGTCGCTGATCGTCGCGAATTCGGTGTCGAACAATCTGATGTTCGTCGATCCGAAAACAGGCAAGCCGCAACGCTGGGTCGAGAACATCGAAGACCCGTATCAGATCGGTTTCTCGCCGGATCGCAAGTGGCTCGTGACGACGGGCTTGCGCCTCGACCGCCTCGACATCTATCACTACGACGGCCACAACATGACGCTCGCGAGCCGCCTGCCGCTCGCCGTGATGCCGAGCCACATGGCGTTCACGAACGACAGCAAGACGGTGTTCGTCACGCTGCAGGTGTCGGGTGAACTCGCCGCCGTCGATCTCGCCACGCAGACGGTCAAGTGGAAGATGAAAGTCGGCAAGGTGCCGGCCGGTCTGTGGATGACGCCGGGCGACAAATACCTGTTGATCGGCATGACGGGTGCGGACTATGTCGCCGTCGTCGACTGGCGCAATCAGAAGATCGTGAAGACGATCACGACGGGCAAGGGCGCGCACAACTTCCGCTCGCTCGCGGACGGCAAGCATGTGGCTGTGTCGAACCGCGTGGCCAGCACGATCAGCATCCTCGACGAAGACACGCTCACCAACGTCGGCGACATCACGGGCCTGATGCCGGGACCGGACGACATGGAACTTTCCGCCGACAAACGCTATCTGTGGGTAACGTTCCGTTTTGCGAAGCATGTCGGTGTCATCGACCTGACTACGCACAAGCTGATCCAGACGATCGCCGTCGGCCGTTCGCCGCACGGCATCTATTTCTTCAACCGCGCGCCCGTCACCGCGCCGAACGGGGCATGATGATGCAGACGGCGTGCCTCGCCAGCGCGCCGTGAATTGCGCGGTAAAACGTATATTGAACCGCGCAGTGAAGCAGAACCGCGACGCATAAAGAGCACCATGTTCCACCTGATCGCCTCCAGTCTCGATAGCTTCGTTTCTTCCGTCCAGACGCTGCTGTACGTCGACGTCGTGCAGCCGCTGCTGTTCCATTTCAACCTGATGGACTACGACGAGGACACGTACGACAGCCTGTACTGGGTGATCGTCGGCGTGCTGGAAGTTATCGCCATGTATGCGTTGCTGCGTCCGCTGGAAGCGCTGCGGCCCGTCGAGCAGTGGAAGGACCGCAAGGCGGTGCGCGTGGACGTGCTCTACACGTGGATCGCCAAGCTCGGCATTCTGAATCTGTTCTTCTTCTTCGCGCTGCAGCCGTTTTTCGACTCGGTGCAGGGCTGGCTGCGTTTGCAGGGCATCGCGAATATCGAACTCGACAATCTGTGGCCCGGTGTCACGACGCAGCCGTTCGTCACGTTCGTCATGTATCTGCTGGTGCTCGACTTCGCGGGCTACTGGTATCACCGCGGGCAGCACAGGATCGGTGTGTGGTGGGAACTGCACGCGGTGCATCACAGCCAGCAGCAGATGTCGCTGTGGGCCGACGACCGCAACCATCTGCTCGACGATCTGCTGCAAGCATGTTTCTTCGCCGTGATCGCGCTGTTCATCGGCGTGCCGCCGTCGCAGTTCGTCGTGCTCGTCGCGATCACGAATCTCGCGCAGAGCGTGCAGCACGCGAACATCCGTCTGCATTTCGGCTGGCTCGGCGAGCGCCTGCTCGTCAGTCCGACCTTCCATCGCCGTCATCATGCAATCGGCTATGGTCATGAAGGGCTCAAGTACGGCTGCAATTTCGGTGTGCTTTTCCCGTGGTGGGACATGCTGTTCGGCAGCGCGTCGTGGAGCCGCGAAATGGAGCCGACGGGCATTCGCGATCAGCTCAGTGGCCGTCACTACGGCGAGGGTTTCTGGGCGCAACACTGGCTCGCATTCGTGCGCATTGGACAGCGCATCGCTGGCAAGAAGCAGCGGGGCGCGGCGTAAGCACGTTTTCGTTTGCGTTGTCGTTTCACCTTCGATGCCTCTTTCGGCCGGGCGCTCGCTTCTGATTATCACCGGCCGCGCAGCAACGCTCGCGCACTCGCTTGCACATTCACTGGTCAGCGCCGGCTTTCACTTTCGACGCTGACACGCGGCGTGGTTTATCCTGTCCACGTTTCCTTCCTTTTCCTGCATTCCCATCACGTCATCGACTACGCATGAATGATCTTCTGCGCTCGTTCGGGCGCGCGCTTTCTTCCGTGCTGCATCCACGCATGTTGTGGCTGACGTTCATGCCGTTCGCGGCAGCCACGATCGTCTGGGGCGTGGCGCTGTGGTTTTCCTGGCAGACCCTGATCGGCGCGACGCGTAACTGGCTCGAAAGCTGGCCGCTCACGACCACGCTCTATGGGCTATTCGACTGGCTCGGTTTTTCGTCGCTGCATACGGCCGTGGCGCCTTTCATTGTGATTGCTGTCGCGATTCCGCTGATCGTCGTCACGGTGCTGCTGCTGATCGCAACGCTGTCGATGCCCGCCGTGATCAGGCATCTGTCGAAGCGGCAGTTCGCCTCGCTGGAAATGCGGCACGGTGGCACGTTCGCCGGCAGCCTCGTGCATTCCATATGGACGACGCTCGTGTGCCTGCTGGTGCTCGTGATCACGCTGCCGCTGTGGCTGATTCCGCCGTTCTTCGCGCTGATTCCGCCGCTGCTGTGGGCTGGCTCACTTACCGCGTGATGACGTACGACGCGCTGTCGCTGCACGCCAGCAGCGAAGAACGGCGCGCGCTGGTGCGCCAGCATCGCCTGCCGCTGCTGTTGATCGGCGTGGCGAGCGGGCTGCTCGGCTCGCTGCCCACGTTGATCTGGGCGTCGTCCGTGTGGCTGATCGTGCTGTTCCCTGTGATGACTGCCGTGACCATCTGGATCTATGCTTTTATCCTCGTGTTCACGGCGCTGTGGTTCGGCTACTACTGCCTGCGCGCGCTGCAGCGGATGCGCGCCGGCGAGCATGGCGGGAACGGTCACCATGGTCCCCACGGCGCGCGCGGCACAGCGCCTGTCTCCTACTGATACAAGAGGCTTCAATGGCATTTGGCGTCATCATCATCGGCGATGAAATCCTGTCCGGCAGACGCGTCGACAAGCATCTGCCGAAAGTCATCCAGCTTCTGAGCGCGCGCGGCCTGTCGCTGTCATGGGCCGAATATATCGGCGACGATCCGGAGCGCATCACGGCGACCTTGCGCCGCACGTTCGCTTCCGGCGATATCGTGTTCTCGACGGGCGGCATCGGCGCAACGCCCGACGATCACACGCGCCAATGCGCCGCCGCCGCGCTTGCCGTGCCGCTCGAACTGCATCCCGAGGCAAAGGCGCTGATCCAGGAACGCATCCGCGAGATGCACCCGGCCAATTCGCCCGCGCCCGTCGATTTCAATTCGCCGGACAACCTGCATCGTTTGAACATGGGCACGTATCCGCGCGGCGCGTCGATCATTCCGAATGGGTACAACAAGATTCCTGGTTTTTCTGTCGGAGATCATCACTTCGTCCCGGGCTTTCCGGTGATGGCCTGGCCGATGATCGAATGGGTGCTGGATACGAAGTACCAGCATCTGCATCATTCGACGCCGCATGCGGAAAAGTCTCTGCTCGTCTTCGAGTTGCCCGAGTCGACGCTGACGCCGCTGATGGAAAAGATCGAGCATGACTTTCCGGGCGTGCGCGTATTCAGCCTGCCGAGCGTTGGTGACTCGGAGCGCGGCGGCATCTATGCGCGCCGGCATATCGACCTCGGCGTGAAGGGTGAGCCGGAAGCCGTCGCGGCCGCGTTCGTGAAGCTGCGCGAAGGCGTGCATCTGCTCGGCGGCGATATCGTCGAGCCGGAAGTGGCAGCGCAGGCGCAGTCGCGTAACTAGCGCGGCGGAGAGGGGCGTGCAACGCGTCCCGGTCCTAAGAACATCATCCGCGTGTCACATCGCGCGCGGACGATTCCAAAAGAAAACGGCGCACGGTATGCAACGTGCGCCGTGTGCGTAAGAAGCGACGGCTGCGCTTCTTACTCCTATGCGTGCGTGAGATCCGTCAAGCGCCAATCCACGGCAGTCCGCGAAAACACCAGCCCGACACCGTCTTCCGATGCCCTTGGCCATCCTTGTCGCCTTCGAAGCCTTCGAGCAGATCCAGCGCCTTCGTGAAGCCGGCCTGGGTGGCGGCGATAGCTGCCAGCTTCGAGCGCGCCGCGCTGCGGCACAGCAGCAGCACGGGCGTGTCGGGCGTCGCGACCTGGCGCAGCTGATCGATGAATTCGGCATTCGGCACGCCGCCCGGATAGCGCGTCCATTCGACATGCGCGTACTGGCCGTCGCCGACGACGGGGCGGCCGACCCAATCCAGTTCGGCGCGCGTGCGCACATCGACGAGACGGGTGCGCGGGTCGAGTTGCAGAAGCTCGAATGCCTCGGCAGGCGTGACGGCGCCCGCGTAAGGGAGCTGATTGACGACACGGCGCTTTTCAGCCTGGCTGTACAACTGTTCGAGCGTACTCATGACAGCAAATCTCCTTGGGGCCAAAAAAACATTCTAGCAAGGTGTCGTCGCGGCGCACGCCCCACCGCCACGCACAGCGCGAAATTCGGCGATGGACGGTGTCGCCCGACAATGGTGCAAAATGAGCGCTATGCACCAAAACGGAATCTTAAGCGGGCGCAGACTACGGGCGCGCACAATCATGGTGCAGATGCATCGCGTGGCCCCGGACAATTCCCGCAAACGGTGTATGCAAATTCCCTGCGAAGGCGCGTCGGCATTGGGGCTGTAACGACGTGGCGCACACGGAACACAAACATGGCACAGAAGCTGCTTTATTGGTGCCGATCAGATTGGCCCGATGCCAGCATCATATTTCCCCACCCGTACGTATCGAGGGGTGGACGCATCGAGGCTGGTCAGCTAGATTGGGCGGCGGCTGAACCCGCCGAATTCGTTAATCAGGAGATAGGTTATGAGTAAATCCGTGGCCGACGTCATGCAGCTCGTCAAGGACGAGGACGTCAAGTTTGTCGACTTCCGTTTCACCGACACGCGCGGCAAGGAGCAACACGTTTCGGTGCCGGTGTCGGCATTCGACGAAGACAAGTTTGAAAGCGGCCATGCGTTTGACGGTTCCTCGATTGCTGGCTGGAAGGGCATCGAAGCGTCGGACATGCTGCTCGTGCCGGACGCCGACACCGCCTTCATCGACCCGTTCTACGAAGAGTCGACCCTCGTGCTGACCTGCGACGTCGTCGAACCGGCTGACGGCAAGGGCTACGAACGCGACCCGCGCTCGCTCGCAAAGCGCGCCGAAGCGTATCTGAAGAGCACGGGCCTGGGCGACACGGCCTACTTCGGTCCGGAACCCGAATTCTTCATTTTCGACTCGGTCCAGTGGGCTGCTGATCAATCGGGCTGCTTCGTCAAGATCGGCTCGGAAGAAGCACCGTGGTCGTCGGGCAAGGAATTCGAAGGCGGCAACACGGGTCACCGTCCGGGTACGAAGGGCGGCTACTTCCCGGTTGCTCCCGTCGACACGTTCCAGGACATCCGCTCGGAAATGTGTCTGCTGCTCGAACAGATCGGCATCCCCGTTGAAGTTCACCACCACGAAGTGGCAGGTCAAGGCCAGAACGAAATCGGCACGAAGTTCTCGACGCTGGTTCAACGCGCTGACTGGACGCAACAGCTGAAGTACATCGTTCACAACGTCGCGCACACGTACGGCAAGACGGCGACGTTCATGCCGAAGCCTGTCGTCGGCGACAACGGTTCGGGCATGCACGTTCACCAGTCGATCTGGAAGGACGGCCAGAACATGTTCGCGGGCAACGGCTACGCTGGCCTGTCGGAATTCGCGCTGTTCTACATCGGCGGCATCATCAAGCACGCTCGCGCGCTGAACGCGATCACGAACCCGGGTACGAACTCGTACAAGCGTCTCGTGCCGCACTTCGAAGCGCCTGTGAAGCTGGCTTACTCGGCACGTAACCGTTCGGCATCGATCCGTATTCCGCACGTTCCGAACCCGAAGGGCCGCCGTATCGAAACGCGCTTCCCGGATCCGCTCGCGAACCCGTACCTGTGCTTCTCGGCACTGATGATGGCAGGTCTGGACGGCGTGCAGAACAAGATCCATCCGGGCGAAGCCGCCGACAAGAACCTGTACGACCTGCCGCCGGAAGAGGATGCAAAGATCCCGACCGTGTGCGCCGGCCTCGATCAGGCGCTGGAAGCACTCGACGCAGACCGTGAGTTCCTGACGCGTGGTGGCGTGTTCACCGACGGCATGATCGACGCTTACCTCGAACTGAAGGAAACCGAGCTGCAACGCGTGCGTATGACCACGCACCCGGTCGAGTTCGAACTGTACTACTCGCTGTAATCGCTGTAGGTGGCGCTGCGCTTCGTTCGCGAGATGCGGCGAAGCGTACGCCCCGACGCTGCGATCGGTCACGAAGGGACGGCGGCGCCGTCCCTTTTTCGTTGGATCGAAAGTTGTGACGTTTTTGTTGCGGAACGGCTGCTGCAGCGTGTTGTTGATTTGACGTATTGAACCGCGTGCGATGAAGCCCGCCTCACCATCTCCTGTCGACGGGGGTTGGCGCTCTGGCGCTGGCTGCCGTCCCATGCAAGGCTATCGAGACCCGACTGCAAGATGGTATTGAAGAACCTGATCAAGGCCAGAAAAGGGCACACCGACGCATTGTCGGATGATGCGCAACTCGTCGAATCCGGTTTGCTGCCGGGCTTCGAGGCGCTGCCCACCGTCGTGCTCGTGCTCGACAAGCGGACGCTGCGTGTTGCGTTCGCGAATCCGTCGGCCGAGTCGATGCTCGAAATGTCGCGCCGGCAGCTCACCCAAATGGCCTGGCCCGACATCTTCACGAACGGCGAAGAACTGACGGCGACCATCGCCGCGATCGCCGCTCACCGTTTTCACGCGACCCATCTGGATGCTGTGCTCGAACGCGCCGGCCACGAGCCGCTGCACGTGCATGCGATCGTCGGCTTCCTGGAAAGCGCGCAGGACTACGTGCTGCTCGAGCTGTTCGAGAACGAGCGTCATCTAAGGTCCGACCGCGAAGAGCGCATCCATGATCTGACGGCCGTCAACAAGCAGTTGATCCGCAATCTCGCGCATGAGATCAAGAACCCGCTCGGCGGCATTCGCGGCGCGGCGCAACTGCTCGAATTCGAACTCGGCGCGCGCGAACGCGACGAGCTGCGCGAGTACACGCAGGTCGTCATCAAGGAATCGGACCGGCTGCAAACGCTCGTCGACCGGTTGCTCGAACCGCATCGTCATCCGCATATCGTCGGCGACGTGAATATTCACGAAGTCTGCGAGCGCGTGCGCGCGGTGATTCTCGCGGAGTTTCCGCGCGGTCTGACGATCGAGCGCGACTACGACGTCAGCGTGCCCGATCTGCGCGGCGACAAGGAGCAACTAATCCAGGCGCTGCTGAACATCGTGCGCAATGCTGCCGAAGCGCTGCGCGAACGCATCTCGCAAGGCGATGCGCGAATCGAGTTGCGTACCCGCGTGGCGCGCAAGGTGACGATCGCGAAACGTCTTTGCAAGCTGGCACTGGACTTGCATATCGTCGACAACGGGCCCGGCATTCCCGAAGACATACGCGACCGCATCTTCTATCCGCTCGTATCGGGCAGGGAAGACGGCAGCGGTCTTGGCCTGACGCTCGCGCAGACTTTCGTGCAACAGCACGAAGGGATGATCGAAGTGGAGAGCCGTCCGGGTCACACCGAGTTTCAGATTCTGCTGCCGCTCGACAGCTGATACTTGACTGGTTACACCACACGCAAGACAAGACTTCTGACGGACCTATATGAAGCCGATCTGGATAGTAGACGACGATCAATCGATCCGTTGGGTGCTCGAAAAAGCACTCGCACGCGAGAACTTCGCGACGCGCAGCTTTGCGAATGTGCGCGAAGCCGCGGGCGCACTGGAACACGACAGCCCGCAGGTGCTCGTCTCCGATATCAGGATGCCTGGCGGCTCCGGGCTCGAACTGCTGCAGACCGTGCGCGACCGCGTGCCCGGCTTGCCCGTCATCATCATGACGGCGTTCTCGGATCTCGATAGCGCCGTGGCCGCGTTTCAGGGCGGCGCATTCGAATACCTCGCGAAGCCGTTCGACGTCGATAAGGCCGTCGAGCTGATTCGCCGCGCCGTCGACGAAAGCATGCGCGGCGAACACACATGGGACGACCGCGTTGCCGAAGCGCCCGAGATGCTCGGTCAGGCGCCCGCGATGCAGGACATGTTCCGCGCGATAGGCCGTCTGTCGCATTCGGCCGCGACCGTGCTCATTACGGGCGAATCAGGCACCGGTAAGGAACTTGTCGCGCGCGCCTTGCACCGACATAGCCCACGCGCGAACGGTCCGTTCATCGCATTGAACACGGCGGCGATTCCGAAAGATCTGCTGGAATCCGAACTGTTTGGTCATGAGCGTGGCGCGTTCACGGGTGCGCAGGCGATGCGCCAGGGCCGTTTCGAGCAGGCTGAGAACGGCACGCTGTTTCTCGATGAAATCGGCGATATGCCATTCGACTTGCAGACGCGTCTGTTGCGTGTGCTGTCGGATGGGCAGTTCTATCGCGTCGGCGGACATAACCCGCTGCGCGCGAACGTGCGCGTGATCGCCGCGACGCACCAGAATCTCGAATCGCGTGTGCGGCAAGGACTGTTCCGCGAGGACTTGTATCACCGCTTGAACGTGATCCGTCTGCGCTTGCCGGCGCTGCGTGAACGCAGCGAGGACATTCCGCTGCTAACGCGTCACTTCTTGCAGAAGAGCGCGCGCGATCTTGGTGTCGAGCCGAAGCGCGTGTCGGATGAAGCGCTTGCCTATATGACGTCGCTGCCGTTTCCGGGCAACGTTCGGCAACTCGAAAATCTCGCGAACTGGCTGACCGTGATGGCGCCCGCGCAGACGATCGAGATCAAGGACTTGCCGCCCGATCTCGTATCGACGCAGCAGGCCGGGGCGGAGTTCGCGACGTCGGCGGGATCGCTGCCGATCGACGGCTCAGTGAGCAACGGTGGCGTCACAAACGGCGTGGCGCCGATCGCGGGTGCGCCCGTCGCTGCCGGCGGCGTGGTGATACCGTCGCCTGTTGCCGCGTGGGAGAGCGGGCTGCGCACGGAAGTCGCGAAGCTGTTGCGCGAGAATGCCGCCGATGTGATGGATGAGCTGTCGCGCCGTTTTGAAGCGGCTGTGATCCGCGAAGCGCTCGACTTCACGCGCGGGCGCAAGGTCGAAGCGGCCGAGCGGCTCGGCATCGGGCGCAATACGATCACGCGCAAGATTCAGGAGTTGAATCTCGAACCGTAAGCGTTGACGCCTCAGGGCATGATGCGAGTGGTGCGGCGTTCATACGCGGCAAAGTAAAGCGGCTCGACGGCGCGGTGCGCCATCGAGCCGCTTCTTCTTTTGCGAATGCGCTTGTGCTTATGCGGCGAGTTACTCGGTGAGCGCGACGACGGGCGCGTGATCCGACGGCTGATCCCACTTGCGTGGCGTCTTGTCGACGTCGCAATGCGTGCAGCTTGCGGCAAGCGGCTTCGACAGCAGGATATGGTCGATGCGCAAGCCCGCGTTGCGGCGGAACGCGAGCATCCGATAGTCCCACCACGTGAAGGTCTTCTCGGGCTGATCGAAGAGCCGGAACGAATCGACGAGACCCAGTTCGACGAGGCGGTTGAACTGCGCGCGCTCTTCCGGCGACACGAGGTTCTGTCCTTCCCACGCCTTCGGATCATGCACGTCGCGGTCTTCGGGCGCGATGTTGTAGTCGCCCAGCAGCGCGAGCTTTGGATGCTGCGCGAGTTCGCTGGCGATCCAGTCGTGCAGCGCGTCGAGCCAGCGCAGCTTGTAGGCGAACTTGTCGGTGCCGGGCGCCTGGCCGTTCGGGAAGTAGGCGCTGATCACGCGCACGCCTTCGATGGTGGCCGCGATCACGCGCTGCTGCGGGTCCTCGAAGCCGGGTATGTTGCGCATGATGCTGGCTTCGTCGACGTTCATGCCGTCGCGCACGAGTATGCCGACGCCGTTATACGTCTTCTGACCGGCGAACCAGCTGCGATAACCCTTTTCCTCGAGTTCTGCGCGCGGAAATTTTTCGTCGGGCAGTTTCAGTTCCTGAAGACACAGCACGTCGGTCTGGCTGAGTTCGAGCCAGTCGATCACATGCTGCTGACGAACCTTCAGGGAGTTCACATTCCACGTGGCTAATTTCATCGCTCGTTCTCGTTGTATCAGGTGCTGGATGGAATCTTACCGCGATCGGGCAGCGCCGCTCAGTACGGCAACATGCATAGGCAAAAACGCAAAAGCCCGCAACGCTTTGGGCGATGCGGGCTTTGGATGCGTAACACTACCTGTACTGCTTGAGGCCGTGTGGAGCAGGACACGATGCCTTTGAAACTGGTTGCGGGGACAGGATTTGAACCTGTGACCTTCGGGTTATGAGCCCGACGAGCTGCCAGACTGCTCCACCCCGCGTCAGAGAGGCGAATTGTACGGACACCTTCGTCATGCGTCAAACATTTGATCGAAGTTTTTTCATCTTCTTCTGCTACGTGTTGGTGGCGTAGTGTTTCATCGCGTGTTTCATCTCAACCATGATCGGCTTCGATCGCCCAGTCGACAGCCTTTTGCGCATGCAGCGCAGTCGTATCGAACACAGGCAGAATAGCGTCTTCCTGTCGGACCAGCAGCGTGATCTCGGTGCAGCCGAGAATGACGGCCTGCGCGCCGCGAGCCTTCAGGTCTTCGATCACGTTTTGATAGATCGCTCGCGATGACGGCTCGATGGTCCCATGGCACAACTCGTCGTAGATGATCCGATGGACGTGCGCGCGGCCTTCGTCATCGGGGATCAGCGTATCGAGGCCGAAGCGCTCGCGCAGGCGACCCGCGTAGAAGGTCTGCTCCATCGTATAGCGCGTGCCCAGCAAGCCGACTCGCTCGATGCCCGCCGCGCGCAGCGCTTCGCCCGTTGGATCGGCGATATGCAGAAAGGGCACCGCGATCGCCGCTTCAATCGCTTCGTGCACGCGATGCATGGTGTTCGTCGCGAGCAGCACGATGTCGGCGCCGCCGCGCTCCAGTTGTCGGGCGGCATCCGCCATCTGCACGCCGAGCGCGTGCCAGTCGCCCGCTCGCTGGTTCGCTTCGATGGGTGCGAAGTCGACGGTCACCATCAGGCTGCGCGCATTGTGATGGCCGCCGAGACGCGCCTTCGCATAGCGGTTCAGCAGCGGGTAATACTCGGCCGAGGATTCCCAACTCATCCCGCCGATCACGCCTATCGTTTTCATATCGCGCTCTTGTCTGTACCCGTTGATCGCGTCGAGTATAGGCTGCGAGCCGTTGGGGTGAGCGGTACGGATCGCGCGTGGCCGGCCAGTACGGTACGGTCTTTTGTCCTTTGCCATCAGGATGCTCCCAACGCATTCCTTCCGCCGATAGAATCGTAGTCATGCAAAGGAGCCGCCCATGGATCTGATCGTCCGCAATGCCGTATTGCCACGCAGTGCCCCGAAACAGAATGGCCCCGTCGATATCGGCATCGAAGGCGGACGCATCGCCGCCGTCGCGCCGAACCTCGCCGCCAGCGCACGCGAAGAGATCGACGCGCAAGGCGCGCTCGTTACGCCGCCATTCATCGACGCGCACTTCCACATGGACGCGACGCTGTCGTATGGCTTGCCGCGCGTGAACGCATCGGGCACCTTGCTCGAGGGCATCGCGCTGTGGGGCGAACTGAAGCCGCATCTGACGCAGGAAGCGCTCGTCGAGCGCGCGCTGCAGTATTGCGACTGGGCCGTCGCGCGTGGTCTGCTCGCCATCCGCACGCATGTGGATGTATGCGACGAGCGCCTGCTCGCTGTCGAAGCACTGCTCGAAGTGAAGCGCCGCGTCGCGCCTTACATGGACCTGCAACTGGTCGCGTTTCCGCAAGACGGGCTGCTGCGCAGTGCGGGTGCGTTCGACAATCTCAAGCGCGCGATTGCGATGGGTGTCGATGTGGTCGGCGGCATTCCGCATTTCGAACGGACGATGGCGGACGGCGCGGAGTCGGTGCGGCTGCTATGCGAGTTCGCTGCTGAAAAAGGCTTGCGCGTCGACATGCATTGCGACGAATCGGATGATCCGCTGTCGCGTCACATCGAAACGCTTGCGGCGCAGACGCATCGGCTCGGGTTGCATGGCCGCGTGACAGGCTCGCATCTGACGTCGATGCATTCGATGGACAACTACTACGTCAGCAAGCTGCTGCCGCTGATGCGCGAATCGGGCGTGGCGGCCATCGCGAATCCGCTGATCAACATCACGTTGCAAGGGCGCTCGGACACCTACCCGAAACGGCGCGGCATGACACGCGTGCCGGAGATGCTGGCGGCGGGGATCAACGTCGCGTTTGGCCACGACTGCGTGATGGACCCTTGGTACAGCCTCGGTTCCGGCGACATGCTCGAAGTCGCGCACATGGGCTTGCACGTCGCGCAGATGACGGGTATCGACGCGATGCATGCGTGTTTTGACGCCGTCACGGTGAATGCGGCGCGTATTCTTGGGCTGGAGCGTTATGGAGTTGAGCCGGGATGCGATGCGAATCTCGTCGTGCTTGACGCGCGCGATGCTGTCGAGGCGATACGTTTGCGCGCGGCGCGGCTGGCAGTCGTGAGCCGGGGGAAAGTGGTGAGCCGCGCTCCGGCGGCACGCGCGATGTTGTCGCTGGAAGGGCGGCCTATGGAAGTGGACTTCAAACTGCATCGCGGGTGAATAGGGTTCGTGACGGATTTGGTTTGCTTGCCTTTGCGCTGGCATCCGCGATTCGTTATCTAGCTTCAAGCGTTGCCCCTGTGCGGGGCGGCACCTACTTTTCTTTGCCGCCGCAAAGAAAAGTAGGCAAAAGAAAGCGGCTAACACCGCCAGCCCGTGCTCTTATCCACGGGCCCTCAAGGTCCCCATGCTTCATACGGCTGTGCCCCGGTTGGCGCGCGTTGCCAACGCTTCGAATGAACGCCTCACCCGCTTCAAATACCCATACTTAGGCCGGCGGCAGCGAATGGTTTGTGCCGCCCAGGTGACAAACTGTGTGTAGGTTGTCGCGTCGTATAGGTTGGCGCTCTTACAGCGTGGAACGCGTGCGCTATCGGTCCGGAGTGGTGCATTTATGGTGCGAACGCCTACACACAGTTTGCCACCTGGGCGGCGGTGGAAGATCTGGCACGGCAGGCTGCAACGCGGGTGGGTGAAGTGGGTGAGGCGTATAGAGAGAGCGTTGGCAACGAGCGCGGACTGGCGCGTTGCCGTGTGAAGCGTAAGAACCTTTGGGGGCCCTCAGGCAGGAAGAAATGTTGGCGGTGTGAGCCGCTTTCTTTTGCCTACTTTTCTTTGCGGCGGCAAAGAAAAGTAGGTGCCGCCCCGCACAGGGGCGACGCATGAAGCACGGTAACGCATCGCGGATGCCAGCGTAAATGCCAGAACACCACACGGCGACGCGTGAAGCACGCTAACGAAACGCGGATGCCAGCGAAAGAGCCACAAAAAAGCGGGCCCGGCAACCCCGAACCCGCCCTTTAAGTTAACTCTGCATACACCGCGGAGCGGCAAACCAAATGCCACACAAACCCGCGCTCTACCGCATCAAAACCGTCAATGCGCCCCACCTGGCACCGCATCCGGCGCCATGCCGTTGTGCCGCAGCAGCGCATCGATATTCGGCTCGCGGCCACGGAACGCCTTGAACGATTCCATCGCGGGACGGCTGCCGCCCACTTCGAGAATCTCCTTGCGGTAACGCGTGCCCGTTGCCGCATCGAGCACGCTGCCTTTGCCCGCTTGCGCGGCTTCTTCGAACGCGGCGTAAGCATCGGCGGACAGTACTTCGGCCCACTTGTAGCTGTAGTAGCCCGCCGCGTAGCCGCCCGCAAAAATGTGGCTGAAGGTATTCGGCCAGCGCGAGAACGACGCTTGCGGAATCACGTGGAAGCGTTCGTTGATCTCACGCGCCAGATAGTTCGCGCTCTTTGCGCCCGACGTGTCGAAGTCGACGTGCAGCTTCATGTCGAACATCGAGAACACGATCTGACGCAGCGTGCCCAGCCCGCTCTGGAAGTTCTTCGCGGCGAGCATCTTGTCGAACAGGTCGCGCGGCAGCGGCTTGGCCGTATCGACGTGCGACGTCATGTCGCTCAGCACGTCCCACTCCCAGCAGAAGTTTTCCATGAACTGCGACGGCAGTTCGACGGCATCCCATTCGACGCCGTTGATGCCCGACACGCCGAGCTCGTCGACGCGCGTCAGCATGTGATGCAGACCGTGACCGAACTCGTGGAACAGCGTGATCACTTCATCGTGCGTGAAGCACGCGGGTTTGCCGCCGACGGGTGCCGAGAAGTTGCACGTCAGATACGCGACGGGCGTCTGCACCGCGCCGTTGACGGGCTTGCGGCGCGAGCGGGCGTCGTCCATCCACGCGCCGCCGCGCTTGCCTTCGCGCGCGTACAGGTCGAGATAGAACTGCGCAACGAGCCCGCCGTCCTGATTCTCGACGCGGAAGAAGCGCACGTCCGGGTGCCACGTCGCTGCTTCGTCGCGGCGGATCTTCACGCCGAACAGTGTCTCCGTGACCTTGAACAGGCCCTTGAGCACCGTGTCTTCCGGGAAATACTGCTTCACTTCGTTCTCGGAGAACGAATAGCGCTTCTCACGCAGGCGTTCGGCGGCAAACGCGACATCCCACGGCTGGAGTTCGGCGAGACCCAGCTCACTCGCAGCGAACTCGCGCAGTTCCTTCCAGTCGTGCTCGGCGTGCGGACGCGCGCGCGTCGCGAGGTCTTCGAGGAACGCCATCACCTGTTCCGGCGACTCGGCCATCTTCGGCGCGAGCGACACCTCGGCGAAGTTCTTGAATCCGAGCATGTGCGCTTCTTCTTCGCGCAGCTTCAGCGCGTCAGCGACGATGCCCGTGTTGTCCCAGTCGGTATTGCCCTTGCCGTATTGCGGCCCGAGTTCCGACGCGCGCGTGACATAAGCGCGGTACATCGTCTCGCGCATCGCGCGGTTTTCTGAATACTGCATGACGGGGAAGTACGACGGGAAATGCAGCGTGAACTTCCAGCCGCTCTTGCCTTCGCGCTCGGCTGCTTCGCGCGCGGCTTCGATCACGTCGTCGGGCAAGCCCGTCAGTTCGTCCTTGCTTTCGGCGATGAACGCGTATGCATTCGTCGCATCGAGTACGTGATCCGAGAATGCTTTCGACAGTGCGGCCTGGCGTTCCTGCAGTTCCGCGAAACGCGGCTTCTGATCTTCAGGCAGTTCGGCGCCCGACAGTCTGAAGTCACGCAGCGAGTTGTTCAGGATCTTCTTGCGTTCGCCCGTCAGCGATTCGAAATCATCGGCGGCGGCAATGGTCTTGTACTTCTCGTACAACGCCAGATTCTGCCCGACGCTCGACCAGAACTCGGTGACGCGCGGCAGGTTCTCGCCGTACACGGCGCGCAGCTCGGGCGTATCGGCGACGGCGTTCAGGTGGCCGATCACGCCCCAGGCGCGCGACAGCGGCTCCGTCGCGCGTTCGACGGGTTCGACGACCTCGGCCCACGACGCCGGCGTCGACGGCTCGGCCGCGCGGTCGACTGCCGCGCTCGCATTCGCGAGCAGCACATCGAGGGCAGGGGTTACATGTTCGGGGCGGATCTCGCCAAAGCGCGGCAGATCGGAGAAATCGAGGAGCGGATTGTCGGATGTCGATTGAGAGGTGGACATGATGCTTCCTGTCTGACGCGGTAAATGAACGCCCGGATGATGCGTTTCCGGGCCTGAAACGTAAGCGGCGCGCATGACGCGCGCAGCACGCGGCGCGTGCGCGCGGGTCGTGCGACGCCCTGCAAGGTGGATATTGGGGCGCCGTTCGCCGTTTCCAACTGGTTCAGCTGTTATCGGCCAATCTCCAGCCGGTTGCAGCACAAATTATCAGAACTGCCGCTCGCGCGCAGTGGTAGCGGGCTCAGACGTATTTGTACCAGAACGAGAGGGTGGGCAAGCGCACGGTCGCGGCGCGCGTTCTCGCGCATCGTTGAGACGTCCGCACGCAGATGGCATGGCGTGCGGTTTCCGTTTCCTTCGGTGGCCGTTCACGCCCGCGTGCCGGCCCGCCAGCATCAGGTGGCTCTCGCGATGACTCCGCATCCCCAGACACTGTCGGGCGCACTTGCGCGCGACGCGAACAATTTCGATCTCGTTCGACTGGTCGCCGCGTGCGCCGTCGTCTATTGCAACGCGTACGTGATCCAGCAGACGGATGCCGGCGATGGCATCGCGGCGGCGCTTGGCTTCGGCGGCGCGGGCTATCTCGGCGTGTATGCGTTCTTTCTGATGAGCGGGCTGCTGGTGAGCGCGAGCTTCGAGCGGCAGCGCTCGGTGCCGCGCTTCGTCGCGCTGCGGCTCGCGCGTTTGCTGCCCGCCGTGGTCGGCGCGTCGCTGGTGGCGATCTTCGTCGTCGGGCCGATTTTCACGACGCTTGCGCTGCACGACTATTTCACGTCGGGTGCCACATGGCGAAACCTCGACTATTTCTCGACGCTCATGATGAAGCGCGGCTGGACATTGCCGGGTGTGTTCGAGCACAACCGTTTCGTGCGCGACATCTGCGCGCCGTTGTGGACGCTGCCGCTCCAGATCTATTGCTATGGGCTCGTGCTGGTCGTGGGCATGGCCGGCTTGCTGTCGACGCGCTGGCGCAGCGTGATCGCGGTATTGATCGCGGTGGCCGTGCTGACGGTGCGTGTGCGTCTGCCCGATCTGCAGATCGGCTGGCGTGATTTCCCGGACAAGGCGGGCGGCTATGCGTTCTTTCCTGAGCCGTTCTTCTTTCTCGGCATGCTGCTGTACGGATGGCGCGAGCGCATCAGCCTCAGCGGCCTGACCGCGTGTGGTCTGCTGCTGGTGTTTCTGGTGTTTCGCGATACGGCGGGCGCGCAGGCGCTGTTCTATGTCGCGTTCGTTTATGGGCTGCTATGGGTGAGCGTGACGCCGATGTTGCGTGGCTGGGTGCCGCGTCACGACTACTCGTACGCGATCTATCTTTACGGCTTCATGGTCCAGCAATGCGTGGCAGCGCTCGCGCCGCGCATGCCGCCAATGCTGTCGATCGTCGTCAGTGCGCCGTTCATTTTTGCGCTGGCAGCGTTCTCGTCGCGCTGGATCGAGCGTCCGGTGATGAACTGGTGCCGCGCGCGCATCGCGCGCATTGACGCGCGTCAGCAAGAACGCCGTGATGCGCCCGAAGCGGCATCGATGCGCGCGTCCGACCTCGCGGTCCGCTGGCCGCCGCTTTGATGACGGGATGATGCTGTTATGTCCGCGATCCGCGGATGACGCGCGCCCGGCTCGTTGTGACAAGCCGGACGGCGGTTGATGACGCGCCGTGAAGCGCGTCGAGTCGATTGCTCAGGCGTTGCCTGCGGCGCGCTCGGCCGCTTCGATCGTATTGACGAGCAGCATCGTGATCGTCATCGGACCGACGCCGCCCGGCACGGGCGTGATATGGCCGGCCACTTCCTTGACGTTCGCGAAGTCGACGTCGCCGCACAGCTTGCCGTTCTCGTCGCGATTCATGCCGACGTCGATCACCGTCGCGCCCGGCTTCACCATGTCGGCCGTCAGCGTGTTGCGCAGGCCCGTCGCCACCACGACGACATCCGCGTCGCGCGTGTACGCGGCGATGTCGCGCGTCTTGCTGTGGCAGATCGTGACCGTCGCGTTCGCTTCGAGCAGCAACAGCGCCATCGGCTTGCCGACGATATTCGAGCGGCCGATCACGACGGCATTCGCGCCCTTCAGATCGATGCCGTAAGCCTCGAACATCTTCATCACGCCATACGGCGTGCACGGGCGGAACAGCGGCTTGCCCGTCATCAGCGCGCCGGCGTTCGCGACGTGAAAGCCGTCCACATCTTTCTCGGGCGCGATGGCCTCGATCACCTTGTGGCTGTCGATATGCTTCGGCAGCGGCAGCTGCACGAGAATGCCGTGGATTTTCGGATCGCGGTTGAGCGCGTCGATGCGCGCAAGCAGATCGGCTTCCGTCATCGTCGCGGGATAGCGGTCATACGACGAGAAGAGGCCGCTGTCCTCGCACGCTTTCACCTTGTTGCGGACATAGACCTCGCTCGCCGGATTGTCGCCGACGAGTACGACGGCGAGACCCGGCTGGTGTCCACGGGCGGTGAGGGCGGCGGCACGCGTGGCGACGTCGGCGCGCAAGGTCTTGGAAAGGGCGGTGCCGTCGATCAGTTTGGCTGTCATGGTCGGTCGAGAATGGGCGTTTCGGAATGCGGGCGGGGCAGGCAGGCGCGGGGCGTGTGATCACGTTGCCGCGCATGCCGCGCGTCGTGCTGCTGCGCATGCGCTCGCGACGCTCGCTCAAGGCGGACGCAGCGAATCGCACGGATGGCGCTCGAAGGCAGGTACGGGTCGCATGCCGGAAAGCGCACGGCGCGAAAACCGCGCCGCAGCGAAGTTCGACATTATACCGTCGGGACCGCGTACGCGATGACCCACGGTGACGCGGAACGATATCGCGTGGCAGCGGCCGTCGGGGTAGCGAACGCCGCCGCCACGCGCTCAGCGCAGTTTCAACGCACAGCTCAAGGCTGTGTCGCTTGCCACGAGGCGTCGGGATTGAACGACGTGATCGTGGACGCGACATGCGGTGTCTGCGGCCCGAGATTCTTCTCGTAAACCTGGCCGTTCTGATTGACGATGAAGCTCATCACACCCGTCTTGCCGTATTCGGCCGGCCACGCGACAAGGGCGAAGCCCTTCGACAGCACGCCGTCCTGCACGTAGTTCTGCGCGCCGCCGTCGGCCTTCGCGCCTTGCGACGTGAGAATGCGGTAGTGGTAACCGTAGTACGCTTCGCCCGGCGCGATCTGATGCGGCATCGTCGCGGCGAGTGGACCGAGCGGGCTTTCGGGCTCGCCGGGTGCTGTCGGCCAGTAAAGGCCGTCCTGCTTGCCCGGCGAACTGATGAACTTCTGCGCATAGTGCTGCATCTGCTTGCGGTAGTCGTTTTGCGCGTCGACATAGGCGAGCGACGTCAGAATCGCCGCGCGTTCGTTGCGGCCGATGCGGCGCGTGAGCATTTCATCCGTGGCGGCGGGCGTGTTGAACTGCCAGCCGCGCGCCGTCTGCACGATGGGAATGGGCAGTGTCCAGCCTTCGTCGCCGACGGCGAGATGCACGCTCTTGCGGCCCGCCTGCGGTGCCGGGTCGTCGACGATCCGGTGGCCTTTCGCCCATTGTCCGAGGAACGCGTAGATGTCGTCCTCGCCGATATTGGTGGTCGGGATGTAGCGCCCGAAGTTTTTGCCGAGCACCTTTTCCATCGCGGGATGATCGCTGGTCGCGAGCGCGTTCGCGAACGCACTTGCGGCGGCATCGGGTGTCGGGTAGACGGCCTGCGCAGAGGCGGGCTGCGAAGCCGCGAACATCGCGCTGGCGGCGACCGCAGCGAACGTGCGCGAAAGCGCCGCACGCGGCGCGCGGCGGATAGCTGCGCGAATCGATTGGCGGGTTGGTAAGCAGGTTAATTTGCCGGTCATGACTGACTCCTGTCGACCAGAGCTGGCGCTTGAGCGGCTGCTTCAGGTCCAATCCAAGATGGTTGCTGTCGATCGATCTTCTAGCGGCGATGGAATCCGCCACCGCCACCGCCACCGCCACGCTGGAAGCCTCCACCGCCTCCGCCGCCTCCGCCGCCATGCTGGAAGCCTCCACCACCACCACCACCACCGGACCGGCCGCCGCCCGCCTGCGCGCCATTGAACTGCTGTCCGCCGCCGCCCGAGCCGAGCCGGTTGTTCGCGCCACCGTTGTTCGCCAGCGACTGGCGGCTCGCCTGGCCGCGCTGCAACTCCTGCCGCGAGCCCGCGGCGTCGCCCGAGCCGCGCAAAGCGTTGTCGCGGTTCAGGTTTTGCGCGCTGTTGCGGACATTGCCCGCGTTAGCGCCGCCCTGATGGATGTTCTGCACGCGCTGGCTCGCGTTGCCGCTCAGGTTCTGGCCGGTGCGGTTCTGCAGCGTCTGCTGCGCCTGCGCCCGCGACGCGTCGCGCCCGCGAAACTGGTCGCGCTGCGCAGCGACATTGCTGTTGTTGAGATTGGCGTTGTTGCGATTGAAGTTCGCGTTATTGCGGTTGATGCTCTCGTTGCGGTTCCAGTTCGCGGTTGACGTATTCGAGTTGATCCGGTTGTTGACGTTGATGTTGTTGTAGCGGTTGACGTTGATGTTGACGTCATGGTTGTTCCAGTTGAAGCCGCCCCATAGCGAATTGGCGACGGCCACGCCCGCGCCGAACGCTAGCCCTGTCATGAACCCCGATGCGATCGCGTAACCGGGAGGCGGCGGCATATAGACGGGCGGATAGGCCGGGTAGGGCCACGTGCCGTAGACGACGGTCGGGTTATAGGTCGGCACGTAGACCACCTGCGGATTGGCGGGCACGATCTGGATCGTGCTCTGCTCGACGATCACCTTTTGCTGCTCGCTCGATTTCAGATTGCCAGACGACTGCGCCTGCTTGCGCAAGCGCTGCACCGAGTCCATCACATCGTTCGGCTGCGCGAGGAACGCGTTGCCGATCTGCTGCACCCAGTCGGGTTTCGAGTCCATCGTCGCGAGCACCTGCGGAAACGCGACCAGCGATTGCACGCTCGGGTCCCACGGTTCCGAGGCGACGGCTTTCACGGCGTCATCGCCCTTGTACTGCGAGTTCGCCTTCGACCACGCGGCGGCCGCCGTCACGTCCTGCGGGAACGTCGATGCCATCAGCACCTGCGCGAGCAGCGCGTCGGGGTAGAGCGCAATGGGCGCTGTCAGCGAATCGAGTTGCTGGTTCGAGACTTTCGCGGGCGTTTGCGCGACAGCGTCAGTGGGCGCGACGAAGCACGCAGCGAGCGGCATGCCTGCCAGCGCCGCGCAGACGAGCCACGTGCGCGGCCTGTAGGGTCCGTAACGTTTCACGATGAGAACCTCCTTGCTGCGTTGTGAGCGCAACGGCTGCCGGGCGAGGCCGGCGTGCCGTCACGCGGTCTTGTGGCAATGGAGCGACAAGCGGACGATGGTGTACGGCGACTGATAATGGAAGTGGGCGGGACGCGCAAGGGCAATCTGAAGTCGCGGTGTTGTCCGCGGCCAGGGCGCTGCATGCGACGCGCATCGCGGCCAGCGATGCACGCGTCGCGCCCGCATTGCACGTTTCGGGCATGGGTCGCTTTTTCGGTTGATCTGGTATGTAAGTTAGAAAGCGGAGCCGCGACTGTCAATGCGCGATATCAAACTCGAACGCGCACTCTCGACCCGGACGCGCTCGCGATGCGAGGCGGGCTGAATCGAAGGCAATGCGAGTCAGTTGGGAGCGCTAATGAAATGAGGGCGACGCGCACGACGAAGAATCGTGCGGAAGAGGAGGGGAACTCTGGCGCCAGAGACAGCGCCGCGTGACGGCCTCAGCGGGCGTCAACGTTGCTTCATGTGCCTGCGCAACGAAGCGCAAGAAAATCGCGGCCATCACGCGATGACGACCGCGACGCGTATTACTGCGGTATTACTGCGCCGGTTGCGGCTTGTTAGACAACGCGAGACGCAGCAGATCGGCGACCGTGTTCACGTTGAGCTTTTCCATGATGTTCGCGCGGTGCGCTTCGACCGTCTTGATGCTGATGCCGAGGTCGTCGGCGATCTGCTTGTTCAGGCGGCCCGCGATGATGCGCTCGAGCACCTGATGCTCGCGCGCCGTGAGCTTGCCCAGACGCTCGGCGGCGGCGCGCTGCTGCTGCACGCTGCTGCTTTCGCTGCGCGCCTTGTCGAGCATGCGCTCGACCAGCTTGCGCAGTTCGGCTTCATCGAACGGTTTTTCGATGAAATCCATCGCGCCTTTCTTCATCGTCGACACGGCCATCGGCACGTCGCCGTGTCCCGTCACGAAGATGATCGGGAGCAGCGTGTTGTCGGCGATCAGGCGCTCCTGCAGTTCGAGCCCGCTCATGCCCGACATCCGCACGTCGAGAATCAGGCACGCGATCTGACCGGGATGCTGATGCGGCTGCCATGCGTCGATGAACTGCTCGGCGCTGGAGAAGCACTGAACGCGGTAACCGTTCGCCTCCAGCAGCCAGCGCAGCGAATCTCGCACCGCTTCATCGTCGTCGACGACAAACACGGTTTCCTGTGTGGTAACTGGGGTGTTCATAACTCTCCCGTAACGGTTTGTGGTGTCGGCGCCTCTGACCCGCCGTTGCTCGGGCCGTCAGGCTCTCCAATAGGCAGACTGCAATGGAAAGTGGCGCCCGTGATGTGGCCGTCGGATTCGACGTTGTTGACCACCCACAGGCGTCCGCGATGCGATTCGATGATCGAACGGCAAATGTTCAGCCCCATGCCCATGCCATCGGACTTGGTGCTGTAAAACGGTTCGAAGAGACGTTCGGCCGTCGCTTCGTCGACGCCCGGACCCTGGTCGACGACGCTGAGGCACACGAAGCCGGAATCGAGCTTGACGACGAGGCGAATGACGGGATCGACGGCATTGGGCCGCGCGTCGTGCATCGCTTCCGCCGCGTTCTTCAGCAGGTTCACGAGCACCTGCTCGATCAGCACCGGATCGACATAGATGACGGGCAGGCGCTGGCGCATGTCCGTCACGATGCGGATGCGGCGCTTGCGTGCTTCGATCTCGGCAAGGCCAACGGCATCGGCGACGATGTCGGCGACGCGGGTGGCCTGGCGTTTCGGTTCGCTGCGTTTCACAAATTCGCGGATCCGCTTGATGATCATGCCGGCCCGCACAGCCTGTTGCGCCGTCTTTTCGAGAACTGGTAACAGGTTGTCGGGAGTTGTCCGACCAGATTTAACCAGCGCTACGGCTCCAGAGCAATAGTTATTGATGGCCGCGAGAGGCTGGTTTAATTCGTGAGCGAGCGACGAGGCCATTTCGCCCATCGTCATCAGGCGGCTGGTGTGCTGGAGTTTCTCGTCCTGCTGACGCGCGAGTTCCTGCGCCTGCTTGCGCGTGGTGATGTCGGTCGCGATCTGCATCTGCGCGAGATGGCCGTCCACCCACTGGATGTACTGGCGGCGCACTTCGAACCACTTCTGGATGCCTTGCACGTAGACTTCCTGCGCGTCGGCGGAGCCTTCCGTGAGCGCTGCGGCGGGCAGGCCGGCGAAGGCGTCGACCATGTCGATCGAATCCGACGAAGCCGCGGAACTATCGAAGCCGCCACCGCCGCCCGCCAGTTCGAGGTGGCCGTCCGGGCGGATGCCGAACAGGTGCCGGTAGTAGCGGTTCGCGAACAGCAGTTCGGCTTCGTCGGCGGCGAGCACCGACACGGCGGCATCGAGGCTTTCGAGCACGGTGGTGAAGCGCTCGTGCGCGGCGGCGAGTTCTTCGCGCGCGCGTTTCGGTTCGGTGATGTCCGTCATCGACGACATCCAGCCCGTCTGCCGTCCCGAGCTGTCGATCAGCGGCGACACATACAGGCGCGCGTGGAACAGCGAGCCGTCCTTGCGGCGCACGCGCAGTTCGAACCCGGAAGAGGGCGCCTTGCCGCGCAACGTCATGTCGAGCTGGCGCTGCATCTCCGGGTACGAATCGCGCGGCCAGTACGGGAACGGCGCATTCTTGCTGACGAGATCGCTTTCATCCCAGCCCGTCATCCGGCAGAACGCGGGGTTCACGTGCGTGATGCGGCCGTGCATGTCGAGCACACGCATGCCGATCAGCACGGAGTTTTCCATCGCGCGGCGGAAGAACGCTTCGGCGTACAGCGCCTGCTGCGCCTCGAAGCGCTGGCGCGTGTGCTTCCACAGGCTCCACAAGCTCCACAGCACGAAACACGACAGCCCCGCGACCAACCACACGAGCGTGTTGTTCGTGAAGTTGGTCATCTGCGGGTACGCGTACACGCGCACCGACACGCCCTGGCCGGGCGGATCGAGGGGGAGATCGTAGTACGCGTCGCGCGGCAGGCGCGGGCGCGTCGACGTGGTGGCCAGCTCGCGGTTGTTGATGTCGATGATCGAAATCTTGTACTTCGCGGACAGCTCGGGCGGGATGTCGCGCTTCAGTATCCCTTCGACCGAGAACACGGCCGCGACCGTGCCGAGAAAGTCGCGGTCGCGATAAACGGGGGTTTGCAGCGTGATGTAGCCATTGCCGACGTCGTCATACATCAGCGCCGAGTAGACCTGGCGGCGCGTGTTCTTCGCTTCCGTGAAGGCGGCCTTGACGGCCTCGTCCATCTGCTGGTCGTTGGGCTTGGCGAGGCGCTGGCCCAGCACGGGCAGCGCGTTGTTCGGCCAGCGCGGCTGCTGCGCGCTGGTGTACCAGTTCATGTAGAGGATCTCGGGATGCCCCTGCATGATGTCGGCCGTCGACACCTGGAAAGAATGCGGGTCGGCGCGGCCGGAGACGAGATCGCGTGCGAGCGCCTGAAGCTGTTCCTGCGCGCCCGTCATGGACAGGCGGATCTGCTGCTGCGCCCACGCGACATTGCGGTAGAGCGTGTCTTCCTGCTGCTGCTGCTCGCGCCGGTTCAGGCTCCACAGGATCAGACTCATGACCACGAGGAACACGAGGATCGACAACAGCGGCGTCAGCAAATAGGAATTGGACCACCACGGTCCGTGGTGCCAGCGGGACGGCGACGAATCCGCCGACGTTCCGGCAGAGCGCGCCGAGCGTGCGAAAAGCCGATCGGTCAACATGGCTGGCATTGTAGCGCAGCGCCTGACATGCAAATGACGCAAAAAAGAGGTGAAAGTCACGCAATTCGGCGCAAACTAGCCGACGTACTTGCTGATGGGCAGTCAAACTAGGGTGCGTCGCAACAATTTTCCGCATTATGAGAAACTCTCTCGTAATCTGAAAATTTTCTTGCGCAGGCAATGTGGGCCTTATTACAATCGGCCGGAAGCTGCCGCGGTCGATGTTCGTCCTCGACGTTTGTCCGCGTCGCCTGTTCACAGAGCGTTCCCATATCCAGGAGACGAGCATGTCCGCTGTACCTGACGAAGTCCTGAAATACGTCGCCAACGCCAAAGACGATAGCGACCCGCAAGAAACAGCCGAATGGCTCGAAGCGCTAGATGGCGTGATTTCTGCTGTTGGACCCGACCGCGCTCACTACCTCATCGAGAAGCAGATCGAATTTGCCCGCGTGCATGGCGAGCATCTGCCGTTCTCCGCCAACACCCCGTACATCAACACGATCCCCGTCGCGAATCAGGCGAAGATCCCCGGCGACCAGGACGTCGAGCACCGCATCCGTTCGTACACACGCTGGAACGCGATGGCGATGGTGCTGCGCGCCGGCAAGGAAACCAACGTCGGCGGCCACATCGCATCGTTCGCATCGGCGGCGACGCTGTATGACGTCGGCTTCAACCACTTCTGGCACGCGCCGTCGAAAGATCACGGCGGCGACCTCGTGTTCGTGCAGGGCCACTCGTCGCCGGGTGTCTACTCGCGCGCGTTCCTGCTCGGCCGTCTGACGCAGAACCAGCTCGACAACTTCCGCCAGGAAGTGGGCGGCGAGGGCATCTCGTCGTATCCGCACCCGTGGCTGATGCCGGACTTCTGGCAATTCCCGACGGTGTCGATGGGTCTGGGCCCGATCATGGCGATCTACCAGGCGCGCTTCATGAAGTACCTGCAGGCGCGCGGCATCGCGAAGACGGACGGCCGCAAGGTGTGGGCGTTCCTCGGCGACGGCGAAACGGATGAGCCGGAATCGCTCGGCGCGATCGGCATGGCCGGCCGCGAGCGTCTGGACAACCTCGTGTTCGTGATCAACTGCAACCTGCAGCGCCTGGACGGTCCGGTGCGCGGCAACGGCAAGATCATTCAGGAACTCGAAAGCGAATTCCGCGGCGCAGGCTGGAACGTCATCAAGGTCATCTGGGGCAGCCGCTGGGATGCCCTCTTTGCACGCGACAAGTCGGGCGCGCTGATGCGCCGGATGATGGAAGTCGTCGACGGCGAATATCAGACGTACAAGTCGGAATCGGGCGCGTTCGTTCGCGAGCACTTCTTCAACACGCCGGAACTGAAGGCGCTGGTCGCCGACTGGTCCGACGACGACGTGTGGAACCTGAACCGCGGCGGCCACGATCCGCACAAGATCTATGCGGCGTTCAAGGAAGCGACGCAGTCCAAGGGCCAGCCGACCGTGATACTCGCCAAGACGATCAAGGGCTACGGCATGGGCGAAGCCGGCCAGGCGATGAACATCACCCACCAGCAGAAGAAGATGCAGGTGGAGTCGCTCAAGCAGTTCCGCGACCAGTTCCGCCTGCCCATCTCGGACGACGAAATCACGCACGTGCCGTATCTGACTTTCGAGGAAGGCTCGAAGGAACTCGAATACATGCGCGCCCGCCGTCAGGAACTCGGCGGCTATCTGCCGGCGCGCCGCCAGAAGGCGGAATCGCTGCCCGTCCCGGCGCTCGAAGCATTCGAGCCGCTGCTCAAGGGCACGGGCGAAGGCCGTGAGATTTCGACGACGATGGCGTTCGTCCGTATCCTCAACATCGTGTTGAAGGACAAGGCGATCGGCAAGCGCGTCGTGCCTATCGTGCCGGACGAATCGCGCACCTTCGGTATGGAAGGTCTGTTCCGTCAGATCGGTATCTGGAATCAGGAAGGCCAGAAGTACGTGCCGGAAGATTCCGACCAGCTGATGTTCTACAAGGAATCGACGACGGGCCAGATCCTGCAGGAAGGCATCAACGAAGCAGGCGGCATGTCGGACTGGATCGCAGCGGCGACGTCGTACTCGACGCACGGCGAGATCATGATTCCGTTCTACATCTTCTACTCGATGTTCGGCTTCCAGCGCATCGGCGACCTGGCATGGGCCGCGGGCGACATGCGCTCGCGCGGTTTCCTGCTGGGCGGCACGGCAGGCCGCACGACGTTGAACGGCGAAGGCCTGCAGCACGAAGACGGCCACTCGCTGCTGTGGGCGGCATCGGTGCCGAACTGCATCAGCTATGACCCGACGTTCGGCTACGAACTCGCCGTCATCATGCAGGACGGTCTGCGCCGCATGGTGCAGGAGCAGGAAGACGTGTTCTATTACGTCACGGTGATGAACGAGAACTACGAGCACCCGGCGATCCCGCAGGGCGAGCACGTCGCGAAGGACATCATCAAGGGCATGTACGCGTTCCGCAAGGGCGCGAGCAATGCGAAGGCGCCGCGCGTGCAGCTGATGGGCGCGGGCACGATCTTCAACGAAGTGATCGCCGCCGCCGACCTGCTGAAGAACGACTGGGGCGTCGAGGCGGATCTGTGGAGCGTGCCGAGCTTCACGGAACTGGCCCGCGAAGGTCACGAAGTGCAGCGTCAGAACCTGCTGAACCCGCTCGCCGAGAAGAAGCTCTCGCACGTCGAGACGCTGCTGAAGGACGCGAAGGGTCCCGTGATTGCATCGACGGACTATGTGCGTGCGCTGGTCGACCAGATCCGCGCGTTCGTGCCGCAACGTTTCGTCGTGCTGGGTACGGACGGCTTCGGCCGTTCGGATACGCGCGAAAAGCTGCGTCACTTCTTCGAAGTCGACCGCTACTGGACCACGGTCGCTGCGCTGAGCGCGCTGGCCGATGAGGGTACGATTGAGCGCAAGGTCGTGGCCGACGCGCTGAAGAAGTACAACCTCGATCCGTCCAAACCCAACCCGATGACCGTCTAAGGCATCGACCCGCGAGCCCCAATGCGCAACCTCGCCGCCCGAAGCGGGCGGTCGAGGCGCGCGCGGCCCTGGAGACAGAAAACAATGAGCCAAGCGATCGAAGTCAAGGTGCCGGACATCGGCGATTACAAGGACATCCCTGTAATCGAGGTGCTGGTGAAGGCGGGTGATACCGTCGATAAAGAGCAGTCCCTCGTCACGCTGGAATCCGACAAGGCGACGATGGATGTGCCGAGCCCCGCGTCGGGCACGGTCAAGGAAGTGAAGGTCAAGCTTGGCGACACGGTGTCGGAAGGCACGTTGATCGTGCTGCTCGACGGTGAAGGCGGCGCGGCTGCCGCGAAGCCGGCTCAAGGCAACGGCGCGGCTGCGCCGGCTGCTGCCCCGGCTGCGGCGCCTGCTCCCGCTCCCGCACCTGCTGCCAAGGGTGGCGGCGTGCAGGAAGTGAAGGTGCCGGATATCGGCGACTACAAAGATGTGCCCGTGATCGAAGTCGGCGTCAAGGTTGGCGACCGCGTCGAGAAGGAGCAGTCGCTCGTCACGCTCGAATCGGACAAGGCGACGATGGACGTGCCGAGCCCGGCGGCTGGCATCGTCAAGGAAATCAAGGTCAAGGTCGGCGATAGCGTGTCCGAAGGTACGCTGATCGTGCTGCTCGAAGGCGACAGCGGCGGCGCCGCTGCGCCCGCGCCGGCACCCGCTGCCGCGAAGCACGAAGAAAAGCCGTCGGACGCGCCCGCTGCGCCGTCGCCGGCTCCCGCGCAGCCGTCCGCGCTCGCGCAGGCGCCTGTCATTCCCGCAGGCGAAGGCGGCGCGTATCGCGTGAGCCATGCGTCGCCGTCGGTGCGCAAGTTCGCGCGTGAACTGGGCGTCGACGTGTCGCGCGTGGCAGGCACGGGTCCGAAGGGCCGCATTACGCAGGATGACGTCACCGCGTTCGTCAAGGGCGTGATGACGGGCCAGCGCGCTGCGCCCGCTGCGGCGGCAGCACCCGCTGGTGCAGGTGGCGGCGAACTCGGTCTGCTGCCGTGGCCGAAGATCGACTTCACGAAGTTCGGCCCGATCGATCCGAAGCCGCTGTCGCGCATCAAGAAGATCTCCGGCGCGAACCTGCATCGCAACTGGGTCATGATCCCGCACGTCACGAACAACGACGAAGCGGATATCACCGAGCTCGAAGAGTTGCGCGTGAAGCTGAACAAGGAGAACGAGAAGTCGGGCGTCAAGTTCACGATGCTCGCGTTCGTCATCAAGGCTGTCGTCGCGGCGCTGAAGAAATTCCCGACGTTCAATACCAGCCTCGATGGCGACAACCTCGTGTACAAGCAGTACTACAACGTGGGTTTCGCTGCCGATACGCCGAACGGTCTCGTCGTGCCCGTGATCCGCGATGCGGACAAGAAGGGTCTCGTCGATATCGCGAAGGAAATGGCCGACCTGTCGAAGCTCGCGCGCGAAGGCAAGCTCAAGCCCGACCAGATGCAAGGCGGCTGCTTCTCGATCTCGTCGCTGGGCGGGATTGGCGGGACGAACTTCACGCCGATCATCAATGCGCCTGAAGTCGCGATTCTCGGGCTGTCGCGCGGTGCGATGAAGCCGGTGTGGGACGGCAAGCAGTTCGTGCCGCGTCTCATGCTGCCGATGTCGCTGTCGTATGACCATCGTGTGATCGACGGGGCTGAAGCGGCGCGCTTCAATGCGTATCTTGGGTCGATTCTTGCCGATTTCCGGCGTGTGATTCTTTGATTGTTGGGCGTTTGTCGCGCGGCGAGGTGTGAGCGTTTTGTGGGTGCTCATGCCTTGTCGTTGAACCTGCTTTGTCGTCTCGCTTCATGCGTTGCCCCTGTGCGGGGCGGCACCTACTTTTCTTTGTCTTGCAAAGAAAAGTAGGCAAAAGAAAGCCGCGTCCTTGGCGGACGGCATTAAGTCTGCGTTTGGCGTTGCGGGTTTTTCGAGGCGAAGGTTCTTCGCGGCTCATCGTTCAACACGGTCAATAAGAGAAGGGGACACTATGAGTCTCGTCGAAGTGAAGGTGCCGGACATCGGCGATTTCAAGGACGTCGATGTCATCGAAGTCAATATCAAGCCGGGCGATACGATCGAAAAAGAGCAGTCGCTGCTGACGCTCGAAACCGATAAGGCCTCCATGGAAGTGCCGAGCGAAGCGGCCGGCACGGTCAAGGAAGTCCGCGTCAAGGCGGGCGACAAGGTGTCGCAAGGCACCGTCATCGCCACGGTGGAGACGTCGGGCGAAGCGAAGGCCGCTAAAGAACCTGAGAAAGCTGCGCCTGCAACTGCGCCCGCTGCCGCACCGGCAGCAAGCGGTGGCAGCGTGCAGGAAATCAAAGTGCCGGATATCGGCGACTATAAAGATGTGCCCGTGATCGAGGTCGCGGTAAAGGTCGGCGATCGCGTCGAGAAGGAGCAGTCGCTCGTCACGCTCGAATCCGACAAGGCGACCATGGATGTGCCGAGCCCGGCCGCCGGCGTCGTCAAGGAACTAAAGGTCAAGGTCGGCGACAACGTCTCCGAAGGCAGCGTGCTGCTGTTGCTCGAAGGCGAGGGCGCGGCGGCTGCGCCCGCTCCAAAGGCTGCGCCTGCTCCCGCACCCGCTGCTGCAGCGGCGCCCGCGCCGCAAGCTGGGAGCTATTCGGGTTCGGCCGATATCGAGTGCGACATGCTCGTGCTTGGCGCCGGGCCTGGTGGTTACTCGGCGGCGTTTCGCTCTGCCGACCTCGGCATGAAGACCGTGCTCGTCGAACGTTATTCGACGCTCGGTGGCGTGTGCCTGAACGTCGGTTGTATTCCGTCGAAGGCGCTGCTGCATACGGCACTGGTGATCGACGAAGCGGCTGCGCTGGGCTCGCACGGCATTTCGTTCGGCAAGCCGCAGATCGATCTCGACAAGCTGCGCGACTTCAAGTCGGGCGTCGTCAAGAAACTGACGGGCGGTCTCGCCGGCATGGCGAAGGCGCGCAAGGTCGAAGTCGTGACGGGCGTCGGCACGTTCGTCGATCCGTATCACATGGAAGTGCAGGGCGAGAGCGGCAAGAAGGTCGTCAAGTTCAAGCAGGCGATCATCGCGGCCGGCTCGCAGGCCGTGAAGCTGCCGTTCATTCCCGAAGACCCGCGTGTGGTCGATTCGACGGGCGCGCTCGAACTGCGTCAGATTCCGAAGCGCATGCTCGTGATCGGCGGCGGCATCATCGGTCTGGAAATGGCGACGGTGTATGCGACGCTGGGCGCGCAGATCGACGTGGTCGAAATGCTCGACGGTCTGATGGCGGGCGCGGACCGCGATCTCGTGAAGGTCTGGGAGAAGTTCAACAGCAAGCGTTTCACCAACGTCATGCTGAAGACCAAGACGACGGGCGCGGAAGCGAAGCCGGATGGCATCTATGTATCGTTCGAAGGCGAGAAGGCACCCGCCGAGCCGCAACGCTACGATCTCGTGCTGGTTGCCGTGGGCCGCAGCCCGAACGGCAAGAAGATCGGCGCGGACAAGGCGGGCGTGGCGGTGACGGATCGCGGCTTCATCGAAGTCGACAAGCAGATGCGCACCAACGTGCCGCACATTTTCGCGATCGGCGATGTCGTCGGTCAGCCGATGCTCGCGCACAAGGCCGTGCATGAAGGCCACGTCGCGGCGGAAGCGGCGCATGGCGAGAAGGCGTACTTCGACGCGCTGCAGATTCCGTCGGTGGCTTACACCGATCCGGAAGTGGCATGGGCGGGCAAGACGGAAGATCAGTGCAAGGCCGAAGGCATCAAGTACGGCAAGGCGGTGTTCCCGTGGGCCGCTTCGGGGCGTGCGATCGCGAATGGTCGCGATGAGGGCTTTACGAAGCTGATCTTCGATGAGGAGACGCATCGCGTGATCGGTGGCGGGATTGTCGGGCTGAACGCGGGCGATCTGATTAGCGAAGTTTGTCTTGCGGTTGAGATGGGCGCTGACGCGACGGATATCGGCAAGACTATCCATCCTCATCCGACGCTTGGGGAATCGATCGGCATGGCTGCCGAGCTGTATGAAGGTGTTTGTACGGATCTGCCGCCGCAGAAGAAGAAGTAATTCTTAGGGCGGCTTTCGGGCTGCTTTTGTGGTGATGATGGCGTGCCCTTTTTGGCGAAGGGGTGCGCCGTTTTTTTGGTTTGCTTCGGTTGTTGTGGGCATCCGCGTTGCGTTAGCGTGCTTCAAGCGTCGCCCCTGTGCGGGGCGGCACCTACTTTTCTTTGCCGCCGCAAAGAAAAGTAGGCAAAAGAAAGCGGCTAACACCGCCAGCCCGTGTTCCTATCCACGGGCCCCCAACGTCCCCACGCTTCACATAACAGTGCCCTTGGTCGGTGCTCGTTGCCAACGCTTGGAATAAACGCCTCACCAGCTTCGAATGCATTTGCACGGGCAAGCGGCAGCGAATCATATGTGCCGCCCAGGTGGCAAACTGTGTGTAGGTTGTCGCGTCGTATAGCCTGGCGCTCTTACAGGGTGGGACGCATGCGCTATCAGTCCGGAGTAAGGCGTGTGGAGTACTACGGCCGACACACAGTTTGCCACCTGGGCGGCGGTGGACTATCTGGCACGGCACGCTGCAACGCGGGTGGGTGAAGCGGGTGATGCGTACAGAGAGGGCGTTGGCAACGAACTTGAATCGAGAAGTTGCCGCGTGAAGTAAGGGACCGGTTGGGGTCCCTCAGGCAGGAAGAGATGTTGGCGGTGTTAGCCGCTTTCTTTTGCCTACTTTTCTTTGCGGCGGCAAAGAAAAGTAGGTGCCGCCCCGCACAGGGGCGACGCGTGAAGCACGCTAACAAAACGCGGATGCCAGCGAAAAGCAAACCAAACCAAACCCGCCCGCCGCGCAGGCAAAAAAATCCCGGCCTAGACCGGGTAAACGATACGCTGTTTAACGTATCGGAGCGTCTGGCCGCATGGCCGTCGAAATCTCGACCACGCGGCGCTGTTCCTACCGCCAGTCACTTCGACAGTGTATCTCGCGGCTGCGCGCCGACAGATGATGGGGCATCCGTCAACGCGCAGGTGAAGCCCGATCCGTTGAAGCCGTTACATCGTTATCAGACAGCAGCCTTCTTGGCCGAAGCTGCCGTGCGCGAAGCCTGAGCAGCAGCTTGCGAAGCGGCCTTCGATGCAGCCGTTGCAGCCGCGTTGAAGTTGCTTTCAGCGATTTCGACAGCCTGCTTCGTTGCCTTGTGAACCGTTTCGTATGTCGTGTTCGCGGCGGTGATGGCCGACTTGATCACGGCGACAGCCGTTTCCGAACCAGCCGGTGCGTTCTTCGCGACGTTCTCGACGAGCGCCTGCACCTTCTTGTTCTGCTCTTCGTATTGCGCTTCAGCAACGCGTGCGAATTCAGCTTGCGTAGCCGATGCGATTTCGTACAGGTGACGGCCGTACGACAGAACCTTCTCAGCCACCGGCTGCGTCAGGCTGGCTTGCAGCGCGAGCAGTTCTTGCGCGTCCTTCACCGACAGCGCGCGTTGTGCGTTTTCCTGGCCTTCAGCGATCGTCGACTTGACGACCTGGAGATTCAGCTCGACCAGCTTTTCGACGCCTTCGAATGCCTTCGAAGTCAGACCGAACAACGTTTCGAGGTTGGCCTTCTGTGCTGCGGCGAATTGCTCAGGGGTCAGCAGAGTCATGTTTACGCTCCTGGATTACCGGCCCGTCTGGCGCGGACCGAGTTGGGTTAACTGCAGAACAAAATTAGGAATCGCTGGTCCGCTGTTAATTGTGCGTCGCAGCAATGGTTCCCATTTTAGGACGACTCCGATAGATGTCAAGGACTTTTTTGTGCAACGCACAACGCATAGAAATTACTAATAAAACAACACGTTATGTAGCGTTTATGACATTGTGGTGAAGCGCGTGCACATTAGGGTTTGCACCGATGTGGTGCGGCCAAAAAAGTGGTCTCTCAAGCCAGATAAGGCCTTGGAACATGCCAACGGCGCATTTCTGAGCAAAAAGGTAAAATTCTCAGGTAAACCGAAAACCGTAGCGGAACGTTAAATCGCCATCCCGGTCGAATGCGCGGCCTGCTGCTTCGCAGTAGTCGCTTAAGAGTCGGCCGGCGCGGCGTCCTGCATGTGTGCTTCGGTGCGGCAGGCATCGTGCTCTGGACGCTTGCGGCAGTTCGTATTGCCATCCGTACGCGACCGTACTTCCCCTGATCAAGTTTGGTTCGAAGATGCCGATATGCTGAACGAGTGAGAGTCTTTCAGCGACATTGGCGAGGGCGGCTTGCCGGTGCGTCATTGGTATTTTCGATGGTGCCATCTGCAACTTATTGCCTTTTCTCAATCGAGCCTGACAACTCGGTTTAAGGACTGTCGATAAGTGCTTAATATTGCTAATTTTTAACTGTTTTACTACACTGGCGAAAACTCTCTCGCCGCTCCAACCAGAACACCAATGAAAACCGACATGTTTTCGTCACTGAAAGTGATGCACGGCGCGGCGCTCAGCACCGCTCTGTCGGTGGCTGCCTCGGTGGTCATCGCTGCGGCTTTTGCCGCGCCGGTGGACGCATTTGCCGCTTCCGCCACGGTGCCCGCCAAGTCCGCGAAGGCCGGCAAGAAGCCTTCGAAGAAGGCCGCCGCCGAGCAAGTCTCCAGCAAGTCGTCGAAGGCCGCCAAAGACGTCAAGGCGGCCGCGAACGACGACGGCGACCAGCCCCGTACCGTTTCGAAGAAGCGCCGCGTCTCGTACACGGTGAACGGCCGCCATCACTCGGTCGTGCGCCGCGTCGCATTCGAGCCGCGTCAGCCGTCCGTCGGCACGGCGTTCGGCCTGCACGAAACGCCTGACGCGCTGATGCTGCGTTCGAGCGTCGCGTACGTGGTCGACCAGAACACGTCTGAGTCGCTGTTCGACAAGAACTCGCGCGCCGTAGTGCCCATCGCGTCGATCACCAAGCTGATGACGGCGATGGTCGTGCTCGATTCGAAGGCGGCGATGACCGAGCAGGTCGAAGTCACGGACGAAGACCGCGACTACGAGAAGAACACGGGCTCGCGCCTGTCGGTCGGCTCGGTGCTCTCGCGTGAAGACATGCTGCACATCGCGCTGATGGCGTCGGAAAACCGTGCGGCGGCAGCGCTGTCGCGCTACTTCCCGGGCGGCCGTCCTGCTTTCATGGCGGCGATGAACGCGAAGGCGAAGGCGCTCGGTATGACCGACACGCACTTCGAAAACCCGACGGGTCTGACGAGCCAGAACGTATCGAGCGCGCGCGACCTGGTGAAGATGGTCAACGCCGCGTATCAATACCCGATGATCCGCAAATTCTCGACCGATCGCAGCTACGAGGTGTATACGGGCAAGCGCTCGATTGCGTACAACAGCACGAACGCGCTGGTGCGCAACCCGACGTGGGACATCGGCCTGCAGAAGACGGGCTTCATCAACGAAGCGGGCGAGTGCCTCGTGATGCAGGCAACGATCCACGATCGTCCGATGATCATGGTGCTGCTCGATTCGTCGGGCAAGTACTCCCGTTTCGCCGATGCGCAGCGTCTGCGCACGTGGCTCGACAACGGCGGCGAACAGCGCATCACCAGCGCGGACGCCAACGGCGCCGGAACCTGAGCGAAAGCAGTACCCAACAAAAAGCCCCGCAATGCGGGGCTTTTTTTATTCACGCATGTGAGTGCGTCACACGGTATGTGCCGAAGCGCTCGCGTGTTGGACCTGCGGGTGATAACCGAGTGATTCGGAAATGACTAGCGCAGTCTTGCTCAACTGGCCGAGCCACGAGTCCTGCAGGCGGTCGGCCGGCGCGGACAACGACAGGCCCGCGACGAGCTTGCCCGTATCGTCATAAATGCCGGCTGCGATGCAGCGTACGCCGAGTTCCAGCTCTTCGTTGTCGCGCGCGCATGCCTGCTGACGCACGTGCGACAGCTCGCGTTCCAGCTTGGTGAGATCGGTGATGCTGTTCTGCGTGTGGCCCGACAGGCCGGTTCGCGTCGCGTAGGCCCGCACGCGGGTCGATTCGTCGGCGGCGAGAAACAGCTTGCCGACGGAAGTCAGATGCAGCGGCGCACGGCCGCCGATCGCGCGCACCACCTGCATGCCCGAGCGTTCGGAATAGGCGCGTTCGATATAGACGATCTCGTCGCCTTGGCGCACCGACAGGTTGACGGTCTGGCCCGTCAGCCGGTGCAGTTCGCGCATTGGCATCAGCGCGGCATCGCGCACCGACAGGCGCGCCTTGACGAGATTGCCCAGTTCCAGCAGCCGCATGCCGAGACGATAGGTGCCGGGGTCCGAGCGATCCACCAGCCGGCAGGTCACCATGTCGTTCAGGATGCGGTGGGCGGTGGACGGATGAAGATCGGTGCGTTGCGCGAGCTCCTTCAGGCTGACCGGGTCGCTATGCGCGGCGAGGGCATCCAGCAGGCGCATCATGCGCTCGATCACCTGAATCGACGTCTTGGGGTCCGGGTTCGTATCGCTCATAAGGCTAAACGGTTGACGCGTCAAACAGCGGAAACTGATTGTATCTCGTATTGTGAAAAAAGCGAACGCCATTGGAAATGATCCTCCAATCTCACTATTTGGCGGTTCATTGCGCATTGGGGCGGCTACGCGTTGGTATTACGCGTCAAACAGCGGATAATCGGGGACGTTTCCCCGGAGGAGCACTCATGCGAGTCGGTTTTTTCGTCACCTGCCTGATCGATCTGATGCGCCCCGAAATCGGCTTCGCCGCGATCAAGCTGATCGAGCGCGCGGGCTACGAAGTGTTCGTGCCGCCGGCGCAAACGTGCTGCGGACAGCCGGCCTACAACTCCGGCGACAGGCGCATCGCGCGCGATCTCGCGGAAAAGACGCTGCGCGAGTTCGAGCAATACGATTACGTGGTCGTGCCGTCCGGTTCGTGCGGCGGGATGATCCGCGCGCATTACGGCGATCTGTTCGCCAACGATCCCGAACTGATGGGACGCTTCGCGTGCCTGCGCCCGAAGGTCTACGAACTGACCGATTTTCTTGCCACCGTCGCGAAGGTCGAGCTGACGCCGGGCGAATTTCACGGGCCGGTGACGTATCACGACTCCTGTTCGGGGCTGCGCGAGCTGGGCGTCAAGCAGCAGCCGCGCGCTTTGCTCGCTCAGGTTGGCGTCGCCGTGACCGAGATGAAGGACTGCGAGCACTGCTGCGGCTTCGGCGGTACGTTTGCGGTGAAGTTCGGCGATATCTCGACGGCCATCGTCGACGAGAAGTGCGCCAATATTCAGGCGAGCGGCACGCAAGCCGTCGTGCTGGGCGATCTCGGCTGCATGCTGAATATCGAAGGGCGCCTGCGGCGCACGGGCGACACGACGACGCGCGTGCTGCACATCGCGCAGGTTCTGGCAGGCGACGCTTGAGCGCGGTTGAACGTTGTTCTTCGCCAGGCAAGTGATAGCAAGCGGTAACGCAAACCTATAACCGATCCCCAAGGCCGTCATGCAAGTCCAAACGATGCAGTTCAAGGCGCGCGCGGGCCAGAAACTCGCCGACCAGCGCCTTCAGCAGAACCTCACCAAGCTATCGACGAAATTCGTGTCGGCGCGCGCCTCGGCAATGCTGGCGATCGATTTCCCCGCCACCCGCGCCGCGCTCAAGGAACGCCGCAACCGCGCGCTGGAGAACCTCGACGTCTGGCTCGAGACCTTCGAGCGCGAGGCGACGCGGCGCGGCGTGACCGTGCTGTTTGCCGAGACGACGCAAGACGCAGCGAAGCTCGTCGCCGATATCGCGCGCAAGCACGACGTGAAGAAGGTGATCAAGACGAAGTCGATGGTGTCCGAGGAAATGCGCCTGAACGAGGTGCTTGGACAGATGGGCGTGCAGTCGATCGAAACCGACCTCGGCGAATACATTCTGCAGATCAACGACAACGAGCCACCGAGCCACATCATCGCGCCCGTCGTCCACAAGGACAAGGAGGAGATCGCTGACCTCTTTGCGAAGACCCACCAGAAGCCGCGTCTGACGGAGATTCCCGAGATGACGCGCGAGGCCCGCGAGGTGCTGCGTCCGCACTTCATGACAGCCGACATGGGCGTGACGGGTGGCAACTTCGTGATCGCGGAGACAGGTTCGGTCGCGCTCGTGACCAACGAAGGCAACGAAGGGATGTGCACGGTGATGCCGCGCGTGCACGTCGCGGTCACGGGCATCGAAAAGGTGCTGCCGACGCTCGAGGATCTCGCGACGGCCATGCGTCTGTTGCCGCGCTCAGCGACGGGGCAGGACGTGTCGAACTATTTCTCCGTGCTGACGGGGCCGCGACGCGCAGGCGACCAGGACGGGCCGGAACATATGTATGTGGTGCTCGTCGACGGCGGGCGCACCGGGCTGATCGGCGGCGACTTTCAGGAGATGCTGCGCTGTATCCGCTGCGGCGCGTGCATGAACCATTGCCCCGTGTATCAGAAGGTCGGCGGACACACGTATGGCTGGGTCTATCCGGGGCCGATGGGCTCGGTGCTGACGCCGAGCTATGTCGGCATCGAAAAGGCGCTCGATCTGCCGCAGGCCGCGACGCTATGCGGTGAATGCAATAGCGTGTGCCCGGTCGGCATTCCGCTGTCGGATTTGCTGCGCAAGCTGCGCGAGCGGCAAGTGGAGCGGCATCTGCGGCCGTGGCAGGAGCGCTACGGGCTCGCCGTCTGGGGCTATCTGGCGATGCATCCGACGGCGTACCGGCTTTTCACGAAGGTCGCGGTGCGGATTCTCGAGAAGATGGGCGGCAACCGGAAGTCGATCGCGAAGCTGCCGCTTGGCGCGGGCTGGACGAATACGCGCGAGATGCCGGCGCCCGTAGGCCGGACGTTCCGCGAACTCTACGCCGCGAGCAAGACACATATCGGGTAACGCGCTCCTTTGCGCGCCGAAATTGAAAGAGGCTGCATCGCAGGTGCGATGCAGCCTCTTCTTCATTGAGCGTCAGCGCGGACGGCTTTGATTTTCGTCCCCGGCGGTCAATGCGGTCTGCCGCCTTCGTTGTTCCACGCCTGCCCGCCGCGATTGCCGTCGCGACTGCTCCCACCTTGCTGCTGCCCCGCGCCTGCCTGCACGGGCGGACGGTTGCCGTGATAGCCGCCGCCCGAGTTGCCACCGGGGTTGGGTGGCGGCGGATTGCCTGCCTGCGGCGGCTGACCGCGCGGCGGGCCGCCATTGTTGCCGTTGCCGCCCCGGCCGTTGCCGTTCCAGTTGCCGCGGTCGCCGCGGTCGCGATTGTAATTTCCGTGGTCGTAGCCACGTCCGCCCCAATAGCGGCGGTCATAGTCGGAGCCCGAGTATCCGCCCCCGCCGAAGCCAAGGAACAGACTCGATTGCACGGGCGGTTCGGCGTATCCGTAGGCGGGGGCGGGTGCGCCGTAGCCGTCGTAATAGCCGTCGTTGTAGCCATAGCCCGCCGGCTGGCCGCCGTACGGATAAGCAACGCATCCGCTGAGAGCGGCGACTGCGCAGAGTGCAACGGCAGCAGGAGCGAAAGAAGGAATAAGACGTTTCATTTGAGTGTTAAGACAAGCGAGAGGTGCGTGTCTATCCATGTAGCTAGTTGTACCGCCTGCTGAGTATTACCTGTGTGTGCTTTTGTAAGGAGATCTTTCGGCGGTCGAAAGACTGTCGTCGGCACTTTGCAAATCCGCTTCGCAATCCCGACTGTTCATCCGGGCGCAACGCAGTGTTCCGTTGGGGCGGGTTTTTCCGGATTGCGTCCTCGGCTACCATTTCGACTGGGCAAAGTGCGTCTGTGCACTGTGGCCCGCTTAAAGAGAAACGACATCATGAAAAAGAAAATATCGGTGTATTGGCCATTAGCCATCGTTGTGCCGCTTGCGGCTGTTGCTTACCTGCATCTGTATAACGGCGCGGCTACGCAGTCGCCGCTTGCTGCCGAGCGCGTGTCGGCCGAACTGGCTCGTACGGTTTCGTATGGATTCGTCGGCGGCGAGGCTGCGATGCCCGCTGACGTGCTGCCCGCAACGGCGCGCATGTCCGCACAGCCGATGTAATCGGCATGGCCGCTGGCGCGCCGCCGGCGTGATTTTGCATGGCTTTGTATAATCGCGGCACCGTTTCACCACATATGACACTTGCGGCTGAGCCGCTCAGCCATTGATGAAAACCGTCGCCATCTGCTTCGTGTGCCTTGGGAACATTTGCCGTTCTCCGACTGCGGAAGGCGTCATGCGGCACCAGCTGGCCGACGCGCAGCTTGCGGATCGCGTGATCGTGGACTCTGCGGGTACGGGCGACTGGCACATCGGCGAAGCGCCGGACGAGCGCGCGCAGCGCGCCGCAAAAAATCGCGGTTACGATTTGTCGATATTTCGCGGCCGTCAGATCACCGCTGCCGATTTCGAGCGCTTCGATCTGATCATTGCGATGGACGACAAAAACGTCACCGCGCTCAGACAAATCTGTCCGGCGGCACAGCGCAACAAGATTCGTCTGCTGATGGAATTTGCGATTGACGCGGACGCGCCGGACGCGAACGGCGCGGAAAAACGCGCGCCAGGTTTCGATGCACGCGAGGTCGTCGATCCATACTTCGGCGGCGGCGAGGGCTTCGAAATCGTGCTGGACCAGTGCGAAGCCGCCTGTCGTGGACTGATCGCGGCGCTGCGGCCCCAATTGACCCCGTAGACAAGTTTTTCGTTAAGTAAATGACCCAAATCGAGATAGGGATACTTGACTAAATCTGTCATGTATTTATACTTGACCAAACTTGTCGAGAATTGCGGTTCCCACCACATATGAGACTCACCACGAAAGGCCGTTTCGCCGTCACGGCGATGATCGACCTGGCATTGCGCCAGGAGCAGGGCCCGGTGACGCTTGCGGGTATCAGCCAGCGCCAACACATCTCCCTGTCCTACCTCGAGCAGCTGTTTGGCAAGCTGCGCCGTCACGAGATCGTCGAATCCGTGCGCGGGCCGGGCGGCGGCTACAACCTCGCGCGCCGCGCGGAGGATGTGACGGTCGCGGACATCATCATCGCCGTCGACGAGCCGCTCGATGCCACCCAATGCGGCGGCAAGGGTTCGTGCGAGGGCACGAAGCATCACGACGGCCATTGCATGACGCATGAGCTGTGGTCGACGCTGAACCAGAAGATGGTCGAGTATCTCGACTCTGTTTCCCTGAAAGACCTGGTCGACCAGCAGCGCTCGCGCGAAGGTTCGACGGCGGTGCTGCGCGACCGGCGTACCGAAGCGCCCGCCGTGGAGCCGCGCGCGGTGCCGAAAGGGCCGAATTCCGTTTTCAACATGGCCGGCTGACAGAGCGCGCAAAGACGCGAACGCCAGAACCATGAAGCCATAAGCACTGATGTCCCCGGAGCGATTGATGAACAACGACATTCCCCACCTGCCCATTTACATGGACTACAGCGCAACGACGCCCGTCGATCCGCGCGTGGTGGACAAGATGATTCCGTACCTGCGCGAGCAGTTCGGCAACCCTGCATCGCGCAGCCACGCATACGGCTGGGACGCGGAACGTGCCGTCGAGGAAGCGCGCGAGAACGTCGCCGCGCTCGTCAACGCCGACCCGCGCGAAATCATCTGGACGTCGGGCGCGACTGAATCGGACAACCTCGCGATCAAGGGCGCCGCGCACTTCTACAAGGGCAAGGGGAAGCACATCATCACCGTGAAGACCGAGCACAAGGCTGTGCTCGATACCACGCGTGAACTGGAGCGCGAAGGCTACGAAGTCACGTATCTCGACGTGAAGGACGACGGTCTGATCGACCTCGACGTGTTCAAGGCCGCGCTGCGTCCGGACACGATCCTCGTTTCCGTCATGCACGTGAACAACGAGATCGGCGTCGTCCAGGATATCGAGACGATCGGCGAAATCTGCCGCGAAAAGGGCATCATTTTCCACGTCGACGCAGCACAGGCTACTGGCAAGGTCGAAATCGACCTGCAGAAGCTGAAGGTCGACCTGATGTCGTTCTCGGCGCACAAGACATATGGCCCGAAGGGCATCGGCGCGCTGTACGTGCGCCGCAAGCCGCGCGTGCGCATCGAAGCGCAGATGCACGGCGGCGGTCACGAGCGCGGCATGCGTTCGGGCACGCTGGCTACACACCAGATCGTCGGCATGGGCGAGGCGTTCCGTATCGCGCGTGAAGAAATGGCGACGGAAAACGAACGCATCCGCATGCTGCGCGACAAGCTGCTGCGCGGCCTGCGAGAGATCGAAGAAACGTATGTGAATGGCGACATGGAAAAGCGTGTCCCGCACAACCTGAACATCAGCTTCAACTTCGTCGAAGGCGAGTCGCTGATCATGGCGGTGAAGGACGTGGCCGTGTCGTCGGGCTCGGCTTGCACGTCGGCATCGCTTGAGCCGTCGTACGTGCTGCGCGCACTTGGCCGCAACGACGAACTGGCACACAGTTCGATCCGCTTCACGGTCGGCCGCTTCACGACGGAACAGGACGTCGATTACGTCATCAACCTGCTGAAGAGCAAGATTGCGAAGTTGCGCGATCTGTCGCCGCTGTGGGAAATGCACAAGGACGGCATCGATCTGTCGACGATTCAATGGGCCGCGCACTAAGCGCGCCTTGAATTACTCGGCAAACGCACGCAGGTTGAATCGAATCAAGGAGTCACAAAATGGCATATAGCGAAAAGGTTCTGGATCACTACGAAAACCCGCGCAACGTCGGTTCGTTCTCGAAGGACGACGACGCGGTTGGCACCGGCATGGTCGGCGCGCCCGCTTGCGGCGACGTGATGAAGCTGCAGATTCGCGTGGGCGCGGATGGCGTGATCGAAGACGCGAAGTTCAAGACGTACGGCTGCGGTTCGGCCATCGCGTCGAGCTCGCTCGTCACGGAGTGGGTGAAGGGCAAGACGCTGGATCAGGCGCTCACGATCAAGAACACGCAGATCGCGGAAGAGCTGGCGCTGCCGCCCGTGAAGATCCACTGTTCGATCCTCGCGGAAGACGCGATCAAGGCGGCCGTCGCCGACTACAAGCAGCGTCACGGCGAAACGGCTGACGCAGCGAAGGCCGAGCAATCGGCTTAAGACGCGGTCGAGCGTCGGGAGTGGCACGGCGACGCGTCGATAGTGGCTATCGGCGCCCGCCGGAACGATTTGGGAAGCAGGCAGGGTCGCGATACGCGTCGTGAGGAACGACGGCGTGCCGCACATTGAGAAACGCTATGGCAATTACGTTGACCGAAAAGGCAGCACAACACGTGCAGAAATATCTGGTCCGGCGCGGCAAGGGCGTCGGGCTGCGGCTTGGTGTGCGCACGACGGGTTGCTCGGGCCTCGCGTACAAGCTCGAGTATGTCGATGAACTCGCGCCCGAAGACGAAGTGTTCGAATGCAAGGGCGTGAAGATCGTAGTGGACCCGAAGAGCCTCGCTTATATCGACGGCACGGAACTCGACTTTGCACGCGAAGGGCTGAACGAAGGCTTCAGGTTCAACAACCCGAATGTGAAGGACGAGTGCGGCTGCGGCGAATCGTTCCGCGTGTAAGCGCGCGAGTCATGCTGAAAAGGCGGCCTGTGCCGCCTTTTTTCAATTTCGCCGCGCACCTGGCGCGCGCTTCGGCGCTGCCCTGCGCGCATCGCATGGACAAAGTAACCTGATGGCCTCGCTGAACGACAGTCACTTCGAACTCTTCAATCTGCCCGAGCAATTCGCGCTCGATGCATCCGCATTGGATCACGCGTATCGCACGGTGCAGGCGCAAGTGCATCCGGACCGTTTCGCCGCCGCGGGCGACGCGCAAAAGCGCATCGCCATGCAGTGGGCCACACGCACGAACGAGGCGTACCAGACGCTGCGCGATCCGTTGAAACGCGCGCGCTATCTGCTGTCGCTGCGTGGCATCGATGTCGGCGCGGAGAACAACACGGCGATGGAGCCGGCGTTCCTGATGCAGCAGATGGAATGGCGGGAGAACATCGAGGACGCGTCGGCGGCGAAGAACGTCGATGCGCTCGATTCACTGCTCGCCGAGTTGCGCGACGAAGAAAAGGTGCGCTTCACGAAGCTGGCCGCATTGCTCGACAGCGGCTCGAATCAGGCGGCGGGCGAGGCGGTGCGGCAACTGATGTTCATCGAGCGCGTAGCCGCCGAGATCGGCACGCAGATCGAGCGGCTCGACGTCTGAGGCCGCCTGGCGCGGCCCGACGAACTAGCCCAATCACCACGCGAACCAACACGATCAGGACCGGGGCGAAGCAAGCTCCGAAGAAGATTCCAGATGGCTTTACTGCAAATTTCTGAACCCGGCATGGCGCCCGCGCCGCATCAGCGGCGTCTCGCGGTCGGCATCGACCTTGGTACGACCAACTCTCTCGTCGCGGCGGTGCGCAGCGGCGTGCCCGACGTATTGCCCGACGACGAAGGCCACTATCTGCTGCCGTCCGTCGTGCGGTATCTGGAGAAGGGCGGCCGGCGCATTGGCCGCGTGGCGAAAGCGGAAGCCGCCACCGATCCGCGCAATACGATCGTCTCGGTCAAGCGCTTCATGGGGCGCGGCAAGAGCGAAGTCGAGCACGCGGAAAACGCGCCTTACGATTTCGTCGACGCGCCCGGCATGGTGCAGATCCGCACCATCGACGGCGTGAAGAGTCCCGTTGAAGTGTCGGCGGAAATTCTCGCCACGCTGCGGTATCGCGCGGAAGACACGCTTGGCGACGAACTGGTCGGCGCGGTCATCACGGTGCCCGCGTATTTCGATGAAGCGCAGCGCCAGGCGACCAAGGACGCCGCGCGTCTCGCCGGGCTGAACGTGCTGCGCTTGCTAAACGAGCCGACGGCGGCCGCGATTGCGTACGGTCTCGATAACGGCTCGGAAGGTCTGTACGCGGTGTACGACCTTGGCGGCGGCACGTTCGATCTGTCCGTTCTGAAGCTCACGAAGGGCGTCTTCGAAGTGCTCGCGGCCGGTGGCGATTCGGCGCTCGGCGGCGATGACTTCGATCACGCGCTGTATCGTCATGTGCTGGAGAAGGCGAACATTCCCGCTCAGTCGCTGACGCCCGAAGACGTGCGCCTGCTGCTCGACGCGGTGCGCGTTGCGAAGGAAGCATTGTCGTCGGCGCCGAGCGCTTCGATCCAGGTGACGCTCGCAAGCGGCGCGAAGATCGATGTCACCGTCGACGAAGCGGCGTTCGAGACGATCACGCAGGCGCTCGTGCAGCGCACGCTCGGCCCGACCAAAAAGGCGCTGCGCGACGCGAAGCTGACGGCCGCCGATATCAACGGCGTCGTGCTCGTCGGCGGCGCGACGCGCATGCCGGTGATCCGTCGCGCGGTCGAGAACTTCTTCGGCCAGCCGCCGCTGACCAATCTCGACCCGGATCAGGTCGTCGCGCTCGGCGCGGCGATCCAGGCGGACCTGCTCGCGGGCAACCGCGGCGCCGACGGCGACGACTGGCTGCTGCTCGACGTGATTCCGCTGTCGCTCGGCGTTGAAACGATGGGCGGTCTCTCGGAGAAGATCATCCCGCGCAACTCGACCATTCCCGTCGCGCGTGCGCAGGAATTCACGACCTTCAAGGACGGCCAGACGGCGATGGCGATTCACGTCGTCCAGGGCGAGCGCGAACTCGTCTCCGATTGCCGGTCGCTCGCGCGTTTCGAACTGCGCGGCATTCCGCCGATGGCGGCGGGCGCGGCACGCATCCGCGTCACCTATCAGGTTGATGCGGACGGCCTGCTGTCCGTGTTTGCGCGCGAGCAGCATTCGGGCGTGGAGGCGTCGGTGGTCGTGAAGCCGTCTTACGGCCTTGCCGACGACGACGTCGCGCGCATGCTCGAAGACAGCTTCAAGACGGCGGAAGTCGATATGCGCGCGCGGGCATTGCGCGAGGCGCAGGTCGAAGCGCAGCGGCTGGTCGAAGCAACGGAAGCAGCGCTTGCGGCCGACGGCGAACTGCTCGACGCCGACGAGCGCACCGCGCTCGAAGGCCTCGTCGCCGCGCTGCGTGCGATCGCGCCGGGCGACGATACCGACGCGATCGAAACGGCGACGAAGACGCTCGCCGAAGGCACCGACGAATTCGCCGCGCGCCGGATGGACAAGAGCATTCGCCGCGCGCTCGCGGGCCGCAAGCTCGACGAGATCTGACGCCGCGCCAGTCTTCAACCAGCGCAGTCGACGCAATGAAGGCGATGCCGTGAATCCATGATTCGCGCGTCGCCGTTGAATCACGCGGCGCGTGCCAAAAACGGCCGCGCCACCAGTAAAATGGTACGGTGCCTGAAGGGCGGCGTCCGTGCCTCACAGACCAGAACGGAATTTGTATGCCTCAAATCGTTGTGCTGCCTCACGTCGAACTGTGTCCGGACGGCGCGGTCATCGACGCCGTGCCGGGCAAGAGCATCTGCGACAATCTGCTCGAACACGGCATCGAAATCGAGCACGCATGCGAGAAGTCTTGCGCGTGCACGACCTGTCACGTGATCGTGCGTGAGGGTTTCAACGCGTTGACGCCGTCGGAAGAAGACGAGGACGATCTGCTCGACAAGGCATGGGGTCTCGAACGCGAATCGCGGTTGTCGTGCCAGGCGCTCATGCCTGAAGGCGACGATCTCGTGGTCGAGATTCCGCGTTATTCGATCAACCACGCGAAGGAAAATCACTAACAGGAGCGAGCAGCCATGAAGTGGACCGACACGCAAGATATCGCGATGGCCTTGACCGACAAGCACCCGGAGATCGATCCGCAACAGGTGCGGTTCACCGATCTTCACCGCTGGGTGATGGAACTGGACGGTTTCGATGACGATCCGAACCGCTCGAACGAAAAGATCCTTGAAGCGATTCAGGCGGCATGGATCGAGGACGCGGATTACTGAGCGCGGTGCGTACAGCGGCGTTTCAGACGCAACAAATGCAAAGGCGACTTCCTTGGAAGTCGCCTTTTTTAATGCTCGAAGCTTTGCGGGCGCGGGCGCCCGTTAAAGATCAACCCGCGACGAGCGTTCCGTTCTCCACTCGCACGCGCTGACCTTGCTGGAACGGCGGCGCTTCGTGATACGTGAAGTAGCGCGTCTTGCCGTTTTCCATGTGCACGCGCACCGAGTAACTGGTCGAGCTGCGCAGATGCTTTTCGACCGAGTTACCCGCAAGGCCGCCGCCGAGCGCGCCGAGCAGCGTCATCGCCGTACGGCCGTTGCCGCTGCCGAACTGATTGCCGACGACACCACCCGCCACCGCGCCGCCCACGGCGCCAATCCCGGTTCCGTGGCCTTCCTGGCGTACAGCCGAAATCGCTTCGACCGTGCCGCACGTCGAGCAGTAGGCGGGTCGTGCGGGTTGTTGCTGCGCGTACTGCGGCTGTTGTGCATATTGCGGGGCCGGCGCGGGCGCTTGGGGCGCCTGCTGCTGTGCTTGCTGAGCCTGCGCCTGTTGCGCCTGTTGCTGGGCCTGTTGTGCCTGAGCCTGCTGCTGAGCCGCTTGCTGTTCGGCCTGCTGTTGTTGCGCTGCTGCTTGCTGCTGCGCGCTCAGGTTAGCCGGCTGCGCGGTATCGACGACGGGCTGCTGTTGCTGCGAGACGGCCGCCGATTGCACCTGGTCGCTTTGCTCGCCGTTGCTCGAAGCCTTCGGGAACAGTCCTGTCACGGCCGCCGTCGCCACCAGACTGGCGACGATGACGGCGCCTGCCGCCACAGCGATAAGGGGATGAAGGCGGCGTGGTGAATTGTTCGGATTATCCATGGTGGTAGGCCTCCAACTTTGCAGAATTTGACCTGTAAAAGTAGCCGTATAAGTGTCGGACATGCCGATCCGCTCGGGGTTTCAATTTGTAACCGGGAACGGGCCGGGATTTGCCCATGACGACCGCAAGAAGTGCACCAAAAGCCAAAAACCGCGCCGAAGCTGGATTTCGGAGGATTAGCGACAAAAGCGGACCAGATCGAATTGCGCAGCTTTTACCGATAGTTACAAACGGTTCGTGCGTTTCGGAAAGAAGAGAGAGCGGCGAGGGGAGTGGAAGCCGCGCACGGCGCGAAAACGGCCGTGCGCGGGACAGCGGAAGCGGCGAAAAGATCAGTCTTCGCGGCGCAGATGCGGGAACAGGATGACGTCGCGGATGCTCGGGCTGTCGGTGAGCAGCATCACCAGACGGTCGATGCCGATCCCGCAGCCGCCCGCGGGCGGCATCCCGTATTCGAGCGCACGGATATAGTCGGCGTCGTAATACATCGCTTCTTCGTCGCCGGCGTCTTTCTGGTCGACCTGCTTCTTAAAGCGCGCGGCCTGGTCTTCGGGATCGTTCAGCTCCGAGAAGCCGTTGGCGATCTCACGGCCCGTGATGAACAGCTCGAAACGCTCGGTGATGCCGTCCACGCTATCCGATGCGCGCGCGAGCGGCGATACCTCGATGGGGTAATCGATGATGAAGGTCGGCTCCCACAGCTGCGATTCCGCCGTTTCCTCGAAGAGCGCCAGTTGCAGCGCGCCGATACCCGCGTTCAGGAACTGCGGCTGCGTCGCGTCGACGCCGAACTTCTTCAGTTCCGTGCGCAGGAATGCGCCGTCCGCCAGTTGCGCGTCCGTGTATTGCGGCGCGTATTTCTGGATCGCCTGCGTGATCGTCAGGCGATGGAACGGCTTGGACAGATCCAGTTCACGGCCCTGATAGGTGATCGTCGCGTTGCCGAGCGCATCGACAGCCGCCTGACGGATCAGTTGCTCGGTGAAGTCCATCAGCCACTTGTAGTCGGTGTATGCGGCGTAGAACTCCATCATCGTGAATTCCGGATTGTGACGCGGCGACACGCCCTCGTTACGGAAATTCCGGTTGATCTCGAACACGCGCTCGAAGCCACCCACCACCAGCCGCTTCAGATACAGCTCGGGCGCGATGCGCAGGAACATCTGCATGTCGAGCGCGTTGTGATGCGTGACGAACGGCTTGGCCGCGGCGCCGCCCGGAATCGGGTGCAGCATCGGTGTTTCGACTTCCATGAAGCTCGCGTCGGCCATGAACTTGCGGATCGACGACACGGCTTTCGTGCGCGCGACGAACGTCTTGCGCGCTTCCGGCGTGACGATCAGGTCGACATAGCGCTGGCGATAGCGCATTTCCTGGTCGGCGAGACCGTGGAACTTGTCAGGCAGCGGACGCAGCGCCTTCGACAGCAGGCGCAGTTCCGTACAGCGCACGGAGAGCTCGCCCTTGTTCGTGCGGAACAGCACGCCCCTGGCGGCGACAATGTCGCCCAGGTCCCACTTCTTGAAGGCTTCGTACGTTGCTTCGCCGACGTCGGCGGGCGTGATGAAGAACTGGATCTGACCCGAGCCGTCGCGCACCGTCGCGAAGCTGGCCTTGCCCATCACGCGCTTGAGCATCATGCGGCCGGCCAGCGCGACCTGCAGCGCTTGCGCTTCGAGCGCGTCCTTGTCGGCGTCCGCATATTCGGACTGGAGATCGGCGGCGTGGTGGGTCGGGCGGAAGTCGTTCGGGTAGGCGACGCCTTGCTCGCGCAGCGCGCGCAGCTTTTCGCGGCGCTCGGCGATGATCTGGTTGTCGTCCACCTCGGCGACTGCATTTTGCTGGGTCGGTTCGGTCATGGTGATGAGGTTCAGTGTCCGATGCCTCGTGCGCGCATTTGACTGTGGCGCACAGGCGTTGAAAAAATGCGGCGCGGCGAAGCGTGCCGCGCCGGATGCGCTTAGATGCCCTGTTTCAGGCTCGCGCTGATGAACGGATCGAGATCGCCGTCGAGCACGCTCTTCGTGTTGCTGATTTCGACGTTGGTGCGCAGATCCTTGATGCGGCTGTTGTCGAGCACATACGAACGGATCTGGTGGCCCCAGCCCACGTCCGATTTGCCCGCTTCGAGCTTGTCCTGTTCCGACTGGCGCTTGCGCATTTCGGCTTCGTACAGACGCGATTTCAGCATCGCCATGGCTTCGGCGCGGTTACGGTGCTGCGAGCGGTCGTTCTGGCACTGCACGACGATACCTGACGGGACGTGCGTGATACGCACGGCGGAGTCGGTCTTGTTGATGTGCTGACCGCCCGCGCCCGAGGCACGGTAGGTATCGATGCGCAGATCGGCCGGATTGACTTCGATCTCGAACGACTCGTCGATCTCCGGGTAGACGAACACCGACGAGAATGACGTATGACGGCCGCCTGACGAGTCGAACGGCGACTTGCGCACGAGGCGGTGAATGCCGGTTTCGGTACGCAGGAAGCCGTATGCGTATTCGCCTTCGACCTTGATGGTCGCGCTCTTGATGCCGGCGACATCGCCTTCGGATTCTTCGAGTACTTCCGTCTTGAAGCCCTTGCGCTCGCAGTAGCGCAGGTACTGGCGCAACAGCATCGATGCCCAGTCGCACGCTTCCGTGCCGCCCGCGCCCGCCTGGATGTCGATGAACGCATTGTTCGGGTCGGCCGGGTTCGAGAACATCCGGCGGAATTCCATGTCGGCGACGCGCGCTTCTAGCTTCGCGGCATCTTCGTCGACCGCGGCGAGCGTGTCTTCGTCGTTTTCTTCGCGCGCCATGTCGAACAGGTCTTGCGTGTCGCGCAGGTCGTTATCGAGCGCGCTCAGCACGTCGACGACGCCTTCGAGCAGCTTCTTTTCCTTGCCGAGTGCCTGGGCGTGCTTCGAGTCGTTCCAGACGTTCGGATCTTCGAGTTCCTTGTTGACTTCGATCAGTCGTACCGACTTTGCATCGTAGTCAAAGATACCCCGGAGCTCGCCTGCGCGTGTGCGCAGGTCCGCCAGGGAGGATTCGATTGAGTTGAGGCGTTCCGCTTCCATGTCGATCCAGTTTCAAATAAATGGGGGTTTTTGTCTGCGACGCTGTTGGGGTTGGGTTTCGGTTTGGTTTGGGTTTTTGCTGGCATCCGCGATGTGGTGTTTGCCATTCATGCGTCGCCCCTGTGCGGGGCGGCACCTACTTTTCTTTGCCGCCGCAAAGAAAAGTAGGCAAAAGAAAGCGGCTCACACCGCCAGTTCTCGTGTTTGCCTGAGGGCCCCCAACCGGTCCCACGCCTCACACGGCAACCACGTGACGCATGCTTGTTGCCAGCGCTTCGAATGAGCCCCTCACCCGCTTCACGCACCCACATTCCAGCATGCCGTGACAAACATTCCACCGCCGCCAAGGTGGCAAACTGTGTGTAGGTTGTCGCACCGTACAGGTTGGCGCTCTTACCAGAAACATCAGCCTTGCTTTTCAGTCTGGAGTGGCGCGCGTATTGCGCGAAAACCTACACACAGTTTGCCACCTGGGCGGCGCCGACCGTTCGCTGCCGCTAGCCCGTGCAAGGGAGTGCGAAGCGGTTGAGGCGCACATTCAGGGCGTTGGCAACGCGCGCCAACAGGAACGATGCCGTGTGAAGCGTAAGACCCTGTGGGGGCCCTCAGGCAAACACAAAAGCTGGCGGTGTGAGCCGCTTTCTTTTGCCTACTTTTCTTTGCGGCGGCAAAGAAAAGTAGGTGCCGCCCGCACAGGGGCAACGCGTGAAGCAAGCTAACGCATCGCGGATGCCAGCGAAAACGCAAAACACGGACGCCAGCACAAGAACAAATCGCGGGCACCAGCAAAAAACCAAACCCAAACCGAAAAAAGGCCAACCACAGCCCTTCCCACCAAAAACCAAAATTATAGCGGATCACAAGGCCAAGGCTGGGCACACCCAGCCTACAACACAGCATGCTCAACGATCAGTTGCACGCGTGCAACGCCATTCCACGTATCCGCCGACAGCCGATAGGCAACAGTGGTGCGCGCAGGCAACGGCGCCGTGTGATTGAACCAGATCGCATTGAACCGCTGGCGCCCGCGCATCAACTGCAGCTTCAGATGCTTATCCTTCACCAGCGCCTGCGACATCACATCGAACTCGCCCGAGAAAACAGGCGCCGGAAACCCCTGTCCCCAGACAGCCGCATCAATCATCTCGACGAATTGCGGCGTGAAATACGCATCTTCGAGATCGCCATCCGTCTCGACCGTACGCGCCAGCACATCCTGAGTGAGCCACTCACGCCCAACCCGCTCGAACGCCGCCGTGAAACGCGGAATATCGGCCGTAGCGATCGTCAAACCCGCCGCCATCGCGTGGCCGCCGAATTTGGCGATCAGCCCGGCTCGCGCTTCGACACGAGATCGAGCGCATCGCGCAGATGGAAACCCGGAATCGAGCGGCCCGAGCCCTTGACGGTGGCGCCGCCGTCGTCGGCGAGCGCGAACGTGAACGACGGCCGATGGAATTTCTCCTTCAGCCGCCCGGCCACGATCCCGATCACGCCCTGGTGCCAGCTTGGATTGAACAGCGTGATCGTCGTCGAGTCGGCGGGATCGACCGCCGACAGGTCGTCGAGCGCCTGCTGCTGCATGCCCGCTTCGATTTCACGCCGCTCGCGGTTCATCGTGTCGAGCTGCTGCGCGAGTTCCCACGCGCGTCCGACGTCGTCCGTCGTCAGGCAGTCGATGCCCAGCGACATGTCCGACAGCCGTCCCGCCGCATTCAGGCGCGGCCCCAGCGCGAAGCCGAGATCGAAGCCCGACGCGCTGCGCGCATCGCGGCCCGCGGCGCGAAAAAGGGCGGCGATGCCCGGCTGCATACGGCCGTTGCGGATGCGCTGCAGGCCCTGCGCGACCAGCACCCGGTTGTTGCCGTCGAGCTTGACGACATCGGCGACCGTGCCGAGCGCGACGAGATCGAGCAGCCCGTCCAGACGCGGCTCCGGACGAGCTTCACCGAACGCGCCACGGCGGCGCAGTTCGGCGCGCAGCGCGAGCAGCACATAGAACATCACGCCGACGCCCGCGATGCATTTGCTCGGGAACGTACAGCCCGGCTGGTTCGGATTGACGATCGCGCGCGCGGCGGGCAACTCGTCGCCGGGCAAATGGTGATCGGTGACGAGCACGTCGATGCCGAGCGCATTCGCCGCCTCGACGCCATCGACGCTGGCAATGCCGTTATCGACGGTAATCAGCAACTCGGGCTTGCCGCCCGGCCGTTGCGCCGCCAGTGCGACGATTTCCGGCGTGAGGCCGTAGCCGTACTCGAAGCGGTTCGGCACGAGATAGTCGATCTGCGCGCCGAACATCCGCAAGCCGCGCACGGCGACAGCGCAAGCCGTCGCGCCGTCGCAGTCGTAGTCCGCGACGACCAGCATGCGGCGTCCGCCTTCGATGGCATCGGCGAGCAGTGCCGCGGCCGCATCGCAGCCTTTTAGCGACGCGGGTGGCGTCAGGCGCGCGAGCCCGATTTCGAGCTCATCGGGCAGGCACACGCCGCGCGATGCATAAAGGCGCGCGAGCACGGGATGCAGGCCGTGGCGGATCAGCGCTTCGGCGTCGGCGGGAGAGCAAGGGCGCGTAACGATTCGAGTCATGCGGCAAAACCTGGAGCAGAAGAACAGTTCATTCGATAAAGAGCGACGCGAACAGACGTCGTCGCCAGAATTTGCGCAAGTCGCCGCGCGTGATATTGAGTGTCACCGAGCCCGTGTCGCCGCACAGCGTGAGACCGAGCGCGCCGAGTTCGCCCGCCTGCAACGCGGCGAGCGCGGGCGCGAGCCAGTCGCGCTCCAGCGCGGCGAACGCGGCGTTCCAACGGCCCCAGTCCTGCTCGATGAACGGCGCGGAGAACGGGTCGAGTTCGATCAGCGTGGTGGCGGCGCTGCCGTTTGCGCTGTCCGAACGCCAGGCGTCGTAAGTCACAGGCGGCGCGGCCGTTGCCGCCCGCGCGGCGAGCGCGAGACCGCGCGTCGCCGCCGCATCCGACAGCACCCGCGCAAAGTCGCTTTTGACCGGCTGCGCTGCGCCTTGGGCGTGAAACCAGATCGAATTGACGGCGGGCAGGCCGCGCGCCTCGCGCGCCTCGTTCACGGGATGCTCGAACCAAGCCATCTGCACTTCGTTCTGCAGCTTCATCCACGCGCGCGAGCGTTCGCCCGTGTGCGCTTCGTGCGGCAGCCAGATTTCGATGTTGCGACCGCTCGCGCGCAGCGGCGATGCGCCCGCCAGCGTACCGAACGCGTCGCTCGACAGGTACCAGCGCGACGGCTGCGGCGCCTCGATCCGCACGCCCAGTTCCTCGATCAGCGGACGCGCGACGTCGAACAGTGCACGTGCATCGTCGTTCGCGAGTTCCAGCGACGCGGGATCGATCAGCACCAGATGGTCGTGCGCGATCCGCACGTGTACCGGCTGCACGCATGCCCATGTCGCGTCGCCCGGGCTGCCGCCGTCGGCGAGCAGCATGTAGGGCGCGAGGGGCGCCTCGTCGGCGGCAGCCGTGCCGGCGGGCACCGCGCCAAAACTGCGGGCCACCCAGCGCTCGTGCGGCAGCGTGCGCTGGAAGTCTTCGCCGATCACACGTTCGACCAGCGTCGCGCGGGCGATCAGTTTGTCGAGGGCGGGAATGTCGAGGGAATACAGCGCCGTGGATGCGTCGGCTGCGGCGGGCAGCGCGAAAGGTAGAAGAAGATGCAGTCGGTTGGCATTCATGATGCTGCGCATTGTATGGCAAACTTCGCCCCGTTGATCCGCGATGGCGGGCGATTCGACTGGGCGGGAATCCGTCACTTGTGCGCCAGTGCGTACAATTCACGCAACGATTGCGCACCGGACGGTGCGATGTTGCGCGCGCCGTTGCACGGCGTGACAGCCGGCGCGCCGCATGAGGAAAGCCGCTGCAAGCCGGCGTTCTGGAACCATCGGCCGAAATCCGCGCCCAATCGACACGGCTCTCGCGCGCCTGATGGCGTTTTTCGTCAACCGCGCGGACAGCCAGGGCAAATGCAGAACACAGCGCAATCACGCTGAAAAAGGACTCGCTTGAAACTTCCATACGAATGGCAGATAGGCTGGCGCTACACGCGCGCCGGCAAACGCACCACGGGTAACGGCTTCATCTCGTTCATCGCGCTCGTGTCGATGTCGGGTATCGCGCTCGGCGTGGCCGCGCTGATCGTCGTGCTGTCGGTGATGAACGGCTTCCAGAAAGAGGTGCGCGACCGCATGCTGTCGGTGCTCGCGCACGTCGAAATTTTTTCGCCGACGGGCTCGATGCCGAACTGGCAACTGACGGCGCAAGAGGCGAAGCAGAACAAGGAAGTGATCGGCGCGGCGCCGTACGTCGAAGCGCAGGCGCTGCTCACGCGCCAGGACGCCGTGAGCGGTGTCGCGCTGCGCGGCGTCGAGCCGTCGCTGGAGCCGGAAGTGTCGGACATCGGCAAGGAGATGAAGGCGGGCAACCTGAACGAGCTGAAGCCCGGCGAGTTCGGCATCGTGCTCGGTGGGGATCTGGCCGGGAATCTCGGCGTGACGACGGGCGACAAGATCACGCTCGTCGCGCCCGAGGGCACGATGACCCCGCGGGCCTGCTGCCGCGTCTGAAGCAGTTCACCGTGGTCGGCGTGTTCGAGTCCGGCCACTACGAGTACGACAGCACGCTCGCGCTGATCAATATCAAGGACGCGGAGGCGCTGTTCCGGCTGCCCGCGCCGACGGGCGTGCGGCTGCGGCTGACGGACATGCAGCGCGCGCCGGAAGTTGCGCATCAGCTGGCGCGCACGCTGTCGGGCGACCTGTATATCCGCGACTGGACGCAGCAGAACAAGACCTGGTTCTCGGCGGTGCAGATCGAAAAACGCATGATGTTCATCATCCTCACGCTGATCATCGCGGTGGCGGCGTTCAATCTTGTTTCGTCGCTGGTGATGACGGTGACCAACAAGCAGGCGGATATCGCGATCCTGCGCACGCTCGGCGCGCAGCCCGGCTCGATCATGAAGATCTTCGTCATCCAGGGCATGACGATCGGCTTCGTCGGCACGGGTATCGGCGTTGCGCTCGGCTGCCTGATCGCGTGGAGCATTCCGTGGCTCGTGCCGATGATCGAGCATCTGCTGCATGTGCAGTTCCTGCCGCCGTCGGTGTACTTCATCAGCGAACTGCCGTCCGAACTCGTGCCCGGCGATGTGGTCAAGATCGGCGTGATCGCGTTCCTGCTGTCGTGTCTCGCGACGCTGTATCCGAGCTGGCGCGGCGCGAAGGTGCGTCCGGCGGAGGCGCTGCGTTATGAATGATCGTCCGAACAAGAACCTCATGGCCTCCGACGAGACTGGTCTGCATCCGTACGTGCTCGAAGCAACGGGCATTTCGAAAGCCTTCGTTCAGGGCGGCCTGAACGTGCAGGTGCTCAACAACACGCAACTGTCCGTGCGGCGCGGCGAGAAGCTCGCAATCGTCGGCGCGTCCGGTTCCGGCAAGAGCACGCTGCTGCACGTGCTGGGCGGCCTCGACGATCCGAGCACGGGCCACGTCGAAGTGATGGGCAAGCCGTTTACGAAGCTCTCCGAGCGCGAGCGCAACGACCTGCGCAACCGCGCGCTCGGCTTTGTCTATCAGTTCCACCATCTGCTGCCTGAGTTCACCGCGCTCGACAATGTGGCGATGCCGCTGCGTATTCGCCGCATGACCACGGAAGACGCGCGCAAACAGGCACTCGACATGCTGGAGCGGGTGGGGCTCGCGCATCGCGCGAAGCATCGTCCGGGCGAACTGTCGGGCGGCGAACGGCAGCGCGTCGCGATTGCGCGCGCGCTGGTCACGAAGCCCGCCTGCGTGCTCGCCGACGAGCCGACGGGCAACCTCGACGGCGGCACGGCGGATACGGTGTTCAACCTGATGCTTGAATTGTCGAACACGCTGTCGACGAGCTTCGTGATCGTCACGCACGATCCCGATCTGGCCGCGCGCTGCGACCGCACGATGCGTCTGCGCGACGGCGTGCTGTACGAGGAGCCGACCGTGCCCGTCTGAGGCCGGGCGCTTTCCATTCGATACGAGGCTGCGCGCATGTGGATCGATACGCACTGTCATCTCGACGCTTCGGAATTCGACGCGGACCGCGACGCCGTCGCGAGCGCCGCGCTCGAAGCGGGCGTGAGCCGGATTGTGATTCCGGGCATCGCGCGCAGCAACTTTTCGACGGTGCGCGAACTGGCGCGTCGCGTGCGGGGCGGGGCGTATGCGCTCGGGATTCACCCGCTTTTCACGCCACAGGCGCAGCCGTCCGATCTCGATGTGCTGCGCATGGAAATCGAGGCGAGCCTCGACGATCCGCTTTTCGTCGGTCTCGGTGAGATCGGGCTCGACTATTTCGTGCCGGGCCTCGACGACGAGACGCAGCAGTTCTACTACAACGAGCAACTCAAACTCGCGCGCGAATTCGATCTTCCCGTGATCTGCCATGTGCGCAAGTCGCAGGATCAGGTGCTGAAGGGCCTGCGGCGCAATCACGTCAATCGCGGCATCGCGCACGCGTTCAACGGCAGTTTCCAGCAGGCGCAGGCATTCATCGATCACGGCATGCACCTCGGTTTCGGCGGCAACGTGACGTTCGAGCGCGCGTTGCAGATCCGGCGGCTCGCCGCGCAGTTGCCGCTCGACGCGCTCGTCGTCGAAACCGATGCGCCCGATATCGCTCCTTCTTGGCTCTACAGGCAGCGCAACACGCCGGACCAGATTCCCGCGATCGGCGCGGTGCTCGCCGAGCAGCGCGGCATCGACAAAAACACGCTGGCGATAGGCACAACGGCTAATGCGCACGCCGCATTGCCGCGACTCGCGCTTTACTCTGCATAATCACTGTTCGGCTCGCATGGCGCGTTCCCGTCGAAATTGATTCGGGTTCCTGATGAATGTTGGCGTGGTGCTGCGCGAGCGTCGGTTGCGGAGGCGGCATGCGGGCAGTGTGGTGCGGTTTTGCGTTGGGCGTCATGTGGTTGCAGCAGCAGGCTTCGTTGCCTGAGTGGCCGGGTTGGCTCGCGTTGATCGCAAGCGCCTGCGCATTGAGCCTCGTTTCGTGGATGTGCTTTCGACATGGCGGCACGTGGTCTACGCGCGTGGGCTGGTTCGCCGTGCTGTGTGCGACGGGCTGCTGCGGCTTTGGATATGCGGCGTGGCGCGCGCAGGTGAGGCTCGCCTTCGAGTTGCCGCATGCGTCGGAAGGGCGCGATATCACCGTCAGCGGCTGGGTCAAAGGTCTGCCGACGCGCAGCGCGGACGGCACGCGTTTTCTCTTCGTCGTCGATTCAGCCGATGCGCCCGTCGACCGCTTTCCCCGCATGCTGCAACTATCGTGGATCGCGGATGACGCGCCGCCGCCCGTGCTCGAACCCGGCTCACGCTGGCGTTTGAATGTGCGGCTCAAGCGTCCGCACGGAAACGCGAATTGGGGCGTGCGCGATGCGGAAGCGGTGTTGCTCGCGCGTGACGTTCGGGCGACGGGCTATGTAAGTACGCCTTCGCGCGCCATGCAACTTCCCGGCAGTGCAAGCGGAGTCGGCGTGATGATCGACGGCTGGCGATCGGCCATCCGCGCACGCATCGCCTCGGTGCTCGGCGACTCGCCGCATATGGGCGTCGTCGTCGCGCTGGCGATCGGCGCGCAGGACGCCGTCAGTGCCGCCGACTGGCTGCTGATGCGGCGCACGGGCACGAGCCATCTCGTCGCGATTTCCGGTTTGCACATCGGTTTTGTCGCGGGACTGGCCGGATGGCTGATAGGAATGTTGTGGCGGCATTCGTTCTTCATCGGACGCGGCCTGCCGTTGCTCGTGCCCGCGCAGAAGGTGGCGATTGGCGGCGGCGCGCTGTTCGCCGCGTTTCATGCGGCGCTCGCGGGCTTCAATGTGCCCGCGCAACGAGCGTTGTGGATGGCGGGTGTCGTCGCGCTCGCTTATGTCGGCGGGCGTCGCGTCGCGCCTTCCGTCGTGATCGCGTGGGCGCTCGGGCTCGTGCTGCTGGTCGATCCGTGGGCGGTCGTGTCGGCGGGATTCTGGCTGTCGTTTTGCGCGGTCGGCGCGATTCTGTTCGCGATGTCGGGAGCGGCGCATGTCGCGCGGAGCGGGGCGTCCGGTCTATTGGATGAAGAGCAAGGTGAACGCCCCTTAATGAGGCGCTGCGCCGACGTCGTGCGCTCGCGGATCGGAGCGTTGATAGAGCGGATGCGCAGCGGCGCTCGCGTCCAGTTCGCGGTGACGATCGCGCTCGCGCCGCTGACGGTGTACTTCTTCTCGCAGATACCGCTGATCGGCCCCTTGGCGAACGCGTTCGCGATTCAGTGGGTCAGTGTTTTCGTGACGCCTGCCGTGATCGCCGGCATCGCGTTGCCGGCGCCGCTCGATGCGTTCGCTTTTCGCTTCGCGCATCATCTGCTGGATCTGCTCGCAGCCGGGTTGCAACTGCTGTCGGGTCCAGCGTGGACCGTCTGGCAGTTGCCGCAGCCCAATGCATGGGCGATGGCGTTCGCGGCCGTCGGCGTCGCGTGGTGTCTTGCTCCTGCCGGCTGGCCGTTGCGCTGGGCCGCGCCACTGACGTGGCTGCCGCTGCTGGCGCCGGCGTCGCCTTCTCCCGCCGAGGGCGCGTTCCGCCTCACGGCGCTCGACATCGGGCAAGGCTCGTCGATCGTCGTCGAAACCGCGCATCACACGCTGCTGTTCGATGCCGGGCCGGGTCCCGAATCGACGCACGCGGGCGAGCGGATCGTCGTGCCTTATCTGCAGGCGGCGGGCATCGCGACGCTCGATACGCTGATCGTCAGCCACGCTGACTCCGACCATTCAGGCGGCGCGCCCGCCGTGCTCGAAGGGATCGAAGTGCGGCAGTTGCTGGCGGGACCTCCGCCTGGCCACGCGCTTTGGCGCGAGGCGGCCGGGAAGGGCGCCCAAACGGTGCGCTGCGCGGCGGGACAGCGCTGGCAATGGGACGGTGTCGACTTCGCGATACTCTGGCCCGACGCGGGTCCCTTGCAAGGCAAGCCCAACGCGCACTGCTGCGTGCTGCGTGTGAGCACGGCGGGCGTTTCCGCGAGTGGTTCTCGCGTTCAAACGCAGGAAAGCAAGGCAACGCCTGTCGTCGCCTTGCTGGCCGCGGACATCGAGGCCCCAGTCGAACGCACGCTGCTCGCGCGCGAGCCCGCCGCATTGCGCGCGCAGATTCTGCTCGTGCCGCATCACGGCAGCAAGACCTCGTCGACCGAGCCGTTCCTCGACTCTATCGAGCCGTCCATCGCGGTATTTCAGGTAGGCTATCGCAACCGGTTTCATCATCCGTACGCGGGCGTCTACGAACGGTATCGGGCGCGCGGCATCGAGCTTTCGCGCAGCGACGAAGACGGCGCCGCGCGTATCGAGGCAGACAGCACGGGCTTGACGCTTGAGCGCTTCCGGCAGACGCATCGCCGGTACTGGATGGACCCATAACGAGAGACCGGCCGCGCAATTAAGAACAAATCAGAACGGAGACCAGAGCGCTTGAAGAACATCATCCATTTCTCGCATGCAAACGGATTTCCGGCGTCCACCTATCGGACGATCTTCGCCGAACTCTCGGACGACTACGACATGCGTTTCATCGAGCGGATCGGCCATGACGCGCGCTATCCTGTGACGCGCGACTGGCCGCATCTGGTCGACGAGTTGCTGGATGACATCGGGCGTACTTATGAGAACCCGGTATGGCTCGTCGGGCATTCGCTCGGCGGTTATCTTTCGTTGATGGCGGCGCTGAGAAAGCCGCAATGGGTGCGCGGCGTGGTGATGCTCGATTCGCCCGTCATCGCGGGCTGGCGCAGCAGCATGCTGCGCGTGTCGCAGTGGACGGGGCTGGACGAGCGGCTGTCGCCCGCAGCGGCGACGCGCACGCGGCGCACGCGCTGGGGCAGTCGCGACGAGGCATGGCGGCACTTTCATTCGAAGCCCGCGTTTGCGCGCTGGGACGAGCGGGTTCTGTCCGACTACGTCGATTTCGGCATTCCGCAAGCGGGCGCCGATGGCACGCGGGAACTCGCTTTCGACCGGCAGACCGAGTACCGGATCTACAAGACCTTGCCGCATACGTTCGGCAGCCGGCTCGCGCGCGGCGCGCCCGTGCCCATCGGCTTCGTCGCCGGGACGCGGTCGCGGGAAGTGCGGCAGGCGGGACTGCACGCCACCCGACGCATCGCCGGCGAGCATTTCGAGTGGATGGAAGGCAGCCATCTGTATCCCATGGAGCGGCCCATCGAAACGGCACGCGCCGTGCAGAGAATGCTGCGCGGGCTCGAATGATTTTCGCCCGCGAGGGCATCCGCGTTCGCGGATAAATGAAACGCCGGGCCGCGCTGCGACATAAACCCGCAACAAACCCACGGCGCATTTCTCGCACGAAACGCGCGGACCTGAATCCATCCTGCATCCATGCGAAAAGCGACGTCGCGGATGCTCAAAAAGAACGCTCGGTCGTCGCGAACGAGCCGCCCCAGGTATGGGCTGGATGCACACGTTCGGGTATAATCCGTTTTTCCCGCGAGCATCCAGCGATGACCAAATATGTTTTCGTCACCGGCGGCGTAGTTTCTTCCCTCGGCAAGGGTATTGCCGCCGCTTCCCTCGCCGCGATCCTCGAATCGCGCGGTCTGAAAGTCACCCTCCTCAAGCTCGATCCCTACATCAATGTCGACCCCGGCACGATGAGCCCGTTTCAACACGGCGAAGTGTTCGTGACGGAAGACGGAGCGGAGACCGACCTCGACCTTGGCCACTACGAGCGCTTCATCAGCACGAAGATGCGCAAGGCCAATAACTTCACCACGGGCCAGATTTACGAATCGGTGATCCGCAAGGAACGCCGCGGCGATTATCTCGGCAAGACGGTGCAGGTGATTCCGCACATCACGAACGAAATCCAGGCATTCGTCGAACGCGGCGCGGCATCCGCGACGTGCGGCGAGCCGGACGTCGCCATCGTCGAAGTGGGTGGCACGGTCGGTGACATCGAATCGCTGCCGTTCCTCGAAGCCGCGCGTCAGATGAGCCTGCGCATGGGCCGCAACAGCGCGTGCTTCGTGCACCTCACGCTGGTGCCGTTCATCGCCACCGCGGGCGAACTGAAGACCAAGCCGACGCAGCATAGCGTGCAGAAGCTGCGCGAAATCGGTATCTATCCGAACGTGCTGCTGTGCCGCGCCGACCGCCGTATTCCTGACGACGAGCGCGCGAAGATCTCGATGTTCTCGAACGTGCCGGAAGACGCCGTGATCTCGGTGTGGGACGTCGACAGCATCTACAAGATTCCGCAGATGCTGCACGACCAGGGCCTCGACGAACTGATCTGCGAAGAGCTGAAGCTGACGGCCAAGCCGGCGGATCTGTCGATGTGGTCGGGCCTCGTCGAGAAGCTCGAACACCCGAAGAGCGAAGTGACGATCGGCATGGTCGGCAAGTATGTCGAGCTGACGGAGTCGTACAAGTCGCTGATCGAAGCGTTGCGCCATGCGTCGATCCACACGTCGACGAAGGTCAACATCGAATACATCGACTCCGAAGAAGTGGAAGAACACGGCGTCGACAGCCTCAAGCATCTGGACGCCGTGCTGGTGCCGGGTGGTTTCGGCCGTCGAGGCACGGAAGGCAAGATCAAGGCAATCCGCTACGCACGCGAAGCGAAGGTGCCGTATCTCGGCATCTGCCTCGGCATGCAGCTGGCCGTGATCGAATTCGCACGCGACGTCGTCGGCCTCAAGGATGCGAACAGCACGGAATTCGACCCGGAAACGCCGAATCGCGTGGTCGCGCTGATTACCGAGTGGTACGACCGCGACGGTAAGGTCGAGAAGCGTACGGAAGAATCCGATCTGGGCGGCACGATGCGCCTCGGTTCGCAGCGTTGCCCGATCAAGCCCGGCACGATGGCCGAAGAGATTTACGGCAAAGATGTGAACGAGCGTCACCGTCACCGTTATGAAGTCAATAACCGTCTCGTACCCCAGCTCGAAGCGGGCGGCCTTATCATCAGCGCCCGTACTCCGAGCGAAGATCTGCCGGAGATGATGGAATTGCCGCGCTCGATGCACCCGTGGTTCGTCGGCGTTCAGTTCCACCCCGAATTCACGTCGACGCCGCGCGACGGACACCCGCTCTTCAAGGCATTCGTTGAAGCGGCGCGCGCCCATCGCGAAGCGAGCGTCGAGGAGAAAGTATGAAACTGGGCGATTTCGAAATCGGCCTCGACAAGCCGTTTTTCCTGATCGCCGGCACCTGCGTCGTCGAATCCGAACAGATGACGATCGACACGGCCGGCAAGCTGAAGGAAATCTGCGCGAAGCTGAAGATTCCGTTCATCTACAAGTCTTCGTACGACAAGGCCAATCGCAGCAGCGGCAAGTCGTTTCGTGGCCTGGGAATGGATGAAGGTTTGCGCATTCTGTCCGAAGTGAAGCGTCAACTGGGTTTGCCGGTTCTGACGGACGTCCACAGCGAACACGAGATCGAGCAGGTGGCATCCGTGGTCGACGTGCTGCAAACGCCTGCGTTCCTGTGCCGCCAGACGGACTTCATCCACGCGTGCGCGCGTTCGGGCAAGCCCGTCAACATCAAGAAAGGCCAGTTCCTCGCGCCGCACGACATGAAGAACGTGATCGACAAGGCGCGTGATGCCGCGCGTGAAGCGGGTCTGTCTGAAGACCGCTTCATGGCGTGCGAGCGCGGCGTGTCGTTCGGTTATAACAATCTCGTGTCCGACATGCGCTCGCTCGCGATCATGCGCGAAACGGGCGCCCCCGTCGTGTTCGACGCGACCCACTCGGTGCAGTTGCCGGGCGGGCAGGGCACGAGTTCGGGCGGCCAGCGCGAGTTCGTCCCGGTGCTGGCGCGTGCCGCCGTCGCCACAGGCATCGCGGGTCTGTTCATGGAAACCCATCCGAATCCGGCTGAAGCGAAGTCGGACGGTCCCAATGCCGTGCCATTGCATCGCATGGCCGATCTGCTCGAGACGCTGTTGACCCTCGATCAGGCCGTGAAGCGCACGCCGTTCCTCGAGAACGATTTCAACTGATGCAGCCACGCGCGCTTCGCTGCTGTCGGGCGACGCGCGCGTGCTCCAACCCGATGGTCGTCGAACGCGTCCGGATGCGTGCTGTCGAAGTGAGCCGGACGTCTCACCTTAAGAATTCATCGTCATTTCAGAGGAAACCATGAGTGCTATCGTAGATATCATCGGTCGCGAGATTCTCGATTCGCGAGGCAACCCCACCGTCGAATGCGACGTGCTGCTCGAATCGGGCACGATGGGCCGCGCGGCTGTGCCGTCGGGCGCATCGACGGGTTCGCGTGAAGCGATCGAACTGCGCGACGGCGAAACCGGCCGCTACAGCGGCAAGGGCGTGCTGAAGGCTGTCGAGCACATCAACACCGAAATCTCCGAAGCGATCATGGGCCTCGACGCTTCCGAGCAGGCCTTCCTCGACAAGACGCTGCTCGAACTGGACGGCACCGACAACAAGTCGCGCCTCGGCGCGAACGCGATGCTGGCTGTCTCGATGGCTGTTGCGAAGGCGGCTGCTGAAGAAGCCGGCCTGCCGCTGTACCGCTATTTCGGCGGCTCGGGCGCGATGCAACTGCCCGTGCCGATGATGAACATCGTCAACGGCGGCGCGCACGCGAACAACAGCCTGGACATCCAGGAATTCATGATCGTCCCCGTCAGCCAGCCGACCTTCCGCGAAGCGCTGCGCTGCGGCGCCGAAGTGTTCCACGCGCTGAAGAAGATCCTGTCGGACCGCGGCATGAGCACGGCCGTGGGCGACGAAGGCGGCTTCGCGCCGAACTTCGGCAGCAACGACGAATGCCTGTCGACCATCCTGCAAGCCATCGAAAAGGCTGGCTACCGCGCCGGTGAAGACGTGCTGCTCGCGCTCGACTGCGCAGCCAGCGAGTTCTACCACGACGGCAAGTACCAGTTGGCGGGCGAAGGCCTGCAACTGTCGTCGTCGGAATTCGCCGATTACCTCGGCGCGCTCGCGGACAAATTCCCGATCGTGTCGATCGAAGACGGCATGCACGAAAGCGACTGGGAAGGCTGGAAGATCCTGACCGACAAGCTCGGCAAGAAGATCCAGCTGGTCGGCGACGACCTGTTCGTGACGAACACGCGCATCCTGAAGGAAGGCATCGAGAAGGGCATCGCGAATTCGATCCTGATCAAGATCAACCAGATCGGCACGCTGACGGAAACCTTCGCAGCGATCGAGATGGCCAAGCGCGCGGGCTACACGGCCGTGATCTCGCATCGCTCGGGCGAAACGGAAGATTCGACGATCGCCGACATCGCTGTCGGTCTCAACGCGGGTCAGATCAAGACGGGCTCGCTGTCGCGCTCGGACCGTATCTCGAAGTACAACCAGTTGCTGCGTATCGAGGAAGATCTGGGCGATATCGCCAGCTACCCGGGCAAGTCGGCGTTCTACAACCTGCGTTGAACGCCCTCGAATGAGCCGGATTGACGCGAGTAAGTGACGCTTGATGTCAACAAACCCGTCTCAATAACCGTTAAACCGGTTATGCTTCGCTACTGATTCACCCTACCGCCCTGCGTAAAGCGCAGGGCGGCGCACATTCAACCCTGCAATTCACTTCATGCGGCTTGTCACCGTCGTTCTGCTCGTCCTGCTGGCGCTGATCCAATACCCCCTATGGTGGGGCCATGGCGGCTGGCTGCGCGTTCACGAACTGCAGCAGGAACTGGCGCAGCAGCTAAAAAAGAACGCTGACGCGAAGGAGCGCAACGAGCGCATCCAGGGTGAAGTGCAGGATCTGCAGAACGGCACGGCCGCTGTCGAAGAACGCGCCCGCTACGAAATGGGCATGGTCAAGGACAGCGAGGTGTTCGTGCAGTTCGTGTCACCGAATGCGCCGTCGCCGGCGGCGAATGCGCCGCAGTCGAATACGTCGACGCGCGGGCAGATCACGGGCGCGCCGCTGCGCGTGGTGCCGAATCCGGAATCGCGCGCGAAGCCGGATCGCAAGCACGCGAAAAAGGATGCGAAGGAGAAGAAGCCGGGTTGATGCTGGTGCGGCGCGAAGCCGGTTGGGCAGGTTCATGAAAAAAGGCGCGGTTCGTAATGAACCGCGCCTTTTTGTTTAGCGGGATGAAACGCGCGGGCGGACGTTCGGACAGTCAGACCGATGTACCGCTCACCAGCCCCAGCCGGGCGCATAACCGTAGCCGATGCCTGTACCCCAGCCATGTCCCCATCCGCCGCTGGAGTAGCTGCCGTACACGGAAACGGGCGGCGCGGCGTAGCGTGAATAAGCGTGCGCGGCGGCGTCGGCGGCCATGGCCTGGTTCTGCTCGGCCATCACCTGATTGTCGATTGCGTCGTAGCGGGCGCGTTCTTCCGGCGTGAGCGGCTGCGCGGTCGCGGCGATGCTTGACTGATCCGCAGGCAGACGGCTATAGATCGGCGAAGGGCCGGGCGGGTCCAGCATGCACCCCGACAGCGCCATCGCGCCCGCAGCGAGCGCGAGCGCCGCTATCCGGTGTACGGGTTGGAACAGCGAAGGGGCATTCATGTCGACCTCCATCGGTCGGATACCTAAGCAAATCGATGGCCGGAAAGCGGGCGGCTTTCAGTATCCGATGATACCGCGCCGTCGTCCGCCCGCAGTGGGGCGGCGCGACGCGGATAGTCCGGCTTCAGTGCCGTTGTTCGGCAGCGGGCGCCACTCCCTGTGAGAGCCCGCTCGCGACAAAAAGTTGCGCCACGTCGACAGGGTCGAATTCATAGCGCTGATTGCAATATTCGCAGTGAATCTCGACGTGGCCACGCTCTTCGATCACGCTGTCCACTTCCTCGCGGCCCAGCATTTTGAGCATGTTGCCCACACGCGCGCGCGAGCACGTGCACTCGAAGCGGGTTCGTGTGGGCTCGAAATGCTGGACGTTCTCCTGCCAGAACAGACGCCGGAACAGCGTGTTCGGGTCTTCCGCCAGCATTTCGTCCTGCGACAGCGTGCTGCCGAGCGTGCACAGCCGGTCCCATGTATCGGCGTCGATCTCGCCTGGATGCGGGACGATGCCGCCGTCGCCGGGCAGTTTCTGCAGCAGCATGCCAACGGCGCGCTCGTTGTTCGCAGCCAGCCACATGCGCGTGTCGAGCTGCTCCGAATGATGCATGTAGTGCTCGAGCACTTGCGCCATCGACTTGAGCGGACCGTTTTCGTCCGACAGCGGCACGATGCCCTGATAAGGCTGCTGACCAGGAACCTTGTTCTTCGGATCGAGCGTGATCACGCAACGGCCGTGGCCGCCCGGATTGACGAGATCGACGAGCGACAGGTCGTCGGCGATCAGGTGCGCGGCGTCGCCGGAAAACTTGGCCGTCGCGCGCATCGACAGGTCCGAATTGCACTGCACGACGAGCATCTTTACGGGGCCGTCGCCGAAGATCTGCATGATCAGCGTGCCATCGAACTTCAGATTCGCCGACAGCAGCGCGCACGCAGCCATCATCTCGCCGAGCACGTTCCGCACGGGCGCCGGATAGCTTCTGCGCGTCAGGACTTCCTGCCACGTGTTGCTCAGCGAAACGATCTCGCCGCGAACGGGCGCCGCGCTGAACATGAATTTCTGCAACTGGTCACTCACAACTTTTCCTCGGTCGAACCGCGCGGTGGGAAAGCCACGCGTGGCGCGCCGTGCGGTCGGCCCTAGCCGATGCGCACGAGTTGCGCCTTGAAATAATCCCTGCGCTCCACGTAGATGTCCGCAGCGCGCTTTAGGCCTTTGATATCTGCTTCAGTCAGTTCCCGGACGACCTTTGCGGGTGATCCGAGAATCAGGGAATTGTCAGGAAAAACCTTGCCCTCGGTTACTACGGCGCCTGCGCCAACCAGACAATTGCGGCCGATTACCGCTCCATTCAAGACCACGGCCTGAATGCCGATCAGCGCGCCTTCCTTGACCGTGCAGCCGTGCAGCATCGCCTGATGGCCGACCGTCACGCCCGCTTCGAGCGTCAGCGGGAAACCCGGATCGGCGTGCAGGACGGCGCCTTCCTGTATGTTAGTGCCCTTGCCGACGGTGATCGGCTCGTTGTCGCCACGAATCGACGCGCCGAACCAGACGCTCGCGTTCTCTTCGACGGTCACCTTGCCGATGATGGTCGCCGTGTCCGCGACGAACACGCTTTCGTGGATGGTCGGGGCGGCGTCGCCAAGCTTGTAGATTGCCACAGTGTCTCCTCTGGTCTCATGCAAGAACGTTGCTGCGTCAATGGACGCCGTGCCGCCGCCGGGCCGGCGGCGAGTCACGTTGCGCGAAATGGCGGCATCCCGCGCGTCATGGTCGAATCGCGTATTGTAAACGGTTGTGCCATTGGCCCGTGCGAAGCATGCGCGCGGGCAACGCCGTGTCAGAATCGCTCGTTTTTGTCCTTTTTTTGCTGGTTCCCGTTTCGCGATGCATGCTCCCGAGTCGATCCGTCCCCATCCAATGATTTGCGCCCGTTCTGAAGCGCTCGCCGTGCTGGTAGAGCGTGTTCCCGCTGCCAAAGCCGCTGCGGCGCAGGCGCTGTACGCGCGCGTGCAGGCAGGTGAGGCGCTGGTATCGCGGGAACGCGCGCTGGACGAGCCGACGGATCTGCCGGGGCGCCCCGCGCGGCCTGAACTGGTCGAGCCGCGCAAACTCGGGCGACGCAGCATGCAGTCGCCGGAAGGGCGCGCCGTGTTGCTGCACGCGCTCGCGCACATCGAGTTCAACGCGATCAACCTCGCGCTCGACGCCGTATGGCGTTTCGGCGGCATGCCCGAAGCGTTTTACGTCGACTGGCTGAGGGTTGCGTCGGAAGAGGCGCATCATTTTTCGCTGCTGTCGGCGCGTCTGGCGGAATTCGGCCATGCGTACGGCGACTTCCCGGCGCACGACGGTTTGTGGGACATGTGCGAGCGCACGCGCGGCGACGTGCTCGCGCGCATGGCGCTGGTGCCGCGCACGCTGGAGGCGCGCGGACTCGACGCCTCGCCGCCGATCCGGGCGCGCCTGCAACAGGCGGGCGATCACGCGTCGGCGGCGATTCTGGACGTGATCCTGCGCGACGAAATCGGACATGTGCTGATCGGCAACCGCTGGTTCCGGCACTTGTGCGATGAGGCGGGCATCGACGCGCATGAAACCTACCTGCGTCTTTCCGACGAATATCACGCGCCGAAGCTGCGTGGACCGTTCAATTTCGAAGCTCGCCGCGACGCCGGTTTCGAAGAGGAAGAACTTGCCGCGCTGGCGGGTCTCGACGGGCAGCAGCGCCCGGCCGACTGAGCCCGTTTCAGGTTGGGACAAAGCGGGACAACGCGGGACAAAGCGGCGACGCAGCGATCCCGATATAATCGAACGATCATTCGTTTTCCGTGACCGCGCCATGAACCGTCCGCTCAAACCTTCCGTTTCCGAATTCGTGACCGTGCGCGGCGTGCGCCTGCATGTGCGCCGCTGGGGCAATCCCGATGCGCCGAGGCTCTTCATGCTGCACGGGTGGATGGACGTCGCCGCGTCGTTCCAGTTCGTCGTCGACGCGCTCGAGGGCGACTGGCAGGTGATCGCGCCCGATGCGCGCGGCTTCGGGCTGTCCGACTGGCCCGTCGCGCAGCAGAATGGCGGCCATTACTGGTTCCACGAATATCTGGCCGACCTCGACGCGCTGCTCGACCACTACGCGCCAACGGGCGAAGTGAACCTCCTCGGACACAGCATGGGCGCGAACATCGTGTGCCTGTATGCGGGCGCAAGGCCCGGGCGCGTACGCCGCGTAGTCGACCTGGAGGGATTCGGACTCCCGGCGTCGAAGGCCGCGCAGTTGCCGCGCCGGATCGCGTCGTGGCTCGACGAACTGCGCGAGCCGCCGACGCTGCGCCGTTATGCAACGCTCGACGCGGTCGCCGCGCGTCTCATCAAGACCAACGACCGGCTGGACCCGCAGCGCGCGCGCTTTCTCGCGCAGCACTGGTCGAAGCCGGACGGCGAGGGCGGCTACATGCTGCTCGCCGATCCCGCGCACAAGATTCGCGGGCCGCTGCTGTACCGGCTCGACGAAGTGATGGCCGTCTGGGCGAACGTGCGCGCCCCGGTGCTGCACGTCGAAGCCGCTGCGTCGCCAACCCTCGCGGCGCTGGCGGGCAACATTCCGCTCGACGAATTCAAGGCGCGTTTCCAGGCGTTTCCCGACTGGCGCGAAGCCATCATCGACGATGCGGGCCACATGGTTCACCACGATCAGCCGGAGCAGATCGCGGCGCTGATCGAAGGGTTTTGCGCATAGTGCGCGTTCTACATTTGTCTCGACGAATCCTCTGCGTGCGCTTACTGCGTTGCAGTAAAATGATCGGATCACGCTATCCATAAAACGATGAACGCCGATCTGCATTGCCATTCCACCGTTTCCGACGGCGCCTTCGCGCCCGCCGACGTCGCGCGCCGCGCGCATGCCGGCGGCGTGACGCTGTGGGCGCTCACCGATCACGACGAAATCGGCGGTCAGGTCGAAGCGCGCGAAGCGGCTGAGGCGCTCGGCATGCAGTATTTGAGCGGCGTCGAAATTTCGGTGACATGGGCGTCGCGCACCATTCACGTGGTCGGCCTGCATGTCGATCCGGCCTGCAAGGATCTCGTCGAAGGGCTCGAGCGCACGCGCAATGGCCGCGCCGCGCGGGCGGAAGCGATCGGTGAACAATTGGCCACGCTCGGCATTCCCGACGCGTACGCAGGCGCACTGAAGTTCGTGTCGAATCCCGACATGATTTCGCGCACGCACTTCGCGCGCTTCATGGTCGAGAGCGGCTACGCGGAAAACACGCAGGACGTGTTCAACCGCTTTCTCGGCGACGGCAAGCCGGGCTACGTGGCGCATCGCTGGTCGAAGCTCGCCGACGCCGTCAAATGGATTCGGGTGTCGGGCGGCGAAGCGGTGATCGCGCATCCGGGCCGCTATGCCTACACGCAGACTGAGTTCGACGCGCTGTTCGCCGAATTCATCGATCTCGGCGGCAAGGCAATCGAAGTCGTGACGGGTAGTCACACGCCCGATCAGTATCGCGAGTACGCGGACGTCGCGCGCCGCTTCGGCTTCGAGGCATCGCGCGGTTCCGACTTTCATGCGGCGGGCGAGGGCCGCGTCGAACTCGGCAGTCTGCCGCCGCTGCCGTCCGATCTGAAGCCAGTCTGGGAACGTTGGCTGTAAGCTCTGGTTTCGTGTGTTGCGCGGGCATGCCCGCTGCATGAGCCCTTGCTTGCTGTCTGCCGATTCCCGACCTTCTGACGACATCATGTCCCAATATTTTCGGCTTCACCCGGACAATCCGCAGCCGCGGCTGATCAAGCAGGCGGCGCAGATCATCGAAGGCGGCGGTGTGGTCGCGCTGCCGACCGATTCGAGCTACGCGCTCGCCTGCCAGCTGGACAACAAGAATGCCGTCGACCGCGTGCGGCGCATTCGCGGGCTGGACGAGCGTCAATTGCTGTCGCTGCTCGTGCGCGATCTATCCGAACTGGCGAACTTCGCGCTCGTCGACAACCGCCAATACCGTCTGATCAAATCGGTGACGCCGGGTCCGTATGTGTTCGTGTTGCAGGCGACCAAGGAAGTGCCGCGGCGTCTGTCGCATCCATCGCGCAAGACGATCGGCCTGCGCGTGCCCGACCACGCGATCACACTCGCCATCCTCGAAGAGCTCGGCGAGCCGCTGCTCGGCTCGACGCTGATCCTGCCGGGCGAGACGCAGCCGCTGAACGATCCGGAAGAAATCCGCGAGAAACTGGAAAAGCAACTGGATCTGGTGATCGACGGCGGCGCGTGTCCGTGCGAGCCGTCGACGGTCATCGACCTGACGGGCGAGGAGCCCGTGCTGGTGCGGCCGGGGCGCGGCTCGCTCGCGCCGTTCGGTCTCGAAGAGACGGCATAAAAGTCACATGAACGAAAGCCGACAGAGCCGCAAGGCGCCGTTGTTACAATAGAGCGATATGGATTCCTCCCTCATACAGACCATCGTCGTCTACGCATTACCGGTGATCTTCGCGATCACGCTGCACGAGGCGGCTCATGGCTACGTCGCGCGCATGCTCGGCGACAACACCGCGTACGTGCTCGGCCGCGTGTCATTCAATCCGATGCGGCACATCGACCCGATCGGCACGATCGTGATTCCGCTTGTGCTGTACTTCGCCACGAGCGGCGCATTCATGTTCGGCTATGCGAAGCCCGTGCCCGTCGCCTTCGGCAATCTGCGCAATCCGCGCTGGGGCTCGATGTGGGTCGCGCTCGCGGGGCCGCTGTGCAATTTCGCGCAGGCGCTCGTCTGGGGCATATTTGGCGTCGCGCTCGCAGCGATGAATATCGACGAGCCGTTCTTCACGCGCATGGCGGGTGCGGGCGTCGGCGTGAACCTGGTGCTCGGCGTGCTGAACCTCTTTCCGTTGCCGCCGCTCGACGGTGGCCGCGTGCTGACGGCCCTATTGCCCGTGCGCCCGGCGATGGCGCTCGCGCGCATCGAGCCTTACGGTTTCTTCATCGTGATGGCGCTCGTGATGACGGGCGCGTTGACGCGTTTCTGGCTGCGTCCGCTCGTGAATATCGGCTATGAGGCCGTGACGGTTATCCTGACACCTCTCGTTTCGCTTCTATAAATCAAAACCATGTACCCCGACCGTATCTTCTCCGGCATGCGGCCTACCGGCTCGCTGCACCTCGGCCACTATCACGGCGTGCTGAAAAACTGGGTGCGCCTGCAGTCCGAGTACCCGTGCTTCTTCTGCGTGGTCGACTGGCATGCGCTGACCACTCACTATGAAACGCCGGAAGTCATCGAGAAGAACGTCTGGGATGTGCTGATCGACTGGCTCGCTTCGGGCATCGATCCGGCGCAGGCGACGCTGTTCATCCAGAGCCGCGTGCCCGAGCACGCCGAACTCTCGCTGCTGCTCGGCATGAGCACGCCGCTCAGCTGGCTCGAACGCGTGCCGACCTACAAGGAACAGATCGAGAAGCTGCGCGACAAGGATCTCGGCACGTACGGCTTCCTCGGCTATCCCGTGCTGATGGCGGCCGACATCCTGCTGTACCGCGCGTCGCTCGTGCCCGTCGGCGAGGACCAGGTGCCGCACGTCGAAATGGCGCGCGAAATGGCGCGGCGCTTCAACCACATGTACGGGCGCGAACCCGGCTTCGAGGAGAAGGCGAACGAAGCCGCGAAGAAGCTCGGCGGCAAGCGCTCGAAGCTTTATCACGAACTGCGCGTCGCGTATCAGCAGGAAGGCCAGGAAGAAGCGCTCGAAAAGGCGCGCGCAATGCTGTCGGAGTCACAAAGCCTGTCGATGAGCGATCGCGAGCGCCTGTTCGGTTATCTCGAAGGCTCGCGCAAGATCATCCTGCCCGAGCCGCAGGTGCTGCTGACGGAAGCGTCGCGCATGCCCGGCCTCGACGGTCAGAAGATGTCGAAGTCGTACGGCAACACGATCGGCCTGCGCGAAGACGCCGAGACGATCACGAAGAAAGTCCGCACCATGCCGACCGACCCGGCGCGCGTGCGCCGCACCGATCCGGGCGATCCGGACAAATGCCCCGTATGGCAGCTTCATCAGGTCTACACCGACGCTGACACGCACGAGTGGGTGCAAAAGGGCTGCCGCACGGCGGGCATCGGGTGCCTGGAGTGCAAGCAGCCGGTGATCGAAGGCATTTTGCGCGAGCAGCAGCCGATGCTCGAACGTGCGCAGAAGTACATGGACGATCCGTCCCTGCTGCGCGCGATCGTCGCTGACGGTTGCGACAAGGCGCGCCGTTTCGCGTCGGAGACGATGCGCGACGTGCGCGAAGCGATGGGCCTGTCGTACACCTGATGACGGGCGGCCAGAACCTGGGCGCGTCTGGCGCGAGCCATGCGGCGATCGGCGAGCCGTCGCGCTGGGTCAAGCGCTGGGCGCACCTGGTCGAAGCGGGCGGCGCGGTGCTCGACGTGGCATCGGGGGCGGGGCGGCACGCGCGGTTTTTCGCGGCGCGCGGCCATCCCGTTACGGCAATCGACCGCGATGCCGCCGCTCTGGAGTCGATGAACGGCGTGGACGGCATCACGACCGTCGCCGCCGATATCGAAAACGGTCCGTGGCCGCTGCCGGCGGATGCGCAATTCGCCGCCGTCGTCGTCACGAACTATCTGCATCGTCCGCTCTTTCCCCAATTGCTCGGCGCGCTCGCGCCTGGCGGCGTGTTGGTCTACGAAACCTTCGCCCAAGGCAACGAAACGGTCGGCAAGCCTTCGAACCCCGCTTTTCTGCTCGCGCCCGGCGAGCTGCTCGATACGATGCGCGGACTGTTACGTGTCGTTGCATTTCAAGATGGATTCCTCGCGGAGCCGCGTCCCGCCTACGTGCAGCGCATTTGCGCGGTGCGCGAGCCGGATGGGTCGGTCGAAACGAAAGATACGGGTGTTCCCCCGCGTTACGATCTGACCGGTTAATCCGCTACAATCGCAGTTTATTGTACAAATTCATGGCGTTTCATGGCTAACGGCACTCAGCAAGACGGCGTCGCGATTCGCGGCAGCATTCCCGCCATCATCACTCCGATGCTCGAAGACGGCAGTCTCGATCTCCCCGCCTTCCGCAAACTGGTCGACTGGCACATCGAAGAGGGCACGAACGGTCTGGTCGTGGTCGGCACGAGCGGCGAGTCGGCGACGCTGTCGGTCGAAGAGCACGTGCTGATGGTCCGGACGGCCGTCGAGCAGGCAGCCGGCCGCATTCCCGTGATCGCGGGCGCGGGCGCCAATTCGACGACGGAAGCCATCGAGTTGACCGAGCAGGCGAAGAAAGTGGGTGCCGATGCCACGCTTCAGGTCGTGCCGTACTACAACAAGCCGACGCAGGAAGGCATCTACCGCCATTTCTCGAAAATCGCCGAGACGGTCGATCTTCCCGTGATCCTGTACAACGTGCCGGGCCGCACGGTCGCGGACATGTCGAACGAGACGATCCTGCGTCTCGCGAACGTGCCGGGCATCATCGGCGTGAAGGAAGCGACGGGTAACATCGATCGCGCTGCGCATCTGATCAAGTCGGCGCCGGCGCACTTCGGCATTTACAGCGGTGACGATCCGACCGCGATTGCGCTGATGCTGCTGGGCGGCCACGGCAATATCTCGGTGACGGCGAACATCGCGCCGCGCTTGATGAGCGACCTGTGCAAGGCCGCGCTCGCAGCCGACGCGAAGACGGCGCGTGAAATCCATCTGAAACTTCTCTCGCTGCACAAGAACCTCTTTATCGAATCGAATCCGATTCCTGCCAAGTGGGCATTGCAGCAACTGGGCCGCGTCAAGGGCGGCATCCGTCTGCCTCTTACGCCGCTCGACGCGCGTTACCACGACGTGGTTCGCGCCGCGCTGCGCGAGGCTGGGCTGCTCGGCTGAGCGTCTGACATTTCAGGCGCCTCCCGGCATTTTTTCAACTGACGTCGATATCGCCCACGGTCCGCACCGATCCAGGCAGCGCGTTTAGCTTCACGAAGGACCCCATGAAACGTTCCGCACTTTCCCTCCACGCAACGCGCCTGGCGGCGCTGACGCTTGCGGCTGGCGCGATCGCGTCGCTTTCTGGCTGCGAGTCGCTGAACGACATGCTCGCGTCGGACCGAGTGAACTACAAGGCAACCGCGAGTGCGCCGCCGCTCGCCGTGCCTAGCGATCTGTCCGCTGCGCAAATCGACCAGCGCTACGTGGCGCCTCCTGCAGGCGCGGCGCTCGGCGGCGCGCCGCAACGCGCGAAGACCACAGCGGGCAACCTGACGGAAGGCGTGCCGAGCACGCAAGACCCGCTGGGCATGCATATCGAGCGCGACGGCGACCGCCGCTGGCTCGTCGTGGACGGCCGTTCGCCGGAACAGCTGTGGCCGCAGTTGCAGGAGTTCTGGACCGAGAACGGTTTCTCGCTGAAGACCGACGCGCCGACCACGGGCATCATGTCGACCGACTGGGCGGAAAATCGCGCGAACATTCCGGATGACTGGTTCCGTCGCACGATCGGCAAGGTGGTCGATTTCGCTTACTCGTCGGGCACGCGCGACAGCTTCCGCACGCTGGTTTCGCGCGATTCGAGCGGCACAGGCGCAACCGATATCTCGATCACGCACTCGGCGATGGAAGAAGTGCTGACGGGACAGGACAAGACCTCGTCGCGCTGGGTCGAGCGTCCGCGCGATCCCGCGCTGGAAGCCGAGTTCCTCGCCAAGCTGATGCAGAAGTTCGGCCTCACCGACGCGCAATCGAAGCAACTGCTGACGGACGCGCGTCCGGCGACGGCGCAGGCGCAGCTCGACAAGAGCGCGGGCGGCGCGACGCTCGACCTGCCTGAATCGTTCGATCGCGCCTGGCTGCGCGTCGGCCTTGCGCTCGACCGTACGAACTTCACCGTCGACAACCGCGATCGCGAAAAGGGCATCTACTACGTGCGTTACGCGGATTCGATGCAGGAACTTAAGCGCGACGGCCTGTTCGGCAAGCTGTTCTACAGCGACAAGAGCGCGAAGAAAGACAGCCACGAATTCCTCGTCAATGTGCGCTCGAAGGGCGACGCGATGACGCAGGTTGCCGTCGTCGACTCGAATGGTCAGGTGGATACGTCGTCGGACGCGCAGCGCATCGTGTCGCTGCTGCATGCGCAACTGAACTAAGGCGGGTCGTGCGATTCGCCAGTCTGGGAAGCGGCAGTGAAGGCAATGCATTGCTGGTCGAAGCCCAAAGCGGTGTCGCGACCACGCGCATCCTGCTGGACTGCGGCTTCTCGGGCAAAGAAATCGCCCGGCGGCTAGAGCGGCTGGGCGCTGGCGTCGACGAGCTCGACGCCATTCTCATCACGCACGAACACAGCGATCACATCGGCAGCGCGCTGACACTGGCGCGCAAGCTGTCCATTCCGTTGTACATGAGCTGGGGCACGGCGCGCGCCGTCGGCGCCGACGAAGCGGATATCGATCTGCATGTGCTGTGGGGCGACGAAGCCGTCGCAATCGGCGATCTGAGCGTGCTGCCGTACACCGTGCCGCACGATGCCCGCGAGCCGCTGCAGTACGTGTTTTCCGATGGTGCATCGCGCCTGGGCGTGCTGACCGACGTCGGCACGTCGACGCCGCATATCAGCGCGGTACTGAGCGGTTGCGACGCGCTCGTGCTGGAATGCAATCACGATGTGCAGATGCTGGCGGGTTCGCGATATCCGCCGTCGCTGAAGGCGCGGATCGGCGGCAATCATGGGCATCTGAACAATGACGCGGCGGCGGATATTCTCGCTTCCCTCGATCGCTCGAAGCTGCGGCATCTGGTGGCGGCGCATCTGAGTCAGCAGAACAATCTGCCTGAACTCGCGCAGGCGGCGATGGCTGCCGTGCTGGGCGCGGCGGCGACAGAAGTGGTAGTGGCGACGCAGGGCGACGGGTTCGGCTGGTTGAGCGTTTGAACGTCGCCCTCGTATGGCGCCTTGAAATCGCCTTGAAATGAAAAACGCCCGTGACGATTGCTCGTCACGGGCGTTTTGTTTTGGCTAGCGTTCAGCGTCGATCAGTTACGGTTGCCGCCGAAGATGCCGAGGATCGACAGCAAGTTCACGAACACGTTGTACAGGTCGAGGTAGATCGCGAGCGTGGCCGTGATGTAGTTCGTCTCGCCGCCGTTCACAACGCGTTGCACGTCGAACAGCATGTAGGCCGAGAAGATCACGATCGCGAGCACCGACACCGTCAGCATCAGCGCAGGCAGTTGCAGAAACACATTCGCAACCATGGCCAGCAGCAGCACGATCACGCCGACGAACAGCCATTTGCCGAGGCCCGAGAAGTCACGCTTGCTGACCGTGGCGATCGTCGCCATCGCGGCGAAGATCACACCAGTGCCACCGAAGGCGAGCATGATCAGCTGCGGCCCGTTCGAAAAGCCCAGGATGAAGCTCAACAGGCGCGACAGCATCAGGCCCATGAAGAACGTGAAGCCGAGCAGGACGAACACGCCGACGGAGCTGTCTTTCGTCTTCTGGATCGCGAACATGAAGCCGAACGCGATCGCGAAGAACGCGAGCATGCTCATCGCCGGGCTGGTGGCGGCGAACAGCGAGAAGCCGGTGGCGACGCCCACCCACGCGCCGAGGACGGTCGGCACCATCGACAGCGCGAGCAGCCAGTAGGTGTTGCGCAGTACCCGGTTGCGGGTCTCGGCCGTGGTGACGCTGCCGCCCCGACCGAAGTTATAGGGATATTCGTTCATGGTTTCTCCTTGCGTCAGACGCAGTGTTGCGACGTGGCTTGCAACGGTTTTTGTACGGTGCTGGCTGGCGATTGCCGCCGTCACGCGAACCCACAACCCTAAGATTAGCGGCGTAGCGGGGAGTTTCAATGCGGCACACGACACCGTGCGATTACATTGTGTTACCCCATTCTTAGCGCAGACTTAAAGGATTTGGGCGACCTCAACTTAGACCTTACAGTGTCGTAAGGGTTCAATCGCAATCATACACTGGAACATGCTACAATAGCGGATTCATTTAAATCTGTAACCTCTTAATTTTCTGGAGTTTTTATGGCGATCGAACGCACCCTGTCGATTATCAAGCCGGACGCAGTGGCCAAGAACGTGATCGGCCAGATCTACAGCCGCTTCGAAAACGCTGGCCTGAAGATCGTGGCATCGCGCATGGTTCATCTGTCGCGCGCTGACGCAGAGAAGTTCTACGCTGTGCACGCAGAACGCCCGTTCTTCAAGGATCTGGTTGAATTCATGATCTCCGGCCCGGTGCAGGTTCAAGTCCTGGAAGGCGAAGGCGCCATCCTGAAGAACCGCGACCTGATGGGTGCAACGGACCCGAAGAAGGCCGACAAGGGCACGATCCGTGCTGACTTCGCCGACAGCATCGACGCGAACGCAGTCCATGGCTCGGACGCAGTGGAAACGGCACGCGGCGAAATCGCGTTCTTCTTCCCGGAAGTCAACGTCTACTCGCGCTAAGCGCTTCGTAGGACAGCAGCAATAGCAGCAGGAGCGGGCGCGAGCGGCATACGCGTTCATGCAGCTTGTTGCATGAACGCAGTCTCGCACTGAATGGCAGGATTCGATATGACGAGCAGTCCCACCGTCAACCTTCTCGATCTCGACGCCGCTGGCCTCGTCGCTTATTGCGACAGCCTCGGCGAGAAGCCGTTTCGCGCCAAGCAATTGCAGCGCTGGCTACACCAGTACAACGCTGCCGACTTCGACGGGATGACCGATCTCGCGAAGTCCTTGCGCGAAAAGCTGAAAGGGCGTGCATCCATCACGATGCCGCCCATCGTCAGCGACCATATTTCCACCGACGGTACACGCAAGTGGCTCGTCGACGTCGGCAACGGCAATGCCGTTGAAACCGTCTTCATCCCCGAAGAAACGCGTGGCACGCTGTGCGTGTCGTCGCAGGCGGGGTGCGCCGTCAACTGCCGTTTCTGTTCGACGGGCAAGCAGGGTTTCTCACGCAATCTCAGCACGGGCGAAATCATCGGCCAGCTGCGCATGGCCGAGTTCGCGCTGCGCGCGTCGCTCGGCACGGCCGGCGGACGCGCGACGGGCGGTGAGGGCAAGGGCGAGCGCGTCGTCACGAACGTCGTGATGATGGGCATGGGCGAGCCACTGCTCAATTACGACGCCGTCGTGCCCGCCATGCGCCTGATGCTCGACGACAACGCCTACGGCCTGTCGCGCCGGCGCGTCACGCTGTCTACCTCGGGCGTCGTGCCGATGATGGACCGGCTCGGCGCCGATCTGCCCGTTGCCCTCGCCGTTTCGCTGCACGCGCCAAACGACGCGCTGCGCGACGTGCTGGTGCCGCTCAACAAAAAGTATCCGCTGCGCGAGCTGATGGCCGCGTGCCAGCGGTATCTGAAAGTCGCGCCGCGCGACTTCATCACGTTCGAATACTGCATGCTCGACGGCGTGAACGACAGCGAAGCGCACGCACGCGAATTGCTGGCCGTTACGCGCGACGTGCCGTGCAAATTCAACCTGATTCCGTTCAATCCGTTCCCGGAATCGGGGCTGGTTCGCTCGAAAAACGAGCAGATCAAGCGTTTCGCGCAGGTGTTGATCGACGCAGGGGTCGTCACGACAGTGCGCAAGACGCGCGGCGACGATATCGACGCGGCTTGCGGCCAGTTGGCGGGCGCGGTCAAGGACCGCACGCGCCTGGCTGAGCGCACCGGCAAGTCGAAGGTCATCGAAGTTCGCGCCGTGTAAGGCCCGCGACTGGCGAAAAGGGGCGGCATGCCAGCAAGCTGCCTCTTCGGGTGCGCCGTGTCGCGTGATGTGAAAAGAAAGTTTTCAAAAGCGATCGGAAGCGGCACGCACAGCCGCACATTTTGTTATAAACGGTCTGCGAAACCGGGCGAGACGAAAAGCCGCCCGATCGCATGAGTGATAAAAGAATCGACGCGAAAGGATTTGGGATGAGTGAGCCGCAGCACCCGCAACCGCACGACATGGATACGCATTCGGAACGACCGCTGCAGGTGGCCGCGCCGGCAGCCGTGCCGACCGGGTTCGACTCGCTGGGCGCCGTCGGCGCGCGGCTTGCGCAGTTGCGCGAGTCAAAAGGCTGGTCGGTCGAGGACGTGTCCGCGCGCCTGAAGGTTTCGCCGGGCAAGCTGCGCGGGCTCGAAGCGGGCGATCTCACCCAGTTGCCGGACACCACGTTCGCGCTGGGCGTTTTGCGCAGCTACGCAAAAATGGTGGGTGCCGATCCCGCCCCGATGACGCAGGCGTTGCGTCGCGAAAAGGGCGTGCCGGAACCTGCGCTGACCATGCCGGCGTCGGCGGGTACCGATCTGCCGCGCGGGAAGGTCTCGCTGTCGCTTGGCGGTGGTGCGCCGCGCCGCCGTTCGTGGATGTGGGGCGTTGCGCTCGCGGTGGTCGTGCTGATCGCGCTCGCCATGTGGCATACGAACAGTGGCGACTCGACCGCGTGGCTTGCGCGTCTGAAGGGCATCGCCGGCAGTGCGACGTCGACGGAAACGGCGTCGTCGAGTGCAGCACAGGCTGCCAGCGGCTCGGCTGTGACGGGCGAAATCAGCGCGTCGGATTCGGCGGCCCAAACGGATACGCAGGCGGCCGCTGAAGGCGCGTCGGCGACGCCGATGCCCACGCCGCTCCCGATGGCAGGCGTTCCGGCATCGACGGCCGCATCGGCATCGGCAACGGCATCGGCATCGACGCCGTCTGCTGTGGCGCCGAAGGCCGCGAGCGCGGCGCCGGCCGTCGTTGCGGCAGTGTCGGCGAGCGAGTCGCCGGCCGCGCCGGAAGGTTCGTCGTCGGTTGCGCTGTCGGTCAAGCAGGACAGCTGGTTCAGCGTGCGCCAGAAGGACGGCAAGGAAGTATTCTCCGGACTCGTGCACGCGGGCGAAGCCAAGGAAGTCAGTGGAATACCGCCGCTCAAGGTGACGGTCGGCAACAAGGCGGGTCTGGACTCGATCACGCTGGACGGCCAGCCGGTCGACCCGGCCAAATATGCGTCGGCGAAGGGCAATGTGGCACGCTTCGCGCTGCCCTGACGCCAGTTCAATCGTGTGCGTCGCGGCTTCGAGGCCGCGGCGCTTTTTCAATTCATGCGCCGTATTTCTCAACGGGGCCGGACACTTTTCGGGCCGTGAGCAGGTGGCGTAAGCGGGTTTATCGATGCACTCCGATCAAGTGAAATCCAGCAGTCAGATTGTTTCGACCGTGCCGGTGTTCGGCGGTCATGCGCCGCGTCGCCGCTCGCATGCGGTCGACGTCCGTTGGGGCGGCCAGCTCGTGACGATCGGCGGCGACGCGCCCGTGCGCGTGCAGTCGATGACGAACACCGATACGGCAGACGCGATCGGTACGGCAATCCAGATCAAGGAACTCGCGCAGGCTGGCTCGGAGCTGGTGCGCATCACGGTCAACACGCCGGAAGCGGCGGCCGCCGTGCCCGCGGTTCGCGAGCAACTCGACCGGATGGGCGTCACGGTGCCGCTGGTCGGCGATTTCCACTACAACGGCCATCTGCTGCTGCGCGACTATCCGGGCTGCGCCGAGGCGCTGTCGAAATACCGGATCAACCCGGGCAACGTCGGCCAGGGCGCCAAGCGCGACACGCAATTCGCGCAGATGATCGAAGCGGCTGCGAAGTATGACAAGCCGGTGCGCATCGGCGTGAATTGGGGCAGCCTCGATCAGGACCTGCTCGCACGGATGATGGACGAAAACGCCACGCGCGCCGAACCGTGGGAAGCGCAAAGCGTGATGTACGAAGCGCTGATCCAGTCGGCGATCGGCTCGGCGGAACGTGCTGTCGAACTGGGCCTTGGGCGCGACAAGATCATCCTGTCGTGCAAGGTGAGCGGCGTGCAGGATCTGATCGCCGTGTACCAGGAACTCGCGCGCCGTTGCGACTTCGCGCTGCACCTCGGCCTGACGGAAGCGGGCATGGGCTCGAAGGGCATCGTGGCGTCGACTGCGGCGCTCTCCGTGCTGCTGCAGCAGGGCATCGGCGACACGATCCGCATTTCGCTGACGCCGGAACCGGGCGCATCGCGCACGGGCGAAGTGATCGTCGGCCAGGAAATCCTGCAGACGATGGGCCTGCGCTCGTTCACGCCGATGGTCATCGCGTGCCCCGGATGTGGCCGCACGACGAGCACGCTGTTCCAGGAACTCGCATCGCAGATTCAAACGTATCTGCGCACGCAAATGCCGATGTGGCGCGACACATACCCCGGCGTCGAGAAGATGCACGTCGCCGTGATGGGCTGCATCGTCAACGGTCCGGGCGAGTCGAAGCACGCGAACATCGGTATCAGCTTGCCGGGCTCGGGCGAAAACCCCGCCGCGCCCGTGTTTATCGACGGCGTGAAGGTCAAGACGCTGCGCGGCGAACATATCGCGCAGGAATTCCAGCAGATCGTGAGCGATTACGTCGAGCGCACCTATGGTCGCGCCGAAGCGACGAACTGATTCGCTCCACATCCAATCGTCAAGTAGACAGATGACTGAACAGAAGAAGCAGAAGCTCGAAAAGTTGTCCGGCGTGAAGGGCATGAACGATATCCTTCCGCAGGACGCCAGCCTGTGGGAGTTTTTCGAAACGACGGTCAAGTCGATGCTGCGTTCGTACGGATACCAGAATATCCGCACGCCGATCGTCGAGCACACGCAGCTCTTCACGCGCGGTATCGGCGAGGTGACGGACATCGTCGAAAAAGAGATGTACAGCTTCACCGACGCGCTGAACGGCGAAAACCTGACGATGCGTCCGGAGAACACGGCTGCCGTCGTGCGTGCATCGATCGAACACAACATGCTGTATGACGGCCCGAAGCGCCTGTGGTACATCGGCCCGATGTTCCGTCACGAACGTCCGCAGCGTGGCCGTTATCGCCAGTTCCATCAGGTCGGTGTCGAGGCGCTCGGCTTCGCCGGCCCGGATACGGACGCTGAGATCATCCTGATGTGCCAGCGTTTGTGGGACGACCTCGGATTGACGGGCATCAAGCTCGAAATCAACTCGCTGGGTCTCGCGGAAGAGCGTGCAAAGCACCGCGTCGAACTGATCGCTTATCTCGAGAAGCACCTCGACGTGCTCGACGAAGACGCAAAGCGCCGCCTGCACACGAACCCGCTGCGCGTGCTGGATACGAAGAACCCGGCCATGCAGGAAGTCGCGCAGAACGCGCCGAAGCTGATCGATTTTCTCGGCGAGGAATCGCGCGCGCACTTCGAAGGGCTGCAACGCATCCTGAAGGCGAACAACATTCCGTTCACGATCAATCCGCGTCTCGTGCGCGGTCTGGATTATTACAATCTGACCGTGTTCGAATGGGTTACCGACAAGCTCGGCGCGCAAGGCACGGTCGCGGCAGGCGGCCGCTACGATCCGCTGATCGAGCAGCTCGGCGGCAAGCCGACGGCGGCGTGCGGCTGGGCGATGGGCATCGAGCGCATTCTCGAGCTGCTAAAGGAAGAGGAGCTCGTGCCCGAAGCGGAAGGGTGCGACGTGTACGTCGCGCACCAGGGCGATGCGGCACGCGAGCGGGCGTTCATCGTGGCCGAGCGTCTGCGCGACACGGGCCTCGACGTGATTCTGCATTGCAGTCCTGACGGTCAGGCGTCGAGCTTCAAGTCGCAGATGAAGCGCGCGGACGCAAGCGGCGCAGCGTTCGCCGTGGTCCTCGGCGAAGACGAGATCGCGAACGGGACGGCTGGCGTGAAGGCCCTGCGCGACACATCGCAACGCGATGGAAAGAGCGAGCAACAAACGGTGCCGCTCGAAGACTTGACCGAATATCTAATCAATGCGATGGTTGCGTCCACCGAAGACGGCGACGACTGATCGCGGCGTCATTCGACGGGCCGCACCGGTTGCGGCCCCATTCATATAAAGCACCAGGAAAGGAAAACGCGTCGCGATGAGTTACCACGACGAACAAGAGTCGCTTGAAAGCCTGAAGGCATGGTGGGCGCAGTGGGGGAATGGCGTCACGTGGATCGTGCTGGTCGCGCTCGTTGCGGCCGCCGGCTGGAACGGCTGGAACTATTGGCAGCGTCATCAGGCAGCGGAAGCAGCCGTGCTGTACGACCAGGTTCAGCAAGCCACGGCGGGTACGGACAAGGCGGCCATCACGCGCGTCGCGACCGACATGGAAGACAAGTTCAGCGGCACGGCTTACGCGCAGATGACGGCGCTCGCAGCTGCGAAGGCGCTGTATGCGGCAGGCGACGAACCGGGTGCGAAAGCGCAACTCCAATGGGCTGTCGACCACGCAAAGGACGACGAATTCAAGCAGCTTGCGAAGCTTCGTCTTGCGTCGCTGCTGCTCGATGAAAAAGCCTATGACGCGGGTCTCGCGCTGCTGAACGATCCTTCGGATGCGTTCAAGGGCGTCGTCGCGGATCGCCGCGGCGACCTGCTCGCCGCGCAAGGCAAGCGCGACGACGCACGCGCCGCCTACAAGCTTGCGCTCGACTCGCTGCCGAAGAACGATGCCTCGGCCCGTCAACTGATCCAGTTCAAGCTCGACGCGCTGGGCGGCTGAACGTTGCACGCCGCTGCAACGTCCGCCGACAATTTTTGATCAATACAACATACATGCTTCGTTCACCGATGAATCTGCTGAAACGTTACGCTGTGCCCGTTGCCTGTGCGATGACCGTGCTCGCTTTGACGGCCTGCTCATCGTCGAAAGACGAGCGCCGCGTGCCCACGCCGCTCACCGAGTTCAAACCCGTGCTCGACGTGCAGCAGGTGTGGACGTCCAGCGTCGGCAAGGCCGGACGCTACATGTTCTCGCCCGTGACGGTCGGCGACGCCGTGTATGCGGCGGGCGCAAACGGCTCGGTCGCGAAGATCGATGCTAAAACGGGCAAGGATCTGTGGCGCACGAAGGTAGACGGCGACCTGTCGGCCGGCGTCGGCACGGACGGCACGTTGACGGCCGTCGGCGGCCTGAAGGGCGAAGTGTTCGTGCTCGACCAGAGCGGCAAGCTGTCGTGGAAGGGCTTGGCACCGGGTGAAATCCTGTCGCCGCCGCTCGTCGGCAATGGTCTCGTGGTCGTACGTACGGTGGACGGCCAGATCACCGCGTTCAACGCGCAAACGGGCGAGCAGAAGTGGAACTATCGCAACCGCGCGGTGCCGCTGAATCTGCGCGTATCGTCGGGCATGACGTTCGCGGGCGATCAGGCCGTGCTCGCCGGTTTCCCCGGCGGCCAGTTCGCGGCAATCAACCTGCAGACGGGTGACGCATACTGGACGACGCCCGTGTCGTATCCGAAGGGCGTGACGGAAGTCGAGCGTATCAACGACGTGACGGGCCCGCCCACGCTGATCGGCGCCGAAACCTGCGCGGTCACGTTCCAGGGTCAGCTTGGCTGCTTCGACGCAAACTCGGGCCGCGCGCTGTGGGAAAAGGCATTCTCAAGCACGAGCGGTCTTGCCCAGGACGACCGTGTCGTGGTCGCGGGCGACGACTGGGCAATCGTGTCGGCGTTCGACGCCAACACGGGCAAGCAACTGTGGCGCAACGACCAGTTGAAGAGCCGTGACGTCAGCGTGCCGATGCTGCTTGGCCACGCCGCCGTGGTCGGCGACTATCAGGGTTACGTGCATTTCCTGTCGCGCGACGACGGCACGTTCGTCGCCCGTGCGAAGACGGACGGCAGCGCCATCACGGCTGCGCCCGTGCTGGCGGGCGACACGCTGATCGTGCAGACGCACGACGGTGATCTGTACGGTTTCCGTCCGCGTTAAAACGTAGTTGGGCTGTGCGACGCGTCCTCGACGACGCGTTGTGCGGTGAATGCAGGCCGGCTTTGCCGGCCGCACTTTTTTTGATGGCGTCCCGATCCTGATCGGGAACGAGCGCGGAAGTCGCAAGCCGCCCCACATCATCGGGACCGCCAGTCTGGCTGCACAGGCGGTCATCCGGCACGCGTCGCGTCAACACGCGCGATCCAGGTGGCGCCGGTCGGGTCGCACGAGCCACCGGGCGGACCCACGCAGGCAGCCAACCTGAAATCCGTTCGCATGCGCAAGCTCCGCGCGTTCGAATTGGGTCAAATTCGTGATAATTTTCGTCAAACGCAGCCGTGCAACGGCCGCATGGCGTTGCCAGCGCGGCAGGTCGACCGTTCGATGCCGCGCCTCACTGTGAACAAGATCTGATGAAACCCGTTATTGCCCTCGTCGGGCGCCCCAATGTGGGGAAATCCACGCTGTTCAACCGGCTCACGCGTTCGCGCGATGCGCTGGTCGCCGATCTGCCCGGCCTCACACGCGACCGTCACTACGGTGAAGGCCGCGTCGGCGGTGAACGCCCGTATCTCGTTGTCGACACGGGCGGCTTCGAACCCGTCGCGAAGGACGGCATTCTTCATGAGATGGCGCGCCAGACGCGCCAGGCCGTCGAGGAATCCGACATCGTCGTGTTCATCGTCGACGGCCGCAACGGCCTTGCGCCGCAAGACAAGTCGATCGCCGACTATCTGCGCAAGACGGGCCGGCCGATTTTCCTCGTCGTCAACAAGGCCGAGGGGATGAAATACTCGTCGGTGGCCGCCGACTTCTACGAACTGGGCCTCGGCGACCCGCGCGCGATTTCCGCTGCGCACGGCGACGGCGTGACGGAGATGATCAACGAGGCGCTCGACGCCGCGTACGCCGGCCAGCCCGAAGAGAGCGACGAGGAGAAGGCGCAGCATGGTGTGAAGATCGCCATCGTCGGGCGGCCGAACGTCGGCAAGTCGACGCTCGTCAACACGCTGATCGGCGAAGACCGCGTGATCGCGTTCGACATGCCGGGCACGACGCGCGACTCGATTTACGTCGACTTCGAACGGCAAGGCAAAAAATACACGCTGATCGATACGGCTGGCCTGCGCAAACGCGGCAAGGTGTTCGAGGCGATCGAAAAATTCTCGGTCGTGAAGACGCTGCAGTCGATTTCCGACGCGAATGTCGTGATCCTGCTGCTCGACGCACGCCAGGACATTTCGGAGCAGGACGCGCATATCGCGGGCTTCGTCGTCGAACAGGGCCGGGCGCTCGTGGTCGGCGTGAACAAGTGGGACGGGCTCGACCCGCATGTGCGTGAGCGCACCAAGGCGGATCTTCAGCGCAAGCTAAAATTCCTCGAGTTCGCGAAGTTCCACTTCATTTCTGCAGCAGAAAAGACAGGAATCGGCCCGCTGATGCGCTCCGTCGACGATGCCTACAAGGCTGCGATGACGAAGTTGCCGACGCCGAAGCTCACGCGAGCGCTGATCGAAGCCGTCGAGTTCCAGCAGCCGCGCCGCCGCGGTCCCGTGCGTCCAAAACTGCGCTACGCGCACCAAGGGGGACAAAATCCGCCGATCATCGTGATTCACGGCAACGCGCTCGACGCCGTGACCGATACGTACAAGCGCTACCTTGAAAACCGCTTCCGGGAAACTTTCGGGCTGACGGGCACTCCATTGCGAATAGAGTTTCGTTCGACGACGAATCCGTACGCGGACAAGGGCTGATACAGGCGTTCGACGCAGGCCGGTTCATGGCTTGAAATCCGGCCTGAAACCCGCATGTACATTGGGTCCTGGCCGAACGGCCAGGCAAAGCGCTGGTCAATAAAAATCGGCTATAGTGTAGCGATTGACGGCGGATTTCTTTTTCTTCGCCGGCAATAAAGTCAACCTGCAAAAAAACACGGAGTTTGCTATGAGCAACAAAGGGCAATTGTTACAAGACCCGTTTTTGAACGCACTGCGTAAAGAGCACGTGCCGGTCTCGATCTATCTGGTCAACGGCATCAAGCTTCAAGGGAACATTGAATCGTTCGACCAGTACGTCGTGTTGCTCCGGAATACGGTGACCCAGATGGTCTACAAGCACGCTATCTCGACTGTCGTGCCTGCCCGTCCGGTGAATTTCCACCCGGATTCCGAATCGTCCTAACCTCTCGTCGCGGCCGGTCGAGCGTCGTCCGCAGGCGACACAGCCCGGCCGCTTCATTTTGACATCGACCAATTTGATCAACGCAGCGCTTGTCGGCATCGACTTCGGTAAGATCGATTTCGAAGCCAGTCTCGAAGAACTCAGCCTGCTCGCGCAAAGCGCGGGTGCCCATCCAGCCGTCACCCTCACCGGTCGCCGTTCCAGTCCCGATGCCTCGATGTTCGTCGGCAGCGGCAAGGCCGAAGAGTTGCGCCTCGCGTGCGAGGCGAACGACATCGACATCGTCATCTTCAACCACGCACTTGCGCCGGCGCAGCAGCGCAATCTGGAGCGTACGCTTAACAGACGCGTGGTCGATCGCACCAGCCTGATCCTCGATATCTTCGCGCAACGCGCGCGTAGCCATGAAGGCAAGCTGCAAGTCGAACTCGCGCAATTGCAATATCTCGCCACGCGGCTGATTCGCGCGTGGACCCACCTCGAGCGGCAAAAGGGCGGTATCGGCCTGCGCGGCCCGGGTGAAACGCAGCTCGAAACCGACCGTCGGCTGATCGGCGAGCGCATCAAGATGCTCAAGGGGCGGCTCGAAAAGCTGCGCCGCCAGCACGGCACGCAGCGTCGCGCGCGGGCGCGCAATCGCACGATGTCGGTGTCGCTGGTCGGCTATACGAACGCGGGCAAGTCGACGCTGTTCAACGCGCTGACCAAGGCACAGGCCTACGCCGCGGACCAGTTGTTCGCCACGCTCGACACCACTTCCCGCCGCGTGTATCTCGGCGAAGACGTCGGACAGATCGTCGTCTCGGACACGGTAGGATTCATCCGCGAGTTGCCTCACCAACTGGTGGCCGCTTTCCGCGCCACGCTTGAGGAAACCATTCACGCGGACCTGCTACTGCATGTGGTCGATGCATCGAGCGCGGTGCGGCTCGATCAGATCGATCAGGTCAACGACGTGCTGCGCGAGATCGGCGCCGACACGATCCGACAGGTGCTCGTGTTCAACAAGATCGACGCCGTGCCCGAACTGGCGGCCCGGGGCGACGCGGTCGAGCGGGACGAGTATGGTAATATTTCGCGCGTCTTTTTGAGCGCGCGCACGGGGCAAGGGCTGGACACACTGCGCGCTGCCATCGCCGAAATCGCAACTGCCGAACATCTGCCGGAGTCTGACGGTCTACTGTCGGAGGGAGGCCCGGAAGCGGCGGCATTTCATCAAGAGCAACGCGATGATGAAGGCGAAGACCACCGCGAAGACCGCAAGATCCCAGACACGGGCGCTGACCCGTTCCAATTGCATTGACCCGCTGTCTACTCTGGTGAACGAACACAGGTGAACGATTACAACGAGCGGAGTATCTGGCTGCGTCTGCGCGGCATGTTGTCGCTGAACGACCCGCGCTGGGGCCGGGGCGAAGGCAATGGCGATCGCCAGCGTCTGAACGATTCGAAGCGCCCGCCCAACGGCAAGGACAGCGAAGGTCCGCCCGATCTCGACGAAATGTGGCGCGACTTCAACCGGCGTCTATCGCGTATGTTCGGCCGCAAGGGAGGCGGCGGCGGTCCGCGTCCGGACAACGGGCGCGGCGCGCGCATCGGCGTTGGCATCATCATCGGCGTGCTGATTGCGATCTATCTCGGCAGCGGCGTGTTCGTCGTGCAGGACAACCAGGCGGCCGTGGTGCTGCGCCTGGGGCAGTTGCGCGGCACGGTCGGGCAGGGTGTGCATTGGCGTCTGCCGTATCCGTTCGAATCCCATGAAACCGTCAACGTCGGCCAGGTGCGCTCGGTCGAGATCGGCCGCAACAACGTGGTGCGTCTCGCGAACGTGAAGGACGCGTCGATGCTCACGCACGACGCCGATATCGTCGACGTGCGCTTTGCCGTCCAGTACCAGATCCGCAAGCCGACCGACTATCTGTTCCGCAGCGCCGACCCCGATCAAAGCGTCACCCAGGCCGCGCAGGCGGCCGTGCGGGAGATCGTCGGCTCGCGCAGCACGAACGACATCCTCTATCAGGACCGCGAGGCCATCCGCGCGCAACTCACGGAAGCCATCCAGCATTCCCTGGACGAATATCACACGGGGCTCGCCGTCACGGGCGTGACGATCCAGAGCGTGCAGCCGCCCGATCAGGTGCAGTCCGCGTTCGATGACGCCGCAAAGGCGCGTCAGGATCGCGAGCGCGCCAAGCGCGACGCGCAAGCCTACGCGAACGAATTGCTGCCGCGCACGAAGGCGGAAGCCGAGCGCATGATCGACGACGCGAAGACCTACAGCGACCGTGTGGTCGCGCAGGCGCAAGGCGATGCCGAGCGATTCAAGGAAGTCTATGCGCAGTATTCGAAGGCGCCTGCTGTGATCCGCGAACGCATGTACCTGGAAACGATGCAGCAAATCTACTCGAACACGACGAAGGTGTTCGTCGACAGCAAGTCGGGCAGCAACGTGCTGTATCTGCCGCTCGACAAGCTCGTCGAGCAGACGCGTCAGCGCGTGGCCGAATCGGCTGCAGCAAGTGCCGCATCGGCGGCGCAGGCTCCGCAGCCCGCACAAAATGCACAGGGTGCTCAGGGTGCACAAGCGGCGGCGCAGGGCGGCAACACGCCCACGATCATCACGCCGCCCGCCGCGCCCGTCAGCAGCGCAAGCCAGGCGGCCGCCGCAAGCGACGCTTTCCGTTCGCGTGATTCGTTCCGCAGCCGCGGCCGCGAAGACGATCTGCAATAAGGAGCGCGAACATGAACAAAATCGTTGCGCTCGTCGTGGCCATCGTGATCGTGCTGTTCGCAGCGTCGTCGATGGTATTCGTCGTTGATCCGCGCCATATGGCCGTCGTCTCCGCGCGCGGCGACGCCGCGCCCACGCTCGCGGGCCCCGGCCTGCACGTGAAGCTGCCGCCGCCGCTACAGACGGTGACATCGGTGGACACGCGCATCCAGTCGCTGGATGCACCTGACGAAGACCGTTACGCCACGTCCGACAAAACGGATCTGCTGGTGAACCCCGTCGTCAAATTCCGCGTGTCCGATCCCGTGAAGCTCGTCACGGAAACCAGGGGCGACGTGCAGAGCCTGCCTGACCGGCTCGCGCTGCTCTCGCGCGGCGCGCTCGGCGACGCGTTCTCGAAATACACGCTGACCGACGCGCTCGCGAAGCAGGACGCGATCGCGACTCAGGCGCGCGATGGCATGCAGAAGGGCGCGGCATCGCTGGGCGTCGACGTCGTCGACGTGCAGTTCACGCGGCTCGATTTCCCGGCTGCGATGGCCGATTCCGTCTACAAGCGCATGATTGCCGCGCGCCAGCAGGTGGCCAATCAGGAGCGCGCGGACGGCGCAGCCGAAGCGGACCGGATCAAGGCGGACGCCGCGCAACAGCAGCAGGCGGTGCTCGCCGACGCCTACAAGCAGGCGCAGGCGACCAAGGGCGAGGGCGACGGCAAGGCTGCGTCGATTGCGGCCGAGGCATATGGCAGCGACCCGCAGTTCTATCAGTTCTACCAAAGCATGCAGGCGTACAAGAACAGCTTCAAACCCGGCGACGTGATGGTCGTCGACTCGAGCAACGATTTCTTCCGCTTCATGCGCGGGCCGGACGGCGCAGCCGCCGCCGTTCAATCGTCTTCCGGCGCGTCGACGGGCGCGCGCAAACACTGATAACTGGAACGCCGCGGCATATGGATCGCGGCGGCCTCATCGCATGGACATAGCCGGCTCGTTATTGCTCGCGATCGCACTGATGCTGATCATCGAGGGGATGTTCCCGTTCGTGTTTCCGAGCGCCTGGCGCGACACATTTCGTAGAATAGCGGAGCGCCCGCCGCATCACATCCGGATCGGCGGGCTGATCGTCATGGTGCTCGGGCTGCTGTTGCTGTTGATCGCGACCTGAGCGGGCGCCATGCGATGCCGGACGGCACTCACGAGGTGGCGTCCGTTTCCGGACACTGCGCGCTGCACGCGACATGCGTCGTAATGCGCCAAACGCCGTTCGCTTTGCCGGCCATCACGGCGGGCTGGCACGTCGCCGGCTGCCCAGGATGAAACCCGGAACGAAGCCCGAGGCGGGCGCCAAGGTTCCTCGCGCGCGCATCACCCCAATTTCCAACGGCGTTTGCCATGACGCCGGATTCACCGTCGTAGGACTGTATCGATGTCGACCTGGTTACTTCCCGAGAATATTGCCGACGTGCTGCCGTCCGAGGCACGCAAGATCGAAGAACTGCGCCGCCGGCTGCTCGACCGTTTTCGCGCGTACGGCTACGAGATGGTCATGCCGCCGCTGCTCGAATACCTGGAGTCGCTGCTGACGGGCGGCGGCAGCGACCTCAATCTGCGCACCTTCAAGCTCGTCGATCAGCTGTCGGGCCGCACACTCGGCCTGCGCGCCGACATCACGCCGCAGGTCGCGCGCATCGACGCGCATCTGCTGAACCGCCAAGGTGTGACGCGCCTTTGCTACGCAGGGAATGTGCTGCATACACGCCCGCGCGGTCTGCACGCGACGCGCGAGCAGATCCAGATTGGCGCTGAAATCTACGGCCATGCGGGTCTCGAAGCGGATCTGGAGATTCAGCAACTGATGCTCGACGCGCTGCATCTCGCCGGACTCGGCCGCGTGCGTCTGGATCTGTGTCACGCCGCCGTGCTCGGTGCGCTGATCGATGGTGAGCCGGCTGCCGCGTCGCTCGGCGAGGGCCTCTATGAAGCGCTCGCGGGTAAGGATGTGCCGCTGCTGAACGAACTGACGGCGAATCTGACGCCCGTCACGCGCGACGCGCTGCGCGCGCTGCCCACGCTGTACGGCGACGCGTCTGTGCTCGAAGAAGCGCGCGCGCGTCTGCCGAATGCGCCCGAAATCGCGCGTGCGCTCGACGACCTCGCGTTCCTCGCGCAACAGGTCGACGGCGCGGAAGTGATGATCGATCTGGCCGATCTGCGCGGCTACGCCTATCACAGCGGCGTGATGTTCTCGGCCTACGTCGATGGCGTGCCGAATGCCGTCGCGCGAGGCGGCCGTTATGACAAGGTCGGCCAGGCGTACGGCCGCGCTCGCGCGGCAACCGGCTTTTCGCTGGATTTGCGGGAAGTCGCGCGCATCTCGCCCATCGAGGCGCGCAGCAGCGCAATCCTCGCACCATGGCAGCACGACGAGGCGTTGCGCACGAGCGTCGCCGCGCTGCGCGACGCGGGCGAAGTCGTGATTCAGGCGCTGCCGGGCCACGACCACGCACTGGACGAATTCGCGTGCGACCGCGTGCTGGTCGAGCGCAACGGTCAGTGGGTCGTCGAGTCGAAGTCGTGATGTCGTGAAGACCTGCCGCGTCATGTGAAACGTGACGCCGCAACCATCGAACGCGTGGCCGCTCTGTGCCACGCGCGGCCGGGCCGCAGCGCCTCGCCGCTTCCATGCCTTTGAGCGCAAAAGGAAATTTCGGAAAAAATCCCGGTATCAGTCCGTGAAAAAATCGGGAACCTTTCGCGAACATAGGTAAAATACGTTTTTAACCAGCTTAAGAAACAACATGTCTGCCAGCGCAGTGAATGTGAACCCTGGGCGCAATGTCGTCGTCGTGGGTACCCAGTGGGGTGATGAAGGCAAGGGCAAGATCGTTGACTGGCTGACGGACCACGCGCAAGGCGTCGTTCGTTTCCAGGGCGGTCACAACGCCGGTCATACGCTCATCATCGGCGGCAAGAAAACCATCTTGCGTCTGATTCCGTCGGGCATCATGCGCCCGGGCGTCGCCTGCTACATCGGCAATGGCGTCGTGTTGTCGCCTGAAGCGCTGTTCAAGGAAATCGAAGAGCTGGAATCGGCAGGCGTCGACGTGCAGAAGCGTCTCTTCATCTCCGAAGCCACCACGCTGATCCTCCCGTACCACGTCGCCATCGACCAGGCCCGCGAAGCACGCAGCGGCGCCGGCAAGATCGGCACGACGGGGCGCGGCATCGGCCCGGCCTACGAAGACAAGGTGGCGCGCCGTGGCATGCGCGTGCAGGACCTGTTCGACCCGAAGACCTTCGCTGAACGCCTGCGCGCGAACCTCGATTTCCACAACTTCGTGCTGACGCAATATCTCGGCGCGCCCGCTGTCGACTATCAGCAGACGCTCGACATGATGCTGAGCTACGCTGACCGTCTGAAGCCGATGGTCACGGACGTCTCGCGCCGTCTGTACGACGAAAACGCGGGCGGCAACAACCTGCTGTTCGAAGGCGCGCAAGGCACGCTGCTCGATATCGACCACGGCACGTATCCGTTCGTGACGTCGAGCAACTGCGTCGCGGGTGCGGCGAGCGCGGGCGCGGGTGTCGGCCCGCAGAAGCTGAACTACATTCTTGGCATCACGAAGGCGTACTGCACGCGCGTCGGCTCGGGCCCGTTCCCGAGCGAACTGTACGACGCCGACAACGCCAACCGCCAGGAAGAAGTCGGCCTGACGCTCGCGAAGGTCGGCAAGGAATTCGGCTCGGTCACGGGTCGCCCGCGCCGCACCGGCTGGCTCGACGCCGCTGCGCTGCGCCGCTCGATCCAGATCAACGGCGTGTCGGGCCTGTGCATCACGAAGCTCGACGTGCTCGACGGCCTTGATGAAGTGAAGCTGTGCGTCGGCTACACGATCGACGGCAAGGACGCTGACATCCTGCCGCGCGGTGCATTGGAAGTCTCGCGTTGCGAGCCGGTGTATGAGACGTTCGGCGGCTGGCAGGAAAGCACGGTCGGTATCAAGGAATGGAGCCAGCTGCCCGCGAACGCTCAGGCGTATCTGTCGCGCGTGCAGGAAGTGGCGGGCGTGCCGATCGACATGGTGTCGACGGGTCCGGACCGCGACGAAACCATTCTTCTGCGTCACCCGTTCAAGGTTTGAGCATGATCCAGGGTGTACCCATGATTGAAATGAAGGACCCGCGCAACGACGAGCGCAACCTGTGGGTCGGCTGGGACGAATATCACCGGCTGATCGAGTTGCTTGCGCTCGCCGTCCACGAATCGGGCTGGAAGTTCGACAAGATCCTGTGCCTCGCGCGCGGCGGTTTGCGGGTCGGCGATCAGCTCTCGCGCATCTACGATCTGCCGCTCGCGATCCTCGCGACGAGTTCGTATCGCGAAGCCGCGGGCACGGAGCAGGGCGACCTCGACATCGCGCAATACATCACGATGACGCGCGGCGAACTGTCGGGCAACGTGCTGCTGGTCGACGATCTCGTCGATTCGGGCGTGACGCTCGCGCGCGTGCAACAGCATCTGAAGGAGCGTTATCCCGCGATCACGTCGGTCCGTTCGGCGGTGCTGTGGTGGAAAGCGTGCTCGAAGGTGAAGCCGGACTATCACGTTCACTATCTCGCGACGAACCCGTGGATCCATCAGCCGTTCGAGGAGTGGGACACAGTGCGTCCGCACAACCTGAGCGCGTGGATCAAGCGTGGCCAGGAGCGTTCGACAGACGCCAGCTAGCATCCTGTCGCCGTTGTGCGAGTTGATGGCGGCATGCTGCAAACTGAAACGGAGCCTATCGAGGCTCCGTTTTTTATGTTCGCTTCACATTCATTGAGGCCGCGGTCAAACGGGAAGAATTTGACAATCCAGCCCTTGACACGCGCAAACGCACGCCGGCCATAGGGTGTGATGCTACACTCGTCCGACGCTACCCGACTGCGTGGCGTCAGCACAACGGGCCGAATGGTGGGCTTTGTCGCCTATATTCTTTAGAATAGCGTTCGTTTTTTGCCGCTCAGGAACGGATTCTTTTCGCGTTTATGACAGACAACTCTCACGTCCCCAAGCAGCCGTTGCCCTCGCTTGCAGTCGCTGCGATCGGCGTGGTTTTCGGGGATATCGGCACAAGCCCCCTGTATTCGCTGAAAGAAGCCTTCAGCCCCTCCCACGGCATTCCCCTCACAGAAAGTTCTATTCTCGGTGTCATCTCGCTGCTGTTCTGGGCGATCATCGTGGTCGTCAGCATCAAGTACGTGATGTTCGTGATGCGCGCCGACAACAACGGCGAGGGCGGCGTGCTTGCGTTGATGGCGCTGTCGCTGCGCTCGTTCGACACGAAGAGCAGGGCGGCCGGCCTTCTGATGATGCTCGGCATTTTCGGCGCCTGCATGTTCTACGGCGATGCCGTGATCACGCCTGCCATTTCGGTGATGTCCGCTGTCGAAGGTCTGGAGATCGCTGCACCCAAGCTCTCGCATCTGGTGCTGCCGCTCACGATGGTGATCCTCGTGCTGCTGTTCTGGATCCAGCGCCACGGCACGGCACTCGTCGGTCGGCTGTTCGGCCCGATCATGGTGCTGTGGTTCGTGACGATCGCGGTGCTGGGGCTCTCGCATATCGTACAGTCGCCGGAAGTCATCAAGGCGTTGAACCCGTATTACGCATTCTCGTTCATGGCGGCGCACGTGCTGCAGGCGTACGTGGTGCTGGGCTCGGTCGTGCTGGTGCTGACGGGCGCGGAAGCGCTGTATGCCGATATGGGCCACTTTGGCGCGGCGCCCATTCGCTGCGCGTGGTATTCGCTCGTGATGCCGTCGCTGGTGCTGAACTACTTCGGCCAGGGTGCGTTGCTGATGCACGACCCGAAGGCGATCGAAAACCCGTTCTTTCTGCTTGCGCCTGACTGGGCGTTGCTGCCGCTCGTCGTGCTGTCGACGGTCGCGACGGTGATTGCATCGCAGGCGGTGATTTCGGGCGCGTATTCGCTGACGAGCCAGGCGATCCAGCTTGGCTACGTGCCTCGCATGAAGATTCTGCACACGTCGGAACTGGCGATCGGGCAGATCTATGTGCCTGTCGTCAACTGGATGCTGCTGTTCATCATTCTGTGCATCGTCATCGCGTTCAAGAGTTCGGACAATCTGGCCGCGGCCTATGGCATTGCCGTGACGGCGACGATGGTGATTACGACGATCCTCGCGAGCGTCGTGATGGTGAAGGTGTGGAACTGGAACAAGGGTGTCGTGGCGCTGATCATCGGCGCGTTGCTGGTGGTCGATCTTGGCTTCTTTGGCGCGAATCTGCTGAAAGTGGCGGAGGGCGGGTGGTTGCCGCTCGGCATCGGCGCGTTGCTGTTCTTCCTGCTGATGACCTGGTTCAAGGGGCGCATGATCGTGAAGGAGCGCACGGCGGCCGACGGTATTCCGTTGATGCCCTTCGTGCAGGGATTGCTTGCGCATCCGCCGCATCGCGTGTCGGGAACGGCCATCTATCTGACGGGGAGCGCGACGCTCGTTCCTGTGAGCCTTTTGCATAATCTCAAGCACAACAAGGTGCTGCACGAGCGGACCATCTTTCTGACTTTCATCACGCGGGATATTCCGTATGTCGAGGATAAGGACCGGTTGACTGTCAAGGATGTCAGCGGTGGGCTATTCCTTGTGAAGGCTGCGTATGGCTTCAACGAGACGCCCGATGTGAAGGCCGTGCTCGAGCAGATCAGCGTGTCGCATGATATGTCGTTTGAGTTGATGGACACGTCGTTCTTTCTCGCGAGGGAGACTGTCGTGCCGACACAGTTGCCGGGTATGTCTGTTTGGCGTGAGCGTGTGTTTGCGTGGATGCATCAGAATGCTGCGAAGCCAACTGACTTTTTTAGTATTCCCGCGAATCGCGTTGTTGAGCTTGGGACAAAAATAGAGATTTGAGGTTTTTTTCGTCTTGCGATGCTGGGTGGTTTGCTTTTGTTTTCGCTGGCATCCGCGTTTGATGCCTTCGCGGCGCGGGCGGGTTCCGTTCGCTTGTGTTTGCGCTAGCTCCGCGATTTGTTAGCTTGCTTCACGCGTCGCCCCTGTGCGGGGCGGCGGCACCTACTTTTCTTTGCCGCCGCAAAGAAAAGTAGGCAAAAGAAAGCGGCTAACACCGCCAACATTTCTTCCTGCCTGAGGGCCCTCAACTGGTCCCACGCTTCACACGGCAGCGTATCTGTCCACGTTCGCTGTCAGCGCTCTTAAAAGGCGCCTCACCCGCTTCAAACTCCCGCAGAAAGGCCAACGCCAGCGAATGGTTGCTGCCGCCTGGGTGGCAAACTGTGTGTAGGTTGTCGCGGCGTATAGCGTAGTGCTCTTACATTGGGGCACACCGCGCGCTATCGGGTTCGAAGTGAGGCGTGTGGAGCACCTGGGCCTACACACAGTTTGCCACCTGGGCGGCGGAGGAATATCTGGCGCGGCGTGCGGCGACGCGCGCACATGAAGCGGGTGAGGCGTGTAGAGAGAGCGTTAGCAACACACATGGACAAGTGCGTTGCCGTTTGAAGCGTGGGACCGGTTGAGGGCCCTCAGGCAGGAAGAAGAATTGGCGGTGTGAGCCGCTTTCTTTTGCCTACTTTTCTTTGCGGCGGCAAAGAAAAGTAGGTGCCGCCCCGCACAGGGGCGACGCGTGAAGCAGGCTAACGAATCGCGGATGCCATTGAAAGAATAAAGCCTGCACGGCGGCAAACCGCACCCCTATCGCGGAGCAAAAAACCAACGCGCATCGCAACAAAAACGGGGCACACGGGGCAAAAGCCCGCCCCCACACTTACCGTTTCAATTTAGCAAAAGCCGCCGCCATCGCATTAACCGGCTCCGGCCCACGCGCGCGTTGCTGCGAACGCCCCGCCCCTGCACCCGAGGCCGACCCGGACCCCGAACGCCCACCCGAGCGCTCCTGCGGCGCACCCGCAGCCACATCATCATCCATCCGCATGGTCAACGAAATCCGTTGCCGCTTGACGTCGACCTCGAGCACTTTCACCTTGACGATCTGCCCAGCCTTGACGACCTCATGCGGGTCCTTGATGAACTTCGTCGACATCGCTGACACATGCACGAGCCCATCCTGATGCACGCCGATATCGATAAACGCCCCAAACGCAGCCACGTTCGTCACGACACCTTCGAGCACCATCCCAGGCGACAGGTCGGAAATCTTCTCGACACCTTCGCGGAAAGTCGCCGTCTTGAACTCAGGACGCGGATCGCGCCCAGGCTTCTCGAGTTCAGAGAGAATATCCCGCACCGTCGGCAGACCGAAACGATCGTCGACGAACTCGGCAGGTGACAGCTTCGACAGCGCATCGCGATTACCGAGCACGTCACCGATGTTCCTGCTGATCTTCGCAAGCATCCGTTCAACGACGGGATACGCCTCCGGGTGCACCGACGAGCGGTCAAGCGGATTCTCGCCGCCATTGATGCGCAAGAAGCCTGCAGCCTGCTCGAACGTCTTGTCGCCGAGACGCGGCACCTTGCGCAGATGGTCACGCGTCGGGAACGGACCGTTCGCATCGCGATAATCAACGATATTGCGCGCAAGCGTCGCGTTCAGGCCGGACACGCGCGCCAGCAACGCAACGGAAGCCGTATTCGCATCCACGCCGACAGCATTCACGCAGTCTTCGACGACGGCATCGAGCGAACGCGCGAGATCGCGCTGATTCACGTCATGCTGATACTGCCCGACGCCAATCGCCTTCGGCTCGATCTTCACGAGTTCAGCGAGCGGGTCCTGCAGGCGGCGCGCGATCGACACCGCGCCGCGCAGCGACACGTCCATATCCGGGAATTCCTTCGCCGCGAGTTCCGATGCCGAATAAACAGAAGCGCCCGCTTCCGACACGACGATCTTCTGCAACTTCAGTTCCGGATGACGCGACATCAGTTCGCTGGCGAGCTTGTCCGTTTCGCGCGACGCCGTGCCGTTACCGATACTGACCAGTTCCGCCTGCGTCTGCGCAGCGATGCGCGCGAGCTTCGCGATCGAGCCGTCCCAGTCGCGGCGCGGCTCGTGCGGATAAATCGTATCCGTGGCGAGCACCTTGCCCGTACGGTCGACGACGGCCACCTTCACGCCCGTGCGCAGACCCGGATCGAGGCCGATCACGGCCTTCGGGCCCGCCGGCGCGGCCAACAGCAGATCCTTCAGATTGCGCGCGAACACACGGATCGCTTCGTTTTCTGCTTCTTCGCGCAGATTCGTCAGCAGTTCGTTTTCGATGTGCGGCTGCACCTTCACGCGCCAGCACCAGCGGCACACGTCCGACAGCCACTTGTCCGCCGGCCGGCCCTGATTCGCGATGCCGAAGTGGCGCGCGATCATCGCTTCACCCGGATGCGGCACCTGTGCGTCGAGTTCTTCGCCGAGTCCCAGCTTGATCATCAGCACGCCTGCATTGCGGCCGCGGAACAAGGCGAGCGCGCGGTGCGACGGCACGGTGCGGATCGTCTCCGAGTAGTCGTAGTAGTCGCGGAATTTCTCGCCTTCTTCGCCTTCCTTGCCTTCGACCACGGCCGAGCTCACGACGCCCTGGTTGAACAGATAGTCGCGCAGCTTGCCGAGCACTTCGGCCGTTTCGCCAAACTGCTCGGAGAGAATGTCGCGCGCGCCGTCGAGCGCGGCCTTGACGTCCGCGACGCCTTTCTCGGCATCGACGTATTGCGCGGCTTCCGTCTGCGGATCGAGCAGCGGGTTCGCGAGGAGCGCGTCAGCGAGCGGCTGCAGGCCGGCTTCGCGGGCGATCTGCGCGCGCGTGCGGCGCTTCGGCTTGTACGGCAGATAGAGGTCTTCGAGGACCTGCTTGCTGTCGGCGGCTTCGATCGCGGTGCGCAGTTCGTCGGTGAGTTTGCCTTGCTCGTCGATGCTCGCGATGATCGCGGCGCGCCGGTCTTCCAGCTCGCGCAGATAGAGCAGGCGTTCTTCGAGCGTGCGCAGTTGCGTGTCGTCGAGATTGCCGGTGACTTCCTTCCGGTACCGGGCGATAAACGGAACAGTCGCTCCTTCATCGAGTAGTTGCACCGCAGCCGCGACCTGGCGCGGCTGGACGGTCAGTTCGGTGGCGATGCGCTGTACGATCTTGATTGCTACGGTGTCCGTCATAGGGTCTTGATGTTCCTGCCGGATTCGACTGTGGCCGTGCTGCGAGAAACACGCGGCGGCCGGGTTGCGGAAAACTCGTCAAAGCTCGTGAAAGCTTGCTGAAGCGGGGCATTTTGCCATAAATGACCGAGCGCTCAAGCGCGGGGTGATAGAATTTCAGGCATGTTCCGCTGCCCATCTACGACGTTGCCGACCTCACGCCTCACGTCCGGAAATCCGCCCGGATCTTCACGCCGATCTCCGCTCGCATCGCCCGTCTTCAGGCCAGAGGCCGTGTCCATTGCCCTTTGGTTTGCCGGGTCCGTCCGCCGGTTCGCGCTCGCCGCGTCGCTGGCGTTCGTCGCGAGCGCAGCGCTTGCGCCCGCGCTCGCCGATGCGCAGGAGAATGCCGTGGCGGCATCGTCGGCCGCTTCGACTTCGGATACGGCTTCGGGCGTGCCAGCCGCGAATGATTTCGACGCGCGTCAAAAGACGCTCGATACCCGCACGGCTGAGAACAACTACCGTTATGGCGTCGCCCAGCACAACTGTTATAGCAAGTTTTTCGTCAACCACTGCCTGAACTCGGCGCGTGAAGACATGCGCGTCGTCGCCGCCGACATTCGCAAGGAGCAGCTCGCGCTAGACGACGAAAAGCGCGTCGAGCACGCGCGTCAGCGCGACGAGCAGGCAGCCATCAAGCGCGCGCAGTACGAAGCAGACGCGCCCGCGCGCGCTGCACAGGACGAGCGCAATGCACAGGCGTACGAAGACAAGCAGCGTCAGCATCAGTTGAGTCAGGCGCAACGCAGCGCAGAAGCGCCGCAGCGCGCCGCGAACGAGCAGGCTTTCCAGCAGAAGCAGCAACAGCACGCCATCGATCAGGCGCAGCGCGGCATTTCGCCTTCGCAAGCGGCCGCGAACCAGAAGGCCTACGATGCGAAGCAGGCCGACTTCCAGCGCAAGCTCGACGAGGCGCACCAGCAGGCCGCTCAGAAGGCTCAGGAGCGCACCGAGAAGCAGCAGCGCTTCCAGCAGAAGCAGTCGGAAGCGGCGCAGCACAAGGCCGATGTCGAGGAGCGCCAGAAGGAAGCGGCCGAGAAGGCCAAACAGAAGCAGGAAGATCAGGCGAAACAGCAACAGCAGCTCGAGCAGCAACAGAAGCAGCAGCAACAGCAGCAGTGAGCATCAGTCAGCAACAGCCGTAACGCGTTTCAGGCCGGACAGCAACCTCGAGCGGAGCGACCGCGCAGCGCGGCCTTCGCCCTTTCGAAAGAGGAGGCGAGCATGCGCGACCATCATCGCGTCGTCAATTCGGACACACTGCGCGACCGCATTCTGCAACTGGAATCGGAGCATAGTGGGCTTGATCGGTTGATCGACAGAATGTCCGAGGAACCCGGCATCGACGACCTCGAGATTCAGCGCCTGAAAAAGCGCAAGCTCAAGGTCAAGGACACCATCATCTTGCTGCAATTGCAGCTTGAACCGGAAGCCCGCAACTGACGGAGCGGCCAGGCAGGCGCCGGCCCCGTTCAGCATGTGGCGCGCCGGACTTTGCAGGAATCGCTTGCCTTGAATTCATCGCTTCAATCTTCTTCCCGGACGGCGTCGGCGGACGCTTCGGACGCCGCTGCGACGGGCGCCGACGAACTCGCGGCGAAGCCCGCATCGGGTGGCGGCGCGCTGGCCGCGTCGCTGAGTCACAAGCGATCCTCCGAACTCGCCGACATCTTCGCCGCGGATGGGCTGCTCGCGCGCCAGATCGACGGCTACCGGCCGCGCGCGTCGCAGATCGAAATGGCGCGCGCCGTGGCCGCCGCGATGGAAGCATCGGGACGCGCCATGCCGGAGCCCGCGATGTTCGAAGCGCAGAAGCGTCCGGCGCGGCGCTTGCAGCAATCGGCATCGGCAGCGCAGTCCGCACCGGAAGACGCAGCGTCCGCCGACGGCAATACCGAAGGCGGCGAGAACACGCTGATCGTCGAAGCAGGGACGGGCACGGGCAAGACCTACGCGTACCTCGTGCCGGCGATGCTGTGGGGCGGCAAGGTGGTCGTCTCGACGGGCACCAAGCACTTGCAGGACCAGCTCTTTCAGCGCGACATTCCGACCGTGCGCGACGCCCTCGCGGTGCCCGTGTCTGTCGCGATGCTCAAGGGCCGCGCGAACTATCTGTGTCACTACTATCTGCAACGCACGGCCGACAATGGCCGCCTGCCGTCGCGGCAGGAAACGTCGTATCTGCAGGACATCATCCGCTTCGCGAAGATCACGCGCACGGGCGACAAAGCCGAGCTTGCGAGCGTGCCGGAGACGGCGGCCGTGTGGTCGATGGTGACGTCGACGCGTGATAACTGCCTCGGCCAGGAGTGTCCGCACTACAAGGACTGCTTCGTGATGCAGGCGCGCCGCGAAGCGCAGCAGGCCGATATCGTGGTCGTCAATCACCATCTGTTCTTCGCCGACATCATGCTGCGCGATACGGGCATGGCCGAGCTGCTGCCGACGGCGAACACGGTGATCTTCGACGAAGCGCATCAACTGCCCGAAACCGCGACGCTGTTCTTCGGTGAAACGCTGTCCACCACGCAGTTCCTCGAACTCGCGCGCGACTCGGTCGCGGAAGGCCTCGGCCATGCACGTGATGCCGTCGATTGGGTGAAGCTCGGCGCAGCGCTCGAACGCTCGGCGCGCGACGTGCGGCTCGCATTCAAGGAAGATTCGGTGCGGCTGTCGATCGGCCAGTTGCCCGACGATCATCCGTTGTTCCCTGCGCTCGAAGCCGTCGAAACCGAACTCGATGCGCTCGCAAGCGCGCTCGCTGGGCAGTCGGAGCGTGCCGAGTCGCTGGCTGCGCTGGTGCGCCGCGCGCGCGAGTTGCAGGACGTGCTGTCGGGCTGGACCACGCCGCCCACAGAGACCGAACGCGACGCGGCAAGCGATGCCGCGAAAGCAGCGGAGAAAAGCGATCCGAACGAGAAGGTCCGCTGGATCGAAGTGTTCTCGCATACCGTGCAACTGCATGAGACACCGCTATCCGTCGCGCCCATTTTCGCGAAGCAGCGCGCGGGCGTGCCGCGCGCGTGGGTGTTCACGTCGGCGACGTTGTCGGTGCGTGGCGACTTCGCGCACTATGCGGCGCAGATGGGTCTCAACTCGCGTCGCTCGATGACATTGCCGAGCCCGTTCGACTACGGCACGCAGGGCCTGCTCTATGTGCCGCGCAACCTGCCGCAGCCGTCGTCGCCGACGTTCACCGATGCCGTGTTCGATGCCGCGCTGCCTGCGATCGAAGCATCGGGCGGTGGGGTGTTCATGCTGTGCACGACGCTGCGCGCCGTCGATCGTATCGCGACGAAGCTGCGCGACGTCATCGAGTCGCGCGGCTGGAACATGCCGTTACTCGTGCAGGGCGATGCGAGCCGTACAGAACTGCTCGACCGTTTCCGCTCCTATGGAAATGCGATTCTCGTCGGCAGCCAGAGCTTCTGGGAAGGCGTCGATGTGCGCGGCGATGCGTTGTCGCTCGTGGTCATCGACAAGCTGCCGTTCGCGCCGCCTGACGACCCTGTGCTGTCCGCACGGCTCGATGCGCTGACGAAGAAAGGCTTGAGTCCGTTTGCCGTGCATCAACTGCCGCAGGCCGTCATCACGCTCAAGCAGGGCGCAGGGCGTCTGATCCGCTCCGAGACCGATCGCGGCGTGCTGATGATCTGCGACACGCGGCTCGTCGACAAACCGTATGGGCGCCGGATATGGCAGAGCCTGCCGCCCTTCAAGCGCACGCGTGAAATCGACGTCGTGCGTGAGTTCTTCGAAGAGAAGGCGCAGGCTTCGGAATAAGCGCTCGTTACGTCGAAGACACCATGTTGCCGATGCAGCGGGCAGATCATTTTGTTTTTAAGCCCGGACTGCGTGTTGTGGCTTAACGACATGAATTGACCAAAATGCATCGAATGCATGTAAGCGGGATAATCGCGATTAATAGCGGCGCATAAAACAAAACGCCACGAGTTTGAACTCGTGGCGTTTTGTTTTTTGCCCGGGAAGCCCTCGGACTTCCCGTCGCAGTTTTCGCCCTGAGGCGAACCCTGTGCTACAGCTTACTGGCTTGCGCCCGAAGCCGGAGCAGCTGCCGAAGCAGCAGCGTCCGAAGCAGCAGCGCCTGCGTCCGAAGCAGCAGCCGTAGCCGAAGCAGCAGCGTCGCTCGCAGCAGCAGCAGCGCCCGAAGCAGCAGCCGCCGCATCCGAAGCAGCAGCAGCCGGTGCCGATGCGGCAGCAGCGTCGCTAGCCGGGGCAGCTGCCTGGTCGCTGCTCTTGTTGCATGCAGCCAGTGCCACAGCTGCCAACAGGGATGCTACGAGGAGGGATTTCTTCATGATCACGTCCTTTTATGGTTAAAGGTAAGCAACAGCGCAAAATAATACCGGTAATGTGCTCCAACACCGACCTGGGCCGCTGGTGGAGACCGCACTTCATGAGCGTGAATCTTCCCTACGGCTTGGGCGGAAATTATATGCACTTTCGTATCGACCGTCGACAAATCCGGGGCCAATACGTTGTCTTTCTCAGACAATTTTTCGCTATACGGTATGACAGCGGAGCGAATCTTATCTCAGATCACCCATCTGTATCCAGCCCGCACGATACCACTCGTGAAGTAGTGCTGTCACCGACGATTGCCCCGAGAGTGTTACAAAGCGTTTCGCACTCAGATAACGGTTGTCGGCGAGTTCAATCACCGCGCTTTTCACGCCCGATAGCCTGCTTTCTTCTCCATTCAGGTAGTAAGCACGACTGTCGTAAAGCAGCACAGTCTTGCGATCCAGACGGACGCCTTCCTTGCTTGCGCGCTTGACGAAACGCGCTTCATCGAGTGGTCGTGCGGGTGGGTCGAACACGACGCTCGGCTTCGGTTCACTCAGATAAGTGCCAAGGAATGACGAGACGTCCTTCTCGTTCCAATCGATCTTAGCAAGGATCGCGCCGACCCTGTCGACGAGGGCAGCGGGCAGTGCCGCGGGCTTCGCGACGGCCGGCTGCTGCGGGTCGCGATAGAGCGCGGCGCCGTCCGGCGAGCCGGCCGCTTCGCCGCGCTCCGCAAGGTAATACAGGAACTGCGCGGCGAGCTCGGACGTCGACGGCGCGCGGAAACCGATCGAGCACGTCATGCATTCGCCTTCCGCCACGCCGTCGTGGGCGATGTGCGGCGGCAGGTAAAGCATGTCGCCTGGCTCCAACACCCATTCCTCTTCCGGCTCGAAGCTTTGTAGAACTTTCAAGGGCAGGCCGGGCTGCAACGACAGATCGCGTTGCGCGCCGATGCGCCAGCGGCGCTTGCCGTGAACCTGCAACAGGAAGACATCGTAAGAGTCGAAATGAGGACCGACACCGCCGCCGTCCGTCGCGTACGAGATCATCAGGTCGTCGAGACGCGCGTCGGGCACGAAGCGAAAACGGTCAAGTAATGCGCGCGCGCGGTCGTTATGCAGATCGACGCCTTGCACGAGCAGCGTCCACGCGCGCTGTTTGACGGAAGGCAATTCGTCTGCAGCAAATGGACCAAGTTCGAGCTGCCATTTGTTGCGAAAGTGCGTAATGAGGCGCGACTCGACTTCGTCCTGATCGGCCAGTTCGAACAGTTCGTCGCGCGAGAGCGGCGCGGCGATATCCGGGATTGCCTGACGAATCAGCAAAGGCTTTTTCTGCCAGTAGCGCCGCATGAATTGCGACGGCGTCAGATTGCCCAGCAACGGCGCAGGCTGATCGGGCGCAGGCGCGGAAGAAGCGGAGACGGGAGTCGGAGAGGAACGCGCTGAAGCTTTGCCAGCGGGGTAGTCAGGGGGCCGCACGGGCATCGTATAATGTGAGTCGTAATCTGGAGAATCGAATGAAAATCGCAAAGAACACCGTCGTATCGGTCACTTACAAACTGTCGGATGCGCAAGACAATCTGATTGAGGAAAGCGACGAGCCGATGGTTTATCTGCACGGCGGCTATGATGGCACGTTCCCCAAGATCGAGGAAGAGCTTGACGGCCACGAGCCCGGCTTCGAAACCCAGATCCAGCTGGAACCGGGCGACGCGTTCGGCGAATACGATCCTGAACTCGTGAAGATCGAACCGCGCAGCCGTTTCCCCGAGCCGCTCGAAGTCGGCATGCAGTTCGAAGGTACGCCGGAAGAGGGCGATGAAGACCTGGATTCGCTGATCTACACGGTCACTGACGTCGCAGAAGACAAGGTGGTGCTCGACGGCAATCACCCGCTCGCGGGCATGGCGCTGCGTTTCAGCCTGACCGTGAAGGACGTGCGCGAAGCGACGGAAGACGAAATCCAGCACGAGCATGCACACGGCGCGAGCGGCCTCGAAATCGTCGACGAAGATGATGATGAAGATGACGCCGACGACGCCGAACCGAAACGGCCGACGCTGCACTGAATTGGTAGGGATCACGCCGTGGTCGAGAGCGGACGATTGAGCAGTTCCCGAAGCGGGCGCGTAAGCGCCCGTTGTCGCATCTGGGGCGCCGCAGCGCGGCAGGAGATGCCGCTGCCCTAATCCGGCGGCGTGCGCGACGGTTCAGGCAGGATCGGCGGCAGTTCGGAAGCGGGCGCGGAGTCCGGCACGGCGGGCATCGACGGCGGCATCGGCGGCACCGCGTTATCGTTGTGCGACGGCATGGTGGGCGCGGCCGGCAGTGGCAGATTTTTCGGCACATCCCGCACGGTTACGCGAAACGGCGGTCGTTTCTGCAGATCGGCTTCGATCTGTATCCACTGGTTCTGAGGGCTACGCGGCGCAAATGCGATGCGCGTCAGATTCGTCACCAGATCGCCCTTATCGTTGCGCAGCGGCTGATCGATCATGAAGCCCGTATGCGATCTGTCGTCGTCCTGATGAATCACGACGACCGGCCCGCGAAACGTCTCGGCGAGTTTCACCAGACTGCGCTTGAATTCCATGAATCCATCTCGCTTCGAGCGATGCCCGAAGCGCAGCCACGCGAAGCGTTCGGGGCGCTCGTAACGTTCGGGATCGAAGTCGCCCTGAACCAGCACGACGATTGCGCGCGCGGCGCGGCGTTTCGCGTACTCGGCGGCGTGATCGAGCCAGAACGCATTTGCGATCACGCGGTCTTCGAACTCGCCGTTGCGCCCACCCGCATAGAGAAAATGATTGTTCGGGCCAGGCACGTTCAGGCCGACGAACACGGTTTCGCCAACCAGCCAGCGCACATTCTCGCGATACGGCCGGAACCGCGACACTTCGCTTTCGCGCGCAAGCGGAATCGGGTTTTGTCCCATCGACGACGCATCGGCGAACAGCGTCTGCCGCAGCAGATCGAGTCGCTCGACGGGATCGTAGCTGCCGGCCTCAGCCGTGCCGCAATCGGTCCAGTCGTGCTGGCCAGGAATGAACACTAGGGCAGGCTTCGACGTTTCGAGCAGCGTATGGCGCGTCTCGAACAGCGAATCGCGGCAGGCTTCCTTGCTGCTTTTCAGATTGCCGTCGTAGACGATGAACGACACGTCGGGATCGCGCCCGATCGCGTCGAGCAGCCGCTGCGTGAGCGCTTCGTCGGCGGGGCCTTGCAGCGTGCCGCCGATGACCGCGAACGCGTACTGCGGCGCGGGTTCCTTTGCGAACGACACACAGCCCGGCGTCGCCAGCGATAGCGCGGCCACATACGCGGCCGTCAGCGCAAATGCGCGCGCTGCACCGCGCGAGCGGCGGCGGAGGGGCGGCGTCGCGCGAGGATCGCGTGCGTCAGTGTCGTGCATCTGGCGACTTGGCCAGTTCATGCAGTTCGAACAGCAGGTCGAGGGCGTCGCGCGGGCGCAGATCGTTCGGGTCGATATCGCGCAGGCGTTCGACGAGCGCCTGCGTGGCGGGATCGATTGTTGGCGCGGGCGGTTCGTCGTCGGCGTCTTCGAGCATCGCGACAGGCGTTGCGAACAGGTCGAGTTGCGGCGCGGGTTGCGCGGCCGACTGCTGCTCGAGGTAAGCGAGATGCTTGCGCGCGGCACGTATCACCGCGTTCGGCACGCCCGCCAGTTGCGCGACCTGCAGGCCGTAGCTCTGGTTCGCGGGGCCTTCGTTGACGGCATGCAGGAACACGATGCCATGCCCATGCTCGACTGCCGACAGATGCACGTTCGCCGCATGCGGAAACTCGGCGGGCAGTTGCGTCAGTTCGAAATAGTGCGTCGCGAATAGCGTGTGGCAGTTGTTGTGCGCAAGCAGATGCCGCGCGATGGCCCACGCGAGCGCGAGGCCGTCGAACGTCGATGTGCCACGCCCGATTTCGTCCATCAGCACGAGGCTCTGCGGCGTCGCATCGTTCAGGATCGCGGCGGCTTCCGTCATTTCGACCATGAAGGTTGAGCGGCCACCCGCCAGATCGTCGGCGGCGCCGATCCGCGTGAAGATGCGATCGATTGGCCCAAACGAAGCGCGCCGCGCGGGCACATAGCTGCCCACATACGCCATCAACGCGATCAGTGCCGTCTGACGCATGAACGTCGATTTACCGCCCATGTTCGGGCCGGTGATCAGCAGCAGCTTGCGTTCGGGATTGAGCACGCAGTCGTTCGCGATGAACTGCTCGACTTGCGCTTCGACCACGGGGTGCCGGCCCTGTTCGATATCGATGCCACCCGTCGGCGTGAAACTCGGGCAACCCAGTCGAGCGCGCGGGCACGTTCCGCGAACGCGGCGAGCAGATCGAGTTCGGCGAGCGCCAACGCAACGCGCTGGCAATCGGCGATAAACGGCAGCAGCGATTGCAGCAGCGCCTCATACAGCGCTTTTTCGCGTGCGAGCGCGCGTTCCTGCGCGGACAGCGCCTTGTCTTCGAACGTCTTCAGTTCGGGCGTGATGTAGCGTTCGGCGTTCTTCAGCGTCTGACGGCGGCGATAGTCGTCGGGCACCTTGTCCGTCTGGCCGCGCGTCACTTCGATATAAAAACCGTGCACCTTGTTGTATTCGACGCGCAGATTGCCGATGCCCGTGCGCGCACGTTCCCGCGTTTCGAGATCGATCAGGAACTGTCCGCAGTTCTCCGAAATATCTCGTAGTTCATCGAGGTCCGCATCGTAGCCGCGCGCGATCACGCCGCCATCGCGCACCATCGCCGCGGGTTCTTGCGCGACTGCGCGCTTCAGCAGGTCGACGCAGTCAGCGGGCGGCACCAGCGCTGTATCGATGCGCGCGAGCGAATCGGCAGCGGCCGTCACGGCGGCGAGTTGCGCGCGCAGTTCGGGCAGCGTAATGAACGTGTCGCGCAGGCTCGACAGATCGCGTGGACGCGCCGACAGCAACGCGAGCCGCCCGGTGATCCGCTCGATATCCGAGATCTGCCGCAGTGCGCTGCGCAGCCCGTCGAGGCTCGCTTGCGGCGGCGCGTCGAGCAGCGCGCCAATGGCCTGCTGGCGTGCCTGCGCGAACGACGCGTCGCGCGGCGGATGATGCAGCCAGTGACGCAGCAGACGGCTGCCCATGGTCGTGCAACAGGTATCGAGCAGCGAGCAGAGCGTCGGCGAGTCGGTGCCGCGCAGCGTTTCCGTCAGTTCGAGATTGCGGCGCGTGGACGGATCGAGGCCGATGTACTCCGATTCGTATTCGACTTTCAGGCTGCGCACATGGCGCAACTGCTGGCCCTGGGTCGCCGCCGCGTACAGCAGCAGCGCGCCCGCCGCGCCGCACGCGCTCGAAAGCGAATGCGCGCCGAAACCATCGAGGCCCGCCACTTCCAGTTGATCGCACAGTCGCTGCGTGCCCGAGGCGACGTCGAAGTGCCAGACGGGCACGCGCGTGGTCGCGCCGAAACCGGTGGGCACTGTCCATGCGTTCGAATCGTTCGACGACGGCGCGTCGGCAACGAGAATTTCAGCCGGGCGGATGCGCTCGAGCGCGGCCGCGACCTGATCGGGCGCGACTTCCGCGAGGCGCAGCGCGCCGCTCGCCAGATTGAGCCATGCGAGGCCGATCGTGGTTACGACGCCGCGCCGGTTGTGGCCGGCGCACACGGCGAGCAGATAGGTGTCGTTCTTGTCGGACAGCAGCGCGGCGTCCGTCAGCGTGCCGGGCGTCACCACGCGCACGACCTTGCGCTCGACAGGTCCTTTCGATGTCGCGGGATCGCCAATCTGCTCGCAGATCGCGACCGACTCGCCGAGCTTCACGAGCTTGGCCAGATACTGTTCGACGGCGTGATGCGGCACGCCCGCCATCTTGATCGGATTGCCGCCCGATGCGCCGCGCTGCGTAAGCGTCAGATCGAGCAGGCGCGCGGCCTTTTCGGCGTCGTCGAAGAACAGTTCATAGAAGTCGCCCATCCGGTAGAACACGAGCGTGCCCGGATGCTCCCCTTTAATGCGCAGATACTGCTGCATCATGGGGGTGTGTTGTGCGTTGTCGCTTGCGGCTGCGGTTTGAGTGCCCATCCTCGTGTCTTTCTTGCGTGACTGTTCAGGGCGTGAGTTTAACCCGCCGACGCGCCGAGCGAACCTGGCCGGATGGCCAGGTTGCTGTCGCCGTACGGACACGCGTACGCTTTGCTCATTCCTCGATGAGCGCGCGCATGTCGACCTTGTGCGCATTCGCGGCGCTGCGCCGCTGCGCAAGCCACATCATGCCCGTGATGAACACGCCGAACACGGTGATGATCCACTGCACGGGCATCTTCGCCGTCAGCAGGATTGCGTACGCGCCGAGCATCAGCAGCACGGCGAGATTCTGGTTGAAGTTCTGCACGGCGATCGAGTGGCCGGCGGTGAGCAGCGTCGCGCCGCGGTGCTGGAGAATTGCGTTCATCGGCACGATGAAGAAGCCCGACAGCGCGCCGAGCAGCACCATCAACGGGTACGCGAAGATGATGTAGGCGGGCGCAAACAGCTCGCCGACGCGCAGGCCTGCGCCGGGCGGAAACAGGCTTTTGTTGTAGAACGCCATCGCGACGGCCACGGCGCCCGTGATCAGGCCGACGGGCAGCACCTTGAGCGACGCGCGCAACGGAATCCACGCGGCGGCTGCCGCTGCGCCGATGGCGATACCGAGGCCGGCCACACCCTGCATGACGGCCGCTTTCGACAGCGACAGCCCGAGATTCGCGTCGGCCCACTTGAGGACGAGCAATTGCAGCGTGACCGCGCCGCCCCACATCAGCGTCGTAACCCACAGCGCGACTTGCGCGAGCCGGTCGGCCCACAGCACGTTGAAGCAGCGCACGAACTCGCCGACCAGTTCGCCCGGCTCCGCCAGCCGGTTCGGATAGCGCGCGCCCGTGTCGGGAATGCCGACATTGAGCGCCGCCGCGATCGCGTAGGTGATCATCACGGCGAGCATCGCGAGGTCAGCGGCGGAATGGATCAGCGGCCAATGCATGTGCCGCACGAAGTGCGACGCGTAGGTGCTGATCAGCGCGCCGCCCAGCATCGTGCCGACGATGGTCGACAGCACAGTCGCCGATTCGAGCCACGCGTTCGCGGCGACGAGCCGGTCGGCGGGCAGCAGCTCGGTGAGAATGCCGTACTTCGCGGGCGAGTACGCGGCCGCGCCGAAGCCGACCACGCCGTAAGCGATCATCGGATGCACGCCGCCGATCATCAGCAGGCAGCCGCACGCCTTCAGCGCGTTCGCGATGAACATCACGTGGCGCTTTTGCAGCGCGTCGGCGAATGCGCCGACGAACGGCGCGAGGAGCACATAGGAAATCGTGAAGAAGATCTGCAGCAGTGGTGTGATCCACGCAGGCGAGCGGATCTCGGTGAGCAGCGCAATGGCCGCGATCAGCAGCGCGTTATCGGCGAGCGACGACACGAACTGTGCCGCGATGATCGTGTAGAAACCTTTCTTCATGGTCCCGATTGAAACACAGCGCCCGCAACTTTGCCTCTGATGCACGTGTCCCGTTGATGCGCGCAATGTATCGCGAGTCACGAGCCCAAAAAGAAAAAAGCGGCCGAGGCCGCTTTCAACCGCACGCAGCGTCTTAAGCTGCCTGTTCCTTCGTCTTGGTGTAACGCGACAGAATCGGAATCATCTGTGCATACACCTTCGGGTTGCCGGCGACGATCTCATGCAAGTGCAGGAAGTCCGAGTCGCCCGTGTAGTTACCGACCAGGCCGCCCGCTTCCGTGACGAGCAGGCTGCCTGCCGCCATGTCCCACGCGCTGATGCCTTGCTCGAAGAAGCCGTCGAGGCGGCCCGCCGCGACGTTCGCCAGATCGAGCGCCGCTGCGCCCGGACGGCGCAGGCCCGCGCAGGCCTTCGTCATGTCGGCGAAGAGTTGCGTGTAGGCTTCGAGCGTGTCCTTTTCGCGGAACGGGAAGCCCGTGCCGATCAGGCTGTCGGCGAGCCGGTCGCGGCGGCCGACGCGAATGCGCCGGTCGTTCAGATACGCGCCGCGGCCGCGCGAGGCCGTGAACAGGTCGTTGCGTGTCGGGTCATAGACGACCGCCTGCGTGATGATGCCCTTGTGCGCAAGCGCGATCGACACGCAGTAGTACTGGAAGCCGTGGATGAAGTTCGTGGTGCCGTCGAGGGGATCGATGATCCACTGGAATTCGGACTCGTTGCCCGATTCGCCGGACTCTTCGGCGAGGATCGCGTGATCGGGGTAGGCGGTGGTCAGCGTTTCGATGATGGCCGCTTCGGACGCCTTGTCGACCTCCGTGACGAAATCGTTGTGCTGCTTCTTGCTGACCTGCACGAGGTCGAGATCGAGCGACGCGCGGTTGATGATCTGCCCGGCGCGGCGAGCGGCCTTGACAGCGATATTGAGCATGGGATGCATGAGTCTGGATCCTTGTGCCGGACGCGCACGGCGGCTGCCCGGTGTTAAGCTGAAAATGAGCTGTTAATCATGCGAAACGCGCGCCCGACACGACTGGGTCGAAATCTGGCAGCACATTCCGTCGACGGAGACGAATTGAAGAAGAGCGATGCGCGGTGCCCGATGTTCCCGGTAAGAGGCAATGTGGCACGGCGCGAATATCGAGATTTTACCTGAGTCTCGTCGTTTCGAGGCGGTTCGGGCCGGCCGGCGCACGGGCGAACAGGCCTATGACGCTCGTTTGATGCAGTATTGGCCGATCGGCAGATGGAAAGAGGGCGCGGGTTGGGGCTACCATTACTGTTTCCTTGTCTCCAAAGCTCATCGTGGTTCAAACGCCTGCTTCGCCTTCCTCCAGCACCGCTTCCGACAGCTCCAGCATCGGCGGGGGCTTTACGTCGACGCGTTTCGTACTCGTCGAGCCAAGTCATCCCGGCAACGTCGGCGCGGCGGCGCGTGCGTTGAAAACCATGGGTTTTTCCCGGCTCGTGCTCGTGTCGCCGCGCGTGGCGGACGTGAAAAACGACCCGGAAGCCATCGCGATGGCGAGCGGCGCGGACGACGTGCTCGCGTCCGCCCATGTCGTGCCGACGCTCGCCGACGCGCTGTCGGGCGCGCACTGGTCGCTGGCGCTGACGGCGCGCGCCCGGGAGTACGGGCCGCCGCAACTCGCGCCGCGCGGAGCCGCGATGCAGGCGCGCGAACATGCCGTGCATGGCGATATCGCGCTCGTGTTCGGCAACGAGCGCACGGGGCTGTCTAACGAGGACGTCGAACGGTGCAGCGCGCTCGCGCATATTCCGGCCAATCCCGCGTACAGCTCGCTGAATCTGTCGCAGGCGATCCAGGTGCTGTCGTACGAGTTGCGCATGGCCTATCTGGTCGACAGCGACGGCTCGGAGTCGGTGGCAGGCGGCGCGGGCACGCTCGCCCCGAGCGACGAAATCGAGCGCATGTATGTGCACCTGGAAAACGCGCTGATTGCGCTCGACTTTCTCGATCCCGGCAACCCGAAAAAACTGATGTCGCGCTTGAGGCGGCTATTCGCGCGCTCGGGTCTGGAGCGTGAAGAGGTCAACATCGTGCGCGGAATCGCGAAGCACATCCTGCTGAACGCGAAAGGGCGCGACGGCCACGAGCGTTGAGCCGCGCGTACATCTCACGTCAGGCGCAGCCGCGTGCGTTGCGGCCGTCGCCGTCCGTGAAAACTCAAACCTTGTCGTCCGCGTGGGCTTCCGGCAGGTTTCGCGCATTCGCCCTACAATGGCCCGAAACGTCATAAGCAAAGCTCGCCGGCTGGAATGCGCATTACTGCGGACGCAATAGCGGACGCATCAGCGCACGCACCGGCGGCCCGCTCCCCGCGCCATGCGCGGCGGCGATCAATCCCTACGACAGCCTCACTGCCATGTTCACGAGACTCCGCGAAGACATCGCCACGATCCGCGAGCGCGATCCCGCCGCCCGCAGCGCCTGGGAAGTCCTCACGTGTTACCCGGGCTTGCACGCGCTGATCTTCCATCGGTTCGCGCATGCCTGCTGGCGCGCGAACCGCCGCTGGATTGCGCGCTTCGCGTCGCAGTTCGGCCGCTTCATGACAGGTATCGAGATCCACCCGGGCGCGACGATCGGGCGCCGCGTATTCATCGATCACGGCATGGGCGTCGTGATTGGCGAGACGGCTGAGATCGGCGACGACTGCACGATCTACCAGGGCGTCACGCTTGGCGGCACGTCGCTCACGCGCGGCGCGAAACGCCATCCAACACTGGAGCGCGGCGTGATCGTCGGCGCGGGCGCGAAGGTCCTCGGCGGTTTCACGATCGGCGCGGACGCGAAGATCGGCTCGAACGCGGTCGTCGTGAAGCCGGTCCCCGCGGGCGGCACGGCCGTCGGCAATCCGGCGCGCGTGATCATGCCGGCGACGGCATCGGTGACAGCGGCTCCCGCATCCACGGGCGCCGATGGCAAGGCGGCGACGGCGCGACCAGGCTTCTGCGCGTACGGCATCACGCCGAATGCGGACGATCCCGTCTCGCTTGCCATTCATGGGCTGGTCAATCACGCGTCGACGCAATCGCAGCGCATCGACGAAGTCGTCGCGGCGCTCGAACGGCTCGGCGCAAGTCTTGAAGCGCTGCATGGCGCGGACGCGGCGTTGCTGGATCTGCGCCGTCTGTCGGCGGCGATCGACGGGAAGGTCGAGGTGGCGGCGCGCTGAGCGGCGCCAAACCGAAGGGCGCGCGCGGGAAAAGGGTGAAAACGGGTGAAAACGACTACTTGTCCAGCCGCAGCGCCTTGATCCCTTCGGAATCGATGCGCACATAACCGCCGCGGCGCTCGCCGTGGTCGAGGTCCCAATCGGGCAGCACCCAGCGCATGCCGCCTTTCTCATGATGCAGCGCCGGCCTGTGCGTATGGCCGTGAATGATGGTGGCCGTCTTCGTCTTCTTGAAGAGCGCGGCGATGCCTTCCGACGTCACGTCGTAACGCGGTGACACGGGGCGCTGGCGTCCCGCTTCGCTCGATGCGCGCATTTTTTCCGCCAACGCCTTACGCCAGCGATACGGCCACACCAGAAACAGCCATTGCGCGAAATGGTTGCGCGCGAAGCCACGAAAGCGCTGATATTTGCGATCCGACGTGCATTGCGCGTCGCCGTGCGTAAGCGCGATTTTCGTGCCGAACGCGGTGATGACGAACGGATCGGGCAGCCAGATCGCACCCGCCGCTTTCATGAAGCGTTTGCCCAGCAGGAAGTCGCGGTTGCCGTGCATGATGTAGAGCGCGATGCCGCGCTCCGAGAGCGTGTGCATTAGCGCGGCCATGCGGGCGGGGAAGGGCTCGGCGAGCATGTCGTCGCCGATCCAGTATTCGAACAGGTCGCCGAGAATAAAAACGGAATCCGCGTGCTCGGCCGTCACGCGGATGAAATGCTCGAACGCGGCGACCGTCTGTGGGATCGCCTCGCTCAGATGCAGGTCAGCGATAAAGAAAAACGGGCGCGCCGCGTGCGGGCGTTTGCCCTCGCCAGGCACGCCCGCAGCGACGCTTCGCAGCGGCGTCTCTTGCAGCATGGAAGTGTGCTTCTCTAGTTGCTCAGCGCTTCTTAAAGAATAGGCTGTTCGTTTGAGTAATTCTCTTACTCGACGACGACGGCCTTTTCGATGATCACGTCGTCGACGGGCACGTCCTGGTGGAAGCCCTTCGAGCCCGTTTTCACCTTGCGGATCGCGTCGACGACTTCGAGGCCTTCGACGACCTTGCCGAACACCGCATAGCCCCAGCCTTGCGGCGTCGGCGACGAGTGGTTCAGGAAGTCGTTGTCGTTCACGTTGATGAAGAACTGGGCGGTCGCCGAGTGCGGGTCGTTCGTGCGCGCCATCGCGACGGAACCCTTCACGTTCTTCAGACCGTTGTTCGCCTCGTTAGCGATCGGCGTGCTGGTCGGCTTCTGCGTCATGCCCGGCTCGAAACCGCCGCCCTGGATCATGAAGCCGTCGATCACGCGGTGGAACACCGTGTTGTCGTAGTGGCCGGCCTTCACATAGGCGAGGAAGTTTTCAACCGACTTCGGCGCCTTCTCGGCGTCCAGTTCCAGCTTGATGACGCCGTGGTTCGTGTGCAGTTCAACCATGATGATTTCCTTTGGGTCTAGGTGAGTGGAGGGCGCGGTGCATCGCCGTCTGAGCGGCCATTGGCCTGCGCCCGTGGCATGGTTAGTTCCGGTGCAGCGCTGGCTTTCGTGCAGTGCATCGAGTTGCCGGCGGCTCGCGCGTCACCCTGTTTGCAATTGCGTCGTTTGCTCGTGTGCTACCGAGCGCCTGCTCGCGGCCTGCACGGCCGCTTCATTGCCAATCCTGGTTCGGCTTGATTGGCGGCTTATTTGCCGACAATTGTCACCGACTGGAGCACGATCTGCTTTTGCGGCACATCGCTCATCGGGCCGCGCGACGTGGTCGGCGTGCCCTCGATCTTCTTCACGACGTCCATGCCCGAGGTCACCTTGCCGAACACCGCGTAGCCGTTGCCGTCCGGATTCGGGTAGTCGAGGCCGGCATTGTCGACCGTGTTGATGAAGAATTGTGCCGTAGCCGAGTTCGGATCGCTGGTGCGCGCCATCGCGATCGTGCCTGTCATGTTCTTCAGGCCGTTGCGGCTTTCCAGCGGAATCGGCGCGCGTGTCGGTTTCTCCGCGTAGCTCGTCGTGTAGCCGCCGCCCTGAACCATGAAGCCGGGAATCACGCGATGGAAGATCGTCCCGTTATATTGACCGGATTTCACATAGTCGAGGAAATTGGCAACCGTCTTGGGCGCTTTCTCAGGATACAACTCGACGCGGATATCGCCTTCGGACGTCTTCAAGAGAACGGACGGATGCGCAGCCTGTGATCCGTTTTGCGCAAATGCCGGTGCGTTCGCGATCAGGGCGGCGCTGCCGAGCGCCAACATCAACCATTTCATGTAAATCCTCGGGGTGGAAACAGGGTGAACTCAGATGAAAAACGTCGGCAGGCGCGCTGCCCGAAAGCATGCGCGCCAGCGCTCACTGTGATGGTGCAACGTACGGCGGCGTCGCGAGCGAACCGTTCGGGCCGCCGAACGTGAAGCCCGGCGTCTCGGTAATGTTCTGCATGGTGCGATTCGTGTAGTCGGTATCAGCCGGCTGGCTGGCCTTCTTCACAGGCGTCTTGCGCGGCGTGACGATTTTCTCGATGTCGGCGATGCGCTGGGTTGTCGTGCCGTTGCCTGCGCCCAGCGTTTGGGCGCGGCGATACGCCTGATCCGCCATGCGCAGATAGAGGTCGCCGAGATTCTCATACGCGAGGCCATAGCCGGGGCTCGCCTTGACGGCCGTTTCCAGCGCGGCGCGCGCTTCCGTATAGCGGCCCTGCTTCGCGTAGAGCGCAGCGAGGTTGTTGTACGGTTCGGGCAGTTCGGGGAACGTCTCGGTGAGTTCGGTGAACGCGGCGATCGCTTCGTCGTCGCGGTTCAGGCGCGCCAGCACGGTGGCGCGCTTGAATTTGGCCTGTGCGTCGCGCGGATTCGCGGCGATGCGCGCATCCAGTTGCGAGAGCGCGGCCGTCCAGTTCTTCTGCTGGATCGACGCGTCGGCGTCGGGTGTCGCGTCACGCACGGCCGGACCGTGCGCAACGGTCGGCGTTTTCTGCGCGACGGCGGGCGCGGCAGGCAGGACCATGAGGGCGAGGCCGCAGCAGGTTGCGCCCGCTGCCGTGCTCAAGGCCGCGAGTAAACCTGGACGGCTACCCGTACGGGACGACGCGCCGGAAATTGGGCGAAGCGTCGAGCGGAGCGCCGTCGCGAAGAGGGTCGGGGCGCCTCGCGCGCGGCCGCTGGAGTGTTTCATAGGCTCAGGTCGGGATGTTATACTCCGACCCATTCTAACAAAAGGTCTGCGCGTTCCGTCGAACCACAGACTGTCTTTTCGCCACTCGTGGTCGTCTCCGCCTTGACGTCAGCCTGATCCCGCGCCGTTGCGCGACAGGCTGTCAGTCATGCCGCACCGCCCGTGTTCGTGCATGCAGTTGCATGCTTTCATCGGGCGCGGTATGAACGAAGACCAAGCGGATTTCTTTCGGCCCACGCATCGTCTCTATGGAATCTCTGCGCATCTACAACACGCTCGCGCGTGACAAGCAAAATTTCGTGCCGCTTCATGAAGGCGAAGTGCGTATTTATGTCTGCGGGATGACGGTGTACGACTACTGTCACGTGGGCCACGCGCGGGTGATGGTCGTATTCGACATCGTGCAGCGCTGGCTGCGCACGCTCGGCTACAAGGTCACCTACGTGCGCAACATCACCGACATCGAGGACAAGATCATTCGCCGCGCAGTCGAGAACGGCGAGTCGATCCGCGCGCTGACGGACCGCTTCATCGCGGCGCTGCACGAAGATGCGGACGCGCTCGGCATCGAGCGGCCCGATCTCGAGCCGCGCGCGACGGACTACATTCCGCAGATGCTCCGCATGATCGAGAAGCTCGAGCAGAACGGCTACGCGTATCAGGCCGCCGACGGCGACGTGAACTACGCGGTGCGCAAGTTCGAGAACTACGGCGCGCTGTCGGGCAAGTCGCTGGAAGACCTGCGCGCGGGCGAGCGCGTAGCCGCCAACGACGCGAAGCAGGACCCGCTCGACTTCGTGCTGTGGAAGCAGTCGAAACCCGACGAACCCGCCGACACCGGCTGGGATTCGAAGTACGGGCGCGGCCGTCCCGGCTGGCACATCGAGTGCTCGGCGATGGGCTGCACGCTGCTCGGCGAGCATTTCGACATTCATGGTGGCGGCCAGGATCTGCAGTTTCCGCACCACGAAAACGAAATCGCACAAAGTGAAGGCGCCACGCGCCAAACCTTCGTCAATTACTGGATGCACAACGGCTACGTGCAGATCGACAATGAGAAGATGTCGAAGTCGCTCGGCAACTTCTTCACGATCCGCGAAGTGCTCGCGAAGTACGATGCCGAAGTGGTGCGGTTCTTCATTGCGCGCGCGCATTACCGTTCGCCGCTGAACTACAGCGACACGCATCTCGACGATGCGCGCAGCGCGCTCGCGCGTCTGTACACGGCCTTGAAAGACACGCCGCCGGAAGCGGGCGAGATCGACTGGAATGAAGCGCATGCGCAGCGTTTTCGTGCGGCGATGAACGACGACTTTAATACGCCTGTCGCGGTGTCTGTGCTGTTCGAGCTGGCGAGCGAAGTGAACCGCACGCGCGACGCGGCGCTCGCGCGTCAGTTGCACGGTCTCGCGCTGGTGCTCGGATTGCTCAGGCGCGAACCGCGCGTCTATCTGCAGCAGGCGGCGGGCAGCGAAAGCGAGGGTGCGCTCGATGTCGCAGCGATCGAAACGAAGATCGCCGCGCGCGTCGCTGCGAAGCAGGCGAAGGACTACGCCGAGGCAGACCGGATCCGCAAGGAATTGCTGGACGCCGGTATTGCGCTCGAAGACAAACCGGGCGGGTTGACCGAGTGGCGGCGCGTTTGAGCGCACCTCGCACTTCCCACTGATCGACTCGCCAGGCAGGAGGCAGGATGGCAACGGCCACGAAGACGCCGGCTAAACGGGCCACGTCTCAATCAAACGCGGCAGCTAAAGTAAAGGCAGTACGGGCGCGAAGCGGCGCAGCGAAGGTGGCGGTGAAATCGGCGTCGGCGAAAGGCGTCAAGGCGGATCTGCATGGCCCGCGCAAAACGACGGGTTCGCATGGCGCGCTCGCGAAGCCGGCGTCGTCCCGACACCTGCCCAACGGCGCGGACCTGCCTGAAGCAACCGCTGTGAAGCCGTCGCGCGCGCGGGCCGCGCACGCGAAGGGCAACGGCTCGCTGCCCGCGGAACTCGCGGGCGATGCGCAGGAACCCGCTTACGAAAGCCACGAGGCCGAAACGATGCGCAAGCCGCGCGCCGCTGTGTCGTCGGCGGAAGGCGAGCAGGCTGTGCAGGGCGACCCGCAGTCGTCCGTCGTCACGCGTCCGGCGTACTGGGACAAGGCTTGTGCCGATCTCGTCAAGCGCGACCGCATTCTGAAGAAGCTGATCCCGAAGTTCGGACCCGTGCATCTGTCGAGCCGCGCCGATCCGTTCGTTACGCTGGCGCGCTCGGTGGTCGGCCAGCAGATTTCCGTCTCGTCCGCGCAGTCCATGTGGCAGCGTATCGTCGCCGCCTGTCCGAAGCTCGTGCCGCAACAGATCATCAAGCTCGGGCAGGACAGTCTGATGAACTGCGGCGTCTCGAAGCGTAAGGCCGAGTACATTCTCGATCTCGCGCATCACTTCGTGTCGGGTGCTTTGCACGTCGGCAAGTGGACGTCGATGGAAGACGAGGACGTGATCGCCGAGTTGACGCAGATTCGCGGCATCAGCCGCTGGACGGCTGAGATGTTCCTGATTTTCGATCTGTCGCGTCCGGACGTGCTGCCGCTCGACGATCCGAATCTGATTCACGCGATCAGCCAGAACTATTTCAGCGGTGAGCCGGTGACGCGCAGCGAAGCGCGTGAAGTTGCCGCAAACTGGGAGCCGTGGCGCACGGTTGCGACCTGGTACATGTGGCGCAGCCTCGATCCGGCGCCGGCCGGTAGTTGATTCAAGCATTGAAGCAGAAGGAAAAACCGTCAGAGTCTATTGATTTGTTAAAATTGATAGATTCGAGACGGTTTTGACATGGGCGCGCGCGGTTAGAATACGCGCTGCCGGTAAGTCGAAGGATTAAAAACCAATGAAGACCACCTTTCTGGATTTCGAGCAGCCGATCGCGGAGCTCGAAGCGAAAATCGAAGAATTGCGCTTCGTGCAGGACGATTCGGCCGTCGATATTTCGGAAGAGATCGAGCGGCTGTCGAAGAAAAGCCAGCAGCTCACGAAAGATCTGTATACGAACCTGACGCCATGGCAGGTTTCGCAGATTGCGCGTCATCCGCAGCGTCCGTACACGCAGGATTACATCAACGAACTGTTCACCGATTTCCACGAACTGCATGGCGACCGCTCGTATGCAGACGACCTGTCGATCGTCGGCGGCCTTGCGCGTTTCAATGGCCAGCCGTGCATGGTGATCGGTCATCAGAAGGGCCGCGACACAAAGGAGCGCGCGCTGCGCAACTTCGGCATGCCGCGCCCCGAAGGCTATCGCAAGGCCGAACGTCTGATGCGTCTTGCCGAGAAGTTCGGCCTGCCGCTCTTCACGTTCATCGACACGCCGGGTGCCTATCCCGGCATCGGCGCGGAAGAGCGCGGCCAGTCCGAAGCGATCGGCCGCAACCTGTACGTGATGGCCGAGCTGAAGACGCCCATCATCTCGACGATCATCGGTGAAGGCGGTTCGGGCGGCGCGCTGGCTGTCGCCGTCGGCGATAGCGTGCTGATGCTTCAGTTCTCGACGTACTCGGTGATTTCGCCCGAAGGCTGCGCGTCGATTCTATGGAAGAGCGCCGCAAAGGCACCCGAAGCCGCCGAAGCGCTGGGTCTGACGGCGCATCGCCTGAAGGCGCTGGGGTTGATCGACAAGATCGTCAATGAGCCGCTCGGCGGCGCGCATCGCGATCCGAAGGGCATGGCGGCCATGCTGCGCCGCGCGCTCGCAGACTCGCTGCGCCAGTTCCAGGGCATGAGCACGAACGATCTGCGTCAACGTCGCTTTGAACGCCTGATGGCTTACGGCAAGTTCAAGGAAACGACGCCGGGCGCGTAAGCCTTGCGTTCTCGTCCGAAGGCGCCTTGCGTACGATAAGCGCCGTCACACCGTGACTCCCTCCGCTGACACTCCCGCCGACCGCCTCGTTCTCGATGCGGTCGGCGTTGCATTTGCGGCCTTGCCCGACGATGCGCGCATCGCGATCGCGTTCAGCGGCGGCGTCGATTCGACGGTGCTGCTCGATGCCGCCGTGCGTGTCGGTGGTGCGTCGCGCTGCATCGCGTTGCATGTTCATCACGGCCTGAGCGCCAATGCCGACGAATGGCTCGACCATTGCGGCGCGTTTGCGCGCGAACGGGGCGTCGAGTTTGCGTCGCTGCATGTCGACGTGTCACGCGCGGGCGGTCTGAGCATCGAAGCCACTGCGCGCGACGCGCGTTATCGCGCGCTCGATCTGCTGTGTGCGCAGCATTGCGTGCGCACGCTGTGGCTCGCGCAGCATGCCGACGATCAGGCCGAGACCGTGCTGCTGCAACTATTGCGCGGAGCAGGGCTGGCGGGCCTGGCAGCGATGGCGCCGGAATATCTGCCGTCCGGCGCGTCTGTTGCGCGGGTGCGTCCGCTGCTGCATCTGCTGCGCGCACAACTGGAGCAATACGCACACGCACGCGATCTGCGCTGGATCGACGATGAGTCGAACAACGAAACGCGCTACGCGCGCAACGCGCTGCGTCACGACGTACTGCCGCCGCTCGCCGTGCATTTTCCGGGCTTTCGCGACGCGCTCGCCCGCACGGCCGCGCACGCGGCTTCGGCGCAGCGTCTGCTCGACGAGCTTGCTCGCATCGATCTGCAAGCGGCGTGTGGCGAAGAAGAGGGCGCGTTGTCGCGCGACGCGCTGCTCGCGCTCGACGACGATCGTGCGGCGAATCTGCTGCGTTACTGGATGCGCACGCTCGGCTTGCCCGCTGCATCGACCGCACGTCTGACGGACGCGCTGCGCCAGTTGCGCGCGATTGGCGACGCGCACAGCTTGCGGGTCGATCATGCGGGCCAGGCGTTGCGCAGCTATCGCGGGCAAGTCTATTGGGAAGCCGGCGACAGCGCCGATCCCGCCGACGAAACAGCACTCGTCGAACGCGCCGAAAGCGTGCTCGTATGGCAAGGGCAGAGCGTGTGGCGTTTACCGCAGTGGCGCGGCACGTTCGTATTCAGCGAGGCGAGCGCCGACGACGCGCCCGATGCGATTCCCGCCGATGCGCTCACGCGCGCGCCGCTCGTCGCGCGCTCGCGCCGCGGCGGCGAACGGATGCGCTGTGTTGCGAATGGCCCGAGCCGCACGTTGAAGAATCTCTTTCAGGAGCGCGGCGTGCCGTCGTGGAAGCGCGATGTGCCGTTGCTTTTTGCCGGCGACGCACTGCTGTTCGTGCCGCTGATCGGCGTGAACCGCGCCGCGTCCGACGACCCGGCGCAGCACGCAAGCGCGCGTTACATACGGATCGCCTGGCGCGAGGATCTGACGCTCGCGTGACGTTCGTAACGTCCGCGGCCGGCGCCCGACCGGCCGGACGGCCATTGTCATGCGCGCGCAACAATTGCCGCAAATCCTTCTACGACAAGCATTTGCAACGGCTTTTGCCTGGATTGCGGCTTGTCTTTTTATTGCCGATCAGGTAGGGTAACTTGTTTGCCCGACTCGCTTTTTGTCGTGTTGCCTGGCTGTTCTTATGCGGACGTCCGGGGCGCGCTCCAAGCCGTTAGCCACCCCGTTAGCGTCCGTCAGCCCTGTTTACCGGCAGGTTTCGGCAGGGCCGGAAAAAGCAAACCCGGCAAATCCGCGCGTACCCTACGCTCGCTGCATCTGCGCCGCCACACTGCGCCGTCGTTCCCGAACGTTGTGCCCTGTGCTTTCTTTGTGTGGCCGCTCCAGCGCGCCCGGCGCGCGCCGGTTGGCGTATCAGTTTCCCTTCAGTTCAGAACGACAATGGCACTCATCGTACATAAATACGGCGGCACATCGATGGGCTCGGTCGAGCGCATCAAGAACGTCGCGAAGCGCGTCGCGAAATGGCACAAGGCAGGCCACAAGATGGTCGTCGTGCCTTCGGCGATGTCCGGCGAAACGAACCGTCTGCTGGGTCTCGCGAAAGAGATTTCGCCCCAGCCCAGCCCGCGCGAACTCGACATGATCGCGTCGACGGGCGAACAGGTCAGCGTCGGCCTGCTGTCCATCGCGCTGCATGACGCAGGCGTTGATGCCGTCAGCTACACCGGCTGGCAAGTGCCCGTCAAAACGGATAGCGCTTTCACGAAAGCGCGCATCAGCGACATCGACGGCGATCGCGTGCTGCGCGATCTCGACGAAGGCAAGGTCGTCGTCATCACGGGCTTCCAGGGCATCGACCCCGAAGGCCACATCACGACGCTCGGCCGCGGCGGTTCGGACACGTCGGCTGTCGCGGTGGCCGCGGCGCTGAAAGCGGACGAATGCCTGATCTACACGGACGTCGACGGTGTCTACACGACGGACCCGCGCGTGGTCGAAGAAGCGCGCCGTCTGGATCGCGTGACGTTCGAGGAAATGCTGGAAATGGCCAGCCTCGGTTCGAAGGTGCTGCAGATCCGCTCGGTGGAATTCGCCGGCAAATATCAGGTGAAGACGCGCGTGCTGTCCAGCCTGACCGATCCGCTGATGTCGCTCGACGAAGAAATGAAGTCGGGCACCCTGATTACTTTTGAAGAAGACGAAACCATGGAAAAAGCAGTCATCTCGGGAATCGCGTTTCAGCGTGACGAAGCCCGTATCGCCGTGATGGGTGTGCCCGACAAGCCGGGCATCGCATATCAGATCCTCGGCCCCGTCGCCGACGCGAATATCGATGTCGACATGATCATCCAGAACCAGAGCGTCGAAGGCAAAACGGCGTTCACGTTCACGGTCGGTCGCGGCGATTATCAACGCGCCATGGAGATCCTCACGAACCAGGTCAAGGGTCACGTGAACGCGGAACAGGTGCTGGGCGATCCGAAGGTGTCGAAGGTGTCGGTGGTCGGCGTCGGCATGCGTTCGCACGTGGGTATCGCGAGCAAGATGTTCCGCACGCTGTCGGAAGAGGGCATCAACATCCAGATGATCTCCACGTCGGAGATCAAGATCTCGGTGCTGATCGACGAGAAGTACATGGAGCTCGCCGTGCGCGCGCTTCATAAGGCGTTCGAACTCGACCAGGCGTGATGTCCGCGCAGTACCTGTTTGCTTCGGTGAAAGGCATCTGCGTAAAAGCTTGTGTGCGATAAAGCGCGGTAAAAGGGCAGGTCAAGGAAGTGACATTCCGAAGTGACATTCGATCGACACTTCAGGCACAAAAAGTGTGAAGTAGAAATTGACCGCTGCCTCGTAACCCGCTATTATCTTGGCTTCGTTGCGCTGCCTCCCTGGCGCAAGCGAAAGTTTGGGAGACGTGGCCGAGAGGTCGAAGGCACTCCCCTGCTAAGGGAGCATCTGGGCCAAAACCTGGATCGAGGGTTCGAATCCCTCCGTCTCCGCCAGAAATGGCGGTGGAACCCCGTAGAGCTGCGGCTCTGCGGGGTTTTGTTTTTTTCGCGCCTGTTTCATGTGTCTCCGTGATTAACTCCGCGCAGTCTCAACTTTTCATTCCCGGGTCCGTAAACATCGGTATTGGTGAATTGCGTTCGCGATGAATGCGGCATTCAAGCGATTCATGCGGGATATCTTTTTGCCTGGGATAACCAAACGAACTGCCTTCGGTTTGCGAATCGCAAAAAACCCCGCGAAACGTGCGTGCGCGCAACAGTGGAAGCGCTGGGCATATCACCAAATGCAGTCGCGTGTAACAGGACGTTACGAAGCGCTTTGCGACGCGAAGTTATGCATCAGTTATTACAAAGTTGAAATACGCGTTAAGCGTCGCTTTGTTATATTCGAATCAAGCAGTCGATAAACACAACTCCCGCAAAGAAAGGTGAAACCATGAAGTCCACGCGTCTTATCCCGTTGATCGCTGGCGTGCTCGCGATCGGCGCGTCGAGTGCAGCGATGGCTGGGGGACTGAACGTCGGTGTCAACATCGGTATTCCCGCTCCCGTCTACGTCGCGCCGGCGCCTGTGTATGCACCGCCGCCGCCGCCCCCGCCGCCCGTCGTGTACCAGCCGTATCAGCCGGTGCCCGTCGTCGCTGGGCCCGCCATCGTGATCGGCTGGCATGGCGATCGTTACTGGGATGGCCGCCGCTACTGGGGCCGCGACGACTACTATCGCCATCACGGCGGCTACGATCATGGCCATGGTCACGATCACTGGGACAACGGCCGTCACAACGGCTGGCATTGATCCCGCGCTGCGTCGCATGCGCCCAACAAAAAACCGCCCCAAGGGGCGGTTTTTTTATCTGGTTGCACGCGCAACGACGCGTGCAATCACGAAATCGCGTGCGCTTACTCGGCGACGGCGGCCATCCCGCCGACCACGGCGCTGAAGCCGCTATCGACATGCATGATCTCAGCCGTCACGCCGGAAGCGAGGTCCGACATCAGGAATGCCGCTGCATTGCCGACCTGTTCGATCGTGACATTGCGCTTGAGCGGCGCATTGCCCTCGACGAAATCCAGAATCTTGCCGAAGCCCTTGATGCCGCTTGCCGCGAGCGTCTTGATCGGGCCTGCCGAAATGCCGTTCACGCGAATGCCCTTGCCGCCCAGCGACACGGCGAGATAACGCACGCTCGCTTCGAGCGATGCCTTCGCGAGGCCCATCGTGTTGTAGTTCGGAATGGCTTTTTCCGCGCCGAGGTACGACAGCGTGAGCAGCGCTGCGTCGTTCGACAGCATCGGCAACGCGGCCTTCGCGAGAGCGGGGAAGCTGTATGCCGAGATGTCGTGCGCAATGCGGAAATTTTCGCGCGTCATGCCGTCGAGGAAGTCGCCGGCGATCGCTTCGCGCGGCGCGAAGCCGATCGAATGAACGAGACCGTCGAGGCTGTCCCAGTGTGCTTTCAGCGAAGTGAACAGTGCTTCGATTTGCGCATCGTCGGCGACGTCGCACGGGAAGATCAGATTGCTGCCGAATTCGTTCGCGAACTCGGTGATGCGATCCTTGAAGCGGTCGCCGACATACGTGAACGCGAGTTCTGCGCCTTCGCGCTTGCAGGCTTGCGCGATACCGTACGCGATCGAACGGTTCGACAGCAGGCCCGTCAGCAAGATTCGTTTACCAGCGAGGATGCCCATGGATTCTCCTAATGAGGTCAGTGCGCCGCGATGACAGAGTGCGGGAACGCGCGGGATTTTGGGTAGAATTCTCTCACATTGCAACTGCCCACCGACCAACAAGGCACCTATGACCGCAGGCACGCGACGGGTTGAAGCGCCGCGCCCGAGATGGCGCACTCTGATTCGTCCGCTGTTGCGTCCGTTGTTGCGTCCGGCGTTGCGTGTGCGTTGCAAGGCGATGCCGCGCGTCGTGCTCGCCGTATGCGTCGGCTCGCTGACCGGCTTGTCGCCCGTGACGGCGCAGTACGCGCAGGCCGCGTATGCGATCGCGCAGTACGGCAACCCGAAGTATCCGCCCGACTTCAAGCACTTCGACTACGTCAATCCCGACGCGCCGCGCGGCGGCACGCTGGTGCTCGCCAATCCCGACCGCTCGACGAGTTTCGACAAGTTCAATCCATTCACGATGCGCGGCAACGCGGCGCCTGGCATCGGCCTGTTGTTCGAGAGCCTGACGACGGGCAGCGCCGACGAAGTCGCGTCCGCCTACGGTCTGCTGGCCGACGACATCGCCGTCGCGCCGGACCGTCTGTCCACGACTTTCCACATCAATCCGCGCGCGCGCTTTTCGAACGGCGACCCGGTCACGGCCGAGGACGTGAAGTTCTCGTTCGATACCTTGAAGAGCCCGCAGGCCGCGCCGCAATTCGCCGCATATTTCGCGGAGATCACGCGCGTCGTGATCGTCGATCCGGCAACGGTGCGCTTCGAATTCAAGCAGCACGATCGCGAATTGCCATTGCTCGCGGGCGGCATGCCCGTGTTCTCGCGCAAGTGGGGCATGAAGCCGGACGGCAGCCGCACGGCGTTCGATCAGCTTGCGTTCGAAAAACCGCTCGGCAGTGGTCCGTATCTGATCGAGAGCTACGACAACGGTCGCACGATCACCTACAAGCGCGACCCGAAGTACTGGGGCGACAAGCTGCCCGTGCGCGTCGGCATGTATAACTTCGAGCGCATCAACTACAAGCTGTATTCGGATGGGACTGCGCGTCTCGAAGCGTTCAAGGCGGGTGAATACGATGCGCTCGTCGAGTACGTCGCGCGCAACTGGGTGCGCCGCGACGTCGGCAAGAAGTTCGACAGCGGTGAGCTGATCAAGCGCGAGTTTCCGCAACATAACGGCACGGGGATGCAGGGCTTCATCCTCAACCAGCGCCGGCCGCTTTTCTCCGACGTGCGCGTGCGCAAGGCGCTCGATCTCGCGCTCGACTTCCAGTGGCTCAACCGGCAACTCTTCTACAGCCAGTACAAGCGGATCGACAGCTACTTCGTCAATACGGATCTGCAAGCCAAAGGCTCACCTTCGCCAGGCGAACTGAAACTGCTCGAACCATGGCGCGCACAGCTCGAGCCAGGCGTGTTCGGCGTGCCGCCGAAGCAACCCGACACGGACCCGCCCGGTTCGCTGCGCGCGAATCTGCTCGAAGCGCGCGCGCTGCTCGCGCAGGCTGGCTGGACGTATCGCGATGGCGCGCTGCGCAACGCGAAGGGCGAGCCGTTCGCGTTCGAGATACTCGACGACTCGGGGTCGTCGGCCACGTTCGACCCGGTCTACGCCACCTATATCCGCAATCTGAAGAAGCTCGGTATCGATGCGCGTACGCGGACGGCGGATTTCGCGGTGTATCAGAAGCGCCTCGACGCGTTCGACTTCGACGTCACGACCATCCGTTTTCCCGACGTGCAGGTGCCGGGCGCGGACATGATCGACCGGTTCGGCAGCAAGGCGGCGGGCGAGCCGGGCTCGGGCAATCTGATCGGGCTGAAGTCGCCCGCCGTCGATGCGATCCTGCGCGCGCTGGTCGGCGCGCAGACCCGCGAGCAACTCGTCGATGCCACTCACGCGCTCGATCGTGTGCTGATCAACGGCTACTACATGGTCCCGCACTGGTACAGCGCGACGCATCGCGTGGCGTTCAAGCGCGGCATGGCGTGGCCGTCGACCTTGCCGCTGTACTATACGGCGGAAGGATGGATCACCTCGATGTGGTGGTTCGCCACGCCGCAATGAGCGCGCTGATCGCGTACCCCATCATGCACTTTTGATTCTGGACGGCCGCCATGTGGAGCTACATCCTCAAACGTCTGCTATTGATGATCCCGACGTTGATCGGCGTCCTCACGCTGACTTTCGTCGTGATCCAGTTCGTGCCAGGCGGACCCGTCGAGCAGGCGGTGCACGAGCTGCGGCGCAGTACCGCCGAAGGCGGCACGCCGTTCGGGCTGCGCGCGCATAGCGGCGTCGATGCGCAGCAGATCGCGCAACTCAAGGCGTTGTACGGCTTCGACAAACCGCCGCTCGAACGCTACTGGCTGATGCTCAAGCGCTTCTCTCACTTCGATCTTGGACAAAGTTATTTCCGGCATCAAAGCGTGTGGTCGCTGATTGTGTCGAAGCTGCCTGTGTCGATCAGCATCGGGCTATGGACGTTCTTCCTCACGTATTTGATATCGGTGCCGCTCGGTATTGCGAAGGCGGTGCGCAACGGCTCGCGTTTCGACGTCGCGACGAGCCTCGTCGTGCTGGTCGGTTACGCGATTCCCGGCTTCGTGCTCGGCGTGCTGCTGCTCGTGCTGTTCGGCGGCGGCTCATTCCTGCAGCTGTTCCCGCTGCGCAATCTCACATCCGACAACTGGGATCAGCTGAGTTTCTTCGGCAAGATTCTCGATTACCTGTGGCACATCACGCTGCCGATCGTCGCGTCGGTTGTGGGCAGCTTTGCGGTTGTAACGATGCTGACCAAGAACGCGTTCCTCGACGAAATCCGCAAGCAATACGTGCTGACCGCGCGCGCGAAAGGGCTGTCCGAGCGCCGCGTGCTGTGGAAGCACGTGTTCCGCAATGCGTTGCTGCCGTTGATCGTCGGTTTTCCGGCCGCGTTCATCGGCGCGTTCTTCACGGGCAGCCTGCTGATCGAAACGCTGTTCTCGCTCGACGGGCTCGGGCTGCTGTCATATGAGTCGGTGGTGCGGCGCGATTATCCCGTCGTGCTCGGCACGCTCTATCTCTTCACATTGATCGGGCTCGCGACCAAGCTCGTCTCCGATCTCTGCTATGTGTGGGTCGATCCACGCATTCAATTCGAACAACTGGAGCGCTGATTTGAGCCGCGTTCGTACAGATGCCGAAGTGTCGCGCGCGCAGCCGGTGCGCGCGTTCGTGTCGCCGTCGCCTGCGCGCCGTGTGTGGCTGCGTTTCCGTCAGCAGCGACTGGGCTACTGGAGCCTGATCGTGTTCGTCGTCGCGTTCGCGGCGAGCCTTGCCGCGCCGCTGTGGTCGAACGACAAGCCGGTCGTCGTGCGCTACGACGGCCACTACTATTTCCCGCTCGTGAAGGACTACGCGGAGACGACCTTCGGCGGTGACTTCCCGACGCCCGCCGATTACCTCGATCCGTACGTCAAGCAGCGCCTCGACGCGCCGGGCAACTTCGTGATCTATCCGCTGAACCGGTACTACTACGACACGCTCAACTATTTCTCGAAGCGGCCGAATCCGGCGCCGCCTTCGCGCGACAACTGGCTGGGCACCGACGACCGCGGCCGCGACCTGTTCGCGCGGCTGGTGTATGGCTTTCGCGTGTCGGTGGAGTTCGCGCTGGTGCTGACCTTTATCGGCACCGTGCTCGGCGTGCTGGCGGGTGCCGTGCAGGGTTACTTCGGCGGCAAGACGGACATCTTCGGGCAACGTCTGATCGAAATCTGGAGCGCGATGCCGGAGCTGTATCTGCTGATCATCTTTGCCTCGATTTTCGAGCCGGGCTTTATTCTGCTGATCGTGTTGTTATCGCTGTTCGGCTGGATTGGACTTGCCGACTACGTGCGCGCCGAGTTTCTGCGCAACCGGCAACAGGACTACGTGCGCGCCGCGCGAGCGATGGGCTTGTCGAACTGGCAGATCATCTGGCGACACGTGTTGCCCAATAGCCTGACGCCTGTCATCACGTTCCTGCCGTTCCGGATGAGCGGCGCGATCCTCGCGCTGACGAGCCTCGATTTTCTCGGTCTCGGCGTCCCGCCGCCGACGCCCAGCCTCGGCGAACTGCTCGCGCAAGGCAAGGCGAATCTCGATGCGTGGTGGATCTCCATGTGGACTTTCGGCGTGCTGGTCGTGACGCTGCTGCTGTTGACGTTCATGGGCGACGCGCTGCGCAACGCGCTCGACACGCGTATCTCCGACGCGATGAAGGCGGGAGGCAACCAGTGAGCGCGCACGCGACGAAACACGACGGGCCGCTGCTCGAACTCGATCACCTGCGCGTGACCTTCGGCGACACGGTGGCCGTCGACGATGTGTCGCTCGCGATCGGCCGCGGCGAGCGCGTCGCGCTGGTCGGCGAATCGGGCTCCGGCAAGAGCGTGACGGCGCTGTCCATCTTGCGTTTGTTGAACGACGCGCAGACGAGCGGCGTCGTGCGCTTCGATGGCGAAGATCTGCTCGCTAAGAGCGAGCGCGAAATGCGCGGGATGCGCGGCTCCGCTATCGCGATGATCTTTCAGGAGCCGATGACGGCGCTCAATCCGCTGTACACGATCGGGGACCAGATCGCGGAAACCATCGTGCTGCACGATGGCGTGAGTGCCAACGAAGCGCGCAAGCGCGCTGTCGCGCTGCTTGATCGCACGGGTATCACGGAGCCGGGCAAGCGCGTGAACAGTTATCCGCATCAGTTGTCGGGCGGCCAGCGGCAGCGCGCGATGATCGCGATGGCGCTCGCGTGCCGTCCGCGGCTGCTGCTCGCCGACGAGCCGACGACGGCGCTCGACGTGACGATCCGCGCGCAGATCGTCGAGCTCCTGCTCGAACTGCAACGCGAGGAAGCGGAAAAGCGGGCATGGCCGTGCTGCTGATCACGCACGATCTGAACCTCGTGCGCCATTTCGCGCAACGCGTCGCAGTGATGGAGAAGGGCGTGCTCGTCGAGAGCGGTCCGGTGGAAACGCTGTTCGCATCGCCGCAGCATCCGTACACGCAGCGTCTGCTGCAAAGCCGCCCGGAGCGCGCCGTCGTGCCCGTGCTGCCGATCGCGCCCGTGCTGCTCGACGCGCGCGACGTCTGCGTCGATTTCAGGACGAAACTGCCCGGCATGGCCGGCTGGTTCCAGTCGGGGCGCTTTCGCGCGGTCGACGACGCGACAGTGTCGGTGCGGCAGGGCGAAACGCTGGGCATTGTCGGCGAGTCGGGGTCGGGAAAATCGACACTCGCGATGGCGTTGCTCGGCCTGCAAAGAACCTCGCATGGCGTAATCGATTTTCAGGGCAGAGCGCTCCGCAGTTATCGCGGACGCGAGCAGACCACGCTGCGCTCGAACATGCAGGTCGTCTTTCAGGATCCTTTTAGTTCACTTTCGCCCCGGCAGACGATCGAGCGGATCGTCGGTGAAGGGCTCGCGCTGCATCGCCCGCAACTGAATGCCGATGCGCGGCGCGACAAGGTGATTGGCGTGCTGCGCGAAGTGGGAATCGACCGGACGGCGCTGCATCGCTACCCGCACGAATTCTCCGGCGGACAGCGGCAGCGCATTGCGATTGCGCGTGCGCTGGTGCTGGAACCGCGCATCCTGATTCTCGACGAACCGACCAGCGCGCTGGACGTCTCGATCCAGCAGCAGGTGCTGAAGCTGCTGGCGGGTTTGCAACGCAAATACAACCTGGGATTCGTGTTCATCAGCCACGATCTGGCCGTGATCGGCGCGATGGCGCACCGCGTTGCCGTCATGCAGAACGGGGCAATCGTGGAGACGGGCGAGGTCGAGCGGATCTTTGCAGAACCGACCCATCCTTACACACGTAAGCTGTTGAAAGCGGCCTTGACGACTTGACATTCACCAATTGGGTGCGGCGAGTCATTGTTTTTTTCTATTTGTTTTGACATTGGAATACTTACTGGCTAGTATCGACCAAACTTTTTTCCTAGCCTGTTGATTTTCAGGCAAAAACTACCGCCGCACCCAGCCCTAACCAAAACCAACCACCAGACCAATGCAGCACCAAAACCTAACCCAGGCTTGCACGCGCGTCGTCGCCGGGATGTTCATTGGCGTACTGATGGCCGCAGCTCCCGGCGCTTTCGCCGATGAAGTAAGCAGCTTTAACCAGAATGCCTCATTTTCGACCTCTTCCGGGTCGAGTTCAGTGTCCTCCACCACACAAAGCACGCAAAGCGCTGCCTCGAATTCCGAGAGCGGCGCTCGTTCGTTTTTGTCCGGCATGGCCGGCAAGGCGGGTGATGTGGTGGTCGGCGCCCTCAACATGATCGGCGTGCGTTACCGCTGGGGCGGCGACACGCCGGATTCCGGCCTCGATTGCAGCGGGTTCGTGCGCTACGTATTCCAGGACACGCTGGGCATGGCACTGCCGCGCCGCGCGGAAGAAATGAGCCGTGTCGGCGAAAAGGTTCGGGTTTCCGACCTGAAGCCGGGCGATCTCGTGTTCTTCAACACGATGCGCCGCACGTTCTCACACGTCGGCATCTACATCGGCGACAACAAATTCGTGCATTCGCCTTCTACGGGCAGCACGATCCGCGTCGACGACATGGATGACGGTTACTGGGAAAAGCGCTTCACGGGAGCGCGCCGTATCGAATCGACGGTGCCGCAGCAGCAGGAACTGCGCCAGCGCGTGAGCGCGACGATCGGTGGCAGCAATTAAGACGATCGTCGGTTGACTGGTTTCAAACGAAAGGCCCGCTTCATCGGAAGTGGGCCTTTTTCTTTGCTGCGTCTGTTTTCGGGGATGACGCCGCCGCCGGTCAGGCCGTTGCGCGCGCCGCCGCCAGTTTGCGCAGCAGTTCGGGCGCGATGCGCGCGGCCGCTTCTTCGCCGGCCAGAATCGCCGCGTTGCGTTGTCCGAAGTCGGTGCCGCTCATCGCGTTCAGATTCGGACGGATCACGACGTCGGCGTATTTGTCGAGCTCGTATGCCTTGATCGTCTGACCCATGATCGTGAATGTCTGCATCAGCACGTCGAACGAGCTTTCGGTGAGTGCCGTTTCGGGCCGCGCGGAAATATCGACGGCGATCACAAAGTCCGCGCCCATCTTGCGCGCGAACGACGCGGGCACCGGGCTGACGAGCCCGCCGTCCACGTATTCATGTCCGCCGATCTTCACCGGCTCGAACACCGACGGCACGCTCGACGACGCGCGCACCGCTATGCCCGTGTTGCCGCGCTGGAAGAGAATCGGCTGGCCCGTTTTCAGATCGGTTGCGACGACGCCGAGGGGTTTCGCCATTTTCTCGATCGGGCGATTGTCGAGCGTCTTGTTCAGGTAGTTCTGGAGCGCGACGCCTTGCAGAAGGCCACGCGTGCGAAACGGCATCGCCCAGTCGCTGATCGACGCTTCGTCCATGGTCAGTGCGAGCTTGTTGAGCGCGAAACCGTTCAGGCCCGAAGCATACAGCGCGCCGACCACCGATCCGGCGCTCGTCCCGCACACCAGATCGATCGGGATGTTGCGCGCCTCCAGTGCCTTGATCACGCCGATATGCGCAAAGCCGCGCGCCGCGCCGCCGCCGAGCGCGAGCCCGATGCGCAGCGGCCGTTCTGGCTTGACGGGTGCCGTCGGCGGGATGGACGCGGTGCTGGGCGTGGGCGTGACAGTGTCGGGCTTGCTGCCCGTCGACGCGCAGGCGGAGAGAACGGCGGAGGCCGCGGCAATCGAGAACGTGCGGCGGGACAGGCGTGGCGATGACGGTTTCAACGAATTCTCCAGCGACGGCTCCGACGTCCATACGAAAGTGTCGTGCCGCGTGTCATGCAAAAGCGATCGCCGGCGGCGATCCCCGCGCGCTGCACGGAGCCTGGCGGAAGCCGGACGGTAGCGCGCGCACATCATAATGCAAAGCGGACACGCGGCGACAATCGGTTGAGGAAACCGTCTACATGTGCAGCTGTCAGTATCGGCTACTGACGACGTCCGCCGTCCGACGTTTCGGCTTATGCCTTCCGACGCGCTGCCGGACGCGCCTGCAAACCCATGTTGTCAGTATTCGACGGGTATAATTCGTCTCTCTTTTTCAATCGCGTTCGCGCCGTCGGCAGGCGTTGTCACCGTCGCCGGGCGCGATCCGTTTCCGTTGCCGCGCCAGGCTTCGATGTTCGCCGGCGCAGGCGTCTGCCTCCGAGTTACCGCACATGACCACTCCCGTTCGCACCCGCTTCGCACCGAGCCCTACCGGCTTCATTCACCTCGGCAACATTCGCTCTGCGCTGTATCCGTGGGCGTTTGCGCGCAAAACGAAGGGCGTGTTCGTGCTGCGTATCGAGGACACCGACGTCGAACGCTCGACCGAGCAATCCGTCGACGCAATCCTCGAAGGCATGCAATGGCTCGGCCTCGACTACGACGAAGGTCCGTTCTATCAGATGCAGCGCATGGACCGTTATCGCGAAGTGCTGCAGCAGATGCAGGAGCAGGGGCTCGTGTATCCGTGCTACATGTCGACGGAAGAACTCGACGCGTTGCGCGAGCGCCAGCGCGCCGCCGGCGAAAAGCCGCGCTATGACGGCACGTGGCGCCCCGAGCCGGGCAAGGTGCTGCCGACGCCGCCCGCAGGCGTGGAGCCCGTGCTGCGTTTCCGGAATCCGCTTACGGGCGTGGTCGCGTGGGACGATGCCGTGAAGGGCCGCGTCGAAATCTCGAACGAAGAACTCGACGATCTCGTGATCGCGCGCCCGGACGGCACGCCGACCTATAACTTCTGCGTGGTCGTCGACGATCTCGACATGAAGATCACACACGTGATTCGCGGCGACGACCACGTCAACAACACGCCGCGCCAGATCAATATCCTGCGCGCGCTCGGCGCCGAGCCGCCCGTCTACGCCCACCTGCCCACCGTGCTGAACGAGCAGGGCGAGAAGATGAGCAAACGGCATGGCGCGATGAGCGTGATGGGCTACCGCGACGCCGGCTATCTGCCGGAGGCCGTGCTGAACTATCTCGCGCGTCTGGGCTGGTCGCATGGCGATGCGGAGATTTTCTCGCGTGAGCAACTGATCGAATGGTTCGATCTCGATCACCTGGGCAAGTCGCCGGCGCAGTACGACCACAACAAGCTGAGCTGGCTGAACAATCACTACATCAAGGAAGCCGACAACGCGCGTCTCGCCGATCTGAGCAAGCCGTTCTTCGCGGCGCTAGGGATCGACGAGGCGACGCTCGCGAAGGGCGCGGATCTGGCGGCGGTGATCGGGCTGATGAAGGATCGCGCATCGACGGTAAAGGAGATCGTGGACAACGCCTCGATGTTCTATCGCGAGCCGAATCCGGATGCCGACGCGCTCGCGCAGCATGTGACGGACGTCGTACGTCCGGCGCTCGCCGATCTCGCCGCGGCATTGAAGACCTGCGAGTGGACGAAGGAGGGCATCGCCGCCGCGTTGAAGACGACGCTCGGCACGCACAAGCTGAAGATGCCGCAGCTCGCGATGCCCGTACGTCTGCTGGTGGCGGGCACGACGCATACGCCGTCCATCGATAGCGTGCTGATGCTGTTCGGTCGCGACGTGGCCGTGAGCCGCATCGAAAATGCGCTTGCCTGAGCAGGCGAAGCGAGGCCGCAGGGCATCGTTGCGCGGCCTCGCAAAAAAATTGTAGAAAGCGACTTAAGAGGTATTTACAAAGCGAAAATTGCTCACTACAATCTCGCTTCTGTTCTGCAAGGGGTATAGCTCAGCTGGGAGAGCGCTTGCATGGCATGCAAGAGGTCAGCGGTTCGATCCCGCTTACCTCCACCATCAGAGCAGAGTGAAGTCTTCCGGTTAGCTGGAAGTTGTAGAAAAAAGACTTCACAAACGGTAGTAAAGCAGTTAGAATGGCGGTCTTCGCTGCTGATGAATGAAGTTAGCAGCAAGAACGAGACAGATCTGAAAAGATTATGTCCCCTTCGTCTAGAGGCCTAGGACATCACCCTTTCACGGTGAGTACAGGGGTTCGAATCCCCTAGGGGACGCCAAATACTGGCGTTGCTTGAGATTCAAGTAATGCGCTTGCGAGATATAACCGACGCTCGCAAGTCAGGTAGCAAGACTGGAGTGGTAGTTCAGTCGGTTAGAATACCGGCCTGTCACGCCGGGGGTCGCGGGTTCGAGTCCCGTCCACTCCGCCAGATTAAGCCCGTTCGGTGAGCGGGCTTTTTCATTAAAGGTGTAAGCAGTAGCATGTGAAGTACGTTGTCCCCTTCGTCTAGAGGCCTAGGACATCACCCTTTCACGGTGAGTACAGGGGTTCGAATCCCCTAGGGGACGCCAGAATACTGGCGTTACTTGAAGTTCAGGTAATGCGCTTGCGAGATATAACCGACGCTCGCAAGTCAGGTAGCAAGACTGGAGCGGTAGTTCAGTCGGTTAGAATACCGGCCTGTCACGCCGGGGGTCGCGGGTTCGAGTCCCGTCCGCTCCGCCAGAAATACGAAGCCCGCTGAGTTGTCAGCGGGCTTTTTTGTTTTTGCGCTTACCATTCGGCTCAGTTCGCAACGCATCCGGGGGCCGCTTGCTTCACTGTGGGGCAAACAGCCATTGCCAGCGCGGTCCGCGTGTCTTAACGTTGAGCGGACCGACTCTTTCGTCCTTGCACGATGCTCGACCCGACTGACGATCCATCTCCCTTCCATTTGCGCAAGGCCAGCATGGACGACTTCTCGTTCGCCGAGGCGCTGACGCGCAACAACATGGGCGGGTACTACCGCCGGCACCATCTCGTGTGGCGCAGTGATCTGTTTCTCGCAAGCTGGCGCGAGTCGGAAAATTTCATTCTCGAAGCGGATGGCGAGCGGATCGGCGTGTTGCGCATCACCGAAGAAGGCGACTCGCTGCATATCCGCGATGTGCAGATCGCCGAGGGACATCGGCGGCGCGGCGCGGGCACGTATCTGCTGAATACGTCGCACCGTTGGGCGCGGGCGCGCGGTCTCTCCGAACTGCAGCTGCGCGTATTCGTCGACAATCCTGCGGCACGTCTCTATCAACGGATGGGCTACCGGCTCGCCGGCCCGCGACTCGCGCAGCTCGGCTCGATCCGGCATATGGCCCGGCGCGTCTGAGGACGTTGCGGGCGCATCGACTGCGTGATCCCGTTCGTGGCGGCCGCCCGTTTCACCAACTCTGATCGTCGTCTTCGTCCCGGTCCCGTTCGTCACGCCTATGCTCCGGGCCCCGCACCATGAATGCGCGCGGACTTTCGCCAAACGCGCGCCGGAACATCGCCGAAAACGCGCTCTGACTCTGGTAACCCAGCTCCCGCGCGACGTGCGACAGCGGCCGCCCCTGACTGAGCAGCGGGATCGCGCGAGCCAGCACGGCTTGCTGACGCCATTGCGAAAAGCTCGCCCCAAGTTCCTGACGGAAAAGCCGCGCGATCGTGCGCGTGCTCGCGCCAACTATCGACGCCCATCTCTCCAGCGAATCCGTATTCGCCGGATCGGCCAGCACCGCCTCACACAATGCACGCAGACGTTTTTCCGTCGGCATCGGCACGGACAGCGGCAAAGGCTGCGACCGCGTGATTTCGTCGAGCGCCAGCGAGCCGAGCAGGCGTTCGCGCTCAGGCGGCAAACCAGGCGTGTCCAGCGAGGCGATGACCTCGCGCAGCAGCCCCGACACTTCGACGACGCGGCACGCGTCGAGGCCCGGCGGCACGACCGTTTCGTTGACGTAGAGCGTGCGCAGAAACGCCTCTTCGACGATGGTCACCTCATGCAGCACATACGGCGGCACCCAGATTGCGCGCGACGGCGGCACCATCCACGTCGTGCCGAACGTGCCCACCCGCAGTACGCCGCGCGACGCATACGCGACTTGTGCCCACGCGTGCGTGTGCCGCGCGATGCGCACGCCAGCGGGCATGGGCCGCGAGCGCACGCGGATAGGATGCGTCGGCGTGGGCGCGAACTCCGGCGGAATGTCGGCGAAATCGACGCGCGTCGACATTTCGGCAGACGCTTTCGATGCGGGCGGCGTCGAGCGGGTAGTTGAGCGGACAGCTTCAGTCATGGCGTAACGGAGTGGGCGGCAGCGAATCTGCCGCATGACGTTTGTCATTGTAGGGTTATGCAGGTCATCCGAACATTGGCCGAATGGACGATGCGACATCGAAAAAATGGCGCGGCATAATGCACCGGATTCCTTTCGCAGACAGGAGAAGCCCATGAACTTTGCCACAGCCGACTTGTGCGACTCGCACGAAGATCAGCTCGCCGCCGGTACGCTGCGTGTGCTCGATCCCGTATTCAGTCGTTTCGGGCGCGCGTCATGTTTTGGCGGCGAGGCTGTCACGCTCAAAGTGTTCGAAGACAACACGCTGGTGCGCGCGACGCTCGAAGAAAAAGGCGCCGGCCGTGTGCTGGTGATCGATGGAGGCGGCAGTCTGCGTTGCGCGCTGGTCGGCGGCAATCTGGGCAAGCTCAGTGAAAAGAATGGCTGGGCGGGCATCGTCGTGTACGGTTGCGTGCGCGACGTGCTGGAACTGAACGAATGCAACATTGGTATCGTCGCGCTCGCGACCCATCCGCAGCGCAGCGAGAAGCGCGGCGGCGGAGAGCGCGATGTGCCTGTGCGTTTGCCCGGCTCGGCCGTGCGGCCGGGCGAATGGGTGTATGCGGACAGCGACGGCGTGCTGGTGGCGAGCGCGCCGCTCATGTAAGGCGTCGCGTTATGAATGGATGTTGTCTGGACGGAGAGTAGTGAACTGATGCAAAACGTATTTGTATATGGCACCTTGCGTGCCGGTGAGATCAATGACATCGGCGCCGCGGCGGCGCGCAACGATATCGCTTCGCCAACGCTGGTCGGTTCGGCCACCTTGCGTGGCCGTCTGTTCGACTTCGGCGCCTATCCGGGCCTGGTGCCCGACGACGCAGGCGTGCACGTGCGCGGCGACGTCTACGCGATCGACGACGAACTCGTTGCCGTGCTCGATGAGATCGAGCAGGTGTATCCGGGCATCGAGGGTCTGTTCATGCCGCGTGAGGTGACCGTCGATGTCGAAGGCTCGCCCGTCACTTGCCGTTACTATCCCGTGCAGCGAGACGCTGTCAAAGGGCTGCCTGAGATACGCAGCGGCGATTGGGTCGCGCACCGGCGTTCGAACGGGCGCTGAGGGCGGCGCCGCAATCGGCAAAACGCAGCCGATAAAAGAATGGCCCAGCAGGCATAACGCCCGCCAGGCCATCCCGGTCGGTCAACTATCGAGCCATTGCGTGGCTCAGAGTTCTTCGTAAAGCGGCAGCGTCAGGAACTCGGTGAAATTCTCCGACGTCGACATGTCGCTGAAGATCTGCGCGGCGCGATCGTACGGTTTCGTATCGCCGGTAATCGAGGCTTTCACCTTGTCGAGTTCCTGTGCCGTCAGGTCGCGCACGAGTTCGGCTGTCACCTTGCGGCCATCGTCGAGCTTGCCTTTCGGCGAGCGGATCCACTGCCACACCTGCGAGCGCGAGATTTCCGCCGTCGCCGCGTCTTCCATCAGGTTGTGAATGGGAACGCAGCCGTTGCCCGCCAGCCACGAGCCGAGGTAGTGAATGCCGACGTTGATGTTGTTGCGCAGTCCCGCCTCGGTGATGGGCGCTTCAGGACGGAAATCGAGCAGATCCTTGCCCGTCACCTGCACGTCGGCGCGTTGCTTGCCGATCTGATTCGGCTTGTCGCCGAGCACCTTCACGAACTCTTCCATCGCGATGGGCACGAGTCCCGGGTGCGCGACCCAGCCGCCGTCATAGCCGTCCGTCGCGTCGCGCGCCTTGTCCGAGCGCACGCCGGCCATTGCCTTGTCGTTCGCGGCCGCGTCGCTTTTGATCGGAATCAGCGCGCTCATGCCGCCGATGGCAGGCGCATTGCGGCGGTGGCATGTCTTCAGCAGTTGCAGCGCGTACGCGCGCATGAACGGCACGGTCATCGTGATCTGCGAGCGGTCGGCCAGGCAGAAGTCCTTGTCGTTCTTGAACTTCTTGATCGCCGAGAAGATATAGTCCCAACGCCCAGCGTTCAGCCCCGAGCTGTGTTCACGCAGTTCATACAGGATCTCATCCATTTCGAACGCAGCCAGGATCGTTTCGATCAGCACGGTCGCGCGAATCGTGCCGCGCGGGACACCCACGGCTTCCTGCGCAGCAGCGAAGATGTCGTTCCACAGACGCGCTTCGAGATGGCTCTCCAGCTTCGGCAGATAGAAGTAGGGCCCGTACCGCGCGACAGTTGCTCCTTCGCGTTGTGATGCAGGAACAGCGCGAAGTCGAAGATGCCGCCCGACACGCGCTGGCCGTCGACGCTCACATGTTTCTCGTCGAGATGCCAGCCGCGCGGACGCACGATCAGCGTCGCGATGTTGTCGTTCAGCTTGTACGACTTGCCGTTCTGCTCCAGCGAGATCGTGCGGCGCACCGCTTCCTTCAGGTTGATATGGCCTGTGATCTGGTTATCCCAGCTCGGCGCATTCGAATCCTCGAAATCGGTCATGTACGAGTCCGCGCCGGAGTTCAGCGCGTTGATGATCATCTTGCGATCGACGGGACCCGTGATCTCGACGCGTCGGCGTTGCAGATCCTGCGGCAGCGGGGCGATGGTCCAGTCGCCTTCGCGGATGCTCTTCGTCTCGGCGAGGAAGTCAGGGCGCTCGCCCGCGTCGAGACGCTGCGCACGCTGGGCGCGCGCTTTCAGCAGTTGCTGGCGACGCGGCTCGAACGTCCGGTGCAGGCTCGCGACGAGTTCGAGGGCTTGCGGCGTCAGAATCGCTTCGAAGCCAGGCTTGATCTCGCCGGTGATGGTCATGCCCTGCGGGAGCGACAACGTGTTCGCCATGATTTCTCCTTGGTCGGTCAGTTTCAAAAATGCGTGGTGATGCCACTGCGTTGCTTCACGGGGTTCGCTGCCGTCATGCGCCAGGGCTGTGGCGCGTGCGGCTGCTTGTTTCCCGTTTCGCTGGTTTTCCGGACGACGTTGGGTGTTCGATAAACGTCATCAAATCGCTCATGCTCCTGCCTGTGCCGTGCGGCGCGACGCCCAGTTCTTCGGCGGGCGCGCCCTGACGGTTCAGCCAGAACACGGTGTAGCCGAACCAGTTCGCTCCGCTCGCGTCCCAGCCGTTCGACGACACGAACACGATCTCGCGCGCAGCCGCGCCGAACGCCTGTGTGCCGAGCGCATAGGTCGCAGGCGCGGGCTTGAACGCGCGCACGGCGTCCACCGACAGCACGTGATCGAACAGTCCGGACATGCCCGCGCTCTTCACCGCGATGTCGAGCATCTGCGGATTACCGTTCGACAGGATCGCGAGACCGATCGGCTCGTTGCGCCCCGCCGTACGCGCGTCGCGCAATTGGCGCAACGCGGGCAGCACGTCGGGAAACGCGGACAGGCACGCGTATTCGTCCATCAGGCGTTTTTCGCCGGCCGCGTTCAACGTGAGGCCGAGCTTGCGCGCGGAGAAACGCAGCGCGTCGAGCGTGATGTTCCAGAACGGCTCGTAGCGCGCACCGGCGGGATCGGAGGCCGTGCGCAACTGCGTGTATTCGATCTGTTTTTGCCGCCACAACTGCGAAAGCGCATCGCCGTGGCCCGGAAACATCTGCTCCGCGGCAGCGACGACGGAATGCACGTCGAACAGCGTGCCGTATGCGTCGAAAATCACTGCCTTGGGGAAGAGTGTCGTTGTGGCCGACATTGCCTTGCGCTCCATCAGAGGTCAGGATCAATTCTATTCGTGACGGCTTGTGCTAAAAAAGACTCTAAAGATCACTTGATCTTTTACTTTCATCACCCTAATCTGACGCGACCTCTTATTCGTGCGCGATCGATGCGCGCCATCATCCGCCGTGGACCGATTCAAACAGATCGAGACTTTCGTGACTGTCGCGGCGCGTGGCAGCCTGTCGGCGGCGGCGCAGTCCGAAGGCGTCGCGCCCGCGATCATCGGACGCCGCATCGACGCGCTCGAAGAACGGCTCGGCGTCAAGCTGCTCGTGCGCACCACGCGCCGCATTACGCTGACCTACGAAGGCTCGGCGTTTCTCGAAGACTGTCAGCGCATCATTCACGACATGCAGAACGCCGAGGCGAGCGTGTCGGCGGGCGGCGTGAAGGCGAGCGGCCATCTGCGCTTGTCGGCGCCCGCAGGGTTCGGGCGGCGGCACGTCGCGCCGCTGGTGCCCGCGTTTACCGTTGCGCATCCCGATGTGTCGATTTCTCTTGATCTGTCCGATCGCATGGTCGATCTCGTCAACGAAGGATTCGACTGCGCGATACGGCTGGGTGAATTGCCGGATTCGTCGCTAGTCTCGCTGAGACTCGGTGAGAACAAGCGCGTATGCGTCGCATCGCCGACTTACCTTGCACACCGCCCGGCACCGCAGACGCTCGCCGATCTCGCGCATCACAACTGTCTTGCGCTCGGCGCAAGCGCGAACCAGCAGCGCGGCTGGGTGTTCCAGCAGGGCGACAAGGTCGTCACGATCAAGGTGTCGGGCACGATGGAATGCTCGGACGGCGCGGTGCTCCACGAATGGTGTCTGGAAGGCTATGGGCTCGCGTGGCGCTCGTGGTGGGAAGTCGGCATGGATATCGCGGCGGGGCGCCTCGTCAGCGTGCTCGACGATTTCGCCGCGCCGCCCATCGGCATTCACGCGGTGTTTCCGCAGCGGCGGCATCTGCCGTTGCGCGTGCGTCTTTTCCTCGATTTCCTCAAGCACACGTACGGCAATCCCGCGTATTGGGGCTGAGCGCAGCGCGCGCCGTGCTGCGAAGCCCGGTTCGCGCGCGGGTTTCCGATATGCGGACATGCCCGCACGCGCCGCTTGCGGGACTTTTCGGCGCACTACAATCGTTCTGACAGCCCGCCGCGCGGCATCGCAACCGCTGCGGCGCAGGCGGTTGCACGCGTATGCTGGCGTTCGCGTTCCTGCTCGCCAGGTTGCGAGGCCGCGAATGGCATGGGCGCGCATTCCACACCTGCAGTCGACGACGGAGGGCACCATGTTCAAGCACATCCTCGTTCCGACGGATGGTTCGGACCTGTCGAAGAAAGCGATCGACGGCGCGATCGATCTCGCCCAGGCCGTCGGCGCGCGCGTGACGGCGTACGCGTGCCTGCCGCAATATCCGTACTCGCCGTTTTCCGAAGTCGTGATCGAGCCGCCCGTGGACTTTCAGGACCGCAGCGAGCGCGAGGCGCGCCAGCATCTGCAGGAAGTCGAGGAGGCCGCGCGCGGCGCGGGTGTCGAATGCACGAGCCAGACCAGCGTGCATCCGTCGCCGTATCTGGGCATCATCGAAGCGGCCGAGTCGGGCGGCTGTGACGTGATCTTCATGGCGTCGCATGGGCGGCGTGGACTCGGCAGTCTGCTGATCGGCAGCGAGACGCAGCGCGTGCTCACGCATACGAAGATTCCGGTGATTGTCTATCGGTGATAGGCGCTCTCGCCCGAGGTCTTTGCGGATGCCGGATCTTCGTCTGGTGCATCTGAAAAAGCGCGCGCCAGCGGATAGCCGGCGCGCGATTTGTGATGGCAGCAGCCTGATGCGGCTTGCCGTCGAGTGTGTCTTTTAAGTTCTCTCTCAGGTTCGTCTCATTCATATCGGGCGTCATGGACACGCCGCCCGACTTTCCTCCCTGGAAGTGATGGAAATCGGCCCTCTGTGGGGCCGTTTTTCACGATGCTGCGAGTGAGAGGCGCGTATCTTCCGACCGTTGAATCCGCCGACGCCGGAGGACGTCAGACGCTTCAGGCGACCTTCTTGTTGTCGAAGAACTGTTCGTCTTCCGTCGATCCGTGCAGCGCAGTCGTCGACGCATCGCGCTCAACCGTCTGCGTGACGGCGTCGAAGTAGCCCGTACCGACTTCGCGCTGGTGCTTCACGGCCGTGAAGCCCTTTTCGGCGGCGGCGAACTCGGCCTGCTGCAGTTCGACGAACGCGCTCATCTGCTGGCGCGCGTAGCCGTGCGCGAGGTTGAACATCGAATAGTTCAGCGCGTGGAAGCCGGCGAGCGTGATGAACTGGAACTTGTAGCCCATTGCGCCGAGTTCCTTCTGGAACTTGGCGATCGTCGCGTCGTCGAGGTTCTTCTTCCAGTTGAACGACGGCGAGCAGTTGTACGACAGCATCTTGCCGGGGAACTGCTTGTGGATCGCTTCAGCGAATTTCTTCGCGTACTCGAGATCCGGCTTGCCCGTCTCGCACCAGATCAGATCGGCGTACGGCGCATACGCGAGGCCGCGCGACACGGCTTGTTCGAGGCCCGGCTTCGTGCGGAAGAAACCTTCCACCGTGCGCTCGCCCGTGAGGAACGGCTTGTCGTTGTCATCGACGTCCGACGTGATCAGGTCGGCGGCTTCCGCGTCGGTGCGGGCGATCAGCACGGTCGGCACGCCGCAGACGTCGGCGGCCAGACGCGCGGCCGTCAGTTTCGCGATGTTTTCGCGCGTCGGCACGAGCACCTTGCCGCCCATGTGGCCGCACTTCTTGACGGACGCCAGCTGGTCTTCGAAGTGCACGCCCGCCGCGCCCGCTTCGATCATCGCCTTCATCAGTTCGAACGCGTTCAGCACGCCGCCGAACCCGGCTTCCGCGTCCGCGACGATCGGCGCGAAGTAATCGATATAACCTTCGTCGCCGGGATTCTTGCCTTCTGACCACTGGATCTGGTCAGCGCGCGTGAGCGTGTTGTTGATGCGCTTCACGACGAGCGGCACCGAGTTCGCCGGATATAGCGACTGGTCGGGATACATTTCACCTGCCACGTTGGCGTCGCCCGCAACCTGCCAGCCCGACAGATAGATCGCCTTCAGGCCGGCCTTGACCTGCTGCATCGCCTGATTGCCCGTCAGCGCGCCGAGCGCGTTGACGAACGGCTGTTCATGCATGTCATTCCACAGCTTTTCAGCGCCGTGACGGGCGATGGTGTGCTCGGCTTGCAGCGAGCCACGCAGGCGCACCACGTCTTCCGCGGTGAAGCTGCGCTTGATGGCCTTCCAGCGGCTGTCCGTTTCCCATTGTTGTTGAAGCTGCTTTGCCTGGTCGTTGCGCGTCATGGTGTGCTCCCTTTGCCTTGTAAGAGGGTTCGGTGGACTCGTGACCTCCGCGAAGCGAGACCGCCGAAGGCGTTTCGTTTCGTGAGGTCTTATATAAGAGTCTAGGCCGAAGGCTCTAGGCGGACCAGACACCATCAAGGCTTTTTCGGCGATTTTTACTTTAAATTTTTCAATGAGTTAACTAAAACATTTCGCAATGAGAAATGGAATTTTCCATGTTGCAACGGCGCCTGTTGTGCCGTGCAACACGATTTTTTACGACGCAAAAAAATTTTTCGCATCGTGAAATGATGGCTGAGGCGAAAAAAAACCGACGCTGGGGCGTCGGTTTTCGGGATGCGGCAGGTTTCGCCTGCGCAGATCGGGCGCCGTGAGAGCGCCCGTGCTGACAATCAGTCGCCGCGGCGTGTGTTGCGCGGGCCGTCGTTGCGGCGAGCGCCGTAACCACCGTCGCGCGAGTAACCGCCTTCGCGATTGCCGCCTCGATAGCCGCCTTCACGGTTGCCACCGCCGAAGCCGCCTTCACGCGAACCGCCTGCCGGCTTGTTGTTGCCCCAGCTGCGACCACCGCCGCTGCCGGCTTCGCGCGGCGCGCCGTAGCCGCCGCCATTGCCGCCGCCGTTGCCGTCACGCGAACCACCATAGCCCGGCTTGCCGCCGCCGCTACCGAAGCGTCGGCCGCCATTGCCGCCGCCCGGACGGCCACGGCCGCCGCCGAAACCACCGCGGCCGTTAGCCGGCGGGGACTTGCGCGGCTCGAAGCCTTCCACCACGTTGACGGGCAGCGGCGAACGCACGAAACGCTCGATGCGCTTCAGCGCGCCCTGTTCGGCGTGATGCACGAGGCTCACCGCGATGCCCGAGCGGCCCGCGCGGCCCGTACGGCCGATACGGTGCACGTAGTCTTCAGCGAACTTCGGCAGGTCGTAGTTGAACACGTGCGTGATGCCGGGAATGTCGATACCACGCGCAGCGACGTCCGTCGCCACCAGCACGCGCACACGGCGCTCGCGCAGTGCGCGGATCGTGCGGTTACGCGCGCCTTGCGGCAGGTCGCCGTGCAGCGCAGCCGATTCGAAACCGGCGTCGGCCAGACGGCCGGCCAGCGAGTCGGCGTCGCTCTTCGTCGCCGTGAAGACGATCGCCTGGTCGAGGCCGTCGGCGCGCAGCAGATGGTCGAGCAGACGGTCCTTGTGATCGCGGTCGTCGACGTAATGCACGGTTTGCGCGATGTTCGTGCGCTGTTCCATGCGCTGGACGATCTCGATACGCTCCGGATCTTTCAGCAGACGGCCCGTCAGCGAACCGATCTTGCCGTCGAGCGTGGCCGAGAACAGCATCGTTTGGCGTGTCGCAGGCGTTGCGGCAACGATCGTTTCGATGTCGTCGATGAAGCCCATGTCGAGCATGCGGTCAGCTTCGTCGAGCACGAGCATCTGCAGTTGCGACAGGTCGATACGGCCGCGTTCCAGGTGGTCGAGCAGACGGCCCGGCGTGGCGACCAGGATTTCGGGGTTCTTCGCCAGCAGCATCAACTGCTGGCCGTAAGCGACGCCGCCCAGAATGCTGACGGTGCGCAGACGCTTGAGGTGCTTGCCGTACGTGGACGCTGCCGTCGTCACCTGCATCGCGAGTTCGCGAGTCGGCGTGAGGACGAGCAGGCCCGGACGCGCGACGGGCATCGGACGGCGGCCACGGCCACCGGCGTTGCTGTCGCTGCGCGGCTCGCGCGGTTGACTGGCCTGGTTTTTTTGCAGCTGCGCGAAGCGCTCGATGGCGGGCAGCATGAACGCCGCCGTCTTGCCCGAACCCGTCGGGCTCGACACCAGCAGATCGCGGCCCGCGATGCCGGCAGGGATGGCGCGCTGCTGCACGGGCGTCGGCGTCTTGTAGCCGGCTGCCGTCAGCGCAGAGACGATGTCCGCCGACAGACCCAGCTCAGCGAACGTCGGGCCTTCAGCTTCAACGGCTTGCACGGCCGTTTCCGGCGTGTCGAGACCGAGGGCTTGTTCGGCGATGGCGTTCAGCGGGCTGGTGGTATTGCTCGAAGTCATGAGAATCCTTGAAACATGGGAAGTAACACGTCGGCGCCAATCGGCATACCCAAGTCGTCGGATTCAGCGAGCAAAAAATCAGCGAGCAAATCGAAAAACGGGGGCAACTCGCAACAATGAAGGCGAGTTTCTCGTTAGAAGCTGTATCGAATGCGACATGCCGGAATTGGCGTGCCGCCAGCCTGGACTTGACGGCCCGTAGGGCCATGCAGGAGGGGACAGGTTCTAAACTGGATTGGAGCAAAACGCTACGAGACGCTTTTCCGCAGCGTCTCCGGAACAGACCGGACATAAGCGGTGAAGCGCAGCCAGCATTATACCGATTTTTGCTGCACCGCGCCACCGTTAAGAACTTTCCGAATTAAAGGGGTTAATTCGTAAGAAGAATGGATGCTTGGCCGCGCCCCTCCGACGCGTTTCGTATCAGGCCGCCGTACCGATTTTCAGCGATTCGACCAGCTCGACATATTGCTGGCGCGCTGTTTCCGGCGGGGTGCCTTGCAGCGCGGCCCACGCATCGTACTTGTACTTGCCGACGATATCCGTGAAGCCGGGCTTGTCGCCATGCACGTCGCCGTCGGTGGCCTGCTTGAAGAGCGCGTACAGGCGCAGCAGCGTGAGATTGCCCGGACGCTCCGGCAGTTGCTTCACATCTTCCTGCGCCTTGGCGAAGAGACCGTCCACGTCGCTCATCAGATTCTCCATGCTTTGTTCGAGATAGGGCGTCGATCATAACAAGCGATGCGCGGCGCGCGGCCACGCGCGGCTGGAGCGATTCTTCCAAACGTCGGGCGCGGCTGTTGGGCACGCGTCGGGTTTTGTTCGCATCCGGCGACGCAGGGTGCCGCATTACAATAGCGGTCATGACGAAAATCGTGCTGCTTGCCCTCGATACTTCGACCGAATTCTGCTCGGTCGCACTCCTGTCCGCCGAATCCGCCGACGCTGCGTCATCGGCCGAATCGGATGCGCCTGCGTCTTCACCGCGCGTATGGACGCGTCACGAAGCGACGGGCGCCGTCTCCAGCACGCGGCTTCTGCCTGCCATCCGCGAACTGTTCGACGAAGCGGGTCTCGCGCTCGCCGATTGCGACGCGATCGCGTTCGGCTCGGGTCCCGGCTCGTTCACGGGCTTGCGCACCGCGACGGGCGTCGCGCAGGGTCTCGCGTTCGGCCTGAATTGCCCGGTGGTGCCGATCGGCACGCTGCTCGCGTGCGCCGAAAGCGTACGGCTCCGCGATCCGTCGGCGGTACGCGTGCTCGCCGCGCTCGACGCCCGCATGGACGAGGTCTATTGGGCCGACTACGCGTGGGACGACGGCGCGGGCGAATGGCGCACGGTTCATCACGCTTCGCTTGGCGCGCCGGATGCGCTCGCATTGCCGGATCAGCCGTTCACCCTCGCTGGCAACGCTGCAGCCGCTTTTGGCGAGCGTCTGAACGCTGCGTCGGCGGCGCGCAGCGTCGACCGGGAAGCCGTGCCGCACGCCTTGCCGGTTGCGTTCGCCGCGCTGCGGGCGTTCCGCGCGGGCCGCACGCTGCCCGCCGACCAGGCCGCGCCGGAGTACATCCGCGACAAGGTTGCGCAGACCACGGAAGAGCGCATGGCCGCGAAAGCGGCGCAAGTGCAGGCAGCGGCAGCGCTGAAGGGGCAGCCGGGCAACGAGTCCGAAGCTGGTAAATCTGGTAAAACGGGCCAGGCGGCCCAAACCGCGCACGACGAGGGCACGCGATGAGCGGTGTGTTGTTGGCGGACCGTTACATGTCGCCGATGACGGAAGGCGATCTCGATGAGGTCGCCGCCGTCGAAAAGCTCGCTTATGAATTTCCATGGAGCCGGGGCAACTTCGAAGACTCGCTGCGCAACGGCTACTTCGGCATGTGCCTGCGGCACGTGACGGGTACGCTGATCGGCTATTGCGTGCTGATGCCCGTCGTCGATGAAATGCATCTGTTGAATCTGTGTGTCGCGCCTGTGGCGCAGCATGCGGGCGCGGGGCTCGCGCTGCTGCGCGAAGCCGTGCGTGTCACGCGCGGCGAAAAGCTCGCAGGCATGCTGCTTGAAGTGCGGCCGTCGAACCATCGCGCGATCAAGCTGTACGAGCGCTTTGGCTTTACGTCGATTGGCCGTCGTAAGAACTATTATCCGGCGCGTCATCGCAGCCGGGAGGACGCCATCGTCATGCGTTTCAGTTTCGTGAAGGAGGGCGCAGATGGCGCTGCATGAATCGGCATTGGAAGAACTCGGCCTGGCGCCGATGTGGGTGCGTCGCGGGATCGCGCAGGGCGCGGCTGTCGAGCCTGCACCGGAAAGCGCCGCCGATGCCGTGGTGAGCGAAGCGCCGCTTGCACGCGCCGATAGGGACACGGCCGGAAGCGACGAAACGGTTCGCGCCCGGACAACGGGTTCGATCGAAGCGCAGTCGGGCGACATCGTTGAGCCCGCAATCAAACCCGTCGCGCGAGCCGAAGCACAAGAGGCGCATGCGCCCGAATCCCGCCGCGCGCCACCTCCCGCATCGGACATCACACCGCCATCGTCCGACGACGACTTCGCCTGGTTCGATGACCTTCCCGCCGAACCGCTGTCGCATACGTCGGAGATAGAAGCCAAAGCGGACAGCCCCGCGCAGCCGTCCATCGACACGCTCGACTGGCCCGCGCTCGAAGCCCGCGTGTCGGCGTGCGAACGCTGCCGCCTGTGCGAGCGGCGCACCAACACGGTGTTCGGCGTCGGCGATCGCGAAGCCGACTGGATGCTGATCGGCGAAGCGCCCGGCGAGAACGAGGACAAGCAGGGCGAACCGTTCGTCGGCCAGGCGGGCAAGCTGCTCGACAACATGCTGCACTCGCTCGATCTCGCGCGCGGCACGAACGTCTACATCGCGAATGTGATCAAGTGCCGGCCGCCCGGCAACCGCAATCCGGAACCGGACGAGGTCGCACGTTGCGAGCCGTATCTGCAACGTCAGGTCGCGCTCGTGAAGCCGAAGCTGATCGTGGCGCTCGGGCGCTTCGCCGCACAGAGCCTGCTGAAAACGGAGGCGAGCATCTCGTCGCTGCGCGGACGCGTTCACGAGTATGAAGGCGTACCCGTCATCGTCACCTACCATCCTGCGTATCTGCTGCGCAGCCTCGGCGACAAGGCGAAGTCCTGGCAGGACCTGTGCCTTGCCCGCGACACCTGGCGCAACGCTGCCGCGCAAGGAGAGGGGCCGAAATGAGCGAAGACGCCGGGTCGACCGCTTCATTCGAGGCGCCGTCAGCGGCCCGGCTCGATGCGCTCGCCGATGCCGCCGTGCGCGACATCGCATGGCTGCTGTTCAGTCCCGACCTGTTGCGCGCGCAACGGCCGCCCGGCGTGCTCGCGACGCCGTTCGAATCGCCCGATGAAGTCGCTGCGTCGCTGGACTGGCTCGAAGCGCAGGATGCCGACCCCGCCGCGTTGCATCGGCATATTGCGGCGGCGCGTGTGACTCGCCTCGGGCGCTACGCCGAGTGCCTGCTCGGATGGTTTCTGCAGCAGGGTCCGGCGGCGCGCCTGATCGCGGCGAACGTCGCGTTGCGCCGCGCGGGCGTCACGCTCGGCGAGTGCGATTTTCTTGTCGAGACGCGGGCGGGCAGGCGGCTGCATTGGGAACTGGCCGTGAAATGTTATCTGCACGCAGGTGACGGCCGCGGCGAACTGGCCGACTACGTCGGCCCGAATTTGCAGGACCGCTTCGATCTGAAGCTCGCGCATCTGCTCGATCATCAACTGCCGCTCAGCGCGCGCGAAGAGTTTGCGTCGCTCGGACATCGCGGTCCGTGGGATCCGCAGATGTTCGTCAAGGGCTGGCTGTTCTATCGGAATGGCCTCGCGGAGCGCGACCCCGTCGAAATCGATCCGACACACGCGCGTGGCTGGTGGACGACGCGCGCTGAGTGGTCGTCGTTTTCCGGCACGCAGGCCGATGCGTGGATGCTGCTGCCGAGGCTCGAATGGCTCGCACCGCGCGTGCGCGATGGGCGTCACGCCACGGGCTTCGTATCAGCGGATGCGCTCGCGCAGCAACTCGTACGACAGACGGGCCCGACGATGGTTGCGGCATTCGTCGAGCGTGCCGATGGACTGTGGACCGAGCGCTCGCGCGGCTTCATCGTGCCCGACGACTGGCCCGAGCAGGCGCAGGCATTTGCGCGCGAGCAGACCGGCCGCTGACGAAGCGCTCAGCGGCTGCGTTCTACCACCAGCGATAGAAGTGATGCACCGGCCCGACGCCATGACCGACGTCGAGCCGGCCGCTCTGTTCGAGCGCGCCCGTCAACCAGACTTTCGCGTCGGCGACGGCGCTCGCGAGGTCGTCGCGCTGCGGAATCAGCGCCGCAATCGCCGACGACAACGAGCAGCCCGTGCCGTGCGTATTCTTGACGGGCACGCGCGGACCGGCGAGGCGCATCGTGCCGCTGTCCTGGATCAGCCAGTCGGGGCTGTCGGCGGCGGCGAGGTGGCCGCCTTTCATCAGCACGGCGCGCGCGCCCAGCTTGCGCAGCGCTTCGCCCTGGTCGACCATCGCGGCTTCGTCGGTCGCGCTCGATGTGCCGAGCAGCGCGGCGGCTTCCGGCAGGTTTGGCGTCAATAGATCGGCAAGCGGCAGCAGTTCGCTGCGCACGGCGTCGACGGCTTCGGGTGCGAGCAGCGCGTGATTGCTCTTCGAGATCATCACGGTGTCGAGCACCACATGCTTCGGCTGATGACGGCGCAGCGCGTCGGCGACGGCGCGCACGATACCCGCATTGGCCAGCATGCCGATCTTCACCGCGTCGATGCGGATGTCGTCGAACACGGCATCCAGTTGCGCGGTGACGAAGCCAGGGTCGGGCGTGTGGATGGCCGTCACGCCGCGCGTGTTCTGCGCCGTCAACGCGGTGATCACGCTCGCGCCGTACGCGCCGAGCGCCGAGAATGCCTTGAGATCGGCCTGAATGCCGGCGCCGCCGCCGGAGTCGGAGCCGGCGATCGTCAGGACGTTGGGAATCGGTCGGGTCATGGAAGAACCTGAAAAGCGGAGCGCGCGTGACGCGCTGGAAGAAGACGGATGCGCGGCGGCAGAGAAAGCGCGGAAGCGGCGGGCGTCAGTGCCGCGCTTCGCCGATCAGCGACACGGAATCGAACGCGCGCTGGTTCGCCTGATGGCGCCGCATCACGAGCCACATCATCACGCACACGAAGGTGCCGAACAGCACGATCACGATCGCGACGGGCACGTCGAGCCACACGAGCACGGCGTACAGGCACAGCATCACGAGCACGGAGAGATTTTCGTTGAAGTTCTGCACGGCGATCGAGTGACCCGCCGACAGCAGCACGTGCCCGCGATGCTGGAGCAGCGCGTTCATCGGTACGACGAAGAACCCCGACAGCGCACCGACGATCATCAGGAAGATATAGGCAAAGATCAGATAACCGGGGACGTGCATCCTGCCGAAGTAGAAGCCCCAGTGCGACGGAAACAGATGTTTCGTATAGAAGGCCATCAGCATCACCGCGATGCCCATGATGATGCCGACGGGCAGCACCGACAGCGACTTCTTCAACGGCACGCGCGCGGCGGCGACCATCGCGCCCGCCGCGACGCCCACGGCGACCACGGCCTGCAGGATTGCGCCTTCCGACAGCGACATGCCGAGCGACACTTCCGCCCACTTCAGCACGATGAACTGCAGCGTCGCGCCCGCGCCCCAGAACAGCGTCGTGACGGCGAGCGAAATCTGGCCCAGCTTGTCGCGCCACAGCACGAGAAAGCAGTCGGCGAAATCAGTGATGAGCTTGATCGGTCCGTGCGCCTGGCGCGGATAGCGGGCGCCCGTGTCGGGAATGCGCAGATTGAAGAGCGCGGCAATGATGTAGATCAGGATGATGATGAGCATCGCGGCTTCGGCCGGCGTATGGATCGCGGACGGCGTATGCTTGATGACGTGCGATGCAATATGCGGGCTGATCAGTGCGCCGCCGAGCACGGTGCCGAGAATGATCGAGCCGACGGTCGTGCCTTCAATCCAGCCGTTCGCGGCGACGAGGCGGTCAGGCGGGAGCAGCTCGGTGAGAATGCCGTATTTGGCGGGCGAGTAGGCGGCGGCGCCAAAGCCGACGATGCCGTACGCCAGCAGCGGATGCGCGCCGATCAGCATCGTGAGGCAACCGACCACCTTGATCGTATTGGTCACGAACATCACACGGCCCTTCGGACGGGAGTCCGCGAAGGCGCCGACAAAAGCCGCGAGCACGACGTACGACAGCACAAAAAACAGCTTGAGCAGCGGCGTCATCCAGTTCGGGGCGTGAAGATCTTTCAGCAGTGCAATAGCAGCGATCAGAAGCGCATTGTCGGCCAGCGACGAAAAAAACTGCGCGGCCATAATGGTGTAAAAACCTTTTTTCATCTGATGCGATGCTTTCCTCGCTGCGGTCTGTCCGCCCCGGCCGTGAGGTGTGCGTCCGGGCTTATTCCGTTCGAAATGGGTTGTGCGCACGGCTTTATATCACGAAAATAGCCGAATCCCGACTAGCAGAATCCTTGATCGCATTGTCGTGGTTGCCGCGGGGCCGTTGCAAACGCCCTGTAAGCTACTGATTCGACAATGTCTTTACGAAAATATCCCATGCCGCGCCCAGTCTCAGCCACGATTCATACCGCCGCCCTCGCCAATAACCTCGCAGTTGCCCGCCGTTATGCGCCGAAGTCCAAGATCTGGGCCGTCGTCAAGGCCAACGCCTACGGTCACGGGCTCGCGCGAGCGTTCCCGGGTTTGCGCGCAACCGACGGCTTTGGTTTGCTCGACCTCGAAGAAGCCGTGAAGTTGCGTGAATTGGGCTGGGCCGGGCCAATTTTGTTGCTCGAAGGCTTTTTCCGGCCGACGGATATCGACGTGATCGACCGCTACAGCCTGACCACGGCGCTGCATTCGGACGAGCAATTGCGCATGCTGGAAATGGCGCGTCTGTCCAAGCCCGTCAATATCCAGCTGAAAATGAACAGCGGCATGAACCGGCTCGGCTACACGCCCGAGAAGTTCCGCGCCGCGTGGGAGCGCGCGCGGGCCTGCCAGGGCGTGGGTCAGATCACGTTGATGACCCATTTCTCGGACGCCGACAGCGAGCGCGGCATCACCCATCAGATGGAAGCGTTCGAGCGCGGCGCGCAGGGCATCGCGGGCGCGCGCAGCCTGTCCAATTCGGCCGCTACGCTCTGGTATCCGGAGGCGCATTTCGACTGGGTGCGCCCGGGCGTGATGCTGTACGGCGCGTCGCCTTCGGGCTTGAGCGCGGAGATCAAGGACACGGGCCTGCAACCGGCGATGACCCTGAGTTCGGAACTGATCGCCGTGCAGACGCTCACGGAAGGCAGCACGATCGGCTACGGCTCGATTTTCACCGCGCGCGCAGGCATGCGCGTCGGCGTCGTGGCGTGTGGCTACGCGGACGGCTATCCGCGTGTTGCGCCGGAAGGCACGCCCGTGATCGTCGACGGCATCCGCACGCGGATCGTCGGGCGTGTGTCGATGGACATGATTACCGTCGATCTCACGCCGTGTCCGCAGGCGAACGTCGGCTCGCGCGTCGAGCTGTGGGGCGCGCAACTGCCCATCGACGACGTTGCTCAGTCATGCGGCACGATCGGCTATGAGCTGATGTGCGCCGTCGCGCCGCGCGTGCCCGTGCGCGCCGAATAATCCCAATCAAGAACAACGACGCGTGACAAAACAAGTTGGCTAAACAAAAAACGTTGTACATCTGCACGGAATGCGGCGGGCAGTCACCGAAGTGGCAGGGCCAATGCCCTGCGTGCAATGCGTGGAACACACTCGTCGAATCGGTTGCGGAGTCGCCTTCCGCGCACCGCTTTCAGGCGCTCGCCAAGAGCCAGCCGGTCCAGCGGCTCGCCGAGATTCATGCGTCGGACGTGCCGCGCTTCTCGACGGGCGTCGGCGAGTTCGATCGCGTGCTCGGCGGCGGGCTGGTGGCGGGCGGCGTGGTGCTGATCGGCGGCGATCCGGGGATCGGCAAATCGACTCTGCTGCTGCAGTCGCTCGCGGAAATCGCCAGCGAGCGGCGCGCACTCTACGTGAGCGGCGAGGAGTCGGCGGCGCAGATTGCGTTGCGCGCGCAACGGTTGTCGCTGCTCGAACCGGGTTCGCATGCCAGCGAGCTGAAACTGCTCGCCGAAATCCAGCTGGAGAAAATCCAGGCGACCATCGCCGACGAAAGGCCGGACGTCGCCGTGATCGACTCGATCCAGACCATCTATTCGGAAGCGCTGACGTCGGCGCCTGGGTCGGTGGCGCAGGTGCGCGAATGCGCGGCGCAACTGACGCGCGTCGCCAAGCAATCGGGCACGGCCATCATCATGGTCGGGCACGTAACGAAAGAGGGCAGCCTCGCGGGCCCGCGTGTGCTCGAGCATATCGTCGATACCGTGCTGTATTTCGAAGGCGACACACATTCGTCGTTCCGGCTGGTGCGTGCGTTCAAGAACCGCTTCGGCGCCGTCAACGAGCTGGGCGTGTTCGCGATGACGGAACGCGGCCTGCGCGGCGTCGCGAATCCCTCGGCGCTGTTCCTGTCGCAGCACGAGCAGATCGTGCCCGGCTCGTGCGTGCTGGTCACGCAAGAGGGCACGCGGCCGCTGCTGGTCGAAGTGCAGGCGCTCGTCGACGCGGCGAACGTGCCGAATCCGCGCCGGCTCGCCGTCGGCCTCGAACAGAACCGTCTCGCCATGTTGCTCGCCGTGCTGCACAAGCACGCGGGCATCGCCTGTTTCGATCAGGACGTGTTCCTGAACGCGGTGGGCGGCGTGAAGATCACCGAACCCGCCGCCGACCTCGCCGTGCTGCTCGCGATTCATTCGTCGATGCGCAACAAGCCGCTGCCGAAGGGACTGATCGTATTCGGCGAAGTGGGATTGGCGGGTGAGATCCGGCCGTCGCCGCGCGGTCAGGAACGTCTGAAGGAAGCCGCGAAACTCGGCTTTTCGATTGCGCTGATTCCGAAGGCGAATGCGCCGAAGCAAGCCATCGACGGATTGCAGGTGATTGCCGTCGAGCGCATCGAGCAGGCCATCGACCGTATCCGAACGCTCGAATAGCCGCCGCGGACGTTGGCGGATCGCGTCGGCTTTCTGGCGTAATCCGCTGTAAATTTCTCAACCGCGGCTGTAACCCAAGCGACTTTCGTTTTCCCTATCCTCGTGAAATGGAATGTCACGAGCGGAAAAAGGAAGCGTCTTGAAACAGTCTCATGAATCCTCAGGCGAGTTTCTCTCGAACCTGCGCGGCTGTCGCGTATCCGCGCCCATTCAAGGGCTTTGGGGCGGCGGCTGCCGCATCGTCGAGTGGATCGACACGACCGGGCAGATTTCGCGGCGTGTGGTCGCGGAAGATGTGACGGCCGACGAAGTGCGGGCGACCATCCGGCATCACGTTGAAGGCCGCAAGCACCGGTTGATCGACGACGAGCGGGAGCCACGGCAGACCTTGCCGCGGCGCTAAGGCGGTCTCGCGGTCTTTGCGGCGCCCGCCAGGCGCCTAGTCCGCTTCCCCGTCGCTGGTCTGCTGCTCCATCAGCGCCTCGCGCACGGCCGCATTGAAGAGCGGATGCTGGGCGGCTTCCGCCGGCGTCAGCACGGGCGACACGCAGCAATCCAGCGGCACCAGCAGCGCGGCCCATTCGTCGAGCGTCCGAGTGGCGATCACGTCGGCCATGTCCTTGATCAGCTGCACCGCGTCCGGTCCGGCGATCGCCTGGCCGAGGCTCCAGTGGCGCGTCGCCCAGTCGGGGCGGTCGAGCGCCATGCACAGCGTTTCCCAGAATTTGAGTTCGAGCGCGCCGACGGCGAGCCAGCGCCCGTCGAGCGTGCGATACAGGTTGTAGCAGGGCACGCCGCCATTGAGCAGGCTGCTGCCCGCGACGGGCGCCGTGCCGTCGTTGGCGAGCGCGACTTGCGCGACGACGTTGTTCGCGTACGTGCAATGCGCCATCGATACATCGACGAACCGCCCATCACCGCCGCGCGCCACGGCCCACAATGCCGCGAGAATCTGATTGACCGCCGACAGCGCGCCGCCGAGCAGATCCGCAATCTGGAAGTTGGGCACGATCGGAGCGCGATCGCGCGACGCCAACTGGTCGAGCACGCCCGCATAGCCGATGTAATTCAGATCATGCCCGGCCAGCTGCGCGAACGGCCCATCCGCGCCATACCCCGAGATCGCGCAGTAGACGAGCTTGGGATTGATCACGCGCAACACGTCATAGCCGAGGCCGAGCCGTTCCATCACGCCGGGCCGGAAGCTTTCGATCAGCACGTCCGCTTCGCGCGCGAGCGCCATCAGCACGGTGCGTCCGCCTTCGGACTTCAGATCGAGCCGCGTTTCGCGCTTGCCGCGATTCACCAGCCGGTAGAACGCGCCGGGCCGTCCCGCCACGCGGTCGGCGCTGCTTTGCATCATCGTGCGGGTCGCGTCGCCGGCGCCGGGCGCTTCGATCTTCAACACGTCGGCGCCCATTTCCGCGAGCCGGAGCGTCGCGACGGGACCGGGCAACAAGCGTGTCAGATCGAGCACGCGCAAGCCCTTCAGTGCGGCAGTAGACGACAATGCCCAGCCCTCCCATCGATTGCTGGCGCGGCCTCGATTCCCTGTCTGTTCCTTCGCGGCGGCGAAGGGGCCGTTAGCCGATTTGTTCGAGTTCCTCGTGCGCTTCGAGCCAGTCGGCTTCTAGCGTTTCGAGTCGTGCGCTGACATCTGCCTGACGGCGTATCGCTTCCGTCAGCTTGGTTTTTTGCTCGGCGGCGTAGCTGGCGGGATCGGCGACGAAGGTGTCGAGCGTCGTTTTTTCCGCGTTCAGCGCATCCATTTCCTTTTCGATCTTCGCGATGCGAGTCTGCAACGGCTTCTTCAGATGCGCGAGCTTCTGGCGTGTTTCCGCTTCGAGACGGCGCTGCTCCTTGCGATTGACCGAGGCATCCGCGCCGTTCGCGTCGCCGTTCGAAGCATCCGCCTTGAGCGCCGCGCGCTGTTCGGCGGCATGTTGCAGCAGCCAGTCGCGATAGTCGTCGAGATCGCCGTCGAACGGTTGCAGCTTGTGCTTCGCGACGAGCATAAACTGGTCCGTGGTGGCGCGCAGCAAATGCCGGTCGTGCGACACGAGAATCAGCGTACCTTCGAACTGCGCGAGCGCCATGGTGAGTGCGTGGCGCGTTTCGAGGTCGAGGTGATTGGTCGGCTCGTCGAGTAGCAAGAGGTTCGGCTTCTGCCAGATGATCAGCGCCAGCGCGAGACGCGCCTTTTCGCCGCCGGAGAAGGGCGCGATGGCGGCCGTCGCCATGTCGCCGGAGAAGTTGAAGCTGCCGAGGAAATCGCGCAATTCCTGTTCGCGCGTGTCCGGTGCGAGCCGCCCCAGATGCTGCAATGGGGAATCGTCGGGCCGCAGCGTTTCCAGCTGATGCTGCGCGAAGTAACCGATCTGCAGGCCCTTGCCTTCGCGCACATGACCGCCGAGCGGCGCCAGCGTTCCCGCGAGCGTTTTGATCAGCGTCGACTTGCCTTGGCCGTTCGCGCCGAGCAGGCCGATACGCTGCCCGTTCTGAATGGACAGCGCGACACGATCGACAATGGGAATCTCGCCGCCGTCCACCGCGTGATAACCGCAGCGCACGTCTTCCATCACCATCATCGGATTGGGCGCGGAATTGGGCGCGCGGAACTCGAACGTGAACGGCGACGCGATATGCGCGGGCGCGATCAGTTCCATTTTTTCGAGCGCTTTCATGCGGCTTTGCGCCTGGCGCGCCTTCGTCGCCTGCGCCTTGAAGCGGTCGACGTAGCTCTGCAGATGCTCGATGGTCTTGCGCTGCTTTTCGTAAGCGCTCTGTTGCAGCGCCAGTTGTTGCGCGCGCAGCACTTCGAACTGCGAGTAGTTGCCGCCGTACCGCTTGATCTGCTGGTTCTCGAGATGCAGCGTAACATTACAGACCGAGTCAAGAAATTCGCGGTCGTGCGAGATCACGATCAGCGTGCCCGGATAACGGTGCAGCCAGTCTTCGAGCCAGACGATTGCGTCGAGATCCAGGTGGTTGGTCGGTTCGTCGAGCAGTAGCAGATCCGAGCGGCACATCAGCGCCTGCGCGAGATTCAGGCGCATGCGCCAGCCGCCCGAGAAGCTGCCGACGCTCGCGCGCGTCTGTTCGAGCGTGAAGCCGAGGCCGAGCAGCAGCGCCTCGGCGCGCGCGGGCGCCGTGTAGCCGTCGGCATCGGCAAACGCGGCGTGCGCTTCGCCTTCGGCCGCGCCGTCGTGCGCGGCGGAGGCGGCTGCAATGCGCGCCTCGATCTTGCGCAAGGCGGCGTCGCCGTCGAGCGTGTAGTCGAGCGCGGTCTTGTCGGCGGCGGGCGTTTCCTGTGCGACGTGCGCGATCTGCCACGACGGCGGAATCGAGACATCGCCGCCGTCCGCGTGCAGTTCGCCGAGCAGCACGGAGAACAACGTGGATTTGCCCGCGCCGTTAGCGCCCACGAGACCGGCCTTCTCGCCGGGATTGAGCGTGAAGGTGGTTTGTTCGAAGAGCGGTTTCGTGCCGCGCGCGAGACTGAACTGGTTAAAACGGATCACAGCAGGGGCCGGCTCGAAGAAAAACGCTATTTTAGACTGCGCGGCGCGCGCTCAGGCATTGGCCGATCGGCCAGGTGGCGCGCGGCATCGAAACACCTACACTAACTACATTCCTGGAGGGCGAAATATGGCAGCGGACAACACTTCTATTTATTCCTTTTCGGCGAGCACGCTGGGCGGCGAACCGGTCAGTCTCGACCGCTACGACGGCAAGGTGATGCTGATCGTCAATACGGCGAGCGAGTGCGGTTTCACGCCGCAATACGCGGGTTTGCAGAAGCTGCACGAGCAGTACGCGGCGCGCGGGCTGGAGGTGCTGGGTTTTCCGTGCAATCAGTTCGGCAAGCAGGAACCCGGCGACGCGGCGCAGATCGGTGCGTTCTGTGAGAAGAACTATGGCGTCACGTTCCAGATGTTCGACAAGATCGACGTGAACGGTTCGGACGCGCATCCGCTGTTCAAGTATCTGAAGGATGAAGCGCCCGGCGTGCTCGGCATCGAAGCGATCAAATGGAACTTCACGAAGTTCCTCGTCGACCGCAGCGGCAAGGTGGTCAAGCGCTACGCGCCCACCACGAAGCCCGAAACGATCACCGACGACATCGAAGCGCTGCTGTAAGCGCGCGTCACAGGATCGGCGCGAAGAGCCGCGCGACATGCATCAACACGCGCCGCAGCGCCGGCGCGTTGCGATACTCGCTGCGGTCGATTTCGAACGATTCGGCGAAGTCGCGCAGCAGCATCTCTTCGACTTCGAGCGCGAAGCCGTGGTCCACGGTCAGCACCATGATCTCGAAGTTCAGGCGGAACGACCGGTTGTCGAGATTCGCGCTGCCCACGGCTGCCGCGACGTCGTCGATCAGCACCACCTTCTGATGCAGAAAGCCCGGCCGGTAGCGAAATATGCGCACGCCCGCGCGTATCGAGTCGTACGCGTAGAGTTTCGACGCCTCGAATACGACGCGGTGATCGCGCCGGCTCGGAATCAGGATGCGCACGTCGACGCCGCGCAGCGCCGCGAGCCGCAAGGCCGCGAACACGGCTTCGTCGGGCACGAGATAGGGCGTGGTGATCCAGACACGCTCGCGCGCCGCGTTGATCGCTTCGACGAAGAACAGCGAGCAGGTCTCCTGTTTGTCCGCCGGGCCCGTCGGCACGACGAGGCAGTGCATGCCGTCGCCAGGTCTCGCGGGCGGCGGTGAGTCGAAGTGCGGCAAGTCCTGGGTGGCCCAGTACCAGTCTTCCGTGAACACGAACTGGATGCTGGCGACGGCGGGGCCGCGCACTTCGATATGCGTATCGCGCCACGGTGACAGCGGCGGCTTACCACCCAGATACTCGACGCCGACGTTATGTCCGCCGACGAACGCGCGCTCGCCGTCCACCACGACGATCTTGCGGTGGTTGCGGAAGTTGAGCTGGAAACGGTTGACGAATTGCCGGTTCGTCGCGAACGGATGCATCTGCACGCCGCCCGCGAGCAGCGACGCGACATAGCGATGCGGCAGGTCGAAGCTGCCGATGCTGTCGTACAGCACGTACACGCGCAAACCTTGCGCGGCCTTCGCGAGCAGCGCGTCCTTGAGCATCTCGCCGAGCGCGTCGGCGCGCACGATGAAGAACTGCACGACGATGTAGCGCTGCGCGTTTTCGATCGCATCGAGAATCGCCGCGAACGTCGCTTCGCCGTTCACGAGCGTGCGCACATGGTTATCCGGCAGAAATGGCATGCCGGACAGGCGCGTGAGCGAGCGCACGAAATGATGGCCGAGCGCTTCCGTCGGACGGCCGTGCGACGAGGCTTCCGTGTCCCACTCGGGCGGATGCGCGCGGGTGCGCAGCGTCTCGTTCTCGAGGCGGCGCGCGTCCGCGTAACCGGCGAACTTGCTGCGGCCGAGGAACAGATACGGAACCAGCGTCAGATACGGCATCGCGACGAGCGACACCGCCCACGCGATCGCGCCTTGCGATGTGCGGGTGTGCAGGATGGCGTGGCAAGCCGCGATCACGCCCAGCGCGTGGGCGAGAAACACGAGCGTGCCGATGTGAAGCAGATCGAATTGCATAAGCGTGCGAGCGATGGCCTTCCGCTGCGCGTGGTTGACTTCGTGGCGGCACTTGTCGAGGCCGGGCTCGCTTACTGGCTACAGTATTTGGCTACATGACCGGGCGACAGCAGCGCGGTCGCGCTCATATTACCGAAAGCGCCCGCGTCGCGGTCAGCCCGTCGTCAAAGCGTGACGGGCATTTTTACGCAAATCGACGCTTATGCACATCGAATGCACGAGCCAAAAGCACACGACGCACGGCGCCCAGGCGGGCGGCGTGCGTCGTGGTGTGCGACGATCAGAGGCTTGCGGCCGTCAAATCCGTCAATTGCCGGGCAGATCGCTGGCCTGGATGAGGAACACGTTGTCGTCGCCGGCGCTGGTCGACATCCATACGAGGTCGAGGCCGCCGAATGCCGCTTCGACATGCGCGCGTTCGTTGCCGATCTCGACCACCAGCACGCCTTCATCGGTCAGCCAGTTGCGTGCATCGGCGATGATGCGACGCACGATATCCATGCCGTCCGCGCCGCCCGCGAGCGCCATTTCCGGCTCGTGCTTGTATTCGGCGGGCAGGACCTTCATCGATTCCGCGTTCACGTACGGCGGATTCGTGATGATCACGTCGTAGCGGCGCTCGGGCAGCGGCGCGTAAAGATCGCCTTCGAAGAGCGCCACGCGTTCGTCGAGCTGGTAGTCGTGGACATTACGTGCCGCGACTTCGAGCGCGGCGGGCGACAGGTCAACGGCGTCGATGTCGGCATTCGGGAAGGCGTGCGCCGCGAGGATCGCGAGACACCCGGAGCCCGTGCACAGTTCGAGCACCGCGCCAACCTGTTCGGGGTCCTCGACATACGGCTGCAAGCCATCCTGCAGCAACTCGCCGATGAACGAACGCGGCACGATCACGCGCTCGTCGACATGGAAGCGATAGCCGTGCATCCACGCTTCCTGCGTGATGTAGGCGGCGGGCACGCGATCCTTCGCGCGCCGCTCGACCACTTTCAGCACCGCGGCGATTTCTTCGGACGTGAGGCGTGCATCGAGAAACGGCTCGAGCAGGTCGATGGGCAGGTGCAGCGTATGCAGCACAAGATAGGCGGCTTCGTCATAAGCGTTCGACGAGCCGTGGCCGAACGCCAGGTCGGCCTGGTTGAACTGCGACACCGCGTGGCGCAGCACATCGCGAACCGTGGAAAACGGATGAGTCATGGTCTGGGCCCTCCGTCAGGCGATCAGTTGTTCGAGCACGCGTCGATAGACGTTCTTGAGCGGCTCGATATGTGCAACTTCGACATGTTCGTCGATCTTGTGGATGCTCGCATTCAACGGGCCGAATTCGATCACCTGCTTGCAGATGCGCGCGATGAAACGTCCATCGGACGTGCCACCCGTGGTGGACAGTTCCGTCGTGAGGCCCGTTTCGGCGTGGATCGCGCTTTCCAGCGCATTCGACAGTTCGCCGCGCGGCGTCAGAAAGGGCAGGCCGCTCACGGTCCACTTCAGGTCGTATTCGAGGCCGTGTTTGTCGAGAATCTGGTGCACGCGGCTTTGCAGCCCTTCCACCGTGCTCGCCGTCGAAAAGCGGAAATTGAACATCACTTCCGCGTGGCCCGGAATGATGTTGGTCGCGCCCGTGCCGCTGTGCAGGTTCGAGACCTGCCAGGTGGTAGGCGGGAAATATTCGTTGCCTGCGTCCCAGTGCTCGGCGACCAGTTCGGCGAGCGCGGGCGCGAGCAGATGCACCGGGTTCTTCGCGAGATGCGGATACGCGATATGCCCTTGCACGCCCTTGATGGTCAGCTTGCCCGACATCGAGCCGCGTCGGCCGTTCTTCACCATGTCGCCGAACTGAACGCTCGACGTCGGCTCGCCGACGACGCAATAGTCGAGACGCTCGCCGCGCGCCTGCAGCGCTTCGACGACCTTCACGGTGCCGTCCGTTGCGGGGCCTTCTTCGTCGCTCGTGATGAGCAACGCGAGCGAGCCACGATGCTGCGGATGCGCGGCGACGAACTCTTCGCTCGCCACCACGAAGCCCGCAATCGACGCTTTCATGTCGGCGGCGCCGCGTCCGTACAGCTTGCCGTCGCGATGAGTCGGCTCGAACGGCGCGGACGTCCATTGATCGAGCGGGCCTGTCGGCACGACGTCGGTATGGCCCGCGAACGCAAGCAGCTTGCCGTCCTGGCCTGCGGTGCCGCGCTTGACGGCCCATAGGTTCGTCACGCCGTTCGATTCGATCGTTTCGCATTCGAAACCAATCGAGGACAGGCGCTCGATCAGCAGACGCTGGCAGTTCTGGTCGTCTGGCGTGACGGACGCGCGGCCGATCAGGGCTTCGGTAAGGGCAAGGGTGCCGGACATCGATTCAGTTCCTTCCAACCAGCAGATGAGACGCGTGCGCAACAGCCACGCTTGAATCCAGGGTGAAAAAATGCCGGCCCGAACGGGCCGGCAACAGCTTTTACCTGCGTGCGCTGAAGCGCAGAAAGCTCAGGCGAACAGCGACGCGTAGTTGTCCGCGGAAAAGCCCAGCGTCTTCACGCGTCCGTTCACGACGATCACAGGCCGCTTGATGATCGACGGTTTGTGGATCATCAGCGCGATCGCGCCAGCGGTCGTGTCGGCTTCGGCCTTGTGCACGTCCGACAGGCCGCGCCAGGTCGTGCCGCGCTTGTTGATGAGCTGATCGAGCGGCACATCCTTGAGCCAGTCCTCGATCAGCTTGTCATTCACGCCGGCCTTCTTGAAGTCGTGAAACTCGAACTCGACGCCGTGTTCCTCGAGCCACACGCGCGCTTTTTTCACGCTGTCGCAATTCGGAATGCCGTAGACGGTCGTCTTCGCGCCGCGCGCCATCAGTCGCCTCGCAGCAGTTCGTTCAGACCGACCTTCGCGCGCGTCTTGGCGTCGACCTTCTTGACGATCACCGCGCAGTACAGGCTGTGCGAGCCGTCCTTCGACGGCAGGTTGCCCGCGACCACCACCGAGCCGGCCGGAATGCGGCCATACGTGACTTCGCCCGTTTCGCGGTCGTAGATCTTCGTGCTCTGGCCGAGGTACACGCCCATCGAAATAACCGAGTTCTCTTCGACGATCACGCCTTCCACGACTTCCGAGCGCGCACCGATGAAGCAGTTGTCTTCGATGATGACGGGGTTGGCCTGCAGCGGCTCCAGCACGCCGCCGATGCCCACGCCGCCCGACAGGTGCACGTTCTTGCCGATCTGCGCGCACGAGCCGACGGTGGCCCACGTGTCGACCATCGTGCCTTCATCGACGTACGCGCCGATGTTCGTGTAGGACGGCATCAGCACGACGTTCTTCGCGATGAACGAGCCGCGGCGCGCGATGGCGGGCGGCACGACGCGGAAGCCGCCTGCGGCGAAGTCTTCAGCCGTGTAGTTGGCGAACTTCGACGGCACCTTGTCGTAGAACTGCGAGTAACCGCCAGCCGGCATCGGGGCGTTGTCTTCGAGGCGGAACGACAGCAGCACGGCCTTCTTCAGCCACTGGTTGACGACCCAGTCGCCATCCTTCTTTTCGGCGACGCGCAGCGCGCCCTTGTCGAGTTGCTCGATGGCATGCGCGACGGCTTCGCGCACGTCGGCGGGCGCGGCCTTCGGCGACAGGTCGGCGCGGTTGTCCCAGGCGGTATCGATGATCTGCTGAAGTTGTTGCGACATGTTCGTGGTGCTCTTTCGAGAAGGTTGAAATCGGAAAGCGGGTGAGGGCGGAGCGCAGCGGCGGCGCTCCCTGCGACGTGTGAGAACTGCCGGATCTAGCTTTTCAGCGAGCGGCAGAACTCGACGATGCGCCGCGCGCCCTCCGTGCATTCGTCGACGCCCGCGACCAGCGCGAGGCGGACGAAATCGCGGCCGGGGTTCGTGTCGTGCGCGGTGCGCGCGAGATACGAGCCGGGCAGAACCGTCACATTATAGTCGGCGTACAGGCGGCGGGCGAACTCGTCGTCCGACAGGCCTGTGCGCGCGACATTCGCCCACAGGTAGAACGCGGCGTCGGGCAGCTTGACGTCGAGCACGTCGGCGAGCATCGGGGTGACGGTCGAAAACTTCTGCACGTACATCGCGCGGTTTTCGCGCACGTGCGCCTCGTCGCTCCACGCAGCAATGCTCGCAGTTTGAAAGACCGTCGACAAGGCCGCGCCGTGATATGTGCGGTATAGCAGGAACTGCTTGAGGATGGCCGCGTCGCCCGCGACGAAGCCCGAGCGCATGCCCGGCACGTTCGAGCGCTTGGACAGGCTCGACAGCATCACGAGCCGCTCGAAACCGCGGCCGAGCTTGTGCGCCGCTTCCAGACCGCCGAGCGGCGGACGCGCCTCGTCGAAATAGATCTCCGAGTAGCATTCGTCCGACGCGATCACGAAGCCGTGACGGTCCGACAGGTCGAACAGTTCGCGCCAGTCGTCGAGCGTCAGCACGGCGCCCGTCGGGTTGCCCGGCGAGCAGACGTAGAGCAGCTGCGTGCGCGCCCAGACGTCGTCGGGAATGGCGGAGTAGTCACACGCGAAGTTGCGTTTCGGGTCGCTGTTGGCGAAGTACGGCTGCGCACCCGCCAGCAGCGCCGCGCCTTCGTAGATTTGATAGAACGGGTTCGGACAGAGTACGATCGCAGGTTCGCCCTGCGCGTTTTTCTTCGGGTCGATCACCGTCTGCGCAAGCGCGAACAGCGCCTCGCGCGAGCCGGACACGGGCAGCACCTGGGTGGCAGGGTCGACGGGCGGCAGGTTGTAGCGCCGCGTGACCCATTTCGCGATCGTTTCGCGCAGCGCCGGCGTGCCAAGCGTGAGCGGATAGGCCGCGAGACCGCCGAGCGAATCGATCACGGCTTTCTTGATCAGCTCGGGCGTCGGATGTTTCGGCTCGCCGATCCCGAAGCTGATGTGCGCAAGACTGGCGGGCGGTGTGACGTCCTTGAAGAGCAGACGCAGCTTTTCGAAGGGATAAGACTGAAGGGAGTCGAGTAGCGGATTCACTTGGCGGTTCGGCGTAGGTTCGGCGTGTTGCAGGACGGATTGTCGGACTGACACAGGCTGACACAGCGAAAGCGACGCGCGGCGGACAGGATGCGCAAGGGCTCCGATGCGGCGGCATCGAAGCGGTTGCGCGGCACCGGCGACGAGCGGTCGATTATAGCGTGTCGGCGGGCCGCGGCACGGTGCATCGTCCATCTGGACAAGGCTTTGCGGCGCCGGGAACGAGATGGGCGCGCCAAATGCGATGCGCCCGGCACAAAGAAGAAAGTGGAGACACAATGCGGGCAGTCACCGGATGCAACGGTAAAGAATTCAGCGGCAACGGCTGGCAGCGAACACGCGCCGCCGTCGCTGGCAATACACAGAGCCACAACGGCAACACGCAAGGCAAGGCAGTCATGCAATACACGCTGGACATCGGCGGGAGCATCGCGCGATGAATCTCCCGCTTCGGAACACCTTGGGTAACGCATGGCCGACGCTCGCGATCATGCTGGGCGCGTCGGTATGGGGCATGGTCTGGTATCCACTGCGCATGCTCCATGCGCTCGGCGTGACGGGCACGGCCGCGAGTGCGCTGACGAGCGGCGCAGGATGCCTGTTCGTGCTGCTCGTACGGCGCAGCGCGATCAGGACGGTCCGCTGGCATTGGCTGCTGCCCGCGCTCGCGCTGTTCGCGGGCATCACCAATCTCGGCTTCGTGTGGGGCGCGATCCACGGCCAGGTGATGCGCGTGCTGCTGCTGTTCTACCTGACGCCAGCATGGACCGCGCTGTTCGCGCATTTCATCCTCCACGAGCGGCTGACGTGGGCGGGCGCGGGGCTCGCCGCGCTGTCGCTGGCGGGCGCGATGATGATGCTGTGGTCGCCGCAGCTCGGCATTCCCGTGCCCGGCAGCCTCGCCGAATGGGCGGGGCTCGCGGCGGGCATGTCCTTCGCGATGAGCAACGTGCTGATCCTCAAGACGAGCCGCGTGCTGCCCGGCATGAAGGCGGAGATGCGCACGGCGGTGATCTTCGGCGGCGCGGCGATTTTTGGTGGTTGCGCATCTTTCTTCGAATCGATGCCCGCGCCGCCGACGGGCGAGCACATCGGCATCGCCGTGTTCCTCGTGCTCGCGATCGGCTTCGTGCTGGCCACCAACAACATGCTCGTGCAATACGGACTCGCACGCGTCCCCGCCAACCGGGCGTCGATCATCATGCTGTTCGAGATCGTCATCACGGCGCTCACGGCGTGGCTGTTCGCGGGCGAAGTGCCCGGTCCGCGCGAATGGGCGGGCGGCGCGTGCATCGTGCTGGCGTCGGCGCTGTCGAGCTGGGTGCATCGGGCGAAGCCTGCGGAGAAGACGGACGCCGGCAAGGATGGAAACGCTGACGGCAACGGTAAGAATCGCCCACGCGCGATGGTATGATTGCCCCTCATCGGCCGGCGGTGCAGCGTAGGGCGTACCGCGGCGCCGGAATCGCAGCGGGCTCGCGCTCCATCGTGCCGTCAGTCGGGGTGTGAACCCGATGGCGGTTCGCAGATGAACCCGCGCGTTCCGTTTCCATAAATTATTTCTCAAACAGCGAAATCGCCGTGCGTCTGACCTCGATCAAACTCGCTGGCTTCAAGTCATTCGTCGATCCCACGCATTTCCAGGTTCCGGGCCAGCTCGTCGGCGTGGTCGGTCCCAACGGTTGCGGCAAGTCCAACATCATCGATGCCGTGCGCTGGGTGCTCGGCGAATCGCGCGCCTCGGAGCTGCGCGGCGAGTCGATGCAGGACGTGATCTTCAACGGCTCGACAGCGCGCAAGCCGGGTAGCCGCGCCAGCGTCGAACTCGTGTTCGACAACGCCGACGGCCGTGCCGCCGGCCAGTGGGGCCAGTATGCCGAAATCGCCGTCAAGCGCGTGCTGACGCGCGACGGCACGTCGAGCTACTACATCAATAATCTCCCGGCACGCCGCCGCGACATTCAGGACATCTTCCTCGGCACGGGCCTCGGCCCGCGTGCGTACGCGATCATCGGACAGGGCATGATCGCGCGGATCATCGAGGCGAAGCCCGAAGAACTGCGCGTGTTCCTCGAAGAAGCCGCGGGCGTGTCGAAGTACAAGGAACGCCGCCGCGAAACCGAGAACCGTCTGCACGACACGCGCGAAAATCTGACGCGCGTCGAGGATATCGTCCGCGAACTGACGGCGAATCTGGAAAAGCTCGAAGCGCAGGCGGTCGTCGCGACGAAGTACAAGCAGTTGCAGGCCGAAGGCGAAGAGAAGCAGCGCCTGTTGTGGCTGCTGCGCAAGAACGAAGCGGGCACCGAGCAGGACAAGCAGAAGCGCGCAATCGAACAGGCGCAGATCGACCTCGAAGCGCACACGGCGAAGCTGCGCGAAGTCGAAGCGCAGTTGGAAACGCTGCGCGTCGCGCATTATTCGGCTAGCGACGCGATGCAGGGCGCACAAGGCGCGCTGTACGAAGCGAACGCGGAAGTGAGCCGTCTCGAAGCGGAAATCAAGTTCATCGTCGAGTCGCGCAACCGCGTGCAGGCGCAGATCGCCGCGCTGACGGCGCAGCGCGAGCAGTGGCTCGCGCAGGCGCAAAAGGCCCAGGACGATCTCGAAGACGCCGAAATCCAGCTCGGAGAAGGCGAAGAAAAGGCGGTGATCGCCGAAGAGACGGCGGCCGCGAAGCACGACGCGATGCCCGCGCTCGAAGCGCGCTGGCGCGATGCGCAGTCGCAACTGAACGAGGAGCGCGCCGGCATCGCACAGACCGAGCAGGCGCTCAAGCTCGAAGCCGCGCACCAGCGCAACGCCGACCAGCAGTTGCAGCAGTTGCAGCAGCGCCAGGAACGTCTGAAGACGGAAGCGGGCGGGCTGGACGCGCCCGACGAGGCGCAGCTCGAAGAACTGCGCATGCAGCTTGCCGAGCACGAAGAGATTCTGAGCGAAGCGCAAGCGCGTCTTGCCGATGCACAGGACACGCTGCCGCGTCTGGACGGCGAGCGCCGCGCCGCGCAAGATCGCGTGCAGGCGGAAAGCGCGCAGATCCATCAGCTCGAAGCACGTCTGGCCGCGCTGCGCCAGTTGCAGGAAAACGTACAGACGGAAGGCAAGGTTCAGCCGTGGCTCGACAAGCACGAGTTGGGCGCGCTGCCGCGTCTGTGGAAGAAGCTGCATGTCGAAGCCGGTTGGGAAACCGCGCTCGAATCCGTGCTGCGCGAGCGTCTTGCCGCGGTCGAAGTGTCGAACCTCGACTGGGTGAAACACTTCGTCAGCGACGCGCCACCCGCCAAGCTCGCGTTCTACGCGCCGCCCGCAGCCGGTCAGCCGGCCGCTGCGCCGCCGTCGCTGCGGCCGTTGCTGTCGCTGGTGCGCATCGACGACGCGGGTATTCGCGCGGTGCTCAACGACTGGCTCGGCAACGCGTTCATCGCCGACGATCTGCCTCAGGCGCTGTCGATGCGCGCGCAACTGCCCGAAGGCGGCGCGTTCGTCGTGAAGGCGGGGCACGTGGTCACGCGCGTCGGCGTGCAACTGTACGCGGCCGATTCCGAGCAGGCGGGCATGCTCGCGCGTCAGCAGGAAATCGAAAACCTGACGCGCCAGGTGCGCGCGCAGGCGCTGCTCGCCGAAGAGGCGAAGGCGGCCGCGATTCGCGCGGAAGCCGCGCATACGCAGGCATCGAATGCATTGACGGAAGTGCGCCAACAGGCCGAGCGCGCGACCCAGCGCGTGCACGCGCTGCAGATGGACGTGCTCAAGCTCACGCAGGCGCACGAACGCTACACGCAGCGCAGTACGCAGATCAGCGAGGAACTCGAAGAGATCACCGCGCAGATCGACGAGCAACGCGCGTTGCGTGCGGAATCGGAAGCGAACTTCGAGCGCCACGACGGCGAACTCGCCGAATTGCAGGCGCGTTTCGAAGACAACCAGCTAGCGTTCGAGTCGCTCGATGAAGAACTCGGCAACGCGCGCAACGAAGCGCGCGAGCTCGACCGCGCCGCCACCGATGCACGCTTTGCCGCGCGCAACTCGGCGAACCGTATCGACGAGCTGAAGCGCAGTATTCAGGTCGCGCACGAGCAGAGCGAGCGCGTCGCCGGTTCGCTCGAAGACGCGCGCGCCGAACTCGAAACGATCAACGAGCAGACGGCGCACACGGGTTTGCACGACGCGCTCGAAATCCGCCGCGCGAAGGAAGAGTCGCTGCACGCCGCGCGTCTGGAACTCGACGATCTGACCGCGAAGCTGCGTGCTTCGGACGAACTGCGGCTGACCACGGAACGCTCGTTGCAGCCGCTGCGCGACCGCATCACCGAATTGCAGTTGAAGGAACAGGCCGCGCGCCTGAACGCCGAGCAGTTCATCGAGCAGCTGACGGCGGCGGGTGTCGACGAAGCCGACCTGCAGGCGAAGCTCACGCCGGACATGAAGCCGTCGTATCTGCAGGGCGAAGTGACGCGCATCAACAACGCGATCACCGCGCTCGGCCCCGTCAACATGGCCGCGCTCGACGAACTGAAGGCGGCGTCGGAACGCAAGACTTTCCTCGACGCGCAATCGGCCGACCTGAACAACGCAATCGAAACGCTCGAAGATGCGATCCGAAAGATTGACCAGGAAACGCGCACTCTGCTGCAAGGCACCTTCGACCAGGTGAACCATCACTTCGGCGAACTGTTCCCGCGTCTCTTTGGCGGCGGCCAGGCGAAACTCATCATGACGGGCGACGAGATTCTCGACGCCGGCGTGCAGGTGATGGCGCAGCCGCCGGGCAAGAAGAACTCGACGATTCACCTGCTGTCGGGCGGTGAAAAGGCGCTGACGGCGACGGCGCTCGTGTTCGCAATGTTCCAGCTGAATCCGGCGCCGTTCTGTCTGCTCGACGAAGTGGACGCGCCGCTCGACGACGCGAACACCGAACGCTTCGCGAACCTCGTGCGCGCGATGTCGGAGAAGACGCAGTTCCTGTTCATTTCCCACAACAAGATCGCGATGGAAATGGCGCAGCAACTGATCGGGGTGACGATGCAGGAGCAGGGCGTCTCGCGGATCGTGGCCGTCGACATGGAAACGGCTGCGGGATTTGTCCAGAATATCGTTTAAACGTCCACCCGCGTGTGGCTTTGGCTGTGCGTGGGTGTTGCTGAAACAGAATTGAATTCGCTGCGCGCCTGCGCCCGCAGCGGCGGCGTGTGCCACCTTCGGTGCCACGTGTCAGCCGCGCGAACCCGGCGCTGCGCGCAACAACGAAAAGAATTGCAGATGGAGCGTGCATGGACGAGTTGACACTCGGATTGATTGGCGCGGGCGCCGTGGTGGTCGGGGGAGTGGTGGTCTACAACGCGTGGCAGGGCGCGAAGGTGCGCCGCAAGATGCCGCGGCCGATGCCCGCCGATGCGGCGGACCCGCTCGTCCGGGACGACCAGATGGAGCAAAGCCCGTTCATCGAGCCGGCGCGCCCGACGACGCGCCGCGAATCCACTGCGGGCGACCCGGCGGAAGCCGCGCGCGTCGAGCCGACTTTCGGCGGCGTCGCGCCGCTCGATACCCCTGCGGACATCCAGGCTGAGAACACGTCGCCGAACGGTTTCCCCGAAGACGAAGAGGCCGCGCAGCCGGGTGCCGAGGTGCATGCCGACGACGAGCGCAACGAGCCCATTCTGCCTGCCGCCACGACGATTTCGTCGGCACCGCCAGCCATTGTCGATCGCCGTATCGACTGCATTGTGCCGATCAGGCTTTCGTCGCCCGTGACGGGCGACAAGGTGCTGCCGCTCGCGCAGCGTCTGCGCCGCGCGGGCAGCAAGCCGGTGCATATCGAAGGCAAGCCGGAAGGCGGCGCGTGGGAACTGCTGCAAAACGGCGTGCGCTACGAAGACCTGCGCGCGGCCGCGCAGCTTGCGAACCGCAGCGGCCCGCTCAATGAACTGGAGTTCTCCGAGTTCGTCACGGGTGTCCAGCAATTCGCCGACGCGCTCGATGCGTCGCCCGAATTTCCGGACATGATGGAAACGGTGTCGATGGCGCGCGAACTTGATGGCTTTGCGGCGCAGTGCGACGCACAACTGTCGATCAACGTGCTGTCCGACGGCGCGCCGTGGTCGGCCAACTACGTGCAGGCCGTCGCGTCGCAGGACGGACTGCTGCTGTCGCGCGACGGCACGCGCTTCGTCAAGCTCGACGCGAAGCAAAGCCCCGTGTTCATGCTGCAGTTCGGCGACACCAACTTCCTGCGCGACGATCTCACGTACAAGGGCGGCCAGATGATCACGCTTGTGCTCGACGTGCCCGTCGCGGACGAAGACATCCTGCCGTTCCGCCTGATGTGCGATTACGCGAAGTCGCTGGCCGAGCGCATCGGCGGGCGCGTGGTCGACGATGGCCGCCGGCCGCTGCCGGAAAGCGCGCTGCTCGCGATCGAGCAGCAGTTGATGACGCTTTACGCGAAGCTCGAGCAGGCGGGAATCCCCGCCGGCTCGCCGGCGACGCGGCGACTGTTCAGCCAGTAAGCCTACGACACCCGTTACGCGACGAAGCTTCGTCGTAATCGGATAAACCGCCTGAGGCACACCGTTGCTTCAGGCGGTTTTTATTTTGGCTTGCCGATTCGCGTCGTTGCCTTGCCGAGTGCACACTGCGGACGGCTTCATCCCACGTCGTCCTGCCACGGTTGGCCGCTGATCCACGCCTTGATCGCGGCAACCACAGCCTCGTCCCTTCCATAGAACCCGTGATGCGACATCGCCTCGCAGGGTTTGCCGCGCACGTCGCCGCCATGCACGGTGATCAGCGCGTACTGGCCGCTCTCCGCGATGCGTCGTAGCGCTTCGTACGAGCAGAGGAAGCAGCCGTCGTCGGCGTGCTGCACGAATAGCTGGCGCGGGTGTATCGCGCCGTAATCGAAACCGATCAACGGCGTGGCCTGGCCGCGCGCGGGACTGCTGAGCGTCGACGTATGTACGACGGCGTCCCAGACGTCGGGCAACGCGCGGCCCACATACGCCGTCGAGATCGTGCCGCGGCTAGTGCCGATCAGCACCGGCTTCGCTTTTGGGAAGCGGCTGCGCAGACTGGCTGCGACCTGGGCGAGATCCTGCGCGGAGCGCGGCGATGCGCGGAACGCGTCGGAGTAGCCGCCGGGCTGATCGGACGGGGCATCGACGATTGCCGTTGCGAACTGCGCGTCCACGAATAGCTGTCGTGCGCGAATCAGGAAGTTGTTCTTCTCGCGCATGCGGATCGTGCCGTCGGGCTGTTGCGACAGTTCGAGATCGCCTGCGCTGCCTGGAAACATCACGAGCACCCAACGCGGCTCGCTGCCGTCCTGCTGCGTGAGCAGATAGGAGATCGACGCGCCCTCCGCGAGCGGCACGCTGACCACCTGCTCGCTTGCCATTGCGCCTCGCGCGCTGAACAGGGCGAGTGCTCCCAGAAGCACGAGCAGGCAACGGACGAAACGGATGACGATGGCAGACATGGCGATAGGTTCTCCCAGTCGATGCGTGCCGATATGGATGGAGGCACGCGATGGACGGCAGGCGACAAGGTCCCATTGCGAGCCGCGCGCTGTCAATGGTTTGCGCGCGAACGGGCCGATCGGCCAGGACTTGTACGAATACCTTCGTGCTGGGTTTGCGCGCGCACGAAACTGGCCATCCGGCCGATGCGACAGGAAGCGCTTCCTGAGATAATCTGACATCCCGTTACCATCCGCGAAACGCCGACAGCATGGCTCGAACCAAAGTCCCTGATCCAGCAACCAGCGCACCCGCCGAGCGGGCGTTGTGGCTGCGCGCCGAACTCGAGCGCGCGAACCACGCGTACTATGTGCTCGACCAGCCGGACTTGCCCGACGCCGAATACGACAGGCTGTTCAAGGAACTGCAGCAGGTCGAAAGCGAGCATCCCGATCTGATCACGCCGGATTCGCCCACGCAGCGGGTCGGCGGCGAAGTGGCGAGCGGCTTTCGGCCCGTCGTGCACGACATGCCCATGCTGTCGCTGAACAACGGCTTTTCGGATGAAGACATCGCGGCTTTCGACAAGCGCGTGTCGGACGCGTTGCGCGAGGCGAGCGTCGACTACGCGTGCGAACTGAAGTTCGACGGCCTGGCCATCTCGCTGCGCTACGTGGACGGCCAGTTCACTCAGGCGTCCACGCGCGGCGACGGCGCGACAGGCGAGGATGTGACGGAGAACGTGCGCACCATCCGCTCGATACCTCTGAAGCTCAAGGGCAAGCGCGTGCCGAAGCTGCTCGACGTGCGCGGCGAAGTCCTGATGTTCAAGCGCGATTTCGACAAGCTGAACCAGCGTCAGCGTGACGCGGAACAGCGCGAGTTCGCGAACCCGCGCAACGCGGCGGCAGGCAGCTTGCGGCAACTGGATTCGAAGGTCACCGCGCAGCGTCCGCTGTCGTTCTTTGCGTATGGGATCGGCGTGCTCGACGGCATCGAGATGCCGGCCACGCACAGCGAACTGCTCGACTGGTATCACGAGATGGGCTTGCCCGTGAACAGCGAGCGGGCCGTCGTGCAGGGCGCTGAAGGGCTGCTCGGCTTTTTCCAGAAGGTGGGCGGGAAGCGCGACACGCTGCCCTACGATATCGACGGCGTCGTCTACAAGGTGAACCGCCGCGACCAGCAGGACACGCTGGGCTTCGTGTCGCGCGCACCGCGCTTTGCGCTCGCGCACAAGTTCCCGGCGCAAGAGGCGTTGACGAAGCTTCTCGCCATCGACGTACAGGTGGGACGCACGGGCGCGATCACGCCTGTCGCGCGGCTCGAGCCGGTGTTCGTCGGCGGCGCGACGGTGACGAACGCGACGCTGCACAACGAGGACGAAGTGCGTCGCAAGGATATCCGCATCGGCGACACTGTCATCGTGCGACGCGCAGGCGACGTGATTCCCGAGGTGGTCGGCGCGCTGCTCGACCACCGCCCGGCCGACGCGCACGAGTTCGTGATGCCGACGCAATGCCCCGTGTGCGGCTCCGCAATCGAACGTCTGCCGGACGAAGCGATCGCGCGCTGCTCGGGCGGTCTGTTCTGTCCGGCACAGCGCAAGCAGGCGCTGTGGCACTTCGCGCAGCGCCGCGCGCTCGATATCGACGGACTGGGCGAGAAGATCATCGATCAACTCGTTGAACTGAATCTGGTGCGCACGCCCGCCGATCTCTTCAACCTGGGCTTTGCGACACTCGCGGAACTCGACCGCTTCGCGGAAAAGTCCGCGCAGAACCTCATCGACTCGCTCGAAAAGGCCAAGCACACCACGCTCGCGCGCTTCATCTACGCGCTCGGCATCCGGCATGTCGGCGAATCGACGGCGAAAGATCTGGCGAAGCACTTCGGCTCGCTCACGCCGATCATGGATGCGTCGGTAGAAGAACTGCTCGAAGTGAACGACGTCGGCCCCATCGTCGCCGAGGCGATCCATCAGTTCTTCGCCGAGGAGCACAACCGCACGGTCATCGAGCAGTTGCGTGCGCCCGGCAAGGTGACGTGGCCGGAAGGCCCGCCCGCGCCGAAGGCGCCGCAAGGCGTGCTGGCGGGCAAGACGGTCGTGCTGACGGGCACGCTGCCCACCATGGGCCGTGACGAGGCGAAGGAGTTGCTGGAAGCGGCCGGTGCGAAGGTGGCCGGCTCGGTGTCGAAGAAGACCGACTACGTGGTGGCGGGTGCCGAAGCGGGCAGCAAGCTCGCAAAGGCCGAGGAACTCGGCATCCCCGTGCTTGACGAAGATGGTATGCGTAAGCTCCTGGAGGGGCAGACAACATGATTCACGAGATCCTCAAGATGGGCGATCCGCGCCTGCTGCGCATCGCCAAGCCGGTCGATCATTTCGACACGCCCGAACTGCACGAGCTCGTTCGGGACATGTTCGAGACGATGCATGACGCCAATGGCGCCGGGCTCGCCGCGCCGCAGATCGGCGTCGATCTTCAGGTCGTCATCTTCGGTTTCGGCCATAACGAGCGTTATCCCGACGCGCCTTCCGTGCCGGAAACGGTGTTGATCAATCCGACCATCACGCCGGTATCGCTGGATACGGAAGAGGGCTGGGAAGGCTGCCTGTCGGTGCCGGGCTTGCGCGGCGCGGTGAGCCGCCTGTCGATGATCCGCTATCACGGCTTCGATCAGTTCGGCAAACCGATCGATCGCGTCGCCGAGGGTTTTCATGCGCGCGTCGTCCAGCATGAGTGCGATCATCTGATCGGCAAACTGTATCCGATGCGTATCACGGACTTTTCCAAGTTCGGCTTTACCGAGGTGCTGTTTCCCGACCTCGATCCGAAATCGGACGATTGAGTTTCAGACGGTGAAAAGGAAAAAGCCCGCGTGAGCGGGCTTTTTTCATGTCGGGAGGCGTCGATAGACGCCCGATCTTAGAACGACTCGTCGGGACCGAGATAGCGCCACTGCCCCGGCGGCAACGCGCCGAGCATGACCTGACCCATCCGCACGCGCTTGAGGCCGACGACCTCCAGCCCGACCAGTTCGCACATCCGGCGAATCTGACGTTTCTTGCCTTCGCGCAGCACGAAGCGCAGTTGTTCGCCGTTCTGCCAGTCGACCAGTGCGGGCTTGAGCGGCACGCCGTCGAGTTCGAGGCCGTGGCGCAATTGCTCGAGACTTTCGGCCGGGAAGTGATGTTCGACGTCCGTTTCGATGTCGCCGTACGCGACGCGCACCAGGTATTCCTTGTCGATTTCCGAATGACCGCCGATCAACTGCTTCGCGATGCGGCCGTCCTGCGTCAACACCAGCAGGCCCGTCGAGTCGATGTCGAGGCGGCCCGCTGGCGCGAGCTGGCGCAGATGCGCAACCGAAAAGCGCGTATCCGTCTGGTCGCCGTCCCAGTGGTTCTCGGGTTTGACGAGCGTCACGGCCGGTTCATAACCATCTTCCGCCTGACCCGATACCAGGCCGACCGGCTTGTGGATGAGGATCGTGACCAGCTTCATCTGCATGGCTTGCGCGGCGGGATCGATCTGGATATCGGCGTCGGGGCGCACCTTCGTGCCGAGTGTATCGATGACGACGCCGTCGACGGTCACCCAGCCTTTCTCGATCCATTCGTCCGCTTCGCGGCGCGAGCACAGGCCGAGCTCGGACATCAGCTTCGACAGGCGCAGGTTGCCGGGGGCGTCGTTGAATTCGCCTTCATCGCGATGGCGGGGGGCGGCTTCCGGGCGAGCCTTGCGCGCCGGTTTCGGGGCAGCGCGGTCGAATTGGGCCGGACGGTCGAAGCTGTCGTCGAGCGAGCGCGGGTCGTGTTTTGCCTTTACTGCGCGCGGCGCTGCCTTGGCCGGTGCGTCGTCGGTGCGGCTCGCGTAGGCGCTCTTGACGGGCTTCGCGTAGGTGCGTTCGCCGCGGGCTTCCGGGGCGTCACTGCGCGGGCGGCGGTCGGTGGTGTCGCGGTCTGCGCCGAAGCGTGAGCGGGGCGATTCGCTGCGTTCGCGGAGTGCGGTGCGGCGCTCGTCGCCTTCGCGCGGAGCTCGGGGAGCGGGGCGTGCGTCGCCGTCGCGGGAGAAACGCGGTGCGCTGCGGCGTTCGTCACCGTTACGCGGAGCGCGAGGCGCCCGGCGTTCGTCGCCGTCGCGGGAGAAACGCGGTGCGCTGCGGCGTTCGTCACCGTCACGCGGAGCGCGGGGAGCGGGGCGTGCGTCGCCATCGCGGGAGAAGCGCGGTGCGCTACGGCGTTCGTCACCCTCACGGGGGGCGCGAGGCGCCCGACGTTCGTCGCCGTCGCGGGAGAAACGCGGAGTACTGCGGCGTTCATCGCCTTCACGCGGGGCGCGAGGAGCGCGGCGTTCGTCGCCATCGCGGGAGAAGCGCGGTGCGCTGCGGCGTTCGTCGCCCTCACGCGGGGCGCGGGGCGCGCGGCGCTCGTCGCCATCGCGGGAAAAACGCGGAGCACTTCGGCGTTCATCGCCTTCACGCGGAGCGCGGGGCGCGCGGCGTTCGTCGCCATCGCGGGAGAAGCGCGAAGCACTGCGCCGCTCGTCACCCTCACGCGGAGCGCGAGGCGCCCGGCGTTCGTCACCGTCACGCGAGAAACGCGGCGCGCGCTCCCCTGCGCCCGCCGAAGCGGCGCCACGCGAAGGACGATCCGACGGCGCGCGTCGTTCGGCGCGGTCGCCCGCGTCACGGCGGAAACCGCCGCTTCCCACCGCGCCTTCCTTGCGCGCCGGACGGTCACCCGTCGAGCGGCGTTCGAACGAGCTGGAATCGCTACGTTCGCGCGAACCCGCGCCCGCTGCGCGCGCGGGCCGCTCGCCCGGGCCGCCTGCCGGCTTGCCGGCAGCGCGCCGCGGTGCTTCGCCGCTAGCTGCCGCGCCTCGGCGCGTAGCGCTTGCGCCCGTAGATCCATCGCCGCCGCCTGGCCGCTTCGAAGCAGCGCTTTTGGCTGGGGCGGCGGGCCGCGTCGTCTTGCGTGCAGTCGTGCTGCCCGGACGCACAGGGGTGCGCTCGGACGAACTCGGCCGCGGATGCTTGGCTGTCAGTTTGACTCGCATGAAATCTCACACTGCGATCGCGCGCAGCAGCTCCGTTTCGACCTGGATTTGTCGTCGGTTGTCAGAGAGGCCGTGTCCGTCGAGTAGGAACACGTCCTCGACGCGTTCGCCGAGTGTATTGATCCGCGCCGCATGGACGCCGACCCGGTGCTCGGCCAGCACGCGCGCGATCGAATAAAGAAGGCCCGGCCGGTCGTTGGCCGACACGGACAGGATGTAATACTGGCCACGCTCGTCGGCCCGCAGGTCGACGCGCGGCGTCACGGGGAACGTGCGCGACAGGCGCGACAGCCGGCCCTTCGACGGCTCCGGCAACAGCGTGCCTTCCGCCCTCAGGCGCTCCGCCAGTTCCTGTTCGACCAGGTTGGCGATATCGCGATAGTGGACGTCACGCTCGGTATGCGCAACGAGAAAGTTGTCGAGCGCATAGCCGTGCCGGGTGGTGCTCACGCGCGCATCGAGCACGGACAGCGAATTGCGGTCGAAATACGCGCAGATGCCCGCGAACAGATCAGGGCGGTCCTTCACATAGACGAGCACCTGCAGCGCCTCGCCGATGGGCGAAGGCCGCGCGCGCACGATCGGCGTCTCCGTCTCGACATGACGATGCAGCACGCGCGTCTGCCACGCGATGTCGGCGGCGTCGTGGCGCAGGAAGTAGCCGACGTCGAGCTTGTCCCACAGCGCGCGGTGCGCGTTCTCGGGCACCGTTTCGAGGCGCAGCAGCGCGATTGCTTCTTCCTGGCGCTGCTTGAGTTCCGAATGCGCGTCCGGACGGGCGCCGCCGAGCACGGCCAGCGTCGCGCGGTACAGGTCTTCGAGCAGCTTGCCTTTCCACGTGTTCCAGACTTTCGGGCTGGTGCCGCGAATGTCGGCCACCGTCAGCAGATACAACGCCGTCAGGCGCCGCTCGGTGCCGACCAGATCGGCGAACCGCTTGATCACTTCCGGGTCGCTTGTGTCCTGCTTCTGGGCGACCTGGCTCATTGTCAGGTGATGCTGGACGAGCCAGACGATCAGCGCCGTGTCGTCGGTGGAAATGTCGTGCTCGCGACAGAAGCGGCGCGCGTCGGCCATGCCGAGGGTGGAGTGATCGCCGCCGCGGCCTTTCGCGATGTCATGAAACAGCGCGGCCACATACAGCACGTACGGGCGCTCGAAGTTCACGATCAACTGGCTGCAGAACGGGTATTCGTGCGCGTGCTCGGCCACCGCGAAGCGCCGCATGTTCCGAAGCACCATCAGAATGTGCTGGTCGACGGTATAGACGTGATACAGATCGTGCTGCATCTGTCCGACGATGCGGCGGAAGTTCAGCAGATAGCGCCCCAGCACGCTGGTCTGGTTCATCAGACGCATCGCATGCGTGATGCCCTGCGGCTGCTTGAGGATTTCCATGAACAGGCGCCGGTTTTCCGGATCGCGCCGCCAGCGGTGGTCCATCTTGTCGCGCGCGTTGTACAGCGCTCGCAGCGTGCGTGCAGACAGCCCTTTGACGCCGGGCGTCTCTTCGTACAGCAGGAAGGCTTCGAGGATTGCGTTTGGCTCACGCTCGAACACGTCGTCGCTCGCGATTTCCAGCATGCCCTGTTTCTCGACGAAACGATCGGACAGAACGCGAGTAATGCCGCTCGTGCTAGGAAAAAGCTGTGCTTCGATGTTCTGGATCAGAATGGTCGACAACTGCGTGACGGCTTTGGCGGCCCAGTAATAGCGGCGCATCAGCTGCTCGCTGGCGCGACGCGTGGACGTGGCCTTGAAGCCGAAGCTCTCGGCCAGCGGATTCTGCAGGTCGAATACCAGAATGTCCTGGCGACGCCCCGCCAGCACGTGCAGACGCGCGCGCAGCGCCTTCAGGAAGCCTTCGTTGCGGCGCAGCTCGCGTGCTTCACGCTCGGTGATCAGGCCGCGCGCGTCCAGTTCGCGCCAACTGCTGCCGAAGCCCGCCGCCTGGGTAATCCACAGAATCAACTGAAGATCGCGCAAGCCGCCTGGACTTTCCTTAACGTTCGGTTCGAGCGAGTAGGGCGTGTCTTGAAATTTCGCGTGACGCTGGCGCATTTCCAGGACTTTTGCCTGAAAGAACGCACGCGGATCGAGTGCATCGCGGTAGCGCAGCGAAAAGCTCTCAAACAACGTCGTGCTGCCGACGATCCGCCGCGCTTCGAGCAGCGAAGTCTGCACGGTGACGTCGTTGGCCGATTCCTCGATGCATTGCGAGACCGTGCGCACGCTGCTGCCCAGTTCCAGCCCCAGGTCCCACGCGAGCCCGATGAAGCGCTCGATGCGCGCTTCGAGATGCGGCACCGGCTCGTCGGGCAGCAGCACCAGAATGTCGATGTCGGAATGGGGCGCGAGTTCGCCGCGCCCGTACCCGCCGACGGCCAGCAGCGCCAGCGACGCAGGCAGTTCGCACGTGGCCCACGCGCCGCGCAGCGCGTCGTCGGTGATGCGCGCGAGCGCCTGCATCAGCGTGTCGACATTGGTCGCGGTCTTGAAGCGATCGAGCAGCGGGGTCTTGGCCACCTTGTAGTCCGCCTTGAGAGACGTGGCATCGGAAAGGGCGACAGCGTGAACGCTACTCATAGGCGGCGGGTGGCGGGGAAGGTGATCAGGCTGTGGCGGCGGCCGCGATTTGCGGGCGAGCGGGCGTGCCGGCGGAAACAGTCAACACTTCGTAGCCCGTCGGCGTGACGAGAATGGTGTGCTCCCATTGCGCGGACAGGCTGCGGTCCTTGGTCTTGACCGTCCACTGGTCGGGCATCGTGCGGATATCGCGGCGGCCGGCGTTGATCATCGGCTCGATCGTGAAGATCATGCCCGCCTGCAGTTCGATGCCCGTGCCGGGGCGACCGTAGTGGAGCACCTGCGGCTCGTCGTGGAACACCTGGCCGATGCCGTGGCCGCAATACTCGCGCACGACACTGTAGCCAAGGCCTTCCGCGTGTTTCTGGATCGCATAGCCGATGTCGCCAAGATGCGCGCCCGGGCGCACCTGCTCGATGCCGAGCCACATGCATTCGTACGTGGTCTGGACGAGGCGCTTGGCCATGATCGAACCTTCGCCGACGATGAACATGCGGCTCGTGTCGCCGTAATAGCCATTTTTGATGACCGTGACGTCGATATTGAGCGCGTCGCCGTTCTTTAGCGCCTTGTCACCGGGAATGCCGTGACAGATCACGTCGTTCACCGACGTGCAGACCGCCTTCGGAAACGGCGGATAGCCCGGCGGCTGATAGTTCAGCGGCGCGGGAATCGTGCCCTGCACGTTCGTCATGTATTCGTGGCACAGGCGATCGAGTTCGCCCGTCGTGATGCCGGGTTTGACGAACGGCGTGATGTAGTCGAGCACCTCGCTCCCGAGGCGTCCGGCGATGCGCATCTGCGCGATATCGTCTTCGTTTTTGAGCGTAATAGCCATGAGTCGGGCCTGAAATGCGGTTTATCGTGTAATTATCGCACCTTATTCACGCGATCGCTGGAATTTGGAGGGCGCGGGGGCTGGTGGCGGCGCTTGCGGCGGGCGTTCCGCGCGGCCATGTCGGGAGGCCAGGTCGCATGAGAGCAGGGCGGTCGCCGGCCCGGCGGTGCAACCGGTGGCCCAGCACGGGAGCTACCGCGCAGGTTGAGTCCTGCAATGCTCGCGTGCTATACTCTTTGGCTAAGTCAATCGCCAGTTTGAATATTCGATATTCAACTCGGTGGCAGACTTCTTCGTGGGCGGCGTCATGCAGGCATGTGACGCGGTTCGCGGAATTCGCAAGCCGGCGCACCCAGGGTGTTCGCGGCGTCAGGTCTTCCCGAAGCGGCGAAGACGGCGCGGCGGATACGGCAGCCGGCTTAAGACCCAACCCTAGCGGAGATTTTCATGGCAGTTACCATGCGTCAAATGCTGGAAGCCGGTGTCCACTTCGGTCACCAGACGCGCTTCTGGAATCCCAAGATGGCCCCCTTCATTTTCGGCCATCGCAACAAGATTCACATCATCAACCTCGAAAAGACGCTGCCGATGTACAACGACGCGCTGAAGTATGTGCGTCAACTGGCAGCGAACCGCGGCACGATCCTGTTCGTCGGCACGAAGCGTCAATCGCGCGACACGATCGCTGAAGCAGCGCAACGCGCGGGCATGCCGTTCGTCAACGCGCGCTGGCTCGGCGGCATGCTGACCAACTTCAAGACGCTGAAGGTGTCGATCAAGCGCCTGAAGGACATGGAAGCAGCAGTCGAGGCAGGCGAGCTCGAGAAGATGAGCAAGAAGGAAGCGCTGCTGTTCGAACGCGAAATCGCCAAGCTGCAAAAGTCGATCGGCGGTGTGAAGGACATGGGCGGCATTCCTGACGCAATTTTCGTGGTCGACGTCGGCTACCACAAGATTGCCGTGACGGAAGCGAACAAGCTGGGCGTGCCCGTCATCGCCGTGGTTGATACGAACCACTCGCCGGAAGGCGTGGATTACGTGATCCCGGGCAACGACGACGCAAGCAAGGCTGTCGCGCTGTACACGCAAGGCGTGGCTGACGCGATCATCGAGGGCCGTGCGAACGCGGTCAACGAAGTCGTGCAGGCTGCCCGCGGTGGCGACGGCGACGAGTTCGTCGAGGTCAACGGGGAAGCGTAAAGCACCCTGTGTCCGGCAAAAAAGGGGGCTCTCTATAGGCCCCCTTTTTTTAAGTCGCGACGATCTGAATGAGCGTGCCGCAACGGGCACGCGGCAGCGTCCAAAAAAAGTGCGCTGCGCAGGAAACGAAATCCTGCCGCCGGCATCGAATGCGGGCGGCGTGTGACAGACAGACTCAAGGAGCGAATGATGGCGGCAATTACCGCAAGCATGGTGGCAGAACTGCGCGCGAAGACCGATGCGCCGATGATGGAATGCAAGAAGGCGCTGACGGAAGCCGACGGCGACATGGCGCGTGCGGAAGAACTGCTGCGCGTGAAGCTCGGCAACAAGGCAAGCAAGGCAGCGTCGCGCGTCACGGCCGAAGGCGTGATCGCTTCGTTCATCGAAGGCGGCGTTGGCGCGATCGTCGAACTGAACTGCGAAACCGACTTCGTTTCGAAGAACGACGACTTCATCGGCTTCACGAAGCAGGTCGCCGAACTCATCGTCAAGCAGAACCCGGCTGACGTCGCTGCGCTGTCGGCACTGCCGCTGGAAGGCTCAACGGTCGACGCAGTGCGCTCGGCGCTGGTCGGCAAGATCGGTGAAAACCTGTCGATCCGCCGTTTCGCGCGCTTCGAGACGTCGAACAAGCTGGCTGCGTACCTGCACGGCACGCGTATCGGCGTGCTGGTCGAGTACACGGGCGCGGACGAGCAGGTCGGCAAGGACGTCGCGATGCACATCGCGGCCATGAAGCCGGTCTCGCTGTCGTCGGACGATGTTCCCGCTGACCTGATCGCCAAGGAACGCAGCATCGCTGAACAGAAGGCTGCTGAATCGGGCAAGCCGGCTGAGATCGTCGCGAAGATGGTCGACGGTTCGGTGCAGAAGTACCTGAAGGAAGTGTCGCTGCTGAACCAGCCGTTCGTGAAGAACGACAAGCAGACGATCGAACAGATGCTGAAGGCAGCAGGCTCGAGCGTGCAAAAGTTCGCGCTGTTCGTGGTCGGCGAAGGCATCGAAAAGCGTCAGGACGACTTCGCGGCTGAAGTCGCGGCGCAAGTTGCTGCTGCAAAGCAACAATAAGCGTTATTTAAGTTTCACGCAGTACCGTTTGACCCGCGGCGGAGCTGGACTTCGCCGCGGCCGGCAGCGCCACCGGGCTGCGCGCGCGAACGCCGCGCGGCAGCCACCCGTTGGCAGGCCCCGATCAGTCGTCGAGGCAGGTCAATTTGGCGGCGCTTGCCCGAACCCCTATTTCGCCCCTACAGTTAGTTTCTTGTTGTTTGGCGGCTTTTTGCCCTGCTCAGCGCGACCCGGATATCTCTATGCCCACTGCCTATAAACGCGTCCTCCTCAAACTCTCTGGCGAAGCCCTGATGGGCGATGATGCATTCGGCATCAATCGCGCGACGATCGAAAGAATGGTGGCGGACATGGCCGAGGTGGTGCGGCTCGGCACGCAACTGGCGGTGGTGATCGGCGGCGGCAATATTTTTCGTGGCGTGGCAGGCGGCGCAGCGGGCATGGACCGTGCAACGGCTGACTACATGGGCATGCTGGCCACGATGATGAACGCGCTGGCGCTGCAGGACGCGATGCGTCACGCCGGTATCGAGGCGCGCGTGCAGTCGGCGCTGCGCATGGACCAGGTGGTTGAGCCGTACATCCGGCCCCGCGCGATCCGCCAGCTGGAAGAGGGCAAAGTCGTGATTTTCGCGGCCGGCACGGGCAATCCGTTCTTCACGACCGACACGGCAGCAGCGCTGCGCGGTTCGGAAGTGGGCGCCGAAGTGGTGCTGAAGGCGACCAAGGTGGACGGCGTCTACTCGGCCGACCCGAAGAAAGACCCGTCGGCGACGCGCTATACGACGATCAGTTTCGACGAGGCGATCGGCCGCAATCTGCAGGTGATGGACGCGACGGCGTTCGCGCTGTGCCGCGACCAGAAGCTGCCGATCCGCGTGTTTTCCATCGTCAAGCCGGGCGCGCTCAAGCGCATCGTGCAGGGCGAAGACGAAGGCACGCTCGTCCACGTGTAAACTCTCTTTCACGTCTGTGGGCTTGAACGCGGGCTCAGGCTGCGCCTCGCGCGCTTATGGGCCCGCATCGTTTTGATGGTTCGGAGGTTTAATCATGTCTGTGGCTGACACCAGGAAAAGCGCTGAGCAAAAGATGCAGCGCTCGATCGACGCGTTCAAGAACGATCTGTCGAAGATCCGCACGGGCCGTGCGCACACGGGCCTGCTCGATCACATTCAGGTCGACTACTACGGCTCGCCCGTGCCGATCTCGCAGGTCGCGAACCTGACGCTGATCGACGCTCGCACGATCGGCGTGCAACCGTGGGAAAAGAAGATGATCACGGTCGTCGAAAAGGCGATCCGCGAATCGGATCTGGGTCTGAACCCGGCGTCGCAAGGCGACGTGATCCGCGTGCCGATGCCCGCGCTGACGGAAGAGCGCCGCCGCGAACTGACGAAGGTCGTCAAGAGCGAAGGCGAAACGGCCAAGGTGGCCGTGCGCAACCTGCGCCGCGACGCGAACGAGGCGCTGAAGAAGCTCGTGAAGGACAAGGAAATTTCGGAAGACGACGAGCGCCGCGGCAGCGACGACATCCAGAAGCTGACGGACAAGTTCGTCGCCGAAATCGACAAGCTCGTAACGACCAAGGAAGGCGAGATCATGACGGTTTGAGGGCCTGGCGCACACCAGGCATCCAGACTTTCACTGATCATCGTTTCTTTCTTTGCAGCTTTACCCGACGGCCATGACCTATACAAGCTCAACCGTTCGCGTCCCTGACGTCTCAGCCGTACCGCGTCATATCGCGATCATCATGGACGGCAATGGCCGTTGGGCGACGCAACGCCGCCTGCCGCGCGTGGCGGGCCATACGCGCGGCGTCGACGCCGTGCGTGCAGCCGTCGAGGCGTGCGCGCGCCAGGGCGTCGAATATCTGACGCTGTTCGCATTCAGTTCGGAAAACTGGCGCCGTCCGACGGACGAAGTGTCGTTCCTGATGCGCCTGTTCGTCACCGCGCTCGAGCGCGAAATCGGCAAGCTGCACGCGAACGGCATCCGCCTGCGCGTAGTCGGCGATCTGTCGATGTTCGACAAGAAGATCCAGGATCTGATCAACCGCGCCGAAACCAAGACGGCGCGCAACACGCGCCTCACGCTCACCATTGCCGCGAACTACGGTGGCCGCTGGGACATCATGCAGGCCACGCGCAAGCTGGTCGAGCAGTCGGTGGCGGCGGGGCGTCCCGTCGAGGTCAGCGAAGACGCCTTCGCCGAGCATCTCGCGATGGCCTACGCACCCGAGCCGGACCTGTTCATCCGCACGGGCGGCGAGCAGCGCATCAGCAACTTCCTGCTGTGGCAGCTCGCGTACACCGAGTTCTACTTCACCGACACCTACTGGCCGGATTTCGACGCCGACGCGCTCGGACGCGCCATTGGTTCGTACACCGGGCGCGAACGCCGCTTCGGACGCACGAGCGCGCAGCTCGAGCCGCAATCGCAAAACGTCGATTCGCTTCCATGCTAAAAACCCGTGTCATCACGGCGATCGTCCTGCTGGCTATTCTTCTGCCTGTCACGCTTTGGGCGCCGATCGGCGGCTTTGGCGCGCTGATCGCGTTCGTCGTCGTGTTCGCCGCGTGGGAATGGGCGCGGCTTCTGAAGTTGCCGGGCGCGGGTCCCGTGATCTACGCGATCGTCGCCGCGCTGGCGCTGGTCGCCAGCACGAAGCTCGGCACGGGCGTCACGGCGCCTCGCCCGCTCTTCGAGGCATCGTCAATCTTCTGGATATTTGCCGGCCCGTTCGTGCTGCTGCGCAAGCCGACGCTCGCGCAAGGCGCCTGGCGGCCGTTCCTGCTGCTGGCGGGCGTGGTCGTGTTCGCTGCCTGCTGGCATGCGCTCGTCGCGGCGCGGATGGCGGGCGTGCCGTTCGTGCTTTCCCTGCTGCTGGTGGTCTGGTTGGCCGATATCGGCGCATACTTCGCGGGTAAGGCGTTTGGAAAGCACAAACTCGCGCCGTCGATCAGCCCGGGCAAGACCTGGGAAGGCGCGATCGGCGGGTGGCTGGCCGTGATGATCGTCGCGGCCGTGGCAGTCGTCACGCATGCCTTCGCGCCGACCCTGTTTTCCGCGCTGCTCGACCATCTGGGCACCGCTCGTGCGTTTGCCACGCTGACCTTGCTGGTCGTGTTCAGCGTGGTGGGCGATCTGTTCGAATCGATGCTCAAGCGCCAGGCGGGCGTGAAGGATTCGAGCAATCTGCTGCCGGGTCACGGCGGCGTGCTCGACCGCATCGATGCTTTGTTGCCGGTGCTGCCGCTTGCGATGCTCGTGTTGTCGTAGCCATCGGCTAGAGAAAGAGATATGCAAAAACGAATTAGTTTGCTCGGTTCTACGGGCTCGATCGGAGACAGCACGCTCGACGTCGTCGCGCGTCATCCTGAGCGCTTCTCGGTGTACGCGCTGACGGCACACCGCAACGGCGACAAGCTCGTCGAGCAATGCCTGCGCTTCAAGCCCGAAGTGGCCGTGGTCGGCGATGCCGATACGGCCGCGAGCGTCGCCACGAAACTGCGCGCAGCGGGCTGCAAGACCGAGGTGACTTACGGTCCGCAGGCATTGGTCGACGTGTCGAAGAGCGACGGCTGTGACACCGTCGTCGCGGCGATTGTCGGCGCGGCGGGCCTCGAGCCGAGCCTCGCGGCGGCGCGCGCCGGCAAGCGCATCCTGCTCGCCAACAAGGAAGCGCTCGTGATGTCGGGCGCCATCTTCATGGACGCGGTGCGCGACAACGGCGCGATCCTGCTGCCCGTCGACAGCGAGCACAACGCGATCTTCCAATGCCTGCCGCGCGAATCCGCGCTGCATGGCGGTGTGTCGAAGATCATCCTGACGGCGTCGGGCGGCCCGTTCCGCACGCGTGAGCCGTCCAGTCTCGTCGATGTCACGCCGGAAGAAGCGTGCAAGCATCCGAACTGGGTAATGGGCCGCAAGATTTCGGTCGATTCCGCGACGATGATGAACAAGGGCCTCGAAGTGATCGAGGCGCATTGGCTCTTCAATCTGCCCGGCGATCGCATCGAGGTGCTGATTCACCCGCAGAGCGTGATCCACTCGCTGGTCTCGTACACCGACGGTTCGGTGCTCGCGCAACTGGGCAACCCGGACATGCGTACGCCCATCGCGCACGCGCTGGCCTTCCCCGATCGCGTCGATTCCGGCGTCGCGCAACTCGATCTCGTGCAGATCGCTCAACTGTCGTTCGAGAAGCCTGATTACACGCGCTTCCCGTGCCTCGCGCTGGCGATGAAGGCACTGGCTGAAGGCGGCGTCGCGAGCGCCGCACTGAACGCGGCGAACGAGATCGCCGTCGAAGCATTCCTGACGCGCCGCATCGGCTTCATGGCGATCGCCCAGGTCGTCGATGCCGTGCTGAACGCATTGCCCAACCGCGAGGCGTCGAGCCTCGCCGACGTGGTCGACGCCGACGCCGCTGCGCGCCGCGCCGCCCACGCTTTCATCGACGGTCTGCCGGCGGGCGCTCGCCTTACGGAACGCGCCGTCCAGTGAGGCGTTTATGAACCTGCTGATCGAACTGGTCGCCTTCGCAGTCGCGATTGGCGTACTGGTGGTCGTCCATGAGTATGGCCACTACAGCATTGCGCGCCTGTGCGGCGTCAAGGTGTTGCGTTTTTCGATTGGCTTCGGCAAGCCGCTCGCGCGCTGGGTCAGCAAGAAGACGGGAACCGAGTGGACCATCGCGGCGCTGCCGCTCGGCGGCTACGTCAAGATGCTCGACGAGCGCGAAGAGGGCGCGCCCATCGAGCCCGCCGACTTGCCGCGTGCGTTCAACCGTCAATCGGTCGGCAAGCGCATTGCGATCGTGGCGGCCGGCCCGATCGCCAACTTCATTCTTGCCATCGTGCTGTTCGCAGCCGTGTTCGCGACGGGCGTCACCGAGCCCGCGGCGATCGTCGCGGCGCCCGCTGTCGAGACGGCCGCCGCGCGCGCGGGCTTCGACGGCGGCGAGACGGTGGTGGCCGTGCGCGATGCGAATGCGGGCGAATCGGAACCGGTGCGCTCGTGGTCCGATTTGCGCTGGAAGCTGCTCGGCGCCGCGTTCGATCACAAGCGCGTCGTGCTGACCGCGAAAGACGCACACGGCACGTTCGACTTCCCGCTCGACTTGCAAAATCTTTCCGACAAGGAAGTCGATGACGACTTCATGTCACGCCTCGGTTTCGAGCCGGGTGGCGGCACGTTGTCGGTAGCGGGCGTGCAGCCGGGCAGCGCGGCCTTGCAGGCGGGACTGCTGGCGGGCGACCGGATTCGCGCCGTCGACGGTCATCCCGCCGACAACGCGACCACCTTCATCAACTACATCAAGTCGCATGCGGGCAAGCCGATCGTGCTGCAAATCGAGCGTGGCGCGAAGAATCAGCCGGCGGGTGCATTACAGAATCTAACCATCGTGCCGGGCACGCAGCGCGACGAAACGACGGGGCAACCCATCGGCCGTATCGGCGCAGAACTCGCGACGCAGGTGCCGTCCATCGACGTCCGCTATGGTCCCGTCGACAGCGTGCGCCTCGGCGCGCATCGCACGTGGGACCTTGCTGTGTACTCGGTGCGGATGTTCGGCCGGATGATCGTCGGCGAAGCTTCGTTGAAGAATCTGTCCGGTCCCGTGACCATCGCGGACTATGCAGGCAAGAGCGCGAGACTCGGTCCATCAGCATTCCTGTCGTTCCTCGCGCTTGTCAGCATAAGCCTCGGCGTGCTCAACCTTTTACCAATACCGGTATTGGACGGGGGGCATCTGTTATATTATCTGGTTGAAGCTGTTACCGGCAAAGCTGTATCGGATCGCTGGCAGCTCGTTCTTCAAAGAGCGGGACTGGCTTGTATCGTCGCCTTGTCGGCGATCGCGCTGTTCAACGATCTTGCTCGTTTAATCCATTTTTAAAGTGTCTGGCGGCGTACGATGGCGCCCGCCTGACCTGATGCAGCTATACACACTGGGGAAGCACGTTGTTTAAACCTCATCGCTTTGTTCCAAAGACAGTTGTAGCCGCGGCAATCGCCGCGCATGGGCTGGTAGCTCACGCGACGACACCTTTTGTGGTGAAAGACATTCGGATCGAAGGGCTGCAACGGGTAGAACCCGGCACGGTGTTCTCCTATCTTCCCATCAAGCAAGGCGATACGTTTACCGACGAAAAGGCTTCCGAGGCCATTCGCGCGTTGTACGCAACGGGTTTCTTCAACGACGTGAAGATCGCCACGGAAGGCGACGTCGTGGTGGTCCAGGTGCTCGAGCGTCCCGCCATCGGCACGATCGACTTCTCCGGCCTGCACGAGTTCGAGAAGGACAACCTGATCAAGGCGCTGCGCGCCGTCGGCCTCTCCCAGGGCCGCTATTACGACAAGGCGCTCGTCGACAAGGCCGAACAGGAACTGAAGCGCCAGTATCTGACGCGCGGTTTCTACGCAGCTGAAGTCACGACTACGATCACGCCGATCGATCGCAACCGTGTTGCGGTCCTGTTCGCCGTGATCGAAGGTCCGAGCGCGAAGATCCGTCAGATCAACTTCATCGGCAACAAGTCGTTCAGCACGGGCACGCTGCGCGACGAGATGCAGCTGTCCACGCCGAACTGGTTCTCGTGGTACACGAAGAACGATCTGTATTCGAAAGAAAAGCTCACGGGTGACCTCGAGAACGTCCGCTCGTACTACCTGAATCGCGGCTATCTCGAGTTCAACATCGAGTCGACGCAGGTGTCGATCACGCCCGACAAGAAGGACATGTATCTGACGGTGACGCTGCACGAAGGCGAGCCGTACACGATCAACAGCATCAAGCTCGCGGGCAATCTGCTCGACCGCGAAGCCGAGCTGAACAAGTTGATCAAGATCAAACCCGGCGACAAGTTCTCGGCCGAAAAACTGCAGGCTACGACGAAGGCGATCGTCGACAAGCTCGGCGAATACGGCTATGCATTCGCGACCGTGAACGCGCTGCCGCAGATCGATCAGGAACATCACAAGGTCGACCTGACGCTGCAGGTCGATCCGAGCCGCCGCGTGTACGTGCGCCGTATCAACGTGGTCGGCAACACGCGTACGCGCGACGAAGTCGTGCGCCGTGAAATGCGCCAGCTCGAAAGCTCGTGGTTCGATTCGAACCGCCTCGCGCTGTCGAAGGACCGTATCAACCGTCTCGGCTACTTCACGGACGTGGACGTGACGACGATTCCCGTCGAAGGCACGCCAGACCAGGTGGACGTCGACGTGAAGGTCGCCGAAAAGCCGACGGGCGCGATCACGCTGGGCGCGGGCTTCTCGTCGACTGACAAGGTGGTGCTCTCCGCCGGCGTGTCGCAGGACAACGTGTTCGGTTCGGGCACGAGCCTCTCGGTGAACGTGAACACCGCGAAGACGTACCGCACGCTGACGGTCACGCAGGTCGACCCGTATTTCACGGTCGACGGCATCAAGCGCATCACCGACGTCTACTATCGCACGTATGAGCCGCTGTACTACTCGACGGATTCGAGCTTCCGTATCGTCACGATGGGTGGCGACCTGAAGTTCGGCATTCCGTTCTCGGAAGTGGACACGGTGTACTTCGGCGCGGGCTTCGAGCAGAACACACTCGACGTCGACGCGAACACGCCGCAGGCCTACAAGAACTACGTGCAGGAGTTCGGCCGCGTGTCGAACAACGTGCCGGTGACAGTGGGTTGGTCGCGCGACGCGCGTGACAGCGCACTGGTGCCGAGCCGCGGTTACTTCACGCAGGCCAACGCCGAATACGGCACGCCGATCGGCGGCACCGAGTACTACAAGGCCGACTTGCAGGCGCAGTACTATTACTCGTTCTCGCGCGGCTTCGTGATCGGCTTCAACGTGCAGGGCGGTTACGGCAACGGCATCGGCAACGCGTACCCGATCTTCAAGAACTACTACGCGGGCGGTATCGGCTCGGTCCGTGGCTATGAACCGAGTTCGCTGGGTCCGCGCGACAAGGTCACGAACGACCCGATCGGCGGCAACAAGATGTTCGTCAGCAACATCGAACTTACGTTCCCGCTGCCGGGCACGGGCTATGACCGCACGCTGCGTGTGTTCACCTTCCTCGACGCCGGTAACGTCTGGGGCGATTCGCGGCAGGGCGGCGACACGACGGTCGGTTCGAACGGCTTGCGCTACGGTTACGGTGTGGGTCTCGCGTGGATTTCGCCGATCGGGCCGCTCAAGCTTTCGCTGGGCTTCCCGCTCCAGAAGCATACGGGCGACCAGTATCAGAAGTTCCAGTTCCAGATCGGTACGGCGTTCTGATCACGCGCGCCGGAACTGGAACCCCTTACAGCATCGAGAGGATGACTTTGCTAACTGGTATGTTTTCGAAACGTGTGGCGTGTGCAATGGCGCTTGCCATGACGCTCGGCGTGGGCGCGGCGAATGCCGCGCTGGCGCAGGAAGCGCGAATCGCCGCGGTGAATTCGGATCGCATCCTGCGTGAATCGGCGGCGGCGAAAGCGGCGCAGACCAAGCTCGAAGCGGAGTTCGCGAAGCGCGACAAGGACCTGCAGGACATGGCGCAGCGTCTGAAGTCGCTGTCCGACTCGCTCGACAAGAACGGCGCGTCGCTGGCGCCGGCCGATCGCGCTCAGAAACAGCGCGACCTGTCGCAGCTCGACACGGACTTCCAGCGCAAGCAGCGCGAATTCCGCGAAGACCTGAACCAGCGCCGCAATGAAGAACTGGCGGCCGTGCTCGACCGCGCGAACAAGGTCATCAAGCAGATCGCCGAGCAGCAACACTACGATCTGATCGTGCAGGAAGCCGTCTACGTCAGCCCGCGTATCGACATCACCGACCAGGTGCTGAAGGCGCTGGCGGCATCGGGTAATTGAAATCGGGCAACTGAACCCGGGCTGGACGGCGCCCAGGCCAGCCGTCCGGCGCACACCTTCCGGCGCGCGCCAGATCCGGGAACAGCGCGCAGGTTAGGCAACTGAACAGCAGGAGCAGTACACGCATGGCATTCACGCTCGAGGAGATCGTCCAGCAGTTCGGCGGAGAGATCGTCGGCGATCGCGCGCACCGCGTCGGCAATCTGGCGCCGCTCGATCAGGCTGGCCCCGATCAACTGGCGTTTCTCGCGAACCCGAAGTATCTGGCGCAAGTCGAAACGACGCGCGCGGGCGCGGTGCTGATCAACGAGGCGGATCTGGAGAAGGTCACGACGCGCGACGGCCGTAATTTCATCGTCACGCCGAATCCCTACGCTTATTTCGCGCGCCTCGCGCAGGCTTTCATCGACATGGCTTCGCCGAAGGCGAAGCCTGGCGTGCATCCGGGCGCAACCATCGACCCGTCCGCGCAGATCGCCGCGAGCGCTGTGATCGGCCCGAATGTGACGGTCGAAGCGGGCGTGTCGATCGGCGAAAACGTGCGTCTCGACGCGAACGTATTCGTCGGGCGCGGCACGCAGATCGCGGCGGGCTCGCATCTGTATCCGAACGTCGCCGTGTATCACGGCTGCAAGATCGGCGAGCGCGCCATCATCCATGCGGGCGCGGTGATTGGCTCGGACGGCTTCGGCTTCGCGCCGGACTTCGTTGGCGAAGGCGATGCGCGCACGGGCAGCTGGGTCAAGATTCCGCAGGTGGGCGGCGTGTCGATCGGACCGGACGTCGAAATCGGCGCAAATACCACGATCGACCGCGGCGCGATGGCCGATACTGTCATCGAAGAATGCGTCAAGATCGACAACCTCGTGCAGATCGGCCACAACTGCAAGATCGGCGCCTACACGGTCATTGCCGGTTGCGCAGGCATCGCAGGCAGCACGACGATCGGCCGCCACTGCATGATCGGCGGCGCGGTCGGCATTGCGGGCCACGTCACACTGGCCGACTACGTGATCGTCACGGCCCAGTCGGGTGTATCGAAGTCGCTTCTGAAGCCCGGCATGTACACGAGCGCATTCCCGGCCGTCAACCATGCCGACTGGAACAAGAGTGCGGCGTTGATGCGCAACCTCGACAAGTTGCGCGATCGCATCAAGGCGCTCGAAGCCGCAGTCGCCAACGCCTCCGGAGACAAGGCGTAAGCACCTCGGGCACCATAGGCACGACCGGAAAGAAACGCCGGCGCGCGCGGACCCCGGATCGCGCGCAGCCGGAACAGGAACGGGCGGCAGGGCGCGTCGTCATCATTTTGCCCCTTGCACCCAGCATTCGCAGTCATCATCGCGCAACCCCCGCGTGAGCAGAAACACCATGAGCACCGAAAAAATCAATCTCGACATTCACAAGATTCTCACGCTCCTGCCGCACCGCTATCCGATCCTGCTGGTCGATCGGGTGCTCGAACTCGAGCCGCACAAGAGCATCAAAGCGCTGAAGAATGTGTCGATCAACGAACCGTACTTCATGGGTCACTTCCCGAAGCGCCCGGTTATGCCAGGCGTGCTGATTCTGGAAGCGCTCGCGCAGACGGCAGCGCTTTTGACCTTCGCGGAAGAGCCGCACGATCCGAACAACACGCTGTACCTGTTCGTCGGCATCGACAATGCGCGCTTCAAGCGGGTCGTCGAGCCGGGCGACCAACTGATCCTGAACGTCACGTTCGAGCGCCATATGCGCGGCATCTGGAAGTTCAAGGCGCGCGCGGAAGTGGATGGTCAGGTGGCTGCCGAAGCCGATCTGATGTGCGCGGTGCGCCAGACGGACAGCGAGTAATGCCAGCGGCCGGGCAGCCGTGAACGGTGTGTCCGGTAACACGCGAGGCAGAACCATCGAAACCTTGAGCGGTCACAAGACGGGTTGCATCGTGACCGCTTCAACGCGTCGGATGACGCCGCAGCGTCATCGGCGCCATGTAACTGATACGCGGAAATACTAGCGAGGGCGCATGAGCAGGATTCATCCTACTGCGATCATCGAGTCGGGCGCGCAGCTCGACGAATCGGTCGAAATCGGACCGTACGCCGTTGTCGGCGCGCACGTCACGATCGGCGCACGCACGACCGTCGGTTCGCACAGCGTGATTGAAGGCTACACGACGATCGGTGAAGACAACCGGATCGGTCATTACGCATCGGTCGGTGGACGTCCGCAGGACATGAAGTACAGGGACGAGCCGACGCAGCTGGTGATCGGTAACCGGAACACGATCCGCGAGTTCACCACGATCCACACGGGCACGGTGCAGGACAAGGGCGTCACGACGCTGGGCGACGACAACTGGATCATGGCCTATGTGCATATCGGCCACGACTGCCAGATCGGCAGCAACGTGATCCTGTCGAGCAACGCACAGATGGCGGGTCACGTGATCATCGGCGATCACGCGATCGTCGGCGGCATGTCGGGCGTGCATCAGTTCGTGCGGATCGGCGCGCATTCCATGCTCGGTGGCGCGTCGGCGCTCGTGCAGGACATTCCGCCGTTCGTCATCGCGGCGGGCAACAAGGCGGAGCCGCACGGCATCAACGTCGAAGGGCTGCGTCGTCGTGGCTTCTCGCCGGATGCGATTTCGGCGCTGCGCTCGGCCTACCGTCTGCTGTACAAGAACGGCCTGTCGCTCGAAGAGGCGAAGGTGCAATTGCGCGAACTCGCGACGGCGGGCGGTGACGGCGACGAGCCGGTGCGCGCGCTCGTCGAGTTCGTCGAGCAGTCGCAGCGCGGCATCATCCGCTAACCGATGCCGTTGCCTACCAGTCCGCTACGGCTCGCAATGGTGGCCGGCGAGCCGTCGGGCGATCTGCTGGCGGCTTCTTTGCTGGACGGGCTTGCCGCCCGTCTGCCTGACACCACGCAGTACTTCGGTATTGGCGGCCCGCGCATGATCGCGAAGGGCTTCGATGCGCATTTTCCGATGGAAAAGCTGTCGGTGCGCGGCTACGTCGAAGCGCTGAAGCACATCCCCGAGATTCTCGGCATTCGCAACGAGCTGAAGCGCCAGTTGCTGGCCGAGCCGCCGTCCGCCTTTATCGGCGTCGATGCGCCCGACTTCAACTTCGGCCTCGAGCATCCGCTGCGCGACGCTGGCATTCCGACCATTCACTTCGTCTGTCCGTCCATCTGGGCGTGGCGTGGCGGCCGCATCAAGAAGATCGTCAAGGCCGTCGATCACATGCTGTGCGTGTTCCCGTTCGAAAAAGCGCTGCTCGAGAAATCGGGCGTGAAGGCGACCTATGTCGGCCATCCGCTTGCTGACGAGATTCCGCTCGAACCGGACACGGCAGGCGCGCGCCGCGTTCTGGGCCTGCCCGAGAGCGGTCCGGTGATCGCCGTGCTGCCGGGTAGCCGGCGCTCGGAAATCTCGCTGATCGGCCCGACGTTCTTCGACGCGATGGAGCTGATGTTGCAGCGCGAGCCGGGCGTGCGTTTCGTGATGCCGGCCGCAACGCCCGCGCTGCGCGAACTGCTCAAGCCGCTCGTCGAAGCACATCCGAAGCTGCCGCTGACGCTCACGGACGGCAACGCGCAAGTCGCGATGACGGCCGCAGACGCGATTCTCGTGAAAAGCGGCACGGTCACGCTGGAAGCGGCGCTGCTGAAAAAGCCGATGGTGATCTCATACAAGGTACCCTGGCTGACGGGACAGATCATGCGCCGGCAGGGCTATCTGCCGTACGTCGGCTTGCCGAATATTCTGGCGGGGCGTTTCGTGGTGCCGGAAATCCTGCAGCACTTCGCGACGCCGGAAGCGCTCGCCGACGCCACGCTGACCCAGTTGCGCGACGACGCAAACCGGCGCACGCTGACGGAAATCTTCACCGAGATGCATCACGTGCTCAAGCAGAACACCGCGCAGCGGGCTGCGGAAGCGGTCGTGGCTGTTATCGAAGCGCGCCGGGGGCGTCCATGACCCGCGCAACGGCCGTGGCTGCGTTGCGCCGCAAGGCGTCGACGAAGAAAGCGGACCAGGGCGGCCTCGATTTTTCGTCCCCGGAGGACATCATTTGCGGCGTCGACGAAGCGGGGCGCGGTCCGCTGGCCGGGCCCGTGGTGGCCGCCGCTGTGATTCTCGATCCGTCGAAGCCGCGCATTCGCGGCCTCGACGATTCGAAGGCGCTGACGGCAAAAAAGCGCGACGAACTCTACGAGAAGATCATCGAGCGTTCGCTCGCGTATTGCGTCGCGTCGGCTTCCGTCGAGGAAATCGATGCGCTGAACATTCTGCACGCGACGATGCTCGCGATGAAGCGCGCGGTCGAGGGCCTGAAGGTCACGCCGACGCTGGCGAAGATCGACGGCAACCGCTGTCCGACGCTGGGCATTCGCAGTGAGGCGATCATCAGCGGCGATGCGCTCGTGCCGTGCATTTCGGCCGCGTCGATTCTCGCGAAAGTCACGCGCGACCGGATGCTGCTCGAACTGCATCAGATGTTCCCGGTATATGGCTTCGATGCGCACGCCGGCTACGGCACGCCGCAGCATCTGACGGCGCTGCGCGAGCATGGTCCGTGCGAGCATCATCGACGCTCGTTTGCGCCCGTGCGTGAGGCGCATTTACGGCTCGGCACAGGTATCAGTTTGCCGGAAGGCGTGATAGTTGTGCCGCCCGCAGCCGTCGACGACAGCGCGCCGTTCTGACGCCACGCAATATGCGATCAAGCGCCTGCGGGCGCTTTTCTTTTCACCGCTATTCTTTTCGTGCTGCCTGTGAAAGCCATCACCTCGCGGGACAATCCGCTCTACAAGCGTCTGAAGGCATTGGCCGGCTCGACGCATCAACAGCGCAAGAGCGGCCATGCGCTGCTCGAAGGGTTTCACCTGGCGAGCGCCTATCTCGACGTCGCTGGTCAGCCGGAAATGTGCGTCGTCACGGAAGGCGCGCTGCGCCACGACGAAGCGCAGGCGATCGTCGCGCGGATCGAGGAACGGCGCATCGTCACGCTGCCCGATGCGCTGTTTGGACAACTGTCGAATGTCGTGAATGGCGTCGGCATGCTGCTGCTCGTCGAGAAGCTCGACCTGCCGTTGCCCGGGCGCGTGACGCAGGGCTGTGTCGTGCTCGACGGCGTGCAGGATGCTGGCAATGTCGGTTCGATTCTGCGCAGCGCCGCGGCAGCGGGCATCGGTCATGTGTTCTGCGCGCCGGGCACCGCGTACGCGTGGTCGTCGAAGGTGCTACGCTCAGCGATGGGTGCGCATTTTCTGCTGCAGATTCACGAGGATGTCGAGCCGCAGACGCTGATCGAAACGCTTGATGTGCCTATCGCGATTACGGACTCTCACGGGGCTGAAGCGATCTACGACACGGATCTCAAGGGGCCTGTCGCGTGGGTGTTCGGCAATGAAGGGGCGGGGGTCTCGCAAGCCTGGCGCGACGCGGTGACGTACCGCGTGACGATTCCGCAGCCGGGCGGGATGGAGTCGCTCAATGTCGCGGCGGCCGCCGCCGTGTGTCTTTTCGAGCAGTGCCGGCAGCAACGCGCTGCCGGTTGAATTCACAGCATCGCCATCAATACGACGAGCGGTCCAGCTTGATTTCCTGCAGGATCGTCGTCGCGATTTCCTCGATCGACTTGTGCGTCGACGAGAGCCACTTGACCCCTTCGCGCCGCATCATCGTCTCGGCTTCGTTGATCTCGTAGCGACAGTTTTCGAGCGCCGCATATTTGCTGCCGGGACGCCGCTCGTTGCGGATTTCCGAAAGCCGCTGCGGATCAATCGACAAACCGAACATCTTCGTACGATGCGCGAGCAGCGGCGTCGGCAGCTTGCCGCGTTCGAAGTCTTCGGGGATCAGCGGATAGTTTGCCGCCTTCACGCCGTACTGCATCGCCAGATAGAGACTGGTTGGCGTCTTGCCGCTGCGCGACACGCCAACGAGGATCACGTCGGCTTCTTCCAGATTGCGATTCGACTGGCCGTCGTCGTGCGCGAGCGAGAAGTTGATCGCCTCGATCCGGTTCTTGTACTCCTCGGTGTCGGCGTTCTGGTGGCCGCGGCCCATCGCGTGGCTCGACTTCAGCTCCAGTTCCTGTTCGAGCGGCTCGACGAAGGTCTGGAACATGTCCAGCACGAGCGCGTTCGAATCCTTCACGATCTGGTTCGACGCGCTGTTCACGAGCGTCGTGAAGACGATCGGCCGGCGGCCTTCGTGATGAGCAGCTTCGTTGATCTTTTCGAGCGTGGCGTAGGCTTTTTCCGTCGAATCGACGAAGGGCACGCGAACCAGACGGAACTTCTGGTCGAACTGGGAGAGGATCGAATGCGCGAAGGTTTCGGCAGTAATCCCGGTACCGTCGGAGACGATGAATACGGTGGGCGGCATCAGTGGGCAGGGAACATGAGCGTCAAAATCCGCTCGAATCAGACATTGCCGCGTGGCGCGCGCTGCCCGGTGGCTGGCCGGAAAACGGCAGCGGCGCAACACGATACGACACGCGGCGCAGCGTGCGCCCGAACGGGCAAAAAGGCCCACGCGCGGCCTGTTTGAAGCCGCGGGTTGTCACGCAAACCCCGTCGGCAAGCCGCGCGCGCCGTTCGAGGCGCATTTCTCGTCCGACTGTCACATTTTGAGAGTCGGCACGGTAGAATAGCGGCAACCTGTTGGATAAGCAATTGCAGCCAAATCGCGTGTAACTATCTGTTATCGCACTTTGATTGCGTCGTGATTTGTTCGTATCTTGTACCTCAACGCTGCAAGTTCGTTCAATCTTCCGCTTCGTCGGGCTTCGTGCCGGGCATGAAGCCTCCCGCGATTGCTTCTCCAACAGGTTGCGCAAGGCACGAGTCAACGCTCCCAATGAGCGTCTCGTGTTCGAGCCCACTTGCGCAATCGAGCATTTTTTTCCACTTAGGGGCTTGTATGACTAACGCAGTTAACGTTGCTAAGGATCAGGCGTATGTAGTTCCATTCGAGCAGTTGCGAATGACCGACGTGGAAATCGTCGGCGGCAAGAATGCGTCGCTCGGCGAGATGATCAGTCAGCTCGCCGAAGCTGGCGTGCGCGTGCCGACGGGTTTCGCCACGACGGCGCTCGCATTCCGCGACTTTCTGCATCACAACAATCTGACCGAACGCATCGCCCAACGTCTCGAAACGCTCGACGTCGATGACGTGAAGGCACTCGCCGCTGCGGGCAAGGAGATCCGTCAATGGATCGTCGACGCCCCGCTGCAGGCGCGTCTCGAACAGGAAATCCGCGCAGGCTTCGACACGCTGCAAAAGAGCTCGCCTGAAGAACTGTCGTTCGCGGTCCGCTCGTCGGCCACGGCGGAAGACTTGCCGGACGCATCGTTCGCCGGTCAGCAGGAAAGCTACCTGAACGTGGTCGGCGTCGAAGACGTGCTCGATCGCATGAAGCACGTGTTCGCGTCGCTCTACAACGACCGCGCCATCTCCTATCGCGTCCACAAGGGTTTCACGCATGCTGAAGTCGCGTTGTCGGCGGGCGTGCAGCGCATGGTGCGCTCGGATGTCGGCGCAGCAGGCGTGATGTTCACGCTCGACACCGAATCGGGCTTCAAGGACGCCGTGTTCATCACGTCGAGCTATGGCCTCGGTGAAACCGTCGTGCAAGGCGCGGTGAATCCGGACGAGTTCTACGTCTTCAAGACCACGCTCGCGCAGAACAAATACCCGATCATCCGCCGCTCGATCGGCTCGAAGCTCATCAAGATGGAATTCACGAAGGCGGGCGAAGAAGGCCGCGTGAAGACCGTCGACGTGCCGCACGAGCAGCGCAACCGCTTCTCGATCACCGACGAAGACGTGATCGAACTGGCGAAGTACGCCGTCATCATCGAAAAGCACTACCAGCGTCCGATGGACATCGAGTGGGGCAAGGACGGCCGCGACGGCAAGATTTTCATCCTACAGGCGCGTCCGGAAACGGTGAAGAGCCAGGGCGGCAACAAGGCCGAGCAGCGCTTCAAGCTGAAGGGTCAATCGCAGGTGCTGGCGACGGGCCGCGCAATTGGCCAGAAGATCGGCGCGGGCCCTGTGCGCGTGATTCACGATCCGTCGGAAATGGAGCGCGTGCAGCCGGGCGACGTGCTGGTCGCCGACATGACCGACCCGAACTGGGAACCCGTGATGAAGCGCGCAGCCGCGATCGTCACGAACCGTGGCGGCCGTACCTGCCACGCGGCAATCATCGCGCGTGAGCTGGGTGTGCCCGCCGTGGTGGGTTGCGGCGATGCGTCGGACGTGCTGAAGGAAGGCGCACTGGTGACCGTTTCGTGCGCGGAAGGCGACGAAGGCAAGATCTACGACGGCCTGCTCGAAACGGAAGTGACGGAAATTCAGCGCGGCGAACTGCCTGAAATCCCCGTCAAGATCATGATGAACGTCGGCAATCCGCAGCTCGCGTTCGACTTCGCGCAGTTGCCGAACAAGGGCGTTGGTCTCGCTCGCCTCGAGTTCATCATCAACAACAACATCGGCGTTCACCCGAAGGCGATTCTCGAGTATCCGAACATCGATCAGGACCTGAAGAAGGCTGTCGAAAGCGTCGCGCGCGGTCACGCATCGCCGCGTGCGTTCTATGTCGACAAGCTGACGGAAGGCATCGCCACCATTGGCGCGGCGTTCTATCCGAAGCCTGTGATCGTGCGTCTGTCGGACTTCAAGTCGAACGAGTACAAGAAGCTGATCGGCGGTTCGCGTTACGAGCCGGACGAGGAAAACCCGATGCTGGGCTTCCGCGGCGCGTCGCGTTACATCGCTGAAGACTTCGCGCAAGCGTTCGAAATGGAGTGCATCGCGCTCAAGCGCGTGCGCGAAGAGATGGGCCTCGACAACGTCGAGATCATGGTGCCGTTCGTGCGGACGCTGAAGCAGGCGGAACGCGTGGTCGGGCTGCTGGCGAAGTACGGCCTGAAGCGCGGCGAAAACGGCCTGCGTTTGATCATGATGTGCGAAGTGCCGTCGAACGCGATTCTGGCTGAAGAGTTTCTGCAGTACTTCGACGGCTTCTCGATCGGTTCGAACGATCTGACGCAGTTGACGCTCGGCCTCGACCGCGACTCCGGCATGGAACTGCTGGCAGCGGACTTCGACGAACGCGATCCCGCCATCAAGTTCCTGCTCAAGCGCGCGATCGAAACGTGCCTGCGTCTGGACAAGTATGTCGGTATTTGCGGCCAGGGCCCGTCGGATCACCCGGACTTCGCGCAATGGCTGACGGACGAAGGCATCGCGTCGATCTCGCTGAACCCGGACACGATCATCGAGACGTGGCAAGCGCTGGCGAAGACCACTGCGAAGTAAGCATTGCGCATCGATTGGTAGCGGTATGTAAAACGTGCTGCTCCGAACGATAAAAGCTGGACGCTTCATGCTATAAACACCCCGGTAGATCCGGGGTGTTTTGCTTTGTGGAGGCGCAAGTGTTCCAAAGTGGACTGTTCTGGTGGATCGGCGCAGGCGTGCTGATCGTGCTCGAACTGATACACGGCACGTTCTATCTGCTGATGGTGGCGCTCGGCTTTATTGCGGCGGCGGTGGCGCGTCTCGCGGGGGCTGATCTGCCGCTGCAACTTTGCATTGCGGCTGCCATCGCGCTTGCTGCGATGCTCTTGCTGCGCAAGTCGCGCTTCGGACGTAAAACGAAAACGCGCGCTGAAGCTTCGCGCAATCCCGACGTGAACCTCGATATCGGCTCGACGCTGACCGTGCCCGCATGGCACGACGGACATGCGCGTACCAGTTATCGCGGCGCGTCGTGGGAGGTCGAGCTCGCGCCCGGCGAGCCGGAAGACGCCAATCTCTATGAAATCACTGCGCTGCGAGGCAACTGCCTCGTCGTGGTCGCCAGGAGGCATGCGGCGGCGAGGGCTTGAGCCGTCGGATACAACGTAGGCGCATTCGAATGCGTACAACAATTCAAGAACAGATGGGGGTGCAGGAATGGATTCGTCGAGCATCGTTGGGCTGGTGTTGCTGATTGTCGTGATCGTGGTCGCAGCGCAGACGATCAAGATCGTGCCGCAGCAGCACGCATGGGTGATGGAGCGGCTCGGGCGCTATCACGCGACGCTCACGCCGGGGCTGAGCTTCGTGTTGCCGTTCATCGACCGGATCGCGTACAAGCACGTGCTCAAGGAAATTCCGCTCGATGTGCCGAGCCAGGTCTGCATCACGCGCGACAACACGCAGTTGCAGGTGGACGGTGTGCTGTACTTTCAGGTCACTGATCCGATGAAGGCGTCGTATGGTTCGAGCAACTTCGTGTTTGCGATCACGCAGTTGTCGCAGACGACGTTGCGTTCGGTGATCGGCAAGCTCGAACTCGACAAGACGTTCGAAGAGCGCGACTTCATCAATCATTCGATCGTGTCGGCGCTCGACGAAGCGGCGTCGAACTGGGGCGTGAAGGTGCTGCGTTATGAGATCAAGGATTTGACGCCGCCTAAGGAAATTCTCCACGCGATGCAGGCGCAGATTACGGCGGAACGCGAGAAGCGCGCGTTGATCGCGGCATCGGAAGGGCGCAAGCAGGAGCAGATCAATATCGCGTCTGGGGGCCGCGAGGCGGCGATTCAGAAGTCCGAAGGCGAACGTCAGGCGGCGATTAACCAGGCGCAAGGCCAGGCGGCGGCGATTCTGGCTGTTGCTGAGGCTAATTCTCAGGCAATCCAAAAGATTGCGGCGGCGATTCAGTCTACGGGTGGGATGGAGGCGGTGAACCTCAAGGTTGCTGAGCAGTATGTGGGTGCTTTTGCGAATCTCGCGAAGGCGGGGAATACGTTGATCGTGCCGGGGAATATGGCGGATATGGGGTCGATGATCGCGGCGGCGTTGACCATTGTGAAGCAGTCTAAGACTGCAGTGTGAGAGGGGTGGTTTGGTGTCTGCGACGCTGGTTGTTCTAGCCTTTGCGTTTGCGCTGGCATCCGCGGTTTGTTAGCGTGCTTCACGCGTCGCCCTGTGCGGGGCGGCACCTACTTTTCTTTGCCGCCGCAAAGAAAAGTAGGCAAAAGAAAGCGGCTAACACCGCCAACATTTCTTCTTGCCTGAGGGCCCCCAACCGGTCCTACGCTTCGCGCGGCAACGTCCTTGTTCGCGCGTGTTGCCAACGCGCTGAATGAGCGCCTCACCCACTTCAAACACCCGAACAAGAGCTAGCGGCAGCGAATGGTTGCTGCCGCCCAGGTGGCAAACTGTGTGTAGGTTATCGCGTCGTATAGCCTGGCGCTCTTACAGGGTGGTATGCGTGCGCCATCGGTCCGGAGTGAGGCGCGTGTGGCGCTACGGCCTACACACAGTTTGCCACCTGGGCGGCCGTGGAATATCTGGCACGGCATGGTGCAATGCGGGCGCGTGAAGCGGGTGAGGCGCACATTCAGCGCGCTGGCAACGAACGTGGGTCACATGATTGCCGTATGAAGTGTAAGACCCTGTGGGGGCCCTCAGGCAAGAAGAAATGTTGGCGGTGTTGGCCGCTTTCTTTTGCCTACTTTTCTTTGCGGCGGCAAAGAAAAGTAGGTGCCGCCCGCACAGGGGCGACGCCTGAAGCACGCTAACGAATCGCGGATGCCAGCGAAAAGACAAAACGCGAATGCGAGCGCAAAGGCCCAAACCCCAAAACCCGAACATCAGCGTCGCAGCAAAAAAAAACCTCACCGCGCCGCACAGGCCGAAAAAACCTCAAACCGGCGTCCGCATCAACCTCGCCTTCTCCCGCTCCCAATCCCGCTTCTTCTCGGTTTCACGCTTATCGTGCTGCTTCTTGCCCTTGGCAAGCCCAATCTCACACTTAACGCGCCCATTCTTGTAATGAAAATTCAACGGCACAAGCGTATACCCGCGCTGCTCCACCTTGCCGATCAGCTTGCTGATTTCCTCAGCATGCAGCAGCAGCTTGCGCGTACGGACCGGGTCCGGATGGATGTGCGTCGACGCTTCGGGCAGCGGACTGATATGCGTGCCGATCAAAAACAGCTCCGCGTTCCTGATCACGACGTAGCCTTCCTTGATCTGGCCACGCCCGGCGCGCAGCGCCTTGACTTCCCAGCCCTCCAGCACGAGCCCCGCCTCGTAACGCTCTTCGACCGAGTAGTCGTAGAACGCTTTTCTGTTGTCGATGATGCTCATGAATGGAAAGTGGCCAACTCGTTTAAAATCACGATTTTAGCAAAGCGGGACGCCGAAAACCCGCCGCGGTGTCATTCAGTTGTCACGCGCTCGCTATTTATCAATCCCTGTTGCCACGCGCTGTTCAATTTATGGCAGATGTCCAGAAAACCGTGTTGATACGCCACTCGGCGGAACAGATGTTCGACCTCGTCACCGATGTCGCCGACTACCCCAATTTCCTTCCGTGGTGCGGCGGCGTCGAGATCCGCCGCCAGGAGGAAAACCTGATGGAAGCGAAGATCGACATCAACTTCAAGGGCATCAAGCAGCACTTCGCGACGCACAACACGCAGGAGCGGCCCACGCGCATCGACATGAACTTCGCCGATGGCCCGTTCAAGAAGTTCACCGGCTATTGGCGCTTCACGCCGCTGCGCGCGGACGCGTGCAAGATCGAATTCGCGCTCCACTACGAGTTCGCGAACATTCTGCTGGAGAAAATCATCGGACCGGTGTTCAGTCATATCGCGAACACGTTTGTCGAATCGTTCGTGAAACGCGCCGACCAGCGCTACGGCAAGGCATGAGCAGGACGCTGACTATCGAGGTCTGCTACGCACTGCCGGGCGAGCAGACGCTGATCGAACTGCAAGTACCGCAAGGCACGACGCTCGGGCAGGCCATCGACGCGAGCGGTATCCTCGCGCAACATCCCGGAATCGATCTGACGAAGCAGAAGACGGGCGTGTTCGGCAAGCTCAAGCCGCTGGACGCCGTGCTGGCCGACCATGATCGCGTCGAGATCTACCGGCCGCTGATCGTCGATCCGAAGCTTGCGCGGCAGCGGCGCGTCGAGAAATCGCGTCAGGAAGGGTCCGTCGAAGGGCGTAAGTGGCTGCACAAGGATTCGCGCTGACGTGCAACGCACAAATGGCAAACGGCGCACCGTGTAACGCGGTGCGCCGTTTCTGCATTTGCGGCCGGAGTCTGCTGCGGGAGATAGGGCGTAGCCTAGTGCACGGCCACCTGAGCCTTTTCTTCGAGCGTCGAACGGTCGGAATCGTCGCCAGCGTGCTGACGTACCGACCAGCTGACGCCCGCGACCAGCAGCAGGATGGCGGCAATTTCGAGCGGACGGGGCATCCGGTGATCGTAGATGAACGCGTAGAGCAGCGCGAAAAGCGTCTCGAAGACGATCAACTGGCCTGACAGCGTGAGCGGCAGACGCTTGGACGCCGCGTTCCACAAGCCGTTACCGAGCCACGACGCGCCGATCGCGAGCCCTAGGTTCAGCAGCCAGAACAGATGCCAGCGAGTGTCGACATGCGACGTATCGACGGCCGACGACGGCAGCACGGCCACGACGAGCCACAGCAGCATGCCGAGCAGGCCTGTCACGACGCCCCACAGCACCGACCACTCGTTGCCGCTGAAATGCGTATGACGCTGCAGATAGCGCGCGTTTTCGACGGCGAACCACGTCCAGCAGGCCAACGCGCCGACCGCGCACGCAATCCCGATCAGCTTGTTCGGGATCGTTCCCGGCGTTCCGCCCGCCGTGCTGAACACATCGACATTGATACACGCGATGCCCGCGACGACGAGCGCGAGCGGCCACGCGAGCCGCGCAAGCGGCACGGCGCCATGATCGCGCCTCCCGAGCAGCGTCACGGTGACGGGCAGCACACCGACGATCAACGAGGACGGCGCAATCCCGACGAGATGCACGGCGCCCGTCAGCAGCAGGTAATAAAGGAGGTTGCCCGCGAGCGCGAGCTTGACGAGGGCGTGCAAATCTTCGCGCGTAAGCCGGCGCAGCAGGGAGCGCGCGGAAGGCAGCGCGGCCAGCAGTGACACGACGCCGTACATCGCGTAGCGGCCGGCGCTCAGCAGCACGGGCGAAAAATCGGGCAACAGCCGCGGCACCAGAAACACCATGCCCCATAACGCTCCCGCCAACATTCCGTACAACACGCCGCGCTGCATTGCCTTGCCCCGATCGAAAAACTGAAAGTGGGCGAAGCATAGCCGGGCGGTCGTGTTCGCGTCTTGTTCGATTCTGCACTTTGCAGCACGTCGCCTATGCTGGAAAAATACGCGTGGAAGGATGAATGGCAGGGTATGCGTTCGAACGAGCATACGAAACCGGTTCGAACGCGAGCCGAACGCAGAAGCGAAATCGGACCATCGTCCGATGCGAAAAAACATTGAAGAATTTCGCTAACTGACTGTTCGCGCAGCGAAAACCGGAGGGTTTCGCGTATAATTCGCTTTTGCGCCTATAGGATTTGCCATGCGTCTGATCCAAAAAGCACTCACGTTCGATGACGTGCTCCTCGTCCCGGCTTTCTCCGACGTTCTGCCGCGCGACACCAGCCTGAAAACCCGGCTGACCCGCAACATCTCCCTCAATATGCCGCTCGTGTCCGCCGCGATGGACACCGTTACCGAAGCTCGCCTCGCCATCGCCATGGCGCAGATGGGCGGCGTCGGCATCATCCACAAGAATCTCACGCCGGCCGAGCAGGCTCGCGAAGTCGCGAAGGTCAAGCGCTTTGAATCGGGCGTCGTGCGCGATCCGATCACGGTTCCGCCGCAAATGAAGGTGAGCGACGTGATCGCGCTGTCGCGCCAGCATGGCATTTCGGGTTTCCCGGTCGTCGAAGGCGCACAACTGATCGGCATCGTTACGAACCGCGATCTGCGCTTCGAAACGCGTCTGGACGAGCCCGTGCGCACGATCATGACGCCGCGCGAGCGCCTCGTCACCGTCAAGGAAGGCACGCCGCTCGCCGAAGCGAAAGCGCTGATGCATAGCCACCGCCTCGAGCGCGTGCTCGTCGTCAACGACGCATTCGAACTGCGCGGCCTGATGACGGTGAAGGACATCACGAAGCAGACGGAACACCCGGACGCTTGTAAGGACGAGCATGGCAAGCTACGCGCAGGCGCGGCAGTCGGCGTCGGCGCCGACAACGAAGAGCGCGTCGAACTGCTGGTGCAGGCGGGCGTCGACGTGATCGTCGTCGATACGGCGCACGGTCATAGCCGGGGCGTGCTGGAGCGCGTCCGGTGGGTCAAGAAGAACTTCCCGCACGTCGAGGTGATCGGCGGCAACATCGCGACGGCCGACGCAGCCAAGGCGCTCGTCGAGTACGGCGCGGACGGCGTGAAGGTCGGTATCGGCCCGGGTTCGATCTGCACGACGCGTATCGTCGCAGGCGTGGGCGTGCCGCAGATCAGCGCGATCGCCAATGTCTCGGCGGCGCTCAAGGGTACGGGCGTGCCCGTGATCGCCGACGGCGGCGTGCGCTTCTCGGGCGACGTCAGCAAGGCGCTGGCAGCCGGCGCGAACGCCGTGATGATGGGCAGCATGTTCGCCGGCACGGAAGAATCGCCGGGCGACGTGTTCCTGTATCAGGGCCGCCAGTACAAGTCGTACCGCGGCATGGGTTCTGTCGGCGCGATGAAGGACGGCGCGGCTGACCGCTACTTCCAGGACAACTCCGCGAACATCGACAAACTCGTGCCGGAAGGCATCGAAGGCCGTGTCGCGTACAAGGGTTCGGTTGGCGCGATCCTGTTCCAGCTGATCGGCGGCGTGCGCGCGTCGATGGGCTATTGCGGCTGCCGCACGATCGACGAGCTGCACGAGAAGGCTTCGTTCGTCGAAATCACGGCGGCGGGCATGCGCGAATCGCACGTGCACGACGTCCAGATCACGAAGGAAGCCCCCAACTATCACGTGGACTAATTGCCGATGAAGCCGCTGCTGCGTGCCGTACTGATCATCGATGCCTTGTTGTTGCTGGCGTTCGGGCTGCTGTTTTTGCTCACGCCGTGGAAATCGCTGTACGACGCGCTGCAGCTGGTGCAGACGGACCCTGCGCTGGTTGGGCAGGGGGCGGGCATCGCGCTGATTGGCCTGGCCTGGCTCGCGCTGCATGCGTCGATCGACGGCGCGATGACGGCGACGACGGCCAAGGTGGTCGGCCATGTGAACTGGCTGACGGGTTTGCTGATGCTGGTCTGGCTGCTAGGGCTGCATACGCCGCAGTTGACGGGGTTCGGTCAACTGGTGGCGGTGCTGACGGGCGTGGTGCTGCTCGTAATCGGTCTGGGGGGCGTGAAGCTGTCGAGCGCGGTGAAGCGGCGCGAGCGGCTGGCCAACACGGCTGCCGCCGAACGCACCGACCGCGTGGCGACGCGCGACACCGAGAACGAGGCGCGCAAGGCCGAGCGTGAGCGCAACGCTGCTCGCCCGGGTGTCGTTTATCCGGCCACCACGGGGCCGCACGTCGAGCCAACGCTTGCCGCAACGCCTGCCGTGAGTGCGGCAACGCCCGTGAGTCCGGCGACGGGGCATCCTGTCGAGCCGGGCCTGATGGCGCAACCGCCCCGCGCGATGATGCCCGAAGCGGCCGCTGCCGCGCGTGAAGACGCGCTGGCGCACGAACGCCGGGCGGAAGCCCACGAGGACGCCGCCGCGCGCGAGCGCGCCGCAGCCCAGCGCAACGAAGCCGACGCGCGTGCTGCCGAAGCGAAATCGGGCACGCCCCGGCCGCCGTTTCATGGCTGACGCGCGCAAGCTCACGCCCACTGCCGAAACAACTGGAATCCGTCTGCGCGCAGGTCTTTTATCGCGCTTTATATCGATCACGGCATGCAGCGATGCGGCGCTCAAGCCGCCGTTGCCGCGCAAGCCAATCCGTTTCGAATACAACGCCGTTCTGTCGCGATGCGACCAGCGCGGCTTTCCCTATCCGTTCTTTTTAGATTCCGTCCGCTGCCATGCATGACAAGATCCTGATCCTCGACTTCGGTTCGCAAGTCACCCAACTGATCGCACGCCGCATCCGCGAGGCGCACGTGCTGTCGGAAATCCATCCGCACGACGTCAGCGACGAGTTCATCCGCGAATTCAAGCCGACGGGCATCATCCTGTCGGGTGGCCCGAACTCGGTGACCGAGAGCGACACGCCGCGCGCGCCGCAAGCGGTGTTCGAAGCGGGCGTGCCCGTGCTCGGCATCTGCTACGGCATGCAGACGATGGCCGAGCAGCTCGGCGGCAAGGTCGAAACCGGCCATCTGCGCGAATTTGGTTACGCGGAAGTGCGCGCGCGCAATCACACAAGCTTCCTCGACGGTATTCAGGACTTCGCGACGTCCGAAGGCCACGGCATGCTGAAGGTGTGGATGAGCCACGGCGACAAGGTGCTGGAAATGCCGCAAGGCTTCCAGTTGATGGCGTCGACGGAATCGTGCCCGATCGCGGCGATGGCGGACGAAGCGCGCCACTTCTACGGTCTGCAATGGCACCCGGAAGTCACGCACACGGTGCAGGGCCGCGCGATGCTCGAGCGCTTCGTGCTGAAAATCTGCGGCGCGAAGCCCGATTGGGAAATGGGCAATTACATCGACGAAGCCGTCGAGAACATCCGCAAGCAGGTCGGCGATGAGCATGTGATTCTCGGTCTGTCGGGCGGCGTGGATTCGTCGGTGGCGGCGGCGCTGCTGCATCGCGCGATCGGCGATCAATTGACGTGCGTGTTCGTCGATCACGGCCTGTTGCGCCTGAACGAAGCCGAGCAGGTGATGGCGATGTTCGCCGACAACCTCGGCGTGAAGGTGATCCACGTCGATGCGAGCGAGGCTTTCATGTCGAAGCTCAAGGGCGTGACCGATCCGGAAGCGAAACGCAAGATCATCGGCGCCGAGTTCGTCGAGGTGTTCCAGGCGGAAGCCGGCAAGCTGACCGATGCGAAGTGGCTTGCGCAAGGCACGATCTATCCGGACGTGATCGAATCAGCGGGCAAGGGCAAGAAGGCTGCGCATACGATCAAGAGCCACCACAACGTCGGTGGCCTGCCGGAGACGCTCAATCTCAAGCTGCTCGAGCCGCTGCGTGAACTGTTCAAGGACGAAGTGCGCGAACTGGGCGTGAAGCTCGGTCTGCCGCCTTCGATGGTGTATCGCCATCCGTTCCCGGGCCCGGGCCTTGGCGTGCGGATTCTCGGCGAGGTGAAGCGCGATTACGCGGACCTGCTGCGTCGCGCGGATGCGATCTTCATCGAAACGCTGCGCACTTTCATCGACAAGGAAACAGGCAAGTCATGGTACGACTTGACTAGCCAGGCGTTTGCGGTGTTCCTGCCTGTGAAGAGCGTGGGTGTGATGGGCGATGGGCGTACGTATGAGTATGTCGTTGCGCTGCGCGCAGTGCAGACGCTCGACTTCATGACGGCGCATTGGGCGCATCTGCCGCATGATCTGCTCGGCCATGTGTCGAACCGGATCATCAACGAAGTGCGTGGTATCAATCGTGTCGTGTATGACATCTCGGGCAAGCCGCCTGCGACGATTGAGTGGGAGTAAATATTTAAATAAGTGACTTCGAAATCAAGGACATACGTTTCGTATCGAGTGGTCGCTCAACATCTAAATTGGCGGGAGTGGGGCGCTAACCAGTTGAAAAGTATGGGGATTTCTGTCACGTCAAACGATGCCGTTCTGGTTGCAGTGGGTCCAGTTTGACGGTATTTCTGACGGTATACGCGGGCAGCCTCTGGAGGAGCCTGCCTGATACCGTCAGGGGCGTTGACGGTATACGTGACGGTATCTGAATCCGGGTGACGGGGGCCTGATTGCTGTGACGCCGATGTGTCAGTAGTTGGATTTCACGGGTGTTTCGGCTCCTGATCACGCTCCCGATTGTCGTCGGATAAAAAATCAGGATGACATAGTTTATTGGGGGTTGACCCGCTCCCCGATCTTCGCAACCTGGACTCCATGTCAGATCGGGCCTATGTCAGTAGACATCGGGCAGAGAGGGGCCACGAGGCGTTATTCGCGCATACCATCGGTTTGACTTTCAGACGTCGAGTCAGCATCTGCAAACGGTCACTGGACAGCAAAAGACGAACGTTACTTGATCGGCCATTGCTAATGGAATGTAGACCACCGTGAGGCAGTTGATAGGCGCTTTGCAGCCGCTCGCGCCGTCGTAGCCTTCAATGTCACGGCCGATGCCAGTGAATGAGTACTTGCGACCCTATTGGGACATTGGACACATCGACTCGAACGACCGCGTCGCACGTCAGTGCTGCCATTCGCTTGAGCCCCGGCACCGCTCCGCAGCTCCTTTCTTCTTCACGGGCTCCGCGACGAACACGTTAGAACTCTTCCTGCATCCTAACGCGTCACGTCATCATGCAGGCAACCGTCTTCGCCTCCCAATGCATCAACTCGTTCAAAGATGGCGCCGCGTGGTGCTGGAGGATCGGCGATCCGCGCATAGGCAAGTTTGCGAGCTTCCTTTGCTCCGATGCCAAAGGCGCGCATGAGCGCACACATGGATTGCTCGGCGTAGTCGGCGGGGGCGTCTCCCGATAAAAGCGTTTCGATACCGTACATGATCGAGCCAAGGGCAATATCGCGCGCAACGACCACATCCACCACGTCGAATCGCCCTGCCTCAAGGGCCATCTGCAGATCGCGAGTGAGGTACTCGTCGAGCAGGCGGCCTCGCGAACCGCGCTTCGTTCCCACCCGCGTGATGAACGCACCCCACAGCGGATACCGTGCCGCCATGGCCATATAAAGACGCGACCCCACCACCACCCGCTGGGCCGGATCATCGATCGCGCGCACGAGTGGATCGATAACCGCGAGAACTTCATCGCTGCTCTCGCCCGCCACCGCCGACAGCAGTTCCGCAGTCGTGCGAAAGTAGTTGTAGAACGTCCGCGGGCTACTCCCGCAGCCGCGATGAAATCGTCGATCGTCGGGGCGTCCGCTCCCTTCTCCGCAAAAACGCCCAGCGCACTCTCAATCAGACGAATGCGGGTCTTCTCGCGTCGCAACGCACCAACGCGGGTTCGATGATTTTCAATCGATTCTGTCGCTTCCATTGGCTATCCCGTTGATCTGGTTTGATTTTAGCAGCGCATAGGCTCTGCGGGTTTGTCCTGGATAAATTCGTATTGACGAAAATGTCACTTTGAATAGAATTGGAACTGACAAATTCGTCAATACGAGATTCGGCATGCCCTGAGGCATTCCGTCTCTGGGTCTACAGGAGGCAGATATGCGGTTCGTTAGTTTCGAAAAGGATGGCAAGGCAACCCTCGGCGTTCGTGAAGGAGATCACGTACGTGTCGTCGGCGACGAGACGCTTGAGTCGCTCCTCGCGCGCGGCGTCCGTCTGGACGAGTACGCGAAGACAAACGCCACAGAGGAAAAGGTACCTGCCGCCAGCCTGAAGTATCTTCCGCCGCTGCAAAAGCCGCCGAAGATCGTTTGCGTGGGTTTGAACTACGCCGACCACACGAAAGAGAGCAAGTACGAGCAGCCCGACTACCCGACCCTGTTCCTGCGCGTTAATACCAGTCTGGTTGCTCATGAGCAGCCGATGATCCGGCCCGGCGTTACCGACTCAGAAGGACTCGATTACGAAGGCGAGGTCGCGGTCGTGCTGGGCAAGGGTGGTCGCCACATTTCGAAGGAAAACGCGCTCTCACACGTCGCTGGCTATGCGCTCTTCAACGACGGCTCGGTGCGCGAGTATCAGTTCAAGACGCCGCAATGGACCGTAGGAAAGAATTTCGATGGCACAGGCGCATTCGGTCCCGACCTCGTGACCGCCGACGAATTGCCCGCAGGCGCCAAAGGCCTGCTGCTGGAAACGCGCGTGAACGGCGAACTGGTTCAGTCGGCGAGCACCGATGACATGGTGTTCGACGTCGCAACGCTCATCAGCGTGATCAGCGAAGCCATCACGCTCGAACCAGGCGACGTGATCGTCTCAGGTACGCCGTCGGGTATCGGCTGGGCGCGCACGCCGCGGCTTTTGATGAAAGCGGGAGACCTTTGCGAAGTGACGGTCGAGAAGATTGGCACCCTGCGCAATGTGATCGCTGACGAAGCAACCCGCTAATTTCCCATCGGCGAAGCCGGCCGACGAGCCGGCGCTTATCGAAATGGAGACACATGGTCATGACCGATCCGGCAGCAGCATCTGCGCGTGCGAGTGTTCATTCGATCGATCACTTTGCACTCAACGTATCCTCGCTAGTCGAGGCCAAGCGCTTCTTCAGCGCGTTTGGCCTCGACGTGGCAGCAACAGTCGCAGAACTTCAGTTGCGCGCGGCGGATGGTCATCGCTGGGCGCGCATTTTTCCCGCTTCGAGAAAGTCGCTGGCGTATCTGAGTTTCAACTGCTTCGAACAGGACTTCGCGGCGATCCGCGATCAGGTCAAGGCGGCGGGCGCGGACCTCGTCGCGCCTCACGATCGAGGCGAAGCGTCTGGGTTCTGGTTTCGGGATCCGGACGGCAACCTGATTCAGGTAAAGACCGGTCCGAAGACGACGCCAGTCAGTAAGGCACCATGCATCGTCGCGTCGAGTCACGCGGACGAGCGCGGCACACACACGCGCTCAGCAGCGAAGACGGTTCGTCCACGACGTCTCTCTCATGTGCTGCTGTTCTCGCCCGACGTCCTTCGTGCGCTGGATTTCTATGGCAAGGCGCTCGGTCTGCGTTTGTCGGACAAGTCGCTCGACATCATTGCATTCACGCATGCACCGCACGGCAGCGATCATCATCTGGTTGCGTTCGCCAGGAGCAGCGCGCGTGGCTGGCACCACGCAGCCTGGGACGTCGATAACGTGAACCTCGTTGGTCAAGGTGCATCGCAGATGGCCGCGGCAGGTTTCACAAAGGGCTGGGGTACCGGCAGGCACGTACTGGGCTCGAACTACTTCCACTACGTCCAGGATCCGTGGGGCTCGTTCTGCGAGTACTCCGCCGACATTGATTTCGTGTCTGCGGGCCAGACGTGGCCCGCTGGCGAATTCGCTCCCGAAGACTCGCTCTATCTGTGGGGCCCGCCCGTCCCCGACGACTTCATCCACAACACCGAAGCCGGCGTCGTTCTCGAAGACTGATCGCTTCAAACCCCTTTGATTGATTCCATGGCTGCCGGCTCATCCGGCGCCAGGGCACAACTCGCTCTTTTCTAAGCAGGTGAACTGAAATGACAGATCAAAACATCCTCGACGTCGCAATTGTCGGTTACGGACCGGTCGGACAATCTCTCTCGATCCTTCTTGGAGAACGTGGTTATAACGTTGCGGTATTCGACCGCTGGCCATCGCTGTATCCGCTTCCGCGTGCCGTATTTCACGACCACGAGATCCGTCGCGTGTTTCATGCGATGGACATTGGCGAGGACGTCGAGCGCATCTCGCAGCCGTCCGCCAAATATCAGTGGTTCAACGCGGACTGGAAGACGCTTGTCGAGATCGACTGGTCGGCGGAATCAATCAGCGACGGTCCGGTGGGCTACCTCTTCAATCAGCCGTCGCTTGAAGCACTGCTCGACAAGAAGGCTAAATCGCTGCCGAATGTGTCTGTGCAACAGGGCTGGGAGGCGACCCAATTGCAGCAGTTGCCCGACTGCTGCGAATTGACGCTGCGTCGCGGCGCAATGAACGGCGCAAACTGGGATCCGACCGGCGAAACTCAGACCGTACGCGCACGCTACGTCGTTGGCGCGGATGGCGCGAACAGCTTCGTGCGCAAGTCGCAGAACATCGAGTTCGACGATCTCGGCTTTCAGGAAGACTGGCTCGTCATCGATCTGAAGCCGAACGATGGTGTGACGCTCGACGTGCCCGATATCGGTCAATGGTGCAATCCGGCGCGGCCGACGACGATGGTGCCGGGCGGCCCCGGCTATCGTCGCTGGGAATTCATGCGCCTGCCGCACGAAACGATCGAGGATCTGCAGAAACCCGAGAAGGTGTGGGAACTGCTGTCGCCCTGGGTCACACCGCAAAACGCGACGCTCGTGCGCTATGCCGTCTACAAGTTCCGCTCGCTGATCGCGAGGAATTGGCATACCGGCCACGTGGTACTCGCGGGAGACGCCGCCCATCAAATGCCGCCGTTCATGGGCCAGGGCATGTGCTCCGGCATCCGCGATGCCTGGAACCTCGCCTGGCGTTTCGATCTGATCCTCAAGGGAATTTCATCGGACCGTGTGCTCGAAGGGTACACGCCGGAGCGTCGTCCGCAGGTGCGCGCGGTGATCGATGCCTCTATCGCGATGGGGCAGGTCGTTTGCATCTCCGACAAGGACGAGGCCGCTGGCCGCGACGAAGCGTATCTCTCGGGTCAGGTGCCGCCACTTCCGCCATTCCCAGGTTTAACCGATGGCCTGATCTGCAAGGACCCTGAGTTCGCGTGCGAGAGCGTGGCCGGACTGCTGAGCGTACATGGCCAGGTGAACAACCTTGGCGAAGCATCGCGCTACGACGACGCCGTGCCCAACGGCTTTCACGTCATCGCGCTCGATGCGCACCCGAACCCATATCTCGACGCGAAAGGCAAGGCGGCGCTTGCTGCCATCGGTGGGCGTTCGATCGGCATCACGACCGACTCGGATAAAGCCGTCAAGGATCGGGTGCTGTACGACGTCAGCGGCAAGTACAAGCAGTTCTTCGATGAGCACGGCGTTAAAGCCATCGTCGTGCGGCCCGACTACTACGTCTTCGGCGGAGTGAAGACGCTTGAACAACTGCCGACGTTGTTGAGCGATCTCGTGTCGCGGCTGTCGATCGACGAACACGCGGAAGCGGCCGTTTCCTGACTTCAACAGGAATGTCACTGGAGGGGAACATGAGGAAGACACTATGCGCGCTGGTCGCATCATGCGCATTCACCTCGCACGCTCAAGCGCAAGGCAGCGTGACGCTGTTCGGTATTCTCGACGTCGGCGTGAGCTATGTGAGCAACGAAAACGGACACCACAACTTCAAAGCTGACGACTCGATCTGGACGCCCAGCATCTGGGGCATCCGTGGCGTCGAAGATCTGGGCGGAGGCTACAAGACCCTGTTCGAGCTTGCGTCGCAGTTCTCAGTGAACAGCGGCGCAGGAATCCCGGGGCCCAATGCCGATTTCAACCGACAGGCTGTCGTCGGTCTGTCAAAAGACGATGTTGGACGCATTACGTTCGGTCAGCAATACAACCTGATGGCGGATTTCCTCTTCTTTCCGCCTGCGAGACTGGATGGAGCCTTCACTTATGGCGGCCTTTACAACATGCGCCAGGGACCGTTCGCCGCGCTCGGCATCCCGCAGAATCCGACCGGCTCGTTCGACTTCGATCAGACTGGCGGGACTTCGCGCGTGTCGAACTCGGTCAAGGTCGAATCCGCCACCTTCGCAGGTTTGAGACTCGGCGCACTGTACGGCTTCGGCAATACGCCCGGCTCATTTTCCGCGAACAACACGATCGGGTTCGGCGTGAACTATGCGATCGGCGGCTTCGGCATTGCGGCCGCGTACAACGAAACCCGCTACCCGGCGCTAAACGACGGTCACGACGGAATCCGCAATTTCGGCGGCGGGCTCGGTCAGACCATCGGCGACGTGTATCTCAACGCGCTCTACACCAACACGCGCAATACGCTGACGGGCGGCGTCGTGCAGGCGGTTCAGGTCGGCGGGCTGTACACGTTCATGCCGGACATCCGCTTCGGCGCGAACTATCAGTACATGAAGGGCAACGCGCAGCTCAGCCACAACAGGGCGCAGCAAATCACGAGCGCCGCTCAGTATCTCCTGTCCAAGCGCACGACGTTGTACGCCGAAGCCGTCTACCAATGGACCGGCGGCGACGTAGAAGGCGGGCACAACGCCTGGATCAACGGCGCGGGCCAGTCGAGCACCACGCATCAGGTCATCGGTCGGCTCGGGCTGCAGACCGCTTTCTAACGCGTTTCCCTTTCTCAATGCGTGCGCGAATCCGTCGTGCACGCCGGACGGTCGCATCTGACGACGTCGTTATTTAATTGGAGATCGCAAACATGGAATACAGCACCGGTTCCAGGTGGGATACCGCCTATGAGTGGAAGGCCGTGGTCCTGCTGTCACTGGGCTTCGGACTGGTCGGCATCGATCGGTTCATGATCATGCCGCTCTTTCCCATCATGATGAAGGATCTGCATCTGGACTATCAGGACCTTGGCCACATCACCGGTGCTCTGGCCGTCGCGTGGGGTGTCTCGGCGATGTTCATGGGAAACCTGTCCGACCGCATCGGCCACCGCAAGGTGATCATACCCGCGATCATCGTATTTTCGCTGTTAGCGGGCTTGAGCGGCCTTGCGACGGGCGTCGGCTCGCTGGTCCTGATTCGCGCGGCGATGGGCTTTGCCGAGGGCGCGTATACGCCTGCGAGCATTATCGCGACCCTTGATGCATCAAAGCCAACGCGTCACGGTCGGAACATCGGCATGCAGCAGATGGCGCTGCCACTGTTCGGCCTGGGTATCGCGCCGATCCTCGTGACGCAACTGCTCAAGGTATTACCGTGGCACTGGATCTTCGCGGTGGTGTCGATTCCGGGTTTGCTGGTTGCTTTCCTGATGGTGAAGGTGCTGCGCAATACTCAACCAGCGGCGGCTGCATTGCACACGGCGACGGACGACACCGCCCTCCACAAGTGGACCGGTATCTTTCGCTACCGCAACATATCATTGAACATCGTCGGCATGCTGTGCTGGCTGACGTGCCTCGTCGTACTGAGCGCGCTTTTTCCCAGCTACCTGATCGACTACCTGCACTTGAGCATGCAGCAGATGGGTTACGTGCTTTCGGCGATTGGCTTCGGCGGCACGCTTGGCACGCTCGTGATGCCGGCGCTTTCCGATCGACTGGGAAGAAAGCCGGTCATGATCTGTTCGGTGGTCGGCGCGGCCGTCTTCCTGTTCCTTCTGATGCGGACCGGTGCGAACCCGACATTGCTGTTCACGTACCTCACGCTCACGCTTCTTTTTGTCTTCAGCATGATCACACTGACAGTGGGACCGTTGAGCGCGGAATCGGTACCGGCGAAACTGATGTCAACGGCTTCAGGTCTGGTGGTCGGCATTGGAGAAGTCTTCGGTGGTGGACTCGCACCGGCGATTGCGGGTTACATTGCCAAGCATTTCGGGATCCAGTACATCATGCATCTTGGGCTGGCTGCGCTCGCCATCGGATTTGTCGTGACGCTCAGTCTGAAGGAAACGGCACCCGCCCGGGCGCGCTTGCAGGCGCCTGCCGTCGCCTTGGACTGATGGTGCGGCGCGTTGAGTCTTGACAGCGGTCGCCAGCGTGACGCTGATCGCGCTCAATCCGCTCGGGGCTCCGAGCAGCGGGCTGCCCCGCGGATCGATGCGCTTCGAGCGGAACAGGTGGCGGCTAGACTCCGCACCGCGGCCATTCAGCGTGCAGAGGTGGGCGTCGCTTAATGACCGGTAGTACTCGTTGACATCAGAAGCCAGTGAGCAGCCATTGAGGATCTCAACGACCGCTCTGCAGAGCGGTCTCGAACTGGTGCAATCGGCCAGTTGCGGCCATTTAAACGCGCTGTTTGACTGACCGCTTTCGCGCGATGACCTGCCCGACGAGGAAGAGAGGACCGGCCGCATATTGATTCTGTGCATGTACAACTCAGCGTGCTGTGGCCAGGCCATGCAGGATCGCTGGGTATCGAAGCTCGGCAGGATGTGTGCGCGCGTTCAGCGTGGGCAGCGCACGAGGCAGCCGCCTGAATCTGTCCGCGGTCGAGGCGCTCACGCAGGCGCATGGTGAGCACGTATCGCAGCAAGTAGCGGGACCGAGTTTGCGGACGACGAACTGCCATGCACAGTCACTACCGTCTGCGATAGTGGCACCGCCGGGACGTATCCGTTCTGACCGGGCGGTCCGTCAAGGTTCACGGGGACTATGCACCCCGACTGTTGCACCGGGGCGCACCACGCAAAAGCGGGCGTCGCGACCTTCTTTTCTTTCGTGCAGCATGTCGGTTGGGGAGCAGCGGCGAGCGCCAGCCGGTTCTGACGCGGCGCACCAAAAAAGGGGAACGTGTTCGTCAAAGCGACAATTTTTGGTCCAGCCTCAAAATTGCGCGGAATATTTTCCTTGACGATCTCGGATCCATATCCCAAAAATACACTGTCAGTGCTTGATTTACCGGGCAAGGCGTCCGCGCCTCAAGGAGCTCCGGATGAATGAGAGCAAGGAATTGCGCAAGTCAGAAGAGCTGCGAAGCTTCCTCTTTCTGACTGTCGTCATGGTTCCCGTGTTGACGGTGATGCTCATTGCGGGTTATGGATTTGCAGTATGGTTTTACCAGCTGCTTATTGGTGGCCCGCCTCACCACTGATATGAAAGCACGCCGGTTCCCCACGATCCGGAGTCAGACTCATGACGATCGGTTGTCGCAACGAAGCTTGTGAAACCGACACGCCTGGCGAATTTCATATCGCCGGTGTGGTCGTCTACGCGCAGCCCGCACTGCGCGACAGCGTCGTGCAGAACATTGGCATGCTGCCGGGAGCGCAGGTGCACGCTGCCTCTCCTGATGCAAAACTGGTAGTCACACTCGAGGGGCCACGTTCGTCCAGCGTTGCCGAGCAACTGGACGCCATTCAGGCCTTGCCCGGCGTCTATGCCGCTGCCCTTATCTATCAGCATCACGAAGACATCGATTCGCTCAACGAGGAGATCGTCGATGAAGCTGACTCGCCGTGAGTTCATCAAGCAGACGGCGGTGGCTTCTGCCGCTGCCGCTGCCGGCATCACGTTGCCCGGTGCAGACCTTCTGGCGCAGGACGACAATCTGAAATGGTCGAAGGCACCGTGTCGTTTTTGTGGCACCGGCTGCGGCGTGCTCGTCGGCGTAAAAGACGACAGGGTCGTGGCAACGCTCGCCGACCCCCAGGCCGAGGTCAATCGTGGTTTGAACTGCGTCAAGGGCTACTTCCTGTCGAAGATCATGTACGGCGGGGACCGGCTGACCACGCCGTTGCTGCGCATGAAGAATGGCAAATACGACAAGGACGGCGAGTTCTCGCCCGTGTCGTGGGATCAGGCCTTCGACGTGATGGCCGACCAGTTCAAGCGCGTGCTGAAGGACAAAGGGCCGACGGCGATCGGCATGTTCGGCTCGGGCCAATGGACGGTGTGGGAAGGCTACGCCGGCGTCAAACTGATGAAGGCGGGTTTTCGCAGCAACAACATCGACCCCAATGCGCGTCACTGCATGGCGTCGGCCGTGACGGGGTTCATGCGTACGTTTGGCATGGACGAACCGATGGGCTGCTACGACGATATCGAACAGACCGATGCGTTCGTGCTGTGGGGTTCGAACATGGCGGAAATGCACCCGGTGCTCTGGACCCGCGTGACCTCGCGGCGGCTGAGCGCGCCGACAACCAAGGTCGTTGCGCTGTCGACTTTCGAGCACCGCTGTTTCGATCTCGCGGACGAAACGATCATTTTCACGCCGCAGAGCGATCTGGCCATTCTCAACTACATCGCGAACTACATTATCAAGAACAACAAGGTGAATCGCGATTTCGTCGACAAGCACACGGTCTTCAAAGAGGGCAATACCGACATCGGCTACGGCCTGCGCCCGGACAATCCGCTTCAGAAGGCCGCGAAGAACGCCGCCGATCCGAACGGCTCGAAACCCATGACGTTCGACGATTACGCGAAATTCGTCTCGAAGTACGACGCGGCGTATGTAACGAAGCTCTCGGGCGTGCCGAAGAACAAGCTCGACCAGCTCGCGCAGCTCTATGCCGACCCGAATGTGAAGGTGGTGTCGTTCTGGACGATGGGCTTTAACCAGCACACGCGCGGCACGTGGGCCAACAATCTCGTCTACAACCTGCACCTGCTGACGGGCAAGATATCGACACCCGGCAACAGCCCGTTCTCGCTGACTGGCCAGCCGTCGGCATGTGGCACGGCGCGCGAAGTCGGCACGTTCTCGCACCGGCTGCCAGCAGACATGGTGGTCACCAACCCGAAGCATCGCGAGGAAGCCGAGCACATCTGGAAGCTCCCGCCCGGGACGATTCCGGACAAGCCCGGCTACCACGCCGTGCTGCAAAACCGCATGCTGCGCGACGGCAAGCTGAATGCATACTGGGTGCAGGTCAACAACAACATGCAGGCGGCCGCGAACATGAATCAGGAAGGACTGCCCGGCTATCGCAATCCGGCCGCTTTCGTGGTCGTGTCGGATGTATATCCGACGGTGACGGCCGTCGCGGCCGATCTGATCCTGCCATCGGCGATGTGGGTCGAGAAGGAAGGCGCGTACGGAAATGCGGAGCGGCGCACGCAGTTCTGGCATCAACTGGTGAAGGCGCCGGGCGAGGCGCGCTCGGACTTGTGGCAACTGGTCGAGTTCTCGAAGCGGTTCAAGGTCGAAGAGGTGTGGCCCGCCGATCTGCTCGCGAAAATGCCGGAATACAAGGGCAAGACGCTGTACGACATCCTGTACCGGAACGGGCAGGTCGACAAGTTCCCTCTCTCGGAAGTCGATACCACATACCGCAACGACGAGGCGCATGCGTTCGGCTTCTATATCCAGAAGGGCCTCTTCGAGGAATACGCGAGCTTCGGCCGCGGACACGGTCATGATCTCGCGCCGTTCGACGCCTATCACAAGGCGCGCGGCCTGCGCTGGCCGGTTGTCGACGGCAAGGAGACGCGCTGGCGCTACAAGGAAGGCACCGACCCGTATGTGAAGGTGGGCACCGGCTGGCAGTTCTACGGCAATCCGGACGGCCGCGCGGTGATCTGGGGTTTGCCGTACGAGCCGCCCGCCGAGTCGCCGGACAAGGAGTATCCGTACTGGCTCGTGACGGGCCGGGTGCTCGAGCACTGGCATTCGGGCTCGATGACGAGGCGCGTCCCGGAGCTGTATCGCGCGTTTCCGAACGCGGTGTGCTTCATGCACCCGGACGATGCGAAGGCGATGGGTTTGCGGCGCGGGGTCGAGGTCAAGGTGATGTCGCGGCGCGGCTATATCCTGACGCGGGTTGAGACGCGCGGGCGGGACAAGCCGCCGCGCGGACTTGTGTTCGTGCCGTGGTTCGATTCCAGCCAGCTGATCAACAAGGTCACGCTGGACGCCACCGACCCGATCTCCCTGCAGACCGATTTCAAGAAGTGCGCGGTCAGGATCGTCAAGGTTTAGGGAGCCTGCCATGCGAACGTGGATAGCTCTGGTCATTGCTTCAGTCCTGGCGATTGTGGCAGTCGCGCAGCCGACTGTCCCGAAAGGACCGTTCTACGACACGTTGCGTGGTCCGACAGCGCTCGATGAAGAGCCGACACCGCCACTGATTGCGCCGACCGAAAACCAGGATGTGATTCGTGGGCGGGCGTACGCGCAGCAACCGCCGACCATCCCTCACAAGATCGACGGTTACCAGCTCGATCGGAACGCGAACCGGTGTCTTTCGTGCCATGCGAGCAGCCGCGCGGCGGAGAGCGGTGCCGTGCCCGTGGCGATCTCACACTATACGAACCGGGAGGGTGAGACGCTCGGACACCTCGCGCCACGCCGCTATTTCTGCACCCAGTGCCATGTTCCTCAGGCCGATGCGAAGCCGCTCGTGGCCAATACGTTCAGCGAAATCCAGGACGTCAGGCTGCCGTCTGCGGCGACGAAAAAAAAGTAGAGGCCTGACATGCGCGACCTGCTGCGACGCTACTGGACGACCATTACCCGGCCTAGTGCGTATTTCAGTCTGGGATTTCTGACTCTCGGCGGATTCATCGCGGGGGTGGTGTTCTGGGGCGCGTTCAACACCGCAATGGAATTGACGAATACTGAGGCGTTCTGCACTGGCTGTCATGAAATGCGTGACAATACCTATGCCGAGCTGAAAACCACGATTCACTACAGCAATCGCAGCGGCTTTCACGCCAAGTGTTCGGATTGTCATGTACCGCATGAGTGGACATACAAGATTGCGCGCAAAATGCAGGCGTCGAAAGAGGTCTGGGCGAAGGTCTTCGGAGACATCAATACCCGCGACAAATTCCAGGCGAAGCGGCTGGAACTGGCCGAACATGAATGGGCGCGCTTCAAGGCGAACAACTCGCTGGAATGCAGAAACTGCCACTCGTTCGAGTACATGGACTTCACGCGTCAGAGCCCGCGCGCGCAGGAGGCGCATCAGCGTTTTCTCGAGCCGGGTGCGAAGACCTGCATCGATTGCCACAAGGGGATTGCTCACCAGTTGCCGGACATGACCCAGGCAGAAGTGGACGCGCAAAAAAAGCAGCAGGCCAAGAAGCCGTGAGAGCAGCCCGTCCGAGGACGCGCCTTTGCCTAACTCCAGCGCCAGACAAGAGTCCGACATGTTTTCTGTTGAGCAGCTTGCCGTGGAACGCGGCGGCCGGATGATCGTTCGCGGCATTGACCTGCATCTCGCAGCCGGCTACGCACTGCAGATTCACGGTGCGAATGGCAGCGGCAAGTCGACGCTGCTGTGCGCGCTCGCCGGTCTGTTGCTGCCCGTGAAGGGCAAGGTGTGCTGGCATGGCGCCGACGTGCGCTCGCAACCGCAGCGGTTCCGGCGCGATCTGTCGTATATGGGGCATACGAACGGCGTCAGCGACGATCTCACCGTGCTTGAAAACATCCGCTTCGCGCGGTTGCTTGGCGCAGGCCGCTCGACGGACAACAGCACTTACCGATCACATCTGAATGAAGGCGAGGTCCTCAAGGGCGCGGGCTTGCTAGAGTTGCTGCATACGCGGCTCAACCGCCTTTCGCAAGGACAACGTCGCCGTGTTGCGCTCGCACGCGTGATGCTGAGCGCCAAACCGTTATGGCTGCTCGACGAGCCGGCCGAAGCACTCGACGCTGCGGCGCAAGGCTGGCTGGGCGTGTGCATCGACGCTCACATGCGTGCAGGCGGCATTGTCGTGTCGACGACACACCGGCCATTGGCAACAGCCAGTGCGCATACGCGCCATCTGCGTCTGGAAGGGGAGGCCGATGACTGGCGTGACGCTGGGTGTCATACGCCGCGAACTCATTCTGACCTGGCGCAGACGGACGATGACGCTCGGCACGCTGGCGTTCTTCATTCTCGCATCGAGCCTGTTCCCACTGGCGATTGGTCCTGACTCGAAGCTCCTGCAGGCGATTGCGCCGGGCGTGATGTGGGTGACGGCCCTGTTCGCTGCATTGCTGTCGGCCGGTCAGCTGTTCGGACACGATTTCGCGTGCGGCGCACTCGAACAGATGCTGCTGTCGCCACAGCCGCTGACCGTCATCGTGTTGGGCAAGATCGTCGCGCATTGGCTGACCAACGGTCTTGCACTTGCTCTACTCGCGCCGCTGGTCGCGCTTCAGTACGACCTTCGCTTCTCCGACATGCTGCCGCTGATGGGCTCGCTGCTGCTCGGTACGCCGCTCCTGAGCCTGATCGGCTCGATGGGCGCGGCACTCACACTGGGCGTGCGCGGGGGCAGTGTCGTCCTCGCGCTTCTCATTCTGCCGCTCTATGTTCCCGTACTGATCTTCGGCGTTGGCGCGGCCGATCCCGCGGTCACGACCGAATGGTCCAGGGCGAACTTTTCACTGCTCGGTGCGACCTTGTGCGTCGCCGTGTGGCTGTGTCCGTGGGCGAGCGCCGCTGCACTGCGCATTGCAATGGAGTGACACACATGGCACGTCTGAACTGGTTTCGATATGCGTCGCCGCGGACCTTCGACCGGTTAGCCGCGCGTCTTGCGCCATGCTTCGGCGTGGTCACCGTCGTGCTCATGCTGGGGGGGCTCGCCATCGGACTCGTCATCGCACCAACCGATGCGCTGCAAGGCGACGTGTACCGGATCATGTTCGTGCATGTGCCTGCCGCATGGATGTCGATGTTCATCTATCTGGTGATGGCCGCCTACTGCGCGCTCGATCTTATGCTGAATGCCCGTTTGTCGTCGATGATGGCGCAGGCGCTCGCGCCGACGGGCGCGCTGTTCACGTTCATCGCACTCGTGTCGGGCGCGCTGTGGGGCAAGCCGACGTGGGGCGCGTGGTGGGTCTGGGATGCGCGGTTGACGTCGGAACTGATCCTGCTCTTCCTCTATATCGGCTTTCTGTCGCTGCACGCGGCCATTGATGGCGTGCGCCGCGCCGACCGCGCGTGTGCCGTGCTCGCACTAATCGGCGTGGTCAACATTCCCGTCATCTATTTCTCGGTGCAATGGTGGTACACGTTGCATCAGGGGCCGTCGCTGAGCTTTGGAAGCGGCGTATCGATGACAGCCTCGATGGTGTGGGGCATCGTCGTGATGTCGCTTGGGTTCTGGGCCTACACGATTGCAGTCTCGCTCACGCGCGTACGCGTGATCATGCGTTCGCGGCAACAGACGGCCGCGTGGGAGAGTCATATCGGGGAGCGTCCGGCATGAACACCATCGAACATGTCGTGTCGATGCTGACCCATACTCCGCTGCTCGCGACGGCGCTGCTGGTGATGTTCGCGCTGCTGGGACTCGAAACGTTCATGGTGCGAAGCGGTCGTCGTGCTGCGCCCGACAATGAAGGGGACGAGTAGATGAAAGTCCGTCATCGACGCCTCGTGCTGATCGCGGGCGGACTCGGCAGCGCCGGCCTCGCGTGCGCGCTCGTGCTGAATGCGTTTCGGGCGAACGTGATGTTCTACGTCAGCCCGAAGCAGATCGTCGCGCATGAGATACCGGTTGCGCACCGGTTCAGGCTCGGCGGTCTAGTCGAACGCAACTCGCTTCGACGCGACGCAGACGGTTTGACCGTCCATTTTGTCGTGACGGATACGGCGGCGGAAATTCCGGTGATCTATCGCGGCGCGCTGCCCGACCTGTTTCGCGAGGGAAGTGGCGTGGTCGCGCAGGGTGTGCTCGGCGACGACGGCCAGTTTCATGCAGACGAAGTGCTTGCGAAACACGACGAGAAATACACGCCGCCCGCCGTCAGCGATGCACTGCGCCACGCACAGGGGGCATCTACCGTCAGGGTCGCGACGGGCGCGGCCGATCGAGGAGCACAGCGGTGATCGCCGAACTGGGTCATCTTGCGCTGATCCTTGCGCTGCTGCTCGCGCTGACGACAGGCATCGTGCCGATACTCGGCGCGCAGTTCGCCATCGATGGATGGATGCGCGTCGCGAAGCCTGCGGCGCGCGCGCAGTTTGCGTTCGTGGCGATGGCGTTCGCGAGCCTCGCATGGTCGTTTCTGAACAGTGATTTCACGCTGGTCTATGTGGCGGAAAATTCGCACTCAGCTCTGCCCGCGATCTACCGCTTCACGGCCGTCTGGGGCGGCCATGAAGGATCGCTCCTGCTCTGGGTTCTGCTGCTGACGCTGTGGATGGTCGCCGTGACGTGCTACAGCCGGCAATTGCCCGTCGCGCTTGTCGCGCGCGTGCTCGGTGTGATGAGCCTGATCGACGTGGGCTTTCTGTCGTTCCTGCTGTTCACGTCGAACCCCTTCACCCGCCTCCTGCCTCCTGCGATGGAAGGCCGGGACCTGAATCCGCTGCTGCAGGACCCCGGCATGGTCATGCATCCGCCGATCCTGTACATGGGGTACGTCGGCTTCTCGGTCGCCTTCGCGTTTGCGATCTCGGCGCTGCTCTCGGGCCGGCTCGACACGACGTGGGCCCGCTGGTCGCGTCCGTGGACGATCGCCGCGTGGATGTTCCTGACGCTCGGCATCATGCTTGGCAGCGGCTGGTCCTACTATGTGCTCGGCTGGGGCGGATGGTGGTTCTGGGACCCGGTCGAGAACGCGTCGTTCATGCCATGGCTCGCAGGCACCGCGCTGATCCATTCGCTGATTGTGACCGAGAAGCGCGGAAGCTTTCGCAGCTGGACGGCACTGCTCGCGATCTGCGCCTTCTCGCTGAGCCTGCTGGGTACCTTCCTCGTGCGCTCGGGCGTGGTGACGTCCGTGCATGCGTTCGCGTCCGATCCGGCGCGGGGCATATTCATCCTCGCATTCCTGGCTCTGGTCGCGGGTGGTGCACTGATGCTGTTCGCGTGGCGCGCGCCGCAGATCGGCAAGGGTGCCGGGTTCGAACTGGTTTCCCGAGAGGCCTTGCTGCTGTCGAACAACCTGCTGTTCATGGTGGCGGCTGCGTCCGTGCTGTTGGGCACGCTCTATCCGATGGTGCTCGATGCAATGGGCCTCGATAAGGTTTCAGTTGGACCACCGTATTTCGACAGCGTGTTCGTGCCGCTGATGACGCCGGTCGTCTTCCTGATGGGCGTTGGACCCATGGCGCGCTGGAAAGCGGCGCGCGTGCCCGAACTGGCTGTGCGCCTGCGATGGGCGGCGCTCGTCAGTGTAGTCACGGCGCTTGTGCTGCCAATGCTGCTAGGAAGCTGGCGGCCGCTCGTGAGCCTCGGACTACTGCTCGCCACGTGGAGTTTCACGACGGTTGTGGCAAGTATGCGCGAGCGGCTTCGCGCCGGGCAACGTTCCGTGCCCGGCCGCCTGCGGCATGTCCCTCGCGCGACATATGGGATGTGGTGCGCTCATGCCGGAATTGGCGTGTTCATTGTCGGCGTAACGCTGGTCAAGGGCTACCAGACCGAGCAGGACGTGCTGATGCGCTACGGTGAAAGCGTCGGTATTGGTGGCTATAGTTTCCGGCTCGACGGCGTGCGCGATATCGCTGGCCCGAACTATCAGGCCAAGCGCGCCACGATCAGCGTCGACCGCGATGGCCGGCCGGTGGCGACGCTGTACCCGGAGAAACGCCTCTTCCTCGCGCAGAACATGCCGATGACGGAAGCGGCCATCGATCACGGCGTGCTGCGCGATCTTTACGTCGCCATCGATCAACCGGTCGGCGGCAACGCGTGGACGATGCGTATCCAGATCAAGCCCTTTGTCCGCTGGATCTGGGCCGGCTGCCTGCTGATGGCGTTCGGTGGCCTGCTAGCGGGCACGGACCGTCGTTACCGACTGGTAACTGGCGGGCGCACCCGTGAAGGCGATCAAGGAGCGGGCAATGCACAACCCGCGCCTCTGTCCGCCGCCGTCGCGGTGGACACCGCCCGTAGTGCGAATGGTCCCGTCAGCGAGACCGAGCGATGAAGCGCTTTCTCGTTCCGCTGGCGGTTCTAGCAGGCCTGCTGGCCGTCCTGGCTGCCGGCCTGCGGCACGACCCGCGCACGCTGCCTTCGGCATTGGTCGGCAAACCCGCCCCGGATTTCACGCTTCCGCGCCTTGATACCTCGGGCGAGACCATATCCTCGCGCGCGATGCGCGGCCAGGTCTGGATTCTGAATGTATGGGCGTCATGGTGCGAACCGTGCCGTGACGAACAGCCGGTGCTGGCCGATTTTGCGTCCCGTCGCATTGCGCCCGTTCTAGGGTTGAATTACAAGGATGACCGGCAGAACGCCATCCGGTGGCTCCAGTTAGCAGGCAATCCCTATACAGCGTCGATTGTGGACCGCACGGGAGACACAGCTATCGACTACGGCGTCTATGGCGTGCCGGAAACATTTGTGATCGACCGGGCGGGCATCGTGCGATATCGGCTTGCAGGTCCACTCACGCACGCATCGCTCGATAGTGTGATCGTGCCGCTCGTCGGGAAGCTGCAACGCGAGGCGGCCCATGACTAGTCGCGCACATCGTTTGGTGAATCGCTTTGTGGCCGCGTTGCTGCTGGCTTTGTCGATGGCACTGGCCGCGTCGAGCGCAGCCGGACAGGCCGCATACCAACCGCGGGCTGAAGCGCGCGTACGGCATCTGGCCGAAATGTTCAGGTGTCTCGTCTGCCAGAACCAGAGCCTCGCGGATTCGAATGCCGAACTGGCCGCGGATCTGCGCAACCAGATTCGTGAGCAGATCCGCATAGGAGCCAGTGACGAACAGATTCAGGCCTACATGGTGCGCCGTTATGGCGACTTCGTGCTCTACCGGCCGCCCATCAAACCTGTCACGTGGGCACTCTGGTTCGGACCGTTCATAACGCTTGCGGCAGGCGCCGTCGTGCTGGTTCTCAGCATCCGACACGCACGAAACGTACGTCCCAGGATGCTCAGTCAGGATGAACGTCGGCATGCAGATGCGCTGCTTGACGGTCACAATGAGGGCGCACGGCGATGATGAGCTTCTGGATTATCGCTGGGGCGATGATCGCCATTTCCGTGGCATCGGTGATCGTGCCACTGCTGTGCCGCGCGGCGCCATTGCGCGAAGATCACGGATTGGCGGTTGCTCTCTATCGGTCGAGTATCGCCGATCTCGATCGTGAGGTTGCCGCCGAGCACCTGTCCGATGTTTATCGCGACGACGCTCGCGTCGAACTTGAGCGCCGCCTCGTGGATGAAACGTGTGGCAGTGTCACTACCGCGCCAGTGAGTCGACCAGGAGGTGTTCTGAGGCAATCTGGAATGGCTGCGCTGATGCTGGCGCTGCTGCCATCGGCTGCCGCGGTGCTTTACATGCGTCTCGGCGATCCGGCCGCAGTGGCAGTGGAACGTGGTGGCGAAGGAGAGTGGGGTGTTCACGTCGCGACGCCGGGCTCGCTGGAGGTTGCCGTCAGCAGGCTGGCGGCGCATCTGCGTCAACAACCTGACGATGTCCCAGGATGGGCAATGCTCGCGCGCTCCTATGTTGTTCTAGACCGTACTGATGATGCCGTAATTGCATATCGCCGTGCTTTGGCCTTGAAATCTGGTGACGCTGATCTGCTTGCCGACTACGCCGATGCGTTGGCGACGGCCCGAGGCGGTGATCTGAATGGCGAAGCATTGCAGAGCATTGACGCGGCGCTCGCGGCGGATCCCGTTCATCCGAAAGCGCTGGCACTGGGCGCGTCTGCTGCGCACGACAGACAAGACTACGCGCTGGCGATCCAGTATTGGGAGCGGCTGGAAGGGGTCGCGGACCCGGGCTCAGAGATGGCCAATCAGGCACAGAAAAATATAGACGCCGAGAGAACGGCGGCGATTCACACGAGTGTCTTGCCAATCGGCGATTCACCGAAGGACGTGCAGGAACATCGGACGTTTCGTTCCTTCGAGTCGGCGACTGTACTCGAAGTACATGTACGGCTGAGTCCGGCGCTTGCGGCGCGCACGCACCCGCATGATCAGGTGTATGTCTATGCCCTCGCCGATGACGGCTCGCGCATGCCTTTGGCCGTGCAGCGCGTAGAAGTCGAACAATTGCCGTCGACGTTGCACCTGGATGATTCGATGGCGATGACGTCCAGCAGGCGACTGTCCGACTTCGAGCGGGTAATCGTTGAGGCCCATGTGTCGGGGGTGGGCAATGCACAACTCACTCGGGGCGATCTCATCGGGAAAAGCGGACCGGTAGAAAGGGGGCGCAAAGTCGTCGACATCACGATAGGCAATGTTGTCAGATGATGAACGCCCCAAAGGGCGCCGAGATCACGACTACTCATGTCCGCCTGTACCGGGGGGCCGCAAGGGACGTAACTGCATGACCCACCGCGTGCGCCAGGAGTGGGTGATCCTCAAAGGTAAATGACCGCGGTGGGGCGCTGTACGGTCGTTTGCCAGGAAGACTTCTGAGTCCGTTCAGCGTCGGGTTGTGCCCTTCGCAACCGTGGGGCGCTCTCGGGAGATCAGCGCTGCGCTCCAATGCGACTCTCGGTTGCTGCGCGCAGAGGAGGGCCAAAGTGGCTTCGGGCTTCTCATCAGGGATGCGACTGCTTGCACTCCGTTTCGAACCAATGGTCGACCAGGCGCTGCGCCGCGTGTAGGTTCGCTGGGTAGTGTGGGTCGTCGTGCCACGGTGACGGGTTGTAGCCCGCTTTCCTCAGGGCCGAAAGCTCGCTTTGGTGTTGCGACTTCGTCCGAGGAGCGTTGCTTCTAATCGCGGCCAGGTCACGGCACTCCGTTGGGCTCAGATGTGGCCCGCTTTGTGGCACGCCGGCGACGGCATTTCCTGTCAGCAGGAGCGCCCACGCCGCAAGCGTCGAGCAGTTTCTCTGGAGGTTTCCCATAGCGCATCTCCAAACGTCTGGTCGGCGCAACGCAAGCGATGCGATGCCGCCAAGAAAATCGCCAACCAACATGTCATCGAGGGCAGGCGGGAGCGGCAGCAAGCGTAGACTCCGCGGCGTTGCACGTGAGCAGCGTCTTGACGAGTTCCTTCCACGCTGCCGAGATGACCGCGCGGCGAGCCTTGCCAAACGGGTCGTGCGCTGGCGTTTCCCGCAGACGGACACCTCTCGATCGGCGCGCACGGCTCAATGCGAACGGCCGTGACCGCCACCTGCTGCCCAGAAGTGGCCGCCACCACCCCAGCTATGAGTGCCGCCCCAGCCGCCACCGCTCCAGCCATGAGTTCCGCCCCAGGCGCCGCCGCCATTCGAGCCGGCGTGTGTGGTACCCCACGAGCCGTGACCGCCGCCCCAGTTGCCATGACCACTCCAATTGCCATAGTGGCCCCAGTGGCCGTAGTAGCCGTAGTGGCCGAAATGGTCGGGGTGGCCATGGACGTGGCCGCAACAGCCGCTGAAGAAGACGAAGCTGAACGACACCGACGGCCACCAGAAACCCGGCCAACCGTAAGCGTAGTACGGGTACGGATAGTAATACGGGTAGGGATAGGCGATCGGGTAGTACGCAGGCGCCTTGGTCGGGCACGGACGGTCTTTTCAGACTGTCCTGAGGAATAAGTCGTCGGCGCGCCTCGTTTATCACTACCGTCGATGCCTGCATTCGCGAAGAACCGCGTGACGCGTCCGCCATCCAGGCGGAAGTTCGGCATCTTCGGTAATAGCGTGATTAATGCCTCACTGGACATCTCTGCGCGGGACTTCTTGCGAGCTTCCCTGGGAGGAGTGATCATGAAGCGGCTTCGGATAGTTGTTGCGTGTCTCGTTTGCCTCGGAATTGCCGCGGCTTCAGGGCCTGCGGTTGCGGGTGGTGATATGAATCAAGGCGGCAACGGCGCGTCTGGCAGTTCAACCAATTCCTCTGGCGCCGGTTACTGAACGCCGCACGCCAGGGTTTACCGAGCGCGCGGGATGGTGCCGCCCGTTAGCGGCGTTCCTTTCGCTCCACCGACCCGAAAGCGCCGGCCAGCACGAGCGGCACGAAGCCATGCCGTAAAAGCTTATGATCCGCCAAAGAACACGAGCCACAATCCGCCGTTCAAATGCGTCGTCGGTTGGACGTTCACGAGTCGGCTTTCCCCGCGTTTCCGGTCATCCGATTCTCAAAGGCGGACGCTCCTTCATCGGCCCTATGTGAAGCTTCCCGTAAGGCCGATGAAGCCCCTCTCGTCCACCAACCGGACACGATCACTGGCAATCTGCATCGTCTCGAGTTGCGCGATTTGTCGTGTTTAGGCAGGGTCGGGTCTTGTGCTTCAGATTCGCGGTCCAGCTTTCAAATCAACAGAGCCTAACCACGGTCGTAACGGTCCCTCTGAAATACCGTCAGTTAAGGCGACTACAATGGACGCTAGCCAAAAGACGAATGTGACAGCCATGCATCTTCTCTCGATTCGTCGGGCACGAAAGCGAACAACCCGGCCAGTCTGGATCACCGCGTGCGTCACGCTCCTTCTGTTGCCGCCAGTCCTCTTTGCCCAGGACGAAAAGCCGGGCATTGCCTTTTCCACGATCAAGCCCGGCGCACCGATGCCCGCGGGCTGGAAGAACCTGCCGGTCGCGCACGGCAAACCCATGACGCAATACACGCTTGTTTACGACGGCCACACCACCGTCCTGCAGGCGGACGCGAACCGCTCTGCTTCTGCGCTGATGCACGAGGGTAATATCGACCTCGGCCGCACACCCGTCGTGGCATGGCGCTGGAAAGCAGAAAGACCGATCGAGGGCGCCGACAACCGCGTCGGATCTAAGGAAGACGCGCCAGCGCGACTGGTGTTCCTATTTGACGGCGACAAAAGCAAACTATCGTTTTTCGACCGAGCCAAGATGGACGTGGCAAAGCGCTTGGGTGGCGAGGAGTTGCCCTATGCCACGCTGATGTATATCTGGTCGACCACGGCCGCGCCAGGCACTGTCATTGCCAACCCTCACACGGACCGCGTACAGATGATCGTGGTCTCCGGTCTGTCCGGCGATGCGGGTCAGTGGCAAAGCCTGCGCCGCAATATCGTGCAAGACTACGAACGGGTCTTTCACGAACCACCAGGACGAATCACCGGCTACGGGCTGCTGACCGATACCGACAATACTGGTACGACAACACGCGCGTGGTACGGAGACCTCGAGTTCCTGCCCGGGCCTTGATAACGCAAAGCCGCTGTAGCCGTCTCACAGATGCCAATACCTGAGTGTCAGCAATGGCCGAGGTCTTGCCCTTGAGCTACCGACCGTAGGGACCGCTGCGCTCCGATACCTGCCATTGAACGAGATCGATAGCGACGGTCGGGATTGGGTCGACTACTGTCCTCTGGACGCGCGCAAAGCTGCCGTTCGACCTGATCGTGTGCTCGACGTCAGCAACTAATCATAGCCGCCGTTGGCCGATGGTCGCGCCAACGGCGGCTATGGCCGACAAGCGGCAGCCAACCCTGGATGAGCGAATGGCCGTTGGACTTTGGAAGCGGTCGTAGTTTTCGCGGCGAGCCGAACGCAGGCATTGGGGTCGTCGAGAGTCAGAGAGAGGAAGGCTGGCCAACATCGGTGCAGTAAAGATGAGCTATGGGATCCGCACGGTCGCACGCTCACAGGTGACGGCAGGCGGGCGCGGCGGCCGAGTGGCGTCGGTGATGTGTGTAAGCTTGCTACGGGAACGCGCCGGACCAAAAAGGAAACACTCAGGCAGGCGCGGGGCGAGGGCGTTTTTTTCAGTACACCTCCGGTGACGGTATACCTGACGGTATCCGGTCTGCCACCATCAATAAAATCCTTTAGATTCAATGACATTTAAAGATAAAAGATAATAGAGTGGGAGTAATTATTTAAATAATAGCCTTTGAAATCAAAGGCATACGTTTCGTATCGAATTATTTGCGCAAGCTTTAAATTGGCGGGAGCAGGGTGCTAACCCATTGAAAAATATGGGGATTTTTATCATGTTAACAATACTCCTGCTGTTGCAATGGCTCCGATTTGACGGTATTTCTGACGGTATATGCGGGCAGCCTCTGCAGAGGCCTGCTCGATACCGTCAGAGGCCTTGACGGTATACGTGACGGTATCTGGAACTGGGTGACAGGGCATGATTGCTGTGACGCCGTTGTGTCAGTCGCTCGATTTCACGGGTGTTTCGGCTCTCTATCACGCGCGCGATTGTCGTCGTATCAGAAATTAGGACAACATATTTTATTAAGGGTTGACTCGCTCCCCGATCTTCGCAACCCGGACTCCATGTCAGATCGAGCCTATGTCGATAGACATCGGGAAGAGAGCGGCCACGAGGCGTTATTTGCGCATACCATCGGTTTGACGTTCAGACGTCGGGTCAGCGTCTGCAAACGGTCACTGGACTGCAAAAGACGAACGTTACTTGATCGGCCAAACCCGCCTATAAGGCACGAGCATCGGCCAACGGCTGCTGTGGTCGGCATTGCTGACGTCGGCTCCGCGACAAGTTCGAACGGCGGCTTGGTTCCCGTTGGGAAGTCAGCAGACGACCCGTTCCTGCCCTTCAGTTAGTTTCTGCGAATGTCATCACAGCGCTCAAAAGCAGCCACAGCAGGAAGCCCGTGGAGATCAGGTGTTATGCCAAGCGGGGGATGCCGGCGCTGATTGTGAGCTCTTTCAGCGTCGTCGGGCCCAATTGCCGGTGAACGGATTGGGGGGCATATACAGCCCCTGTCACCGTCGGCTGGTGTGCGGAGCAGTGGTCATCTTCGATGGGGATTTACGGTATTTTCCTGCTAACGCCCGCCTTCGCATGCGAGCGTTCGGACGGCACTATCCCGATGAAACCAGGGGGTATGCAACCGCGACCGCAATGGGATGCGCCCGCGCGAAAAAACAAATAAATCAATGATCAGTATCCCTCGATTTGTCGCACTGTGCGACAGCTGCGGGCTCCACGCTGGCACAGCAAATCAAGAACGGTATCGGTCTGCTCGCCTCGGGCTCGCAGAGCGAAGATCAGTCGCTGCGATCGCGCGCCTGGAGAAGGTGCGTCTGCCGGGATGGGATGTCGCGCTTCGTGCGTGACTCTCGTTTGAGCCACTCCGAAAAATGAGTGCGCATCAAAGCGTCGCGATATCCTTCAGCCGATCAATGTTCGATGTCACAGCGACCTGGTACAGCTCGATGAAACGGTTGATCTTCTCGTGTGGTTTTTTCGACGGCGACGCGAAGCTCTCGATCAACTCTTTCGTCACGTCAGCGCGCGTCTTCATGTGCGACATCTTGCGAATCACTTCGGCATTGTCGTCGTGCGACACACTCTTGTACTTTTCCTTATCGACCTTGTACGCCTCAAGCATCAGCCGGACCTGGGGTTTGCCGGAGCTCAAATCGATCGCCAGCTTCCCTTCGAGCAGCCAGGCGATGATGTCCCATGGCATGTGCTTGAGTGTCGAACAGACCTCGACTTTGTGCGTCTTGAAGATCACCGTATTCGTCTTGTCGACGATCGGCGCCTTGTAGGCCTTCGCCGCGTCAGGGTTGCGGCTCGCGAGCCGCGTCGGCGCCTGGAGCGACGGAATGACCCCGTGCTTGTACAAAAGTTCGTACAGCGCTTTGCATCCGTCACCGGCCGGTTTGTGCAGAGCGCGATCGACCTCGCCGTCGGCATAGACTTTCGCGAAATCGACTCCACCTTTCTTCAGTTCACTGCAGGACTGCTTGACCTGTGCGGCCAGCTTGTCGAGCCGCTGGACGTAGGACTTGTATTGCAGATTTTCTCCGCCGAGCTTCAGTTCCATCCTCGTGACTTCATCGACCGTCTGTGTCATACCTGTGCACTCGTCAGTGCGGTAGTACCAAAGCAGGAAAGTCACCATCGCTTTGTACTGCGCGTGATCCGGGATCATACGCACCTCCGGACCGCCAGAAGGGAACACGTGTACCTTGAATCCTTTCGCCGGAATCTGGCTGATCGGCAGTGAATCGCTTGACATCGTCATCGCGCCGAAGATCATCGTGTTGTTCAACTTCTGGGGGGCGACCTGAAAGAAGTAGCCTTGCTTCTGGGCCTCGGCCGTGAGGAGCGCGACGTATTCGTCGAAGCACTTCTTCAGCAGGACCGCGTCGCGCACGATCGAATTCATCTGCTTGGCGTCGCGCGGGGTGACGTAATTGTTGGTGAATGAAATGAGCGCGTGCCGCTTCAGGGAAACGAACAGTTCGACTTCGAACACGCCCACTATCGTTTTGATTTTGAGTAGCGTTGACAGTTGGCTTTTGCTCGACCTGTCCTCGTAAGCAAATCCAATGATCGGAGAGAACAGCGCCTGGTACTGGGGATCCTCGAATTTGGTTTTCGCGTTCGTGAAGTCAATCGCGCGGTCTTTCAGGAACGTCTTCAAGTGTTCGACCGTCGCGAACTCGAACGCGATTTTCGATTCGATCAGACAGGTCTGGAAAGCTTGGTCTCCGTACGATGGGTTCGGCGCGGTGGTCTTCTGGTTGGCTATCGTCAGCGTCATCGCGGTTCTCCTGATGCTCGGCGGCCAGCGCATCCGATGCACGCACGCGCCGCTAGGACCAGCAGTCCGCGCCATCTCCCTTTTGACGTGAACCGGCGCTAGATGCTCGACCTAGTTTCATGGATTTAGCGCGATTGCATGATCCTCGACGGGGAGTGCAACGCCTTCGCGCAATCAAAAGTCCGATCGGCCGTTACAGGCTAAATTTAGTAGCGACGTTCGTCATCGTGTCGAACGGCACAGCGATAACGCGTTCGCCCCCTTGGCTCTTAACGATGATAGTTCATTGTTCTGTGGTTTTTGTTCCGGGAAGCGATTTGTCACGCGGACAGCATAAAGCGGTCCTTTCCGCGGAGGCGCATCGTCTCCAAGGGTTCGCTTACAGCAGATGCCCATCTGACGCGGGGGGCTGCCATTGGGTGTGCAGCGCTGCGCAGCGGCTCAAATTGCGAAATTGCGCAATTTCGCAAAGTGGCGTTGCGCTCCTTATCAGAGCGCCCGGATAGCAGGGGGCGAGACGGGCCGGCCGGAAGCCTCTAGTCCGCCAGAAACGCAGTGGCGTTGGCAACCTTACAGCGTAGCATGGACGACCAAAGGGATTTGCGCCGCTCGTCGCCGATTTCAGACCATGGCAAAAGCGTCACGCCTGCCGTGCGGCACTGACCGAATACATGCGCGAGCGCGTCCCGCTGGACTGGGCGATGACTCAAAGCAACCTCGGGGTCGCACTCTTGAGGTTGGGTGAGCGCGAAAGCGGCACGACCCGGCTGGAGGAGGCAGTGGCGGCCTGCCACGCGGCGCTGACCGAATACACGTACGAGCGCGTCCCGTTGGCCTGAGCGATGACACAGCCCAATCTCGGGAGCGCTTTGCGGGCTCTGGGCGAGCGGGAAAGCGGCACGGCCCTTCTAGAGGAAGCGGTGAAAGCCATCGAATCTTCGCGTAGCGAATATCACGTAGCGAAATCGGCGTGCCGGCATCGCTCTATTTGATACCCACGCCGCTGAGTCATTGGGGCTGCTAACAGGCCGACCAGGCGCCCGCAAACAACTGCTCGGCGCTCGGGTGCGGCTCGGCGGCGATGAACTCGTGGTTTTCACCGCCGGGCGCCGACAGCCTGATGTCGACGACGCCGTGGTCGCCACCCGGGCGCTCGGGTGTCGGTTGACCGTGGTGTGGGCCTTGCCTGTGACCAGGACAGTTTCGATCTTGGTCATGATGAATTCCTTGATGGATAAGGGGGGTCGGTGGTGCTAACTCGTATGCGCTTTAATCTCATGCGAAGCATGAAAGAGTTAGGCGATGGCAATCGCATAAAACTTGATCACATACGGGTTTTGATAGGGCGAACGAGGCCCCTGCGATGACCATCATGACGCCGCTTGAGCGGGATGCGTGTCGGCTGGCATTTTTTCGCCACCTGTTTTGTCGTTGTTATAGCCGCAACCCGGCGGGGAAATCGGACAGATTGACCCTGTCACATGCCGTGCCGTTATGTATGATGATGTCCTTTATCGCACAAGGACTGGCACAGAATTTTCTGCGGGCCGGCCGCTCCCCGTCTCGCCATTGCCAGTGCCCTTTGACGCGTCATCGATCGCTGCCACGCACTTCGCCAAATGGCGATTCCCCACTCATCAACGGACGTTCGCGATGCGACTGCGAAGGACCGTTCGTGGCCGAGAGCACCAGTTCAATGAAGGTGCTGTAGGGCAGCCGTTGAAATTTTCAGCGGCTGCTTTCGGGCGACTTCCGTGAATGAGCACAGTCGGCCATGAAGGGACGTTCGCCCGGTGTGCCACTCGGACATTCAGACGGCGGCTCCGCTCAGCTACCGGCCATTCGATCGCCGAGAGCACGTGGTACTTCGGCAAAAGCTGACGTTAACCAGTGACTCATTCAGCGGCCGTTGTGCGTCGCTTCGCCGCCAACCGACGTCAAGCTCGGGCGCATGTCAGAGATGACCGTCCGACATAGGCAGCGAACGCCCCTCAACAGACGCTGAGGCTGGTGGGAAGCAAACATCCGTTGGGTAGTGCGGATTCAACCCGCCGATCGAACCGTGCCAAGTATGCACTTCGGTTTTCGATACGCCCCGGTCGCCAAGCTTATTTGATTGCTTTACGCCAAAAGAGCAAGTATGCCGATGCGCAGGATACGGCGAGCAAAATTGCCCACATCGGGGCCAAACTGATCAGAACAGCGCTGACGGGTAACATTTGGATTACTAAGGAAAACGAATAACGATTTTGGACAGGCATCTGCTGCACCTGGAATGGACGATCGGACCGAACATTGTGGTTCCGAGTAGCGATGAGTTAATGCTACATCGCTACCTGGTGGTGAATCCGTGGCGTCCTGTCGCACCGTCATTGATTCACGTCAAAGGTTGAGTCACGGCCGAATTTGAAGGCCCACGGTAGATGTTTTTGGACTTGATGCACTGTGCAAAACGCGAATTACCGTGCAGAAACAGACCTTGGATAACTCTGATCGGATGGCCGTTTGGCGTTGTGAGGCTGTCACTCACGTCAGTTGATTCGCGTGATTATTACGGGTCGATTTTTCCCGGCCGCGTTGGACAGCAGTAGACCGTACCGGACATGTGAGACAAGGCCGCACGTGTCACTCGAGCGTCCGTCGCATTGTGCATTCCGGACGCTCGGTTTAAGCAGGTGACGACATTCAACTCAACCGTCCGTGGCGAATAGATATTCCACAAGCCAACCTTTTATTGAGCGCGACAACGTTTTTTATCGAAGAAACCATCCGCGTCGCTTTCCAGACCGATACCACTGACGTATTCGATATGGACGATGTGGTTCGTGTAGTTGCTCATGACTTGTCGCCACCCGAGGATGATTTCGAGCGCGTTCTGGCGCGTGTAGCCTGCTGCGAGACAGGTGTCGATATAGGCGTCCGGAACGAAGCCGCGTTCGCGAACCACAATCGTCGTAAATCGATGCAATGCTTCAGTCCGTGGAATGACGAATGGCTTACTGTACGGTTATGATAGTTGGAGCGAATTCTCGAAACCGCGGCACATCGAACCCTTAGGACTGACGCCGCGAACCTCGCGCTATGCGGGACATTCTGGAGAATGCCATGTGGGAAAGAGCCAATTTCAAGGGTTTTGAGGTTTGGGTGATGCCAGTCCTTGCATACGGACCGCCAGCAGACGACACTCCGTACCATTATGGCGGATACGTTTGCCATCTAGGGGCCGATGTTCGTATGGCCGACCAGCGCACCCAATTCTTCGAACTCGCGAAGTTTTTCGCGACAGCAGATGAGGCTCGTAAGGCCGCATACGCGGAGGGACGCGGTCTGGTCGAAACGCTCATCGGTGATGATTGAGCCGGCTGTCCACATCCGAGTCCAGCCAGGCGCCCTATGGAAGCATCCTGCCATAGTTGCGTTGGTGGGTGGCCCGGTCAGCGGCCGTTGTGCGTTGCTTAGCCGCCAACCGACAAACAGTTCACGTGAATCTCAACTGTGACCGTTCCGCAAGGGGCATGAACGATCCATTCCTGCCATTTTCCTCTTCATCGCGAATGGACGCAAAGCGCTGTATCCCCGTCTTTTGATTCCCGCTCACCGACCGCTGCCCGGCCCCCCTCAACGCATGTTTCCGGTATGGCCAAGCGAATAGCGCCCTGGCTGCGGCCATACCGTCAGCCCGTGCGGCTCCATGCCGACAGGAATCGATTTGACGGTACCGGTGGTCGTGTCGATCGCGTAAACGACGTCGTCGTAGCGGCCAGACAGCCACAACGTCTTACCATCCGGACTGACGTTGCCCATGTCGGGACTGCCGCCGCCAGGGATCGGCCAGGTCACGAGCACCTTGCGCGAGGTGAAGTCGATCACTGAAACGCTGCCTTTACCGTGGCGCGGCCCGTGAACGAGGTTCGACCCGCGATTTGCGACATACAGCCTTGCGCCGTCGCGGCTGGGATAGAGGCCGTGAGTACCGATGCCGGTCTTGATGAAGCCGGTCTTTGTGAAGCCATCGCCGTCAACGAGGTACACCCCGTCGGCCATCATGTCGGCGACGTAGAACACCTTTCCATCCGGCGAAACGCGGATGTCCTGCGGCATGCCTTTCTTTGCGAGTTCAAGGTAGCCGACCACCTTGCGGTTCACCAGGTCGATCTTGGCCAGCTTGCCGCCAAACTCGCAGGTGAAAAGAGCGTACTTGCCGTCGATGGAAAAGTCGGCGTGGTTGATGCCCTTGCATTGCGGGACATCGAGGCTCGAATTCAGCACCATCGTGTGCGGGTCGCGGAAGTCCAGTCGCGCATGCGCTTCGGCCACCACGATCGCTTCCTTGCCGTCGGGTGTGAAGTACATGTTGTACGGGTCGTCGACCGTTACTTCCTTGCCGGGCTTGCCCGTTTTCGGATCGATCGGCGTCAGGCTGCCGTCGGTACGGCCTTCGGCATTGTTGGCGACCCACAGCGTCTGTAGGTCCCACGAGGGCACGACGTGCTGCGGACTGCGGCCAACGGGGAATTTGTCGACAACCTTGTACGTGGCCGGGTCGATCACATACACGTCGTTCGAGCGCAGGTTCGGCACGTAGACGCGTGACAGCGCGCCTGCCACCGCGGCGCTCATACGGCCGGATTGCGCCTCGCTGTATAGATTGTCCTGGTGCACCACGGGCGGCATGCCAGGCACCGTCGTGACGGCGGGTGCGGCGACAGCATGGTCGGCGCTGTAGCCGGCGAGCGCGACCGCAACGGCCGTTGCGAGGCTAGGGAAGCTCGAACGACGACGAAAACGCATTTGCATGACTCGGTCCATTGTCGGCGGGATGGGGTGACGGGATATGCGGTGCGATGATGTTAAACACATCAACGGCCAGCGGATTCTTTCCTGATGGCTTCGATCGTGCGCGACACTATTGCGTCGGTGCCCAATTTGCCGAGTTCGACGGTCGAGTGCCGCGGATCGCCACCATAGACGCCTTCGGCCGCGCCGGGTTTCGGGGCGCTCTTCAGCTTGTCCAGCCTCACCATCTGCGGTGCGACCGCGAGCAGCAGCGACGTGTCGGAGAGCCCCGCGTGCGTGCCGATTTCGCCGTCGGACACGCCGTGTTCGCGGAGGATCTGCGCATAACCGTCGGAGCTGGTGCCGTAATATTCGGGCGGCACGAACGCGTGTGCGCCGGAACCGGCCCATGCTTTGTTGAGTTGAGCTACGACCCGCCGAACATCGTTCTGGTAGCCGCCGTGATCGCCGAGAAAGACGATGTTCTTGAAACCGTGAATCTTGAAGCTGTTGGCGGCAGACTCCAGGGTCGCTTCAAATACGACGTCGGGCACAGTGATCGTGCCCGGGAAACGCATGTGCGAGGTTGGCGGAGCGTAACTGCCCTCAGGCACATAGGCGACGACCGGCGCGACGATTGCGTTGCCAAGGCCTTCCGCGATGCGTTCGGACAAAGTCTTGACCCGCACGTTGTGCTTGCCGAGTGCGACATATGGTCCGCTTTGCTCGGTCCCGCCTATCGGGATGATGATGGTCGTTTTGCCCGCGTGAATGTTGTCGCGTAGTTCAGTCCAGGTCATGTCCTCCAACTGCACCGTTCCAGGCACCTGCGCCACTGCGGCGTGCGTGAGAGCGAAAACAATCGCTGCGACAGCAGCTCGTGACAAGAGTTTCATGCGAATTCTCGAAGGGAAGTGGTGGACGTCGTGGCGATCATTCTCGCTTTTAACGATCTCACGCCATCCCCAGTTGACTAGAAGGGCATGCCTCACCCTGGGACGCTCGGTCGCACCTTTCAACAACATCACACCTCCTGCTGCGACGGACTGGCCGAAATCTTCAACTGAGCGGACAGAACTTTGTAATGCCCAACTGGCGGAAGATGGCCGGGCGTACGCATTCACCCAACATGTGCCGGAAAGCTGTCATTGACGACTCCAGCGTGCGCTCCGGAGAACGTCCACCGAACTGATGATGGACGAAACCAGCCATTCGACCGCGGGGCCAATGGGACACTGAGCGGTCCAGTAAGCATTAGTATTCGGACACTCCACCGCTGCTGCGCTTGCTCGTGACGCAACAGTGAATGAAGGACGATAATGGGCTGGCTACGCGACTGGCCGTTCGTCCCCAATAATGCGGATTGCCCGATTGACGTCCAGCTGGTCAGCAGTGGGGATGCACCATGGTGAAAATTTCTGGCACACGCTACGGTTCGCTCGCCCAGTTCTTCCACTGGTGCACGGCAATCCTTGTTCTCGTGGCGTTCATGCTTGGGCCCGGCGGACCGGAGGAACGCGTTTATTCGTCCGTCCACGAGTTCGACAGGCGACTCCATGAGACATTGGGACTGTGCGTGTTCACGCTGACTGTCATCCGCCTGCTGTGGCTGACAATCGATGTTCGACCCGAGGCTCCCCCGGTTTCGCGCTGGATGGGTGTCATGGCAACAGTCGTCCAACGACTGCTGTATCTGCTTCTCCTTGCACTTCCGGTGACCGCGGTCGTCGGCGCGTGGCTCGAAGGACACGGTCTGACTCTTATCTTGGGATTCGAAATCCCGCCGTTAATCGGCACATCACATGATGCAGGCTCAACCTTCGCATCGGTCCACAAGTGGCTCGGCGACGCGGTCATGTGGCTTGCGGGACTTCACGCGCTCGCTGCCCTTTACCATCATATCGTCCTCAAGGATGACGTCCTGATTACCATGCTTCCACGCTGGCTTCCAGTGGGACGGGGAAGAACTGTCCGATGAGCACAGAAACGTCCCTCTCAGAAGCGTTTGGAAAATCCGACTGTCAACCCGTGCGGGAGAATCTGGACGAAAACCGGCGTCTCCCATGTGGTCGCGAAATAGCCGACGGCTGTACCCAAAGCCCAGCCCGCGAGGACGTCGGTTTGCCAGTGTGCCTGCGCCTTCATCCGGGCCACTGCGTCATAGGCGGGCAACAGTTCGAGCGCCCAGACCCAAGGGTAACGTCGCCCGTAGTTGACGATAAACGGCGTCACGAAACTGGCCTGCAAGGTGACTTCTCCGCTGGGGAAGCTGTCGCCACCGCTCACGAACCACGCGTTCGGCCCCTGTCCGCTATTGGGACGCGCGCGGCGAAACGCGTATTTCATGCCCTGCGCGGCAACCGCGGATATCGCCTCGGCATCCGCCGTTTGCCAGAAAGTATGACCAAGCTCATTGTCGTTGCCCAGCCAGAGCGCGCCGCCCGCTGCAATGGCGATCGCCGAATACTCGAGCGCCAGCTGGACATTGCGGCTCCAGATGCCACTCTGGTCGTATGCCAGCTCATGGTCGAGACCTGCGTGAGCCGTGAGGCTTGCAAAGCTTAGGGCTGTGGAAAGGATCAAACGCTTGCAGGCGCGGCTCAAGAACGTCAGTGACCTGATCGACATGGCAACCCCCTCCTTATGCCAACCTGGCGGCATGCGCTCCGCGGAGCACACCGGTGCGCCTCGCAGGGAGGCAATCCAAAGGAACGCGTCGCGATTCAACGGACCCGTCCAACATGACGGTTCAGTGGATCACTCGGCCACCAGAGCTCACATCCCGTGAATCTACCCGACAGCCGGAGGTGCAGTAACACCAGAGGCCGGAAGCGACATACACCGGCGACGCGAACGCCATCGTTGGAGGAGATCAGAATGTGACGTTGTCGTAGCGCCGACCTGTAGGAAATGAGCGCAAGACCTCGTGCACCGATCATGGCAATGAGCACGACCAGAATCACGGCGATTCGAAAGGTCGTCGTTTCGAAGGTTGATTCTGGGACATCGAATAGCCCTATCAGCACAAGAACGATTGCGTCAAGCACGGTAGCTGCGATTGAGGCAACCATCAGGTACGCCCTGAGCGATTCAACTCTCGTGGAACTCAATTGATCTCTCAAAAGGTGGTTGGCGCGAGCAAGTTGCCGTCACCACAAATGCGGGCGATGCTTGCAATCTGCAAGGAAAAACACGATGAAAATTCTGTTGAAAGAGTATTCGCCGAATCTGAAGGTTAGATTAAGAGCGCGCAGATGTAGCGCGTTTCCAACCGTACCACTCGATGCGATCGTTGCTCGAAGTGAACAGCATATTCGTGCAACAACTGCTGCTTACGAGAATGATTACCACTACGCCAGATCACCAGCGCGGGCTCCGACTGCACAGACGATGATGCGGGCTGTTTCCAGGCCGGATTCACGGATCGCCGCATTTGTCCACGTGCCAATACACCCGCCAGGCCCACCGCTGGCAGGATCGATTGGGCCTGACGAGGCGGCCTACGGAACGCATATCAACGACGGACCAAAGCGTCGCTGATTTGCCGCCGCACGAAATACCGGTGGGCGATACAACTGCGACCTTGCAATACAAAATTGGAAGTACAGTTCGATACTTCGGCATGCTTGAGATGTTTGTGCGGCCCGAAGGCCGAGACACAGTCGGGCCCGGACGGGAACCGGTTCTATCCGGCCATTTCCGGTGAACGATCGATGTACTTGTGTCGCCCCTGTGCGTGTGCCTGGAATTGGATAGTTGCAGCTGCGATGGCGCTGTTACTCCCTATTTCACTGGGATGAGCGCCCGCTTCGTGGAGTCGACAAATAGTCTGGGGCCGGAGATTATGGGGTTCGCTTCATGTCTCCGGTCTAACGGGGTCAGGCAAAGGCAAACCGACGCGCACACCGAATCCCTTACCGTCCATTCCTGCCGTGTAGTCCAGCTTCCCGCGCAATTGGGCGACGATGCGCGCGACGATCGACAGGCCCAACCCACTTCCTTTCTCGACGTGGCTCGTGCCACGAAAGAAGCGATCATGCAGTCGTGACAGGTCCTCCTCGGGGACACCTGGGCCGTCGTCTCGCACCTCCACGTATATCGAGTCGGCGTCGTTCCAGGTAGCGATTTCGACGCGGCCCTGCACGTGCCCGTACTTGATCGCATTGTCGACGAGATTGTCGAGCAGCATGCGCACCAGCGCGGGCGGCGCACGCACGATGGTCGCCCCGTCGGACCGCTGCGTCAGCGACATCTGCTTGTGGTCCGCATGGCCATGCTGATCGGCGATGCATGCCCTGGCCATGTCCGCGAGATCGACCCGCGCGCTGGGAAGCGGCGTGGTTTCCTCAAGCCGGGCCAGCGCGAGCAACTGGTCGGCGAGATGCGTGCTTCGGTCCACGGCTTCCACCACTCGTTGCATCGCACGCCGCTGACGCCCCGGATCACGCGCGGTGAGCGCGACTTGCGCCTGGACCTTGATCGCGGCGAGCGGGGTCTTGAGTTCGTGCGCCGCGTCGCTGGTAAACGCACGCTCGCGGTCGAGCGACCTGCGCAGACGTTGCAACAGCGTATTGAGCGCAGCGACCAGTGGAAAAACCTCGTCGGGAACGACTTTGACCGCAATGGCATCGAGATTATCCGGCGACCGCGCCTCGATCGCCTCGGATAGCGTGCGCAAGGGTGTCAGGCTGCTGCTGATCGCGAGCCAGACCAGCGCGGCCAGCACCGGCAACGAAAACGCGAGTGGCCGGGCGATGCGCTGCGCGATCATGGTGGACAGTTCGGAACGATGCGTGCGTTGCTCGAAGACTCGCACGGTACGGTCGCGCGTGGTGTCGCCAAATACGTAAACGTGCCACTTCGCATCGTCTATCCGCACCGGGCCCGATGCGCCGGCCAAACGTGTCGGCAGGCCCGACGAAGACAGGCCAGGGCTGGCGGCCAGTATCCGTCCGTCAGCAGTGGCAACCTCGAACAGCAGTCGCGTCGACGCATCGTTGTCTCCGTCGTCGTCAACAGGGTCGAGGCTTGCCTTGGCAAAGGCAGACACGTCGCGCGGGTCGACGACGAGTAACGCACGGGCGATCAGTTTGACGCGAGTTTCGTCCCATTCCTCGACTTCATCGATCGCTTTGTGATAGCTCGAATATAGCGAGTACGACCAAACCAGCGCGACGCCGGATAACACAAGCAACGTCAGCTTTCGCCGGATCGAGTGCGTCACGAAGCCTTCTCCATTACATATCCGACACCGCGGATCGTACGGATCAATTGCGCACCGAGCTTCTTGCGGAGGTTCGAGACATGCACCTCGATCGCATTGCTTTCGATCTCCTCGTTCCAGCCATATAGACTGTCCTGAAGGCGCGCGCGGGAAAGAGGGCGGCCCTGGCTCGCCAGCAGTTCGACCAGCAGTGCGCACTCGCGCGAGGTAAGCGCGATGCGCTCGCTTCCGCGCGTGATCGTCAGGCGCTCAGGATCGACCAGCAGGTCGCCGTATTCGATCGTGTCGGTGCTGCGGCCCTGCGAGCGTCGCACCAGCGCGCGGCAGCGCGCGATCAGTTCCGTCAGATCGAACGGCTTGCCGAGATAGTCGTCGGCACCGGCGCTCAGGCCGCTCACCCGATCGGCGACGGTGTCGCGGGCGGTCATGACGAGCACCGGCGTATGGTCACGGCGCCTGCGAATCCAGTCGAGCAGTTCGGTCCCCGATATGCGGGGGAGGCCAAGATCGAGTATGACCAGGTCGTATGGCGTGGTTTCCAGCGCCAGTTGCGCCTGCTTGCCGTCGTACGCCCAGTCGACCGTCATGCCCGCCTCGATCAGGCCGTCCTCCACTCCGCTGCCAATCAGCTTGTCGTCCTCGACGAGCAATACGCGCATCGTGTCGTGCTCCTGTTTGTTCCGGCAAAGCGTTCATTTCTGCAACGATACGCGCTTGCATGAATATGTATCAAGCACGTCCCCCGGTATGGCCCGTCCTTAAGATTCCGTTAACCTGACGGTCCCAAGCTCGCGGGCATTGACTGTCGCTACCGGATGACGCCTATGGCCAAGTTGATGCGCCGCCTTCATTTCCACACGTTGTTGTGCGTTTCGCTGCTTGCGGCCGCGCCGCTGGCCCGCGCCGGCGAGATCAAGATATTGATGAAGGACATGAAGCGGGCCATGCAGGGCGCGATGGACAGTACCACGATGCCCGAACTGAGCACCTACGTCGCCAGGCTCGAAAGCGATGCGCAGCAGGCGAGCCGCCAGCCTTATTACAGCGACCAGCCCACCTACGACGAAGGCATGCAGGCGCTGCGGCAGGAATTGACCGAGGTCGACCGCGCTATCCACGCGAACGATATGAACGCCGCCAAGCGGGCATTGCGCACGATCAATGATACGAAGAAGCATTACCACGACCTGCTGGGCTGACAGGCATGAGCGCTCGTTCGCTCATTCGAACAGGAATACCGTTCCATGAAACAAGTATCCCGTTATCCTTTGTCGATTAGCCTGCTGCACTGGCTGCTGGCCCTCGCGCTGATCGGCAACCTGATCGTCGGCTGGATGCTCGACGACAACGAGGATCTGCTTGCGTTACACAAGTCGATCGGCATCATCATCCTTGGGCTGGCGTTGCTCCGCGTCGCGAACCGGCTGCGTATGCAGCGTCAGCTGCCGCCCTCGACCAACGCGGCCGGCACGCCTGCCTATCTGGCCGAAAAGATTGTCCATCACCTGCTTTATATGTTGATGCTCGCCATTCCGCTGCTCGGGTGGCTGAAGACCAATGCGGCTGGACACGTAGCCAGTTGCTTTGGGCTCTTCTCGCTGCCGACGCTGGTACCGAAAAGCCACGAGTTGTCGCGCTGGCTAGGACAGTTGCATTCGCTGACGGCCTATGGGTTGGCTGTACTTGTCGGCTTGCACATGCTCGGCGCGCTGGCGCACCGGGTACTCAAGTCGGAAAACATTCTTTCTCGCATCCTGCCTTTGCCCACGCGCGTCGTTCAGCAGAAGATACCAACGAGTCGTCGAGGTTGAGCCGCAGGCACGGCGTTCAGCGCAATCTTCGCTCCGAACACACCGTTATAGGCTCCTTGGCAATTCTGATGTGACCGGTATTGCCTTGGGAGCGGCCACTTTCGTTGCCGTGGCCTGAGCGGCGGCAACGGGTCGAGCGTGTGTGAAAACACGCTGATCACCTAACCTGGATTAACTCGTTCAGCATGGGTGACCGGATGAAGCGATTCATTGAAGGTGAAGATCGCAAGCAGGTGACACTGCTTCCGGAGTGCCTGGATGACTTCGTTGCTGAAGACAATCCGGTCAGACTCAGCGAGGCGTTTGTTGAAGACCTTGACTTGCATCACTAGGCTTCGATGGCGCGATGCCATCGACTACTGGTCGCCCGTCCTATCATCCGGGCGTGCTGCTGAAGTTCTATATCTACGGCTTCCTGAATCGGGTCCAGTCGAGCCGCCGCCTGGAACGTGAATGCCAGCGAAACGTTGAATTGATGTGGCTCACGGGACGTTTGGCGCCGGATTTCAAGACCATAGCTGACCTCCGTCGTGACAACGGCACTGGCATTCGCAACGTGTGCGGCCGTTTCGTGATGCTGTGCCGTGAACTGAAGCTGTTCTCGCAAGCACTGGTCGCCATTGACGGCAGCAAGTTCAAGGCAGTCAATACACGCGATCGCAACTTCACCGAAGGTAAGGTTGACAAGCGCCAGAAGCAGATCGAAGAGAGCATCCAGTGTTATCTGAATGCGCTGGAGACCGCAGATCGTACTTAACCCGCAGAGCTGGAAGCGAAGACGACCAGGCTGAAGGACAAGATCGAGCGCTTGCGCGAACAGATGCGAAACCTTGAGCAGATCAGGGAGCAACTCCAGACTGAGCCTGACGGTCAGCTCTCGACGACCGATCCTGATGCACGCGCTCCATGGCGACTAGCGGCAAAGGCTCAGGAATGGTGGGCTACAACGTACAGGTAGCAGTAGACGCCAAACACCACCTTATCGTCGCTCACGAGGTCACAAATTCTGGCAGCGACCGGGCGCAGCTTGGCCCCATGGCAAAAGCTGCACGCGAGGGGCAAGACCAGACTGCGGGCAGTCGCCGATCGTGGCTACTACAGTGGGCCTCAAATCAAGGAGTGCGCCGATGCGGGGATTGCGGTCATGCTATCGAAGCCGACAACATCAGGCGCGAAATACCATGGCCGTTTCGACAAGGCAGACTTCATCTACATCGCGCGGGACGACGAGTACCTCTGCCCGGCTGGAGAAAGGGCAATTTACCGTTACACCAGCGAGGAACACGGATTGCAGCTACTCCGTTACTGGAGCAGCGCCTGTTCGCAATGCGCAATGAAGCCAAAATGCACTCCGAGCGACCAACGACGGATAAGTCGATGGGAGCATGAGTCGGTGCTGGAAGCAGTTCAACGTCGACTGGACAAGACACTTGAAGCGATGACCGTGCGCAGACGAACCGTCGAACATGTCTTCGGAACGGTTCACAACGTAACGATCAAGCCGCCGGACGAAGTCTCCGGTCAAGGCGTGACGCATCGGCGTCGCCCAACGCAGGCACGGGAACAGGATCGATATGCGTCATCACATTGAGAACCGGATGTTTGCCCATGAGGCTACGCTGGACTGCAGTGGCAATGTCGTGGCCTTCAACAATCGACAGGGCTGCATCGACCTCGATGTGCACATCGACCATGATCATGTCACCCATCTTTCGGGTGCGAAGATCGTGAAAACCCGCGACGCCCAACGTTTCGCTCAACGTTTCGCTCCGTTTGAAACAGTCGTGCGTTGCGGCAAAATGATCTTCGTCAGCGGCCAGGCAGCCATTGTGAAGGGACAGTGTGCTCATCCCGGCGATATCCTTGGCCAGACCAGGCAGGCGATGCAGCAGGTCGGCCGCGCGCTGGCTGCCTTCGGGGCGACTTTTGATGATGTCGTCAAGGTCAATCGCTGGTACGTTGGCCGTGGGCGCGTCGAGGATTTCGAGCCTGCGGCGCTTGCGTGCGCTGCGCACTTCAATGAGCCTGGGCCGGCTGCAACGGGTATCCCGCTTGCGAACCTTGCGTACGATGGCGAGTTGATCAGGATCGAAGTGGTCGCGATGCTCGGTGAAGATGGCGAGCACCTGCCGCGCCGTCATGCCTGGCCCGACAGTCTGTGGGACTGGACAACGCATTTGCCTTACCAGCACGGCTTGAAATGTCACGACATGATCTTTCTAGGCGGGCAGGTTTCACTCGACAAGCAGGGTCGCGCGGTTAGCGCGGGCGACATGGAGCCCCAGACGCGTCAGGCAATGACGCATATCGGCACCATCCTTCACGAACTGGACGCAGGTTTTGCGGACATCTGCAAACTGACGACGATGTACGAAGGTCGTTGCGGCGTGGACGAACTCGACGTCAACAGACGTGTGCGGTCGTCGTTTTTCGAAGCGCCGCGCTTGCCGATGACCGATGTGCCGCAGCCCGTGCTGGCCTATCCCGGCATGATCATCGAGATCGACGCTTTCGCGGTGGTCGAGCCTGATTGACGGCACTGGCTTGTATGGGCGATACCGCGAACCGTGGTGATCTGTACGGACAGGTCACCTCGGGTCTATTGTCGCCGCAGTTCCCGGCGGTCAACCGCTAGCGAAGCCGCTCAAGCATCTGGTAATACCACATGCCAGCAGCGAGCAACGGATTGCCGATCACATCGCCCATCGGCACGCGAATGTGACGGCACGCTGCGAAAGTATCGAACTGCTCCAGCGTGCCCGTGATCGCTTCCGCCATGATTTCGCCCATGATGTGACTCGTTGCGACACCGTGGCCCGAGTAACCCTGGCAATACCAGACGTTATCCGAGAGCTTGCCGAGTTGAGGAATGCGGTTGACGACGATGCCCATTGCGCACGTCCACTGGTAATCGATCCGCACGCCTTTCAGACGCGGAAACGTGCGCTCGATATAAGGCAGCAGTTCTTGTGCAACATCGCGCGACATCTGCCCGGAATAATTCGCGCCGCCGCCGAATAAAAGGCGGCCGTCGGCCGTCATCCGGTAGTAATCGAGCACGAAGCGGCAATCGTATACCGCGAGATCGTGTGGATTGATCTGCCGCGCCCGTTCGCCGAGCGGCTCGGTCGCGACGATGCCGCCCATCGCGGGAAAGATCTTGCCGTCGAGCTGTTTGCGTTCGAGCTTGTGATACACATCGCCGGCAAGCAGGACCTGACGCGCGTTGATTCGCCCGCGCGACGTGACGACGGCAGGCCGCGCGCCATGAACGATATCGAGCACCTGCGAATGCTCGAAGATCAGCGCGCCGAGGCTTTCGGCCGCGCGGGCCTCGCCGATGCACAGATTCAGCGGATGCACGTGCATATTGCGGGTATTTTTCAGCGCGCCGGAGTACAGGTCGGTTTCGAGCAGCGCTTTCACGCCGTCGCGGTCGAGCAGTTCGACCGATGCGCCCATGCCGCGCCGTTGTGCCTCGTCATAGCTCGCTTCGAGTTCGCGCAGATGCGACGGCTTCATCGCTGCATGCAGATGGCCATGCTTCAGATCGCAGGCTATGCCATAGCGGCTAACGCGCGATTCGATGATCTCGTGTCCGCGCCAGCGCAACCGCCAGATGAAATCGTCGACGTCGTTGCCGAGCGTCGCGCGCATCTGCTTGCGCATCGCGTTGTCGCCGGACAGGCTGCCCGTGATCTGGCCGCCGTTACGGCCACTCGCGCCCCAGCCGATCTTGTTCGTTTCGACGATGGCGACTTTCAGGCCGCGCTCGGCGAGTTCGACTGCACTCGCTATACCCGTAAACCCGCCGCCGATGATCGCGACATCGACATGATGTTCGCCTTCCAGCGTGGGGTAATCGGTTTCGTGCGCAACCGTCGCGGTGTAGTAAGACGGGCTGCGTTCCGAGGCAGCCGCGTGAAGTGGAAGTGCGGCGTTCATGATGTTCCCGTTCAATGATGGTGACGATCAGGCGGTCCGGCGGCCCGGCTATCAGGCCTGGTTCAGATACCAGCGCCAGTCCTGTTCACCGACTTCGCCCATGAACTGCCGGTATTCGGCGCGCTTGATCGCGAGGAACACCTTCAGGAAAGCCGCGCCAAACGTGTCTTTTGCCCATGACGACTGTTCGAGTGCGTTCAGTGCACTCAGCCAGTCAGTCGGCAGCAGCGTGTTGGCCTGAGCGTAACCATTGCCTTCGACGGGCGCGCCGGGGTCCAGCTTCTCGCGCACGCCATAGTGCGACGCGGCGAGAATGGCGGCGGCGGCCAGATAAGGATTCGCATCGGCACCGCACACGCGGTGCTCGACGTGTCGGCTCGGCGCAGGGCCACCCGGCACGCGCAGGCTCACCGTGCGGTTATCGACGCCCCACGTCGGCGTGAACGGCGCATAGCTATTGGCCTGGAAGCGCCGGTACGAGTTCGCGTTGGGACAGAACAGCAGCATCGAATCCAGCAGACCGTGCAGCATGCCGCCCACCGCATGCCGCAGCATCGGCGTGCCCGCCTTGTCCTCGGAGGCGAACAGGTTGTCGCCCGCTTTATTGGCGAGGCTGACGTGCATGTGCATGCCCGATCCGGCAATTTCCGCAAACGGCTTCGCCATGAAGCACGCGCTCATGCCGTGCGCGTTCGCCACGCCCTTGACGATGCGCTTGTAGCGCACGGCGTGATCCATCGCTTCGAGAGCGGGGCCATGCTCAAGCGTGATTTCGACCTGACCCGGCGCGTATTCGGAAATCGCGGTGCGCACGGGGATGTGCTGTTCACGGCAAGCATCGTAGAGATCCTTCAGGAACGGCTCGATCTGTTCGAGTTCGCGCAAGCCATAGACCTGCGTGGTGCGTGGACGCCGGCCATCCGTATCGAGCGCGGGTTGCGGACGGCCTTGCGCGTCGGGCCGCGCATCGAGCAGATAGAACTCGAGTTCGCACGCCATCACGGGATACAGGCCATCGGCTTCGAGACGATCGACGATACGCGCGAGCAGCTGACGCGGGTCGGCGACGCCTGCGGGCAAACCTTCCTCAGGATGCATCTGCACCTGAACAGCGGCCGTCGGGATCTTGCGCCATGGCAAATGCACGAGACTGCCGGGCAACGGATATGCACGGCAATCGATATCGCCGACATCCCAGACGAGACCGCTGTCTTCCGTATCGTCGCCATTGATCGTCAGATTCATGATCGCGCTCGGCAGCGGGCGGCCGCTGCGATACACGGCAAGCAGTTCTTCGCGATGCAGCAGCTTGCCGCGCGGCACGCCCGCGGCGTCGACGATGAAAAGTTCGAACAGATCGATGTCGGGATGCTGTTCGAGAAACGTGAGGGCTTCGTGTTCGTGGGCGAATGTCGTAGGCATGACGGTGCTTTTTGCGCGTGAGCGCGTGCGTGGTCCGCCGCGCGATGCGGACGGCCGGGATCAATGAGTGACTGAAAGCCGCGTGTGCGGCCGGTGCTTACGAAGGGCGGCGCAACGGAGGGCGCGCGTGGCGGCAATGAAAGATCGCCCAGAACGCGAGGATCACATTCGACAGCGGATTGAGCGTGGCCGCTTCGACGCGCGTGTGCCGTCCTGCCGTGACCGGGCAATGGATGTCGCGAATCGGAAGGCTTGCCGTGTTCATGGAGGACTCGGGGTTAGGGCGGCGCGGAGCGCCAACCGACAAGGTACCGCACGCAACGCGCAGCATCGGATCGACGCTGTTGCGCATTGCAGACTGACGAACGGGCGTGCTCGTCACGCATGCGCTGTTTGTCGGATTGCGCATTTAATCTACTATGTGCTTCTGCAAATTGCAATGCGCTAAAATACGGACTAATAGTTGCGCAAATGTACGCGAGGCATCGACCGGAGTGTGGGAGAAACCTTGCCAGCGTGCAGTGGCGAGTCGCTGCGTTGCGTGATGTTTCTGTTAGCCTTCTGCGTTTGAAGCAAGTGGCGCGGCGTGTCCGTACGAGCCCGCTCTCCATTCAGATCGACAACTTCACACCATGCCGACTTCGATACTCGATCCTCTCGACTTTCAGATCGTTCGTGAATTGCAGGAAGACGGGCGGCGCGCATTCCGCGAAATCGCCCGCAACGTCGACGTGCCGGAAGCGACCGTCCGCACGCGCGTCAAACGCCTGCAGGAGCAGGGCATCCTGCAGATTCTCGCGTTCACGAATCCGTCGAAGCTCGGTCACGCCAAGCTGGCACTGCTGTTCGTCGAGGTCGATCCGAACGACCACGATCGCGCCGTCGACAATCTTGGGCGCTGGTCGGAGGTGAGTTATCTTTCGACCATCCTGGGTGGTGCCGATCTGTGCGTGCAGGTGCTATGCCGCGACGACGAGGACCTGTTCGCGTTGCAGCAGCGCATTCGTGCGCTGCCTGGCGTGCGAACCGTGCGCACCATGCACGAGGTCAAGGTCCACAAGATCCGCTTCACGATTCCACCCGTCGAACCGGAAGAGTGACGCGCAGCGGCGCTTTTTTGACTCGTTACATCGCTCCTCGCCTCAGACGCGTTGCGCAAAACACACGGTAAAAGTCTGCGCAACGCGTAGCACCCACGCTCCAATCTGGCGCAATTCTCCCCTCCCGCGCCAGTTCAGAAATCTCCCCATTTCCTCGTTCACGCGGGCCAAACCCGCGCGGGCATTGACGCGTTCTCGCTTCACGAAGCGCCCGCACGCGCCGGGTCTTCACGCCCGGTGACGGTGCGTCGCGCCCTGTTTTTGCGCAAAAATAAAAATTTAGATCTTGTGAATGAGCAATGCGCAGCTATTAGGGTTAAAAAGTATACACATGCGCAATTTTAGGGCTTAGGATTCACTCATCGCGAGCTCGCCGTCGTTCAACCCCCGAGATGAGAGTGACATCCATGCGAACAGCTTTTTCAGGTGCCCCACTGAATGTGGGCGCTGTGTCAGCGGGCCGGCGGCAGGACGGAGCGGCATTGCTGCGCGCCTCGAGCAATCCCTGTGGTCGCCTATTCAAGGGAAGCGTTCACGCTTCCCATCACGCGGCTCCCACGTCGCAGCAGGGAGAGCGATGATGAGCGTGCAAGAAGACATCCTGTCGGCACAGGAAACTGGCCGCGTTGCAGCGGCGGAGGATCAGGTGTCCACGCGACATGAACTGCATCGCAATCTGACGTGGAAGGACGCCTTCTGGGTGACGAGCGGCGTCCCTGTCGGCGTGCTTTTCACGATTGGCGGCGTGGCGGCGACCATCGGCCAGCCCGCGTGGCTGATCTGGGTGCTGGCGATCCTGATCGGCTTTGCGCAATGCTTCACCTACGCAGAGATTTCCGGCCTGTATCCGCACAAATCGGGCGGCGCGTCGGTGTATGGCGCGCTGGGCTGGGTGCGCTACAGCAAGTTCGTCGCGCCCGTGTCGGTGTGGTGTAACTGGATTGCGTGGTCGCCGATGCTCGCACTCGGTACGAGTCTCGCTGCGGGCTACATGCTGAGTTGTCTGTTCCCGGCGAATGCCGTGATCAATACCTGGCACCTCACGCTCGTCGATCTCGGCTTCATCACGAAGGGCCTGACGCTGCGCATCAACGCGACGTTCCTGCTCGCGCTCGCTTTTCTGTTGATCGCGTTCAAACTGCAGCACGCGGGGGCGTCGGCGGCGGCGAAGACGCAGCGCATTCTCGGTATTGCATCGCTTGCTCCGCTGCTGGTCGTCTCGCTGGTGCCGCTGATCACGGGCGACATGCCGTCCACACACTTCCTGCCGATGCTGCCGCTCACGCACGACGCCTCCGGCGCCGCCGTGATGGGCCACTGGAACGCGGCGGGTGTCAGCACGGCAATGGGCGCGATGTTCCTCGCGTGCTGGTCGACCTTCGCGTTCGAAACGGCCGTCTGCTACACGCGTGAATTCCGCAATCCGCAGAAGGACACGTTCAAGGCGATCTTCGCGTCGGGCCTGTTGTGCCTGTTCATGTTCATCGCCGTGCCGATCGCGTTTCAGGGCGAGCTTGGATTGAAGGGCATGCTCGCGCCGAGCGTGGTCGACGGCTCCGGCGTCGGCGCGGTGATGGCGAGTTTCGTCAACGGCGGCCCGGTCGTGTTCAACGTGATCGTCGTGATGATGGTGCTGTCGATCCTGCTGCTGGTGATGACCTCGATGATGGGCTCGTCGCGCACGCTGTATCAGGCATCCGTCGATGGCTGGCTGCCGAAGTACCTGTCGCACGTCAACGAACACGGTGCGCCGACGCGCGCGATGTGGACCGACCTCGGCTTCAACCTGATCCTGCTGTTGATGTCCGACTACATGACCGTGCTCGCGCTGTCGAACGTCTGCTACATGATCTTCGTGTTCCTGAACCTGCAATCGGGCTGGATTCACCGGCTCGATCGCGCGGACTGGCCGCGTCCGTATCGGTGCCGCAACTGGCTGCTGGGACTGGGCGCGCTGTGCGGCTTCGTCGATCTCGCGTTTGTCGGCGCGGGTGCGAACTTCCAGGGCGAGAACACCTTGCGCAATGGTCTGGTGGCGATGTTGCTGATCGTCCCCGTGTTCTTCTTCCGACATTACATCCAGGACAAGGGCCACTTTCCCGAGTCGATGCGGCGTGACATCGAACTGCCGCATCCGCGCGCCGGCATTCTGCCGTATCTCGCGCTTGCCGCCGCCGTGGCCATCGTGTGGATTTCCGCGAAGCTGACTGTGATTACCTAACCCGCTTTTTTCCCCATCCGAGCAACGTTCAGCAGTGCGTTCGGCGATAGCCGGCGCACTGTCGGGGGACTGTTTTCGCCGTTTTTCGATTCAACCTGCAACAAGCGAGTCAAACACCATGACGACCCCAAACGCCGCCACGCTGAAGTGGCCCAATACGAAATCGACGGCGGTGTCGCTGACGTTCGACGTCGATGCCGAAGCCGGCTATCTCGGCGAGAGCGCAGCCTATGCGCGCCGTCTGACAAGTCTTTCCGAAGGACGCTTCGGCGTGGTGCGCGGCGTGCCGCGTATCGTCGAACTGCTGCGCCGTCATCGCATCCACGCGACGTTTTTCGTGCCCGGTTATACGGCCGAACAGCATCCACAACTGATCGAGTCGTTGCTGAAAGACGGGCACGAAATCGGTCATCACGGTCATATGCATCTGCGCAGCGACAAGGTGTCCGTCGAAGCACAAGCCGATGAAATGCGCCTCGGTCTCGCGGCGCTGAAAAAAGCGGGTGCACCGAAACCTGCGGGCTACCGTTCGTCGTCGTGGGAACTGACGCCCGAAACGTTCGATCTCGTGCTCGACAACGGCTTCGTGTACGACTCCAGTTGCATGGGAGACGACCGTCCGTATCACGAGAGCTGGAATGGCCGCTCGATTCTGGAGCTGCCCGTGCACTGGTCGCTCGACGACTATCCGATGTTCGGCTGGACGATCGATAACGGCGGCAACTTCACGGCGCCGCGCACGCTGGTCGATACCTGGCTGGCCGAGTACGAATCCGCACGCCGCGACGGACGCCACACGACGTTCACGATGCATCCCGAAGTGATTGGACGCGGCGCACGTTTCGATCAGCTCGAACGCTTCGTCGAAAGGCTCGTCGCGGATGGCGACGTGTGGTTCGCGCGTCTCGACGAAGTGGCGAAGCACGTGACGCCGCAACTCGATCGGGTGGCAGCATGAGCTTCGTATTCCGTTCGACCCAGACCGAGCCGGCCGCACGCGGACGCGAATTCGGCGCCGCGCACGCGCGTCGTATTCATGCAGGCGTCGCGCGCTATCGCGCGTTGTTCGAGCGCGTCGCGCGACGCCCTGTCGACCTTCATGCGATGGGCGCGCAGGCGCTCGACTGCATTGCGCGCTTCGCTCCGCCGTTGCATGCGGAAATCGCGGGCATGGCGGAAGGCGCGGATATCGACGTGCGCCTGCTGGGCGCGATCAATGCGCGCACAGAAATTCTCGCTGCACTCAACGCACCATTGCGCGGCGAATGCTCGACGGTTGTGCAGGTCGATGCGCACAGCGCGCATCCTGTCGCCGTGCAGACGTGGGACTGGTATGCCGAATGCGCCGATCAATGGCTGACGTGGGAAATCCCACACGCCGACGGCCACGTCACGACTACGGTGACGGAGATCGGCATTGTCGGCAAGGCTGGCGTAAACGATCGCGGCATCGGCGTGCATTTCAACATCCTGCATCACGAGCGCGATGGCGCGACCATTGGCGTCCCCGTGCATGTCGCGTCGCGCTGGATGCTCGATACCTGCGGCGATATCAACCAGGCGTTGCAACTGCTGGCGTCGGCGGGGGTTTCCGCGTCGTCGTCGCTGACGGTGATTGCGGCGGCGGATAACGGCAGTACTGCCGTATCGGTGGAACTGCATCCGGGCGGTCCCGGCTTCGTGTTTCCCGATGCCAACGGACTGCTCGTGCACACCAATCACTTTCTCTCGTCGCCGGCAGCGGCGGGCGATACCGAGCCGCGCCAGTACCCTGACACGCTGATTCGTCACGACCTGCTCACGCGCAGGCTTGGCGGTCAAGCGAAGCTCTCGGCGCTGCAGGTGATCGGCGCAATGAACAGCCACCTCGGCACGACGGGCGCGGTGTGCTGTCACCCCGATCCCGCGCTGCCGGAGGACGGCCAGTACGCAACGCTCGCCACCATCGTCATCGACGTCGCCAGCGGCACGCTTCGCGCGCTGCGCGGCGGCCCCTGCAATCACGTGCAGTTGCTCGCCGCAGCCTGACTTTCATTCACACAGAGAACAAGGAGTTCGCCATGCTCAAACTCAAGCGCATCGACAACATGGACATCCTGACGCCCAATGTGCAGCGTCTGGTCGATTTCTATCACGGCACGCTCGGCCTCGGCTTCTTCCTGCCGTATCAGCCGGAAGAGCAGTGGGCCGCGATCGAAATGGGCAACGTGACGCTTTATATCTTCCGCACGGAAGACGCGACGCCCGTCGAACGCCGCACGGCTGTGAACCTCAAGGACAAACCCGGCTTCGATTCCTTCGCTTTCGAAGTCGAGAATCTCGACGACGCGATCCGCGTACTCGACGGCAAGGTGCAATGGGTCACCGACGCGCCGATCGAATGGCAGCACCCGAATGGCACGCACTATCGCTATCGCCCGATGTTCGATCCGGACGGCAACATGCTGTACGTGACCGAGCCGCACAAGGTCGCTGCCTGAGTTATCGCGGAAGGGAATCATGGAAATGAACCAGACAACTCAACGCGCACCGGCGCGTCAGGCTCCCGAAACCGTACTCACGCTGTCGCCGGAGGCAGGGCGTCTCACCGGGCGTGTCGCGCTCGTCACGGGCGGCGGGCGCGGCGCGGGCCGCGCACATGCACGGCTGCTCGCGCTGCGCGGCGCAGCCGTGGTGATCGTCGATATCGACGCCGATGTGGCGCGTGCAACGGCCACGGAAATCGAGCAGGAGGGCGGCCGCGCGCTGGCGCTCACCGCCGACATCACACGCCGCGATCTCGCCGAGCGCGTGATCCACGAAGCCGCTGAACGTTTCGGCGGCATCGACATCCTCGTGCATAACGCCGGAATGATGTACTCGCTCACCGGCCTGGAGAAGACCGACGACGACAACTTCAACCAGCTGCTGTCGATCAACGTGCATGCGCCGCTCTTTCTCACGCGGGCCGCGCTGCCTTATCTGCGCAAGAGCCGCGCGCCGCGCGTGATCTTCATCAACTCGCAGTGGGGCCAGGTGCCTGACGGCCACTCGTATGGCTACATGGTCGCGAAGGCTGCGCAACTTGGCTTGATGAAGACGATGGCCAAGGAATTCGTCGGCGAAGGGATTCTCGTGAACGCGGTGACGCCGGGCGCGATTCTCACGCGCATGGTGCCCGACGAATACATCGAAGGCGAGCAGAAGGCGATACCGCTCGGCCGGCTCGCGCATCCGGAGGAGATCGCCAGCACGGTCGCGTTTCTCGCATCCGATGAGGCGGCGTTCATCGCCGGGCAGTCGATTCCCGTGAACGGCGGCGCGCTCGTCGTCGGCATCTGAATACAACATTTAGCGTTAGAGGTTTCTATGTCCCCGCAATTTCCACTCCGCTCTCAAGCCGAACTGGCGATGCGCCGTCAATGGTTCCCCGTCGCCCGTTCCGTCGATCTGACGATACCGCAAAGCGCGACGCTGCTTGGCCAGCGCCTCGTCGTGTATCGCACGGAGTCGGGCAAGGCCGTCGTGCAGGATGCACGCTGCCCGCATCGCGGCGCAGATTTCGCGCTCGGCAAGGTGCATGGCGAGAACATCGCCTGTCCGTATCACGGCTGGCAGTTCTCGGCGGAGAACGGCAAGTGCACGCATGTGCCGTCGCTCGAAGATCAATGCAAGATTCCGCCGCAGGCCGCGATTCGCACGTATCCGGTGATCGAGCGCTTCGCACATGTGTGGACCGTGCTCGAAGAACCTGTCGAAGCACTGTACGACCCGACGCAGTGGCGCGAACTCGAACTCGACTGGCTGGCGGCAACGCCGCTCGAATCGCCGACGGGCGTCGCCGTCGCGATCGAGAACTTCCGTGACGTCGCACATTTTCCGTTCGTGCATGAAGTGTCGATGGGTCCGTCGAAGCATGTGGTCGAGCCGTTGAAAGTGAAGCGCGAAGGGCTCGACGTCTGGATGGAGCGCAAGCTCGATGCCGGCGAAGGCGACTGGGCCAACGATGGCGACTGCATGATGTTCTATCACTGCGCGGCGCCTGGCCTCGCATCGATCACCTACGACTACGAGAAGCTCGGCAAGCGCATCGTGGCGGGCTTCCCGTCGCCCGTCGCGTATGACCAGGTGCGCATCTTCTGGGGCGTGGCGAACGAGCGCAGCTATCGCGGCGCGGACCTGGAGGAATGTCTGCGCGTCGAAGAGATGGTGTATCTGGAAGACATGCCGATTGCAGCGGGCATCCAGCCGCGCGAGATCGACTGGGACGGCACGTATGTCGAGCATTCCGTGCCCGCCGATCTGTTCACGCTGAACTATCGGCGCGCCTTCCGCGAGTTCATGGAACGCGCGAAGCAGCCGGTGTCGTCCGTCATGCTGCAAGCGAAGGCGGAGGCGGTATGAACGCGCGCAACACGGCGTTCGATGTGCAGATCACTGGCATGCGCATCGAAGCGGAAGGTGTGGTTTCGCTGGAACTGCAAATGCCGGACCGCTCGGCGTTGCCTGCGTGGACAGCAGGTTCTCATATCGATCTCGTGTTGCCGTCGGGTCTGACGCGTCAGTATTCGCTTTGCGGCGAGCCTGGCGATGCGCAGCGCTTGCGCATCGCCGTGTTGCTCGAACCGAACAGTCGCGGCGGCTCGCGAGAAGTGCACGGGCTGCGTCTTGGCCAGCAGGTGACGATTCGCGGACCGCGTAACGCATTCGAATTGCAGCCCGCGGATTTCTTCCTGTTCGTTGCGGGTGGCATTGGCATTACACCGATTCTGCCGATGATCCACACCGCGCGGCGCGTGAATGCCATGTGGCATTTGCTGTATGGCGGACGCTCGCGGGCTTCGATGGCGTTCGTTCCGGAACTGGAGCGTCTCGGACGCGAGCATGTCGAGATCCGGCCCGCAGATGAAACGGGTCTGCTCGATCTCGACGCCATCATGGCGAAGGCGGCGGAGGGCGTGCAGGTTTATAGCTGCGGTCCCGCCGCGTTGCTCGATGCGCTCACTGAACGCTTTGCGTCGGCGGGGTTGAGTGAGCGTCTGCATATCGAACGATTCAGCGCTGCGCCTGCTGCTGCGCCAGTTGCCGGCACCACGTTGCGTGTGATTCTTGCGCGCAGCGGCACGACCGTCGACGTGCCGCACGATTGCTCGGTCATGCAGGCGCTGCGGGATGCAGGCCACGACGTGCCATCGTCGTGTGAGCAGGGCGTGTGCGGGATGTGCGAAACGCGCGTGCTGGAAGGCACGCCCGATCACCGCGACATGCTGCTGACCGGGAGCGAGCGGCAACGCAATAACGTAATGATGGTATGCGTGTCGCGTGCGTTGACGCCCACTATTACGCTCGACATGTAGGCGCGTTACGGACGGCGTCGATTGTCGCAATGAAATCGGCTGAATCAACCCCGATAAATTAGTTATGCAAAGCAATATTATTGTTGGTGTAACCGCCGATCGAACGAAGATCGGCTTGCATTGGTCACATGCCGTCGGCGAGAAATACATCGATCCGGTTGTCGACGGTTGCAACGCGCTTGCTGTGGTGTTGCCAGTGCTCGGCGATCGGCAGTCGATCGACGCGGTGCTTGCTTGTGTCGATGGCCTGCTGTTCACGGGAAGCTATTCGAATGTCGAGCCGCATCGCTATGGAGGCGCAGCAAGCGCGCCGGGCACGCTCCATGATCCACATCGCGATGACACCACGCTGCCGCTGATGCAAGCGGCCATCGAACGCGGCGTGCCGGTGCTTGCCATTTGCCGTGGCTTTCAGGAGATGAGCGTCGTGTTCGGCGGAACGCTGCATCAGGCCGTTCACGCTGTCCCCGGCCTGCTCGACCACCGCGAAAACAAGGCCGATCCGATCGAAACGCAATATGGCCCCGCGCATTCGTTGCGTATCGGAAAGGGCGGCGTATTGCATGCGTGCAGCGGCTTGACGGAAGCACGCGTGAATTCACTGCACGGCCAGGGCGTCGAGCGGCTGGGCGACGGGCTGAGAGTCGAAGCCGTGGCGCCGGATGGTCTGATCGAAGCGTTCAGTGTCGCGTCGTCGCGCGCGTTCGCGCTGGGCGTGCAATGGCATCCCGAATGGCAGCACGCGGACAACCCGCTATCGACAGCGATCTTTCGCGCATTCGGCACGGCGTGTCGCCAAAGGCGGCGAGCGAAAGATGCGGCGCTCGATGCGGACGCGCTGTTCGAGAAGGCATGAATGCGATGGAACTGCGCGTACTGCTGCGATTGACAACCGAAACAAAGATGGGATGGTTCTTTGCATGGAAACGCAAAACAAAGACTTGAAGTACTGGCGGTCGCGCCGCGCGACGCTGGAGATCGAAGGGCGCGCGTTTATTGACGGGACGTACCGGGAAGCGCAAAGCCATCACACGTTTGACTGCATAAGCCCGATTGACGGCACTTTGCTCGCCCGAATCGCTGCATGCGGCGAAGCGGATGTCAACGATGCAGTTTGCGCCGCCCGCCGTGCCTTCGATTCAAACGGATGGGCAGGTTTGAATCCGCGCGCCCGCAAGGCGATCATGTTGCGGTGGGCCGCGTTGATCCGCGAACACGCTGACGAACTCGCGTTGCTCGAAACGCTCGACGCAGGCAAGCCGATCGCCGATACGATCACCGTCGATGTGCCGGGCGCCGCGTACTGCATCGAATGGTTTGCGGAAGCGATCGACAAGTTCGGCGGCGAAGTCGCTCCGGCGGATCATCACCTCGTCGGTCTCGTCACACGCGAACCCATCGGCGTCGTTGCCGCTGTGGTGCCGTGGAATTTCCCGCTGCTGATGGCGGTATGGAAGTTTGCGCCTGCGTTGGCAGCCGGCAACAGCGTCGTGCTCAAACCCTCCGAGAAGTCGCCTTTGACAGCGATTCGCGTCGCGCAGCTTGCGCTTGAAGCTGGCATTCCGCCGGGCGTGTTCAATGTGCTGCCGGGCGCTGGCGACGCGGGCAAGGCACTCGCATTGCATCGCGACGTGGACTGCATCGCGTTCACGGGTTCGACTCCGGTGGGCAAGCTGATCACGCAGTACGCGGGTGAGTCCAATCTCAAACGCGTGTGGCTCGAACTCGGCGGCAAGTCGCCGAACATCGTATTGCCCGATTGTCCCGATCTGGACCGTGCGGCGAAGACGGCAGCAAGCGCGATCTTCTACAACATGGGCGAGATGTGCACGGCGGGCTCGCGGCTGCTGGTGCATCGGGATATCAAGGAAGCATTTCTCGACAGGCTGATCGATGCGTCGCGTCGCTATGTGCCTGGCAATCCGCTCGATCCTGCAACAGCGATGGGCGCCATCATCGATCGGACACAACTCGACCGCGTCCTTGGCTATGTCGAAACCGGGCGGCACGAGGCAGCACTGCTCGCGGGCGGGTCGCGCGTGGAAGTGATCGACGGCGGCTTCTATCTCGAACCGACCATCTTCGACACGCGCGATGGCGATGCGCTGATCGCACGCGAAGAGATTTTCGGGCCGGTGCTGTCCGTCATCACGTTCGACTCTATCGACGAAGCCGTGCGCATTGCGAATGCAAGCGACTATGGGTTAGCCGCCGCTGTCTGGACAGAAGATCTGACCACTGCACACGACGTGTCACGCAGACTGCGGGCGGGGACCGTCTGGGTCAACTGCTACGACGAAGGTGGCGACATGAACTTCCCATTCGGCGGCTATCGGCAGTCGGGCAATGGCCGAGACAAATCGTTGCACGCGCTCGGGAAATACACCGAACTCAAATCGACGTTGATCCGTCTGCGTTAATTCAAACTCCTGGAGAGAAGTGACATGAATGCCAAGATAGCTCTGGCAGTGGGACTGCTGTTCGCGTCAGCCGCCGCATATTCGCAAAGCACTGTCACGCTGTTTGGCGTGCTGGACGAAGGCATTAACCTCACCAGCAATGCGGGCGGGCACAAGGCATGGCAGACGTCGAGTGTCGATATCGCGACGAGCCGTTGGGGGCTCAAGGGAGGCGAAGACCTGGGCGGCGGCCTGCATGCGATCTTCGACCTCGAAAGCGGCTTCACGCTGGATAACGGCAGTGCCTATTACAGCGGCCGCTTGTTCGGTTATCAGTCGTATGTTGGCCTGCAATCCGATACGCTCGGCACACTCACATTCGGGCGGCAGTTCGATTCCGTGACTGATGTCATCGGTTTGACAACGGCGAATGGTTATTGGGGCGGCTATCTGTTCTCACATCCGCTCGACAACGACAATACCGATGCGACGTTTCACGCTAACAACTCGGTCAAATTCACCAGCAATGAATACGGCGGCTTCTCGGCCACGGCACTGTACGGATTCAGTAATCAGGCAGGCGCGTTCGCAGGCAATCGCATGGTAAGCGCGGGCCTCAAGTACAGCTATTCGACCTTCACGATTGGTGCCGTTTATGAAGACCTGTCGAATCCGGGCAGGACATCGACGGGAGCCATCGCTTCCGACGACGCGAATTTCGTTGCGGCCAACCAGAAGATCTATGGAGTCGGCGCGAGCTACGGAGTAGGGCCCGTAACGCTTGGAGCCGTCTATACGCATGTGAACGTGCAGCAGCCGACTTCGACGGTGTATCTCGGCGATCTCGGCTTGAGCAATGCGGGCTTGCGTTTCGACAACCTGGAATTCAACGTGAAGTACGACATTCGACCCGATGTGTCCATTGGTGGCATGTACACGTACACGATGGCGCATCTGAAGCATGAGGGCGTCGAGAATGCGCTGCACTGGAACCAGGTCGGATTGATGGCGCAATATCTGTTGTCCAAGCGCACGAGCGTCTATACGCAACTGGTGTATCAGAAGCTGAGTGGGGGCAATACGGGCACGCCGCTCGATACGGCGTTCATTCCCGGTGCGGCAGGCCCATCATCGAATTCACATCAGGCGGTAGCGCGCATTGGCATGACGCATTCCTTTTAGACTCCGTCCGGGGCACGGAGGTGCGCATGCCTCAAGGGACGCTGTCCGATGCCCAGGCTATACGACCAAAAATTCACGCAAATACATTAACAAACACTGCGGAATGATCGATACGATGGTGCACTTTTCTGTTTGCAGTCACCGATAGCCGTGCACGCCTTGACGCGTGCCGGTCAGGGAGAATTCATGCCTCGTCCGATTTCCGCCCGCATCCATCTCGATGCTGTCCGTCACAACCTGCGGCTGGTCAAGCGCACGGCGGCTCAGTCGCGCGTGTGGGCCGTGATCAAAGCGAATGGTTATGGTCACGGTATTGAGCGCATCTTTCCGGCGCTTGCAGAAGCGGACGGTATCGCATTGCTCGATCTCGATGAAGCCGTGCGCGTGCGGGAGCGCGGCTGGACAAAACCCGTGCTGTTGCTAGAAGGTATTTTCGAACCCGCCGATGCAGAGATTGCGGACCGGTATCGTCTGAACGTCACCGTTCACTGCAACGAACAACTCGATTTGCTGACGTCCGCGATACCGCGCGAGCGTATCGACATTCAGTTGAAGATGAACTCTGGTATGAACCGGCTCGGGTTCAGGCCGCAGGAGTTCAAGCGTGCATGGGAGCGCGCGTCGGCTATCCCGGCGATTGGCTCGATCGGATTGATGAGTCACTTCGCGAATGCCGACGATGGAGAAATCGACTGGCAGATCGACGAATTCGATGCAGCTACGCGCGATCTGCCCGGCACGCGTTCGCTATCGAACTCGGCTGCCGTGTTGTGGCATCCGCGGGCACACCGCGACTGGGTCCGGCCCGGCACGATTCTTTATGGCGCGTCACCAACAGGTTGCGCACGTCATATCGAGGGTTCACTGCTGCGCGCCGCGATGACGCTCGAAAGCCGGATCATCGGCGTGCAGACGCTTACTGCGGGTGAGACAATCGGTTATGGGCGTAGCTTTATGGCGGATCGCTCGATCAAGATCGGCGTGGTCGCATGCGGCTACGCGGACGGCTATCCGCGTCATGCGCTGGCGGGCACACCCGTGATGGTCGATGGCGTACGCACCCGCATCGTCGGGCGCGTTTCGATGGACATGCTTACCGTCGATCTCACGCCGTGCCCCGCAGCGGATGTCGGTTCACCGGTAGAACTGTGGGGCGAGCAGGTCAGGGTCGACGAAGTGGCCGAGCCATCGAATACGATCGGCTACGAGTTAATGTGCGCACTTGCGCGCCGTGTGCCGGTGAGCATCGAGGCAGGCATTTGGGATGAAATAGCAGGCCATCCTGCTTGATCGCCTGATCTCTAAATGCCTCGATGCGACATAGGGGGAGTAGGTATCACTTTGCGGATCCGGGTACTCGACTGATCCAACTCGCGAAGATTGCCGACAGTGCGGTGACATAACTGCCATCCTGCTTTGGATTGCCTCCTGGCTAACGGCAAACCAACCACGATAGTCCGCCTGTTCTCGCGGCTACAACCTGGATGATCCCGGATATGGACGTCCGAAGCACATCGGGAGCGGCCATTGACGTCGTGCCAGTTTGATTGGCCGGTGAGGGTCGAGAGTACTCATTCGCGGAGGAGGACCCAGGCGTCAACGACGGCGGCCGGGCGAATGGCCGATCAGCAACAAGTAGCCGACTTCCCATGACCGCATAGGCCGACAGGCGGCAGCCAACCCTGGATGAGCGACTGGCCGTTAGACTTTGGAAGCGGTCGTAGTGTTCGCGGCGAGCCGAACGCCGGCATTGGGGGCGTCGAGAGTCAGGGAGAGGAAGGCTGGCCAACATCGGCGCACTCAAGATGAGCGATGGGATCCGCGCGGTCGCACGCTCACAGGCGACGGCAGGCGGGCGCGGCGGCCAGGTGGCGTCGGTAATGTGTGTAAGCTTGCTACGGGAGCGCGCTGGATCAAAAAGGAAACACTCCGGCAGGCGGGGGGCGAGGGCGATTTTTTTCAGTACACCTCCGGTGACGGTATACCTGACGGTATCGGATCCACAGGCATTCGAAAAAGCCTTTAAATTCAATGATGCTCAAAGGCAAAAAATAATAGAGTGGGAGTGATCGGACGTCTGGACGTACTGAAACTACAAGCTTCAAAAGCCCGCGTCAGCGGGCTTTTTTTCGCCGTGATGCTTCGCGGCGGCAAATCGTGGAGATTCGAGTTATCGATCGTATCGTTGTGCGTTCTTGCCTAGCACTACAGCCGTAGTTATTTTTCCTATACTAAGTTAGTACTACTACTTTGTATAGGACACTATGAAAGAGATTGCAAAAGCATGGGAACATGAACTGGATAAATTGCATGGGAGACTGGCTGGCCTGTTCAGGCGTGCTGAACCGCGACAGCGATCGCTAGCCTATCTAAAAGGTTTGCTGGGCTCAGTCGAGCGCAAAAACGGCTGGCAGCTCGCAGAATGGATCGGCGAAGCCACACCCGATGGCGTGCAGCACCTTCTCGAGCGGGCACAGTGGGATCCTGACGCAGCTCGCAACATCCTTCGTGACTACGTCGTTGAACAACTCGGTGAGCGTGATGCCGTGCTGATCGTTGATGAGACGGGTTTCGTCAAGAAGGGTGAACACTCTGCCGGTGTACAGCGCCAATACAGTGGTACGGCAGGCCGCATCGAGAATAGCCAGATTGGTGTGTTCCTATGCTACGCAGGCAATGGGGCTAGCGCATTTATTGACCGGGAACTGTATATGCCCCAGTCGTGGATCGATGATCGTCCTCGTTGTCGGGCAGCGGGCGTCCCCGACAACGTGGGCTTCGCAACCAAGCCGCAGCTCGCGCGCCGGATGCTTGAACGGGCGTTGGATTCGGGAGTACCCTGCGGATGGGTCACCGGCGATGAGGTGTATGGCGGTGACCGTCCCTTGCGGCTGTGGCTCGAGTCGCGCGCACAACCATTCGTGCTGGCGGTCAAGAAGAGCGAACCTCTGTGGTGGCAAGGCCCGACTTATGTGCGCCCCGACAAGATTGCGCAAGCCTTGCCACCACAGGCCTGGCGCCGCCTTTCGGCCGGAATCGGCGCAAAAGGTGAGCGACTGTATGACTGGGCACTTACGCCGTTATGGCGTCTGCAACTGAGCGCCGAGGAGCGTCGCTTTGGGCATTACCTGCTGGTGCGACGTAGTCTCGACGAGACCCGCGAACACGCATATTACGTCGTCTACGCACCCCGCACCAAGGTTACCCGTCAGACGCTGGTCAACGTCGCCGGCAGGCGATGGGAAATTGAGGTGGGATTCGAGGCCACAAAGGGCGAATGCGGCCTTGATCAATATGAGGTGCGTCGCTGGCAGGGCTGGTACCGTCACATCACGCTGGCATTGCTGGCGCACGCGGTGCTCGCTGCCTTGAGGGGACAGGCCAAAAAAAACAGCTGAAGGTTCGCTGCCATTCAGCGTTCAGGAGATCCGCCGGCTACTGTGTCGACTGATCTGGCGAACGCTCCACTCCATTGAGCATGTAATGTCGTGGTCAAACTGGCGGCGTCAACATCAGTACCGTGCTCAGCAGTGCCATTACCGAAGACGGGGAGGTACGCCCCCGGCCTACCTACGGCTGTAGTACTAGCTCTTCGATATCAACGGATGCTGCGAGAAATGCGCCGCAACGCGGCTTGTCCACGAAACGAAGCCACTGGCTGAACTGGCTGAGAAGGAAGTAGACGAACATGATGCGCTGTCAATGAAGAGGTGGTCACAGGCGCAATCCATATCGTGTTGAGTGGCGCTCTGTTGATGCTTCAAGAATAGGGACGCGTGGGAGTGGTGGACATAGGACAAGGACGAATTTTGAGATAGCGACTGCGGCTATACCTTCTCCAGCACATACGTCGCCGCCAGCGTCCCGTAGTAGGGCTGCAAACCGACACTCCGCATCCCGAGCCGCTTCATCACCTTGATCGATCTTTCATTCGACGGATGCGTCGTTGCATAAACAGCAGCGAGGCCAAGCTCGTCAAACGCGAATCCGATCATCGCGCGAGCCGCTTCCGTCGCGTAGCCGTGTCCCCAGTGATCGCGTTTCAAGCGCCAGCCGACTTCCACAGGATTGCCCGGTTCGTTTTCGATGTGCTGCACGCAGCCCGCGCCGATGATCTCGCCGCTGTCGTGCCTGATGAACGACCACCACGAAAAGCCGAACCGTTCCCAACGCGCCTTCGCTGTATCGATGCTCTGATGCACTTCCGTTGGTGTTGTGGGCGACCCGTCGCCGAGAAATTGCATCACGACGGGATCGGAGTTGAGCGCGAGTAGTCCCGCGAAGTGCGCCTCGTCGAACGGTTCGAGGCGTAGCCGCGGGTCTGGAGCGTGGTTCGCATGGCATCTGTCCTTTGAACCTGTCAATGCTGGCGCATGCCTCGCCGAAACACTAGCGCGTTGCGCGCTGTCGTTCCCGCTCGGTGTCAGCCAGATCACGCGCCCGCGCCAGCGCGGAAACGATCGCATCCAGCACGCGCTCGCGCGTCTCGTCATTCTCCTGCCGCAACGCGAACGACGGGTGATACGTGGCGATCACCTGCATACCGTCGACATCGATTGGCCGGTCGATCCAATCGCGCAAACTGACTTTCTCGTGCAGTAGCGCATTCAACGCAGTCGCGCCCAACGTGACGACGACGGCAGGCTTCAGGCGCTCCAGTTCGCGTTCGAGCCAGTAGCCGCACGCGTCGATTTCCTGCTGCGCCGCTGTCTTGTGGAGGCGCCGCTTGCCGCGCAGCATCCATTTGAAGTGCTTGACGGCGTTGGTTAGATAGACATGGTCGCGCCGCAACCCCGCGCGCTCGATCGCAACATCGAGCAATCGGCCCGCTGGTCCGACGAACGGCTTGCCAGCGAGATCTTCCTGATCGCCGGGCTGTTCGCCGATCAGCATGATGCGCGCATCGTCGGGACCGATGCCATCGACGGCCTGAGTCGCGTGCCGCCACAACTCGCAGCGCCGGCATGCATCCAGAGATGACGGCTGCTGACGCGCCGGTTGCGCGCTGTGCGCATCAACAGTCACGCTCTTGCCGCCCAGTACGCCGACGCCGCGCGCCTGCGCGATACGTTGCGCGCCGCTTTTCGCTTCGCTGATCATCGACGGAATCAGGTTGCCTTCGGGCAAGCCTTTCCAGAAACGCACGGGCATGTGCTGTTCGAGCGCCGTCTCGTTCAGGCGCGCGGGGTTGAACGTGCTGCGGTAGTAGGCGAGCCAGAGCGCTTCGGCTTCGTCGCCGGTGTGCTTGCAACGGTCGCTGGATAAAGCCACGCGGCGTTCGAGCCGCAATGCGCTGCCGTCCCACCATGCTGCGCTATCGGGCGTCGAGATGAGCCACGTCGAGCGGCCCATGCGGCGTGCAAAATGCTCGGCCGACCACGCGAGCACATCGTGCTCCGGCTCGTACCACGCGACGTACTCGGGCAAATCGGGCTCTGGTGCATCGTTGCCGGGCTCGCGCAGTCGGAACCGTACATACGCGATCATGTCGTGCTTCGCGCGTCGCACGGCCTTGGCCATCTTGTACAGGCGCGCGCCGTCGCAATCGGCGGCGGACGCGACTGAGCGGTCGCCGTCATGCCATCGCCAGAGCACGCGGTAGAGGAACGCCCAACGTGCCGTGTCGCGATAGAGCGCCGCGTCCTTCAGCAGTTCGCCGAGTTCGCGGGAAATGCGCACTTTGGCGGGAGTCGCTGTCGCAAGCGACGCACGCGCGTGATCGTCGAACAACGCGGGCGTGGTTGCGCGATCGTCATCGCCAATGACGCACCAGTCGATATCCTCAGGCGCAATGCGGTTCGCAAGCGCCTGTAGCGCGGCTTCGCGCCACGCCGCATAGCTGTCGTCGATCGAGATGACCCGCATGCCTTCGCGTCCAGTGTCAAAGCAGCGACAACTGCGTCGGTGGCGGCGTCAGCGCGTGTCGTAAGCGCTGCGTCGATACGTCGGCGTGTGCAGGGCGATAGTCGGCTGTCACGACGAACGGCCGCGTCTTGTCCATCGAACACCGCAACTGCACGAGATCCTGATAGCGGATGCGCCGCGAGCGCCGCAGCGCCACCAGACGCTTTGCGTTGCGCATGCCGATGCCCGGCACGCGCGCGATCATGCGTACGTTGGCGCGATTCAGGTCGACGGGAAAACTCTCCCGATGATTCAGCGCCCACGCGAGTTTTGGATCGATATCGAGCGCGAGATTGCCGGGCGTGGCGAACAGTTCGTCGACGCGAAAGCCGTAGCCGCGAAGCAGAAAATCCGCTTGATACAAACGATGCTCGCGCAACAGCGGCGGCGCCTTGGCGGGCAGCGCGGTCGGACTGTCGGGAATCGGGCTGAACGCGGAGTAGTAGACGCGCTTGAGCCGGTACGAGCCGTACAGCGTTTCGGCTGTTTGGAGGATCGTGCTGTCGCTGGTGTCGTCCGCGCCGACGATCATCTGCGTGCTTTGCCCCGCAGGCGAGAAGCGCGGCGCTTTCGCGTCGCTCTCGGCTTCGTCGCTGGCGAGCCGGATCGAGCCCATCGCGAGGCGGATCGTGCGCGCGCTTTTCTCGGGCGCGAGCCGTTCCAGGCTGATTTCGGTCGGCAGTTCGATATTGACGCTCAGGCGATCCGCGTAACGGCCCGCTTGCGCGATCAGTTCCGGATCGGCATCGGAAATGGTTTTCAGATGGATATAGCCGCGAAATAGATGTTCTTCGCGCAACGACTGCGCGACGCGCACCAGTTGTTCCATCGTATAGTTCGACGAGCGGATCACGCCGGAACTGAGAAACAGACCGTCGATGTAATTGCGTCGATAAAAGTCGAGCGTGAGGCTCACGACTTCCTCGGGCGTGAAACGCGCGCGCGGCACGTTGCTCGTGCGCCGGTTCACGCAATACTGACAGTCGTACAGACAGAAGTTGGTCAGCAGGATTTTCAGCAGGGACACGCAGCGGCCGTCAGGTGTGAAGCTGTGGCAGATGCCCGCGCCCGTGCTCGCGCCGAGACCGTCCGCGCCGCGCGAACTGCGCTGTGGCGCGCCGCTGCTCGCACACGACGCGTCGTACTTGGCGGCGTCGGCGACTATTTCGAGCTTTTTGAGCAGTTCCATGGCAGACGGCGATACTGTATATATGTACAGTATTCTACGCCGTCGCGTGTCGTCCACAAGGCACGTATCGACGCAAACGCGGCGGCTGTCCCGGATTTGTCCTATTTTTCAGTGGATAAGCGGAACAACGGCGACGTCTGCCTTCACACAACTTCACAGCTCGCCGGCGGCGCAGTGCCATCATTGCTGCCCCCGAGCCGAATCGACGTATCGACGGTTCGAAGCCTCAGTTTTGTCGCGGTGAAGGACATGATCGAATGACATCCCAGCCAGATATCGACCAGCGGTACGCGGCAGCCGAGCAAGCCTTCTTCGCGGGCGACCACGACGCGGCGCGCGCGCATCTGGACGCCGTCCTGCAAGCGCGGCCCGAGCACGCCGCTGCGCTCCATCTGCGCGGCCTCGTTGCGCTCGAAGCGAAAGAGCCGGGCGGCGCGGCGCACTGGATCGAGCAGGCGCTGCGCGTGCGGCCCGATGCCATTTTCTACAACAGCTTGAGCGTCGTGCAGATTCGGTCGGGCGCGCTCGCCGAGGGCGCGGCGAGCGCGCAACGCGGCCTCGATCTCGCGCGCAGCGAGCCGTCCATGTCGATCGATACATCGATTCTCGCCTTCAATCTGGGCGTCGCGCTGCAACTGAACGACGACATCGAAGCGGCAGAGCACGCGTATCGCAGCGTGATCGCGGCGAACCCGGCGCACTCCGGCGCGCACAACAACCTCGGGCTCGTGCTGAACGCGCTCGGCGACGTCGAAGCGGCCATCGTGCATCACCGGGCGCGCGTATGAACTCGATCCGTCCAATCTCGAAGCGCGCAGCAATATCGGCCATATGATGCTCGCGGCCGGGCGATACGAAGAAGCGTGGCCGCATTTCGAATACCGCTGGGCGGCGCTCGGCAACAATCGCGGCGAGCGCGGTGCGCGGCCGGCTGAATGGCCCGTGCCGCAGTGGCTGGGTGAAACTTCGCCGAAACGGGACGCGCGGCTGTTCATCGTGTACGAGCAGGGACTCGGCGATGCGTTGCAGTTCAGCCGTTTCTTCCCGCTCGCGCTCGACCATTTCGCGACGATCGGCTTCAACTGCCCGAAGCCGCTGCGGCGGCTCTTCGAGGATTCGTTTGGCGAGCGTTATCCGCAGTTGCGACTGCTGGACGATGTGCCCTCCGACTGGAGCGAATGGGACTGTTATTCGCCGATGCTCTCCCTGCCGATGGCGCTCGAAATCGGCCTGCAAAATCTCGATTCGGCGCCGTCGCGCTATCTGCGCGCCGATCCGCAGCGCGCCGCATATTGGCGCGCGCGTCTCGCGGCTGTCGCGCCGCAACGCGTGCCACGCATCGGCATCGTGTGGGCGGGCGGCAGGATCAACGCGCATATGGACAGGATGCGCAGCATCGCGCCCGCACAGATCGAGCGTCTGCTCGCGTGGCCGCTCGCGCAGTGGATCAGCTTGCAGAAAGCGGACGATGCGTCGAAGGAACTCGCTGCCGCCCAGCGTCCGAACCTGACCGACTGGATGACCGAGATCACGGATTTCGCCGACACGGCGGCGCTCGTCGAGCCACTCGATCTGGTGATCGCCGTCGATACGTCGGTTGCGCATCTCGCTGCGGCGATGGGTAAGCGCGTGTGGCTGCTCAATCGCTACGCGGGATGCTGGCGGTGGCTGCGCGAGCGCACGGATAGCCCGTGGTATCCGGGCATGCGGATCTTCAATCAGTCGGAGCGCGGCAACTGGGTCGACGCGCTGTCGAATTTGATCGCAGCGCTGGAAGCGGAATTTCCGGCGCGCGCATAAAAGGCAACACGCAAAGCAAAACGCGGCGCATACAATGCGCCGCGTTTTTTCGAACGCTATCCGTTCAGATCGCCACTTCAGGCGGCGCCTGGCGGAACAGGCGCGTGATCCAGCACAGATACGCGATACCCAGCACGAACCACACCGCGCCGAGCACGAGCGCCGTCTTTTCGAGGCTCGCGAGCAGCCAGATATCGGCCACTGCGCCGATCAGCGGAAACACCAGCCCGCCGAGCAGGCCGATCTTGCGGTCGCCATGATTACCCGACAGATACACGCGAATCACGCACAGGTTGACGGCAGTGAACGCGAGGAACGCGCCGAAGTTGATGAACGACGTCGACGTGGCCACATCGAGCTTCAGCGCGATCAGCCCGACGATGCCCGCAATCGCGATATTGATCGCCGGCGTCTTGAAGCGCGGATGGATGTAGCCGAAAAAGCGCTTCGGCAGAATTTCATCGCGGCCCATCGCGTACAGCAAGCGGCCGACGCTCGCCTGCGCCGAGATGCCCGACGCGAACTGCGCGAGGATCAGACCCGCGAGAAACACGGTCACGAAAATATCGCCGCCGATCATTTTCGCGACCTCGAACGCGGCCGAGTCCGTGTCCTTGAACTCGACACCGGGGTGCGCCAGCTGCATCGTGTACGCGGCGATCACGAAGATCGCGCCGCCGATCAGCGCAATCAGCAGGATCGCGCGCGGCATGTTCTTCTTGGGATCGATGGTTTCTTCCGTCAGCGTCGACACGGCATCGAAGCCGAGATACGAATACGCGGCAATCGCGGCGCCCGCCATCGTCGCGCCGAGCGGCACATGCGGCTTGAAGAACGGCTCGGCCATCGCGATGCCGCCAGGACCCGCTGCCGCCGACGCATAGTGCCAGCACAGCGCGACGAACATCGCGACGATCGCCAGTTGCACGACCATCAGCACGATGTTGAAGCGCGCCGCGAGTTCGATCCCGACGATGTTCAGGCCGCTAGTCAGCACGATGAACGCGACGATCCAGATCCACGACGGCACATGCGGAAACGCCGCGTTCAGATACGCAGCGCCGATCAGCCAGATCACCATCGGCAGGAAGAAATAGTCGAGCAGCGTCGCCCAGCCGATCAGGAAGCCCAGGTGCGCGTTGAAGGTTTTGCGCGTGTACGTGTACGCCGAGCCGGCGACGGGGAAAAGCCGCGCGAGCTTGCCATAGCTGAGCGCCGTAAAGGCGATCGCGATCAGCGCGAGCAGATAGGCGAGGGCGGCTGTGTCATCGCTGGCTTTGGCGAGCACGCCGTAGGTGCCGTAGACGATCAGCGGCGCCATGTAGGCGAGACCGAACAGCAGCACGGACGGCAAGCCGAGCGTGCGCTTCAGGTGCGACGGTTCATGGGATGACGACGCTTGCATGATTTCTCCTAAAGCCAGGCCGAGAGCGATGGCCGATATGGATGTCTTCTGGATGCCTTATGGTGCCTATGGCTGGCATTTCGACGGGCGTGGGCGCACCCGCGCAGGGCGCGCTCGGCCCCGTGCGGTGCATCCCGGACAGACTGCTGGAAAGCGTTTAGTCGGTGCGGCGGCGGCGCGCTTCGACCATCAGCGCGCGATGACCATTCGACTGTTCGACGGGCACGAGGCCGAGCGGCACGCGTGCGTCGTGCAGATAGTTGTAGTGCTCGCGGCTCGCTTCGAGCCGGTTGAAGTCAATGGTCGCCTTCGTCACCGTTTCTTCGCCGCCCAGTTCGAGCACCGTCTCGCCGAACGGATCGATCAGCGCGGAGAGGCCGGGGAAGGTCAGGTTGTCGTCGCCTGAACCGCAGCGGTTCACCATCAGCGCGAACATCTGGTTTTCCATTGCGCGTGCCGTGATCGCGCGTCGATGCACGGGGCCGAACGGGTCCATGTTGCCGTTGGTGACGATCAGCAGATCGGCGTCGAGCGCGGCGATGGCGCGCGCCGATTCGGGGAATTCGATGTCGTAGCAGATCAGCAGGCCCACGGTGAGGCCGTTCCACATGCAGGTTTCGAAGCGGTCGCCAGGCGTGAACACGCCCACATCCGATGCCCACAGATGCGTCTTGCGATAGCGCAGCGCGATGTCGCCGCGTTCGTCGACGAGCACCGTCGTGTTGTAGAACTGGTTGCCGTCGCGTTCGGCGAGGCCCACTGCAACGGCGACGCCCTTTTGCCGGGCGGCGTCGCGCACGGTGGTCAACGCGGGGCCATCGAGCGTCTGCGCGACGTCGGCGATGTTCTCGCGCGTCGGAAAGCCCGATAGCGTGGTTTCGGGGAACACGATCAGTTTCGTGCCGCCCGTTACGTCGGCATGTCCGATCGTCTCGATGACCTTGCGCGTGTTGTGCGCGACGTCGCTGTCGATCAGCGCGAGTTGCGCCAGTTCAACCTGCATGGTGTTGCCTCCTTCCAGATGCCTTTCAGCGGTGCGCGGTGTGCGTTGCGCATCCGTATTGCCTGCGATTCTTGTGCCGCGCGGAACAGTGCGTACGTCGCCCGCTCCTCGTATTGAGGCGGATTATCAGGGTATTATTTTTGTCCTGAAATTACCCACGAGGGTTACCCTCACCGGAGGACACGATGGACTTCGAATGGCGAGATCTCGCTTTTCATCGGGAGATCGGCTCGGCCATCGACGCCCTCGATGGTCCGCATTTCTGGGCGCGCCTGACGCGTGTGCTCGAAAGGCATGTCGGTTTCGACAGCTGGGTCGCGTTGCGCTTCAAGCGCGATGCCGCGCCGCTCGTGCTCGCCGAGCAGGCCATGCCAGACGGCAAGATCGACCTGATGTTCCAGGATTATCTGGCCGCGCTCTATCAGCTCGATCCGTTCTATCTCGCCGCGTTCGAAACGCAGGCGTCGGGCTTCTATACGCTCGCCGACGTCGCGCCCGACAACTTCCGGATGACCGAGTACTACCAGCGTTACTTCAAGAAGAACATCGTCGGCGACGAGGTGCATTTCAATGTCGTGATCGATCGCGATCATACGATGGGCTTTTCGCTCGGCAAGACGAGCCGCTACGACGAGCGCGAGATCGCGTTGTTCACGCTGTATTCGCCGTGGGTGCTCGCGTTGATGCAGCAGCGCTTGCGTTTCGAGAAATTCGTTGGGGAGGAAGAGCCGCGCGCAGCCGGAAACGATGATGCCGATCTGCATGCGCGCTTCGGCATGCTGACGGGCAAGAACGGGCGCGGCGCGTTGACAGCGCGCGAGATCGAAGTGGCGATGCTGTCGCTGAGCGGGTTTTCGTCGCGCGCAATCGCGGAGAAGCTGTCGATCTCGTTCGAAACGGTTCGCGCGCACAAGAAGCATATCTATGCAAAGCTCGGCGTCGGATCGCAGTCCGAACTGTTCGCGATGTTTTATGAGCCGGGGAGAACGGTCGAGCCGGAGTGAGGTTTGGCGCGCTGCTTCGATTGCTTGTGATCGAAGCAGCGCGCGGCGCAGGGTGCTAGCACGGCGAGCGGGCGTCGAGTTCGTGGCCTGGTGATGGCTTAAGCGGCTTAATAGCGGTCGAGCCGGTTGCCCGCAACACGCACGCGATCGCCGGGATGCAGGTCGCCGGGCGAGCCGACATCGAATGCGCGCACCGAGCCGTCGTTCAGTTGCACCGAAATCCGATAGCCGCCCGGCGACGACGCGCCCGCCTGCTGACCCAACTGGTTGCCCGCGACGGCGCCGCCCAGCACGCCGATCGCAGTCGCCGCGTCGCGTCCATGGCCGCGCCCGAACTGGTTGCCGATCACGCCGCCGACAACCGCACCGATCACGGTGCCTGCAACTCCGCCCGCCGTCACGGCGCCTGGATTCGCAAGCGGCTGGATCGACGAAACTACGCCGTATTGCTCGCCATATCCATAGCCCTGCTGCGGCTGCTGATAAGCCTGGTTGTCTTGCTCATCGGGCTGATCGTAGCCGGGTTGTTGATACTGCGGCTGCTGCGCATACGGCTGCTGATAAGGCTGTTGATACTGCGGCTGCTGCGCGTAGCCGGGCTGCGCATAGACGGGTTGCGCCGGTTGTGCGTAGGCCGGTTGCGTGGCGTAGGTCGAGCCATAGCTCGCGCCGTACGGCGAATTGCCAGGGACAACGCAGCCTGCGAGCGGCAGCGTAACGCAGAGCGCGATCAACGTCGTTCGAACGAGAGGGCGAGCAAAACGGGTGTGGGTCATGTTACGTGATTGTCGTGATGCCACGAGGTGTGGACCGCGACGAGTATAGGGAAACGCGCATCGCTAGTGATGCGCGCGCCGCGTAACAGTGTGTAAATTGCGCGTCCGATAAAAACGCCTGGTGAAACAGTGACGCGCGGGCGGGAACCGGGTGGGAAAAACGATTGAGAGAAGCGAGGAAGTCAGAAGCGAAAACCGGTACCGATGCCACAATTGCCGCCAACTCCGCCGCTGCCCCCGCCGATGTTGCAAAACACGCCGCAGCCAGACAGCGCGAGCGACAGTGCGATGCCTGTTACAAGCACCCTGACGAACGAGACGACGCGGCGGCGATTTGCGCCCGGCATCCGCGAACTGCGTGTGGCGGCACCCTTCGGGCAAATTGAGACGATGGCGGGAGTGAAAATTCGATGGGACATGACGGAGCCGGAAGCGCTGAAAAACCGACAACCATATCTGAGCCTGGAATGCCAGCCCATACGACTAATCCTAAACCTGGGTGTGTCCTCTAGGCGTCAGACAAATCCATTTCGCAGCGTCCTGATAAAATGCCGGAGCCGCAACGTAGTGGACTGCAAATGAAATTGCTTGATGCACTTGTCGAACAACGGATTGCCGCCGCGGCTGCGCGCGGCGAGTTCGATGATTTGCCGGGAACCGGCGCGCCGCAGGTTCTCGATGACGACGCCCTGGTGCCCGAGGAAGTTCGAGTAGCGAACCGCATTCTGAAGAATGCGGGCTTCGTACCGCCCGCCGTCGAACAATTACGGGCGCTGCGCGACCTGCAGAACGAGCTGGATGCCGTCAGCGACCGTAGCAGCCGCTGCCGCCTGCAAGCGAAGATGCTGGCCCTCGATATGGCACTGGAATCGCTGCGCGGCGGGCCGCTCGTGATGCCGCGCGAGTACTGCCGCCGGATCGCGGAGCGCCTGTACGAGCGCGTCGCGGACGAGCCGGCCGCCGATGCGGGGCCGGCGTGAACCCGGCGTCGATCCGGCTGTTTTGCCGTCTGTCGACTCCGATTTGTCTGACGTTTCGACGGTCTCTTCCTGCTCGGGCGTCAGCGTCGCGAACGAGACGAACGCTACGCCTGAACCCGCCCCCATTACCGAACGCGATCGCCGCTTCATGGCGCTCGCGCAGGCTGCCGCCGAAGAGGCGCGCACCGCTGGCGAGGTGCCGGTCGGCGCGGTGCTGGTCTGTGGCGACGAAGTGATTGCGACGGGCTTCAATCATCCGATCGGCGGTCACGATCCTTCGGCGCACGCCGAAATGGCCGCGCTGCGCGCCGCCGCGCAAAAGCTCGAAAATTACCGGCTGCCGGGTTGCGAACTCTATGTGACGCTGGAGCCTTGCCTGATGTGCGCGGGCGCGATCATGCACGCGCGCATCGCACGCGTCGTGTTCGGCGCGCGCGATCCGAAGACGGGTGCGTGCGGCAGCGTCGTCGATGCGTTCGCGAATCCGCAACTGAACCATCACACGACAGTGACGGGCGGCGTGCTCGAAGAGGAGTGCGGCGCTGCGTTGCGCTCGTTTTTTGCCGACCGCCGGCGCGCCGCGCGGGAAGCGCGCGCGGCAGCCGCATTGAACAACGCGTCGGATGCGGCCGATCCGCGTCCGGACACCAATCAGACCCACTGACTTGCCACTTCATATGGCCAAGCACCGCACCATCGAACTGATCGCGCCTTCCGGCTATCCGCACGATCCGAACGCGGTTCATCTCGCGCTGAAGCGCTTGCGTGCGCAAGGGCATCACGTGGAGAACGTCAACGCGACGCAGCGGCGCTATCAGCGGTTCGCCGGCACGGATGGCGAGCGCGCGGCGGAACTCAATCGCCTCGCGGATCCATCGCGCGAACTGCCGGATATCGTGCTCGCCGTGCGCGGCGGCTACGGCGCAGTGCGCATCCTGCACGGGCTCGACTATCGCGGCCTGCAGCGCCGCCTGGGCGACCAGCCGATCGCCTTCTGCGGACACAGCGATTTCACGGCGCTGCAGCTTGCGTTGCTGTCGCAGGCGAATGTGAAGACCTTCGGCGGCCCGATGCTCGCCGTCGATTTCGGTGCCGAAAGCGTCAGCGATTTCACGATGAAGCATTTCTGGAACGCGCTGACTTCGGAAACGTTCACGATTTCCAGCACGGCTCCCCAACCGCAAACCGTCGACGTGACGGGCACGCTGTGGGGCGGCAATCTGGCCGTGATCGCATCGCTGGTCGGCTCGCCGTACATGCCGCCTGTGGAAGGCGGCATCCTGTTCGTCGAGGACGTGAACGAGCAACCGTTCCGGATCGAGCGGCTGATCTATCAACTGCATCTGGCGGGCATTCTTGAGCGTCAACAGGCGCTCGTGCTGGGCGATTTCTCGGGCGGCAAGCCTTTCGACTACGACAACGGCTACGATCTGCGCGCGATGATCGAGCAGGTGAGGTCGGTGATCGGAATTCCGATCGTAACGGGGCTGCAGTTCGGCCATATCCCCGATATGGTGACGCTGCCCGTCGGCGCGGAAGCGCGTCTCGTTGCGGGCGCGCGTGGGTTCAAGCTGACCGTTTCAGGGTATCCCGTGCTCGAATGACGGGTGCGTTCTCGTTTCATATCCGGCGAAGGCGAGGCAACTCGCCTTTGTTTTTGAGCGTCTAATGCAACTAACTGTCTGATTCGTTTGTTGCATCCCAGTCTGGGTACGTCACCGTACAGCCCGATTTTGTTGACAAAATAGTCTGCAAGGCAGCTGTCGATCGAACCGCGCGTATGCCCTGAAATCAAGTACTGGTAAGGTTTTCGGTGCGTTTGGGTTAGTTTTGAGCACGTCAGTCCAAACCAGAATTGTCGTAAATCCACTCTCAAAATTGTTGACAATATTTATGTCCGTCCTAAGATGGACCACATAACAGCACGCCCATCATGTCCGAGACACTCAACGCCACCGCGAGCAGCACGAAACCCGAAGCGATCGCCGAGCGCATTCGCGCCGCGATCCTCGAGCATCGGCTCGCGCCTGGCGCGAAATTGACGGAAGCCCAGTTGTGCGAAGTATTCGGCGTCAAGCGCGGACCGATCCGTCAGGCGCTGGCTCTGTTGTCCACCGACCGTCTCGTCGATCTGGAGCCGAACCGTGGCGCGTTTGTCGCGAGTCCGTCGCTGCAGGAAGTGCATGAAGTGTTCGAGATGCGCCGGATCATCGAACTGGCCGTCGTCGACAAGATTTGCGCGAGCCAGGGCTCGCGGCGGTTGAAGAACATCGGCGGGATGATCGCCCGGGAGCGCAAGGCGTTCGAATCGCGCGACTTTCCGGCGTGGATCAGGCTGTCGGGCGAATTCCATACGGAGCTTGCGTCATTGACGGGCAACACGGTGCTGTGCGATTGCCTGAACGGACTGGTCGCGCGCTCGACGCTGATCTCGGCGCTGTACGAATCGCTGGGCCGCAGCCCGTGCTCGTTCGAAGACCACGAAGCGATTCTCGCCGCGCTCGACGCCGGCGATGCAAAGACAGCAGGCGCGCTGATGTCGCGTCACTTGCAGAGCGTCGAGTTGAAGATGCTGGATCGGCCGGCTAGCGGTGGGACCGATCTGCACGAAGTGTTCGGCATGCGCGCGCCCAGGGCCGCAGCCGGCTGACGATTGTCGAAAGTGCAAGCCTGACGCATGCCCGCGCTCGCTGGCGGTGCGCGCTGCACTGAAGTGAACGGAGCTTGACCAGAAAGTCGACCCAAAGGTCGATTGCCACCCCACCCGATACACGCCGCACCCGGCATGTATCGAGACCGAAAGACCGTACGGCGAAGGACGTCCACCAGGCGGCCACGCTCACGCGGCGAAGCCCTGCAGGCGTTCGCGGAAAGCCTGCAAGGTCATCAAAACAAGTACGTAAGTACGGAGACATCCGCGGCAACCTGTAAGCGATGCGCCTACGCGCCAGCCACCAAGTGGGCCGGCCGTGCGCCTGGCATACACGATGCAATGCTCGTCGATTCCCGTCGGCGTTCCCATCTTAGGAGGAATCCATGGCTCAGTTCAGTGCAGCACCGGATAGTTCGGCAATCCCCGATTACGAGAGCAGCGGACAAGGCGCTCACGCGCTGCCCGCAGGCTACAGCGAACGCCTGTACAACGAAGACCTCGCGCCGTTGAAGCATCAGACGTGGGGCGCGTATAACATCTTCGCATTCTGGATGTCGGACGTGCACAGCGTCGGCGGTTACGTGTTCGCGGGGAGTCTCTTCGCGCTCGGGCTGACGAGCTGGCAGGTGCTGATTGCGCTGCTCGTCGGCATTACGTTCGTCAACGTGCTGTGCAACATGATCGCCAAGCCGAGCCAGCAGAACGGCGTGCCGTACCCCGTCGCGTGCCGCGCGACTTTCGGCGTGCTGGGCGCCAACGTGCCCGCCGTGATCCGCGGCCTGATTGCGGTTGCGTGGTATGGCATCCAGACGTATCTCGCGTCGAGCGCGCTCGTGATCGTCGTGCTCAAGTTCGTCCCACAACTGCTGCCCTACGCGGATGTGCATCATCACGGCTTCATGGGCCTGTCGACGATCGGCTGGGCCGGCTTCATGTTGCTGTGGGTGCTGCAGGCACTCGTGTTCTGGAACGGCATGGAGACGATCAAGAAGTTCATCGACTTCGCCGGTCCTGCAGTGTACGTGGTGATGTTCATTCTCGCCGGCTATATGATCTGGCGCGCGGGCTGGAAGAACATCGGTATCAACCTGGGCGGTGTGAAGTATCACGGCATGGAAGTGATCCCGGTGATGATCACGGCGATCTCGCTGGTGGTGTCGTACTTCTCCGGCCCGATGCTGAACTTCGGCGACTTCTCGCGGTACGGCAAGAGCTTCCGCAGCGTCAAGCGCGGCAACTTCTGGGGCCTGCCCGTCAACTTCCTCGCGTTCTCTCTGGTGACGGTCGTCACGACGGCTGCGACGCTGCCCGTGTTCGGCGAACTCATCACCGATCCCGTGGAAACGGTGGGCCGTATCGACTATCCGACGGCTGTGATTCTCGGTGCCCTGACGTTCACGATTGCGACCATCGGCATCAACATCGTCGCGAACTTCGTGTCGCCTGCATTCGATTTCTCGAACGTTGCGCCGAAGCTCATCAGCTGGCGTGCAGGCGGCATGTTGGCTGCAGTGGCATCGATTTTCATCACGCCGTGGAACCTGTTCAACAACCCGGCTGTCATCCACTACACGCTCGACGTGCTCGGCAGCTTCATCGGACCTTTGTACGGCATCTTGATCGTCGACTTTTTCCTCGTGAAGCGTCAGAAGATCGTGCTCGACGATCTGTACACGGTGTCGGAAAAGGGTTCGTACTGGTATCGCAACGGCGTGAACTATCGTGCAGTCGGTGCGTTGCTGCCGGCTGCAGTGATCGCGGTGATCTGCGTGATGGTGCCGTCGCTGAACAGTTTCGCGAACTTCTCGTGGTTCATCGGCGCCGGACTCGGTGCAGTGTTCTACAGTGTATTGGCGCGCGATCTGCCGCGCGGTGCATGAAAGTTCATCAAAGGATGCAAGCAATATCTTGCATGGGACCGGAGTAAGCGCTAAAGCGCCAACTCCCGTCGACACAGGAGTCGAGATGCGTATCAAACTGATCAACCCGAACACGACGCAACGGATGACGGAAGCCATGGGCCGTTGTGCGCGCGACGTCGTGGCGCCGGGAACGGAACTGGTGGCGGTGAGCCCGACCATGGGCCCGCCGTCGATCGAAGGCTATTACGACGAGGCGCTCGCCACGCCGGGCCTGCTCGCGGAAATCGAAGCGGGCGAGCGAGACGGCTTCGATGGTTATGTGATTGCGTGTTTCGGCGATCCTGGTCTCTATGCGGCGCGCGAACTGGCGCGCGGCCCGGTGATCGGCATCGCGGAAGCAGCGATGCATGCGGCGAGCGTGCTGGCGCCGGGTTTCTCAGTGGTGACGACGCTCTCGCGGACCTGCGGCATGGCCTGGCATCTGGCCGAGCGCTACGGCATGAAGCGGTTCTGCCGCAACGTGCGCGCAACGGATGTCGCCGTGCTCGAACTCGATCAGCCCGGCTCGTCCGCGCGGCGCATCATTCTCGACGAATGCCGGCGCGCGCTCGACGAGGATGGATCGGACGCGATCGTGCTCGGCTGCGCGGGAATGGCCGAGCTATGCCGGGAGATCGAGGATGCGCTCGGCGCGCCCGTCGTCGAAGGCGTGACGGCGGCTGTGAAGTGGGTCGAAGCGCTGGTTTCGCTGCGGCTGGCCACGGCCAAGCGAGGCGACTATGCGCGCCCGCTTGCCAAACGCTATGACGGCGAGTTCGCGCGCTTTAGCCCGACGGGCGACCAGCCAGCCGCAGTGTCCGCTGCCCAGCAAACCGCCGGGGAAGCGCTGCTGCGGGTGAACTCGAGTGCGCTACGCGCCGACCCCGCCGCCAATATTGCACCGCACATACACTCAGTCTGACATGCACTATCTGCCCGGGTGTATGGGCGCACCCGGGTGTTTTCGCTACACTGGTTCAACCCTGCCGGCCTTGCCGTAGCGTGTTTACCCGCTCTTACGACGTCCGCCGGCGCGTACCTGTCAACGCTTACGTCAACCGCTGCGCCATTCAAATCATGTCATTCGATCCGAACTATCCGCGCGACCTGATCGGCTACGGCCGCCACCCCGTGCAGGCAAACTGGCCAGGACGCGCGCGCGTCGCGGTTCAGTTCGTACTCAACTACGAAGAGGGCGGCGAAAACTGCGTGCTGCATGGCGATCCGGGCTCGGAACAGTTCCTGTCGGAGATCGTCGGCGCGGCGTCGTATCCGGCGCGTCACATGAGCATGGAGTCGATCTACGAATACGGTTCGCGGGCGGGCGTGTGGCGCATCCTGCGTGAGTTCGAGAAGCGCGGCCTGCCGCTGACGGTGTTCGGCGTCGGCATGGCGATCGAGCGGCATCCGGAACTCGCGCGCGCGTTCGTCGAGCTGGGCCATGAGATTGCGTGTCACGGCTATCGCTGGATTCACTATCAGGACATGTCGCCCGAGCGTGAAGCCGAGCATATGCGCCTCGGCATGGAAGCGATCGAACGCGTGACGGGCCAGCGGCCGCTCGGCTGGTACACGGGCCGCGACAGTCCCAACACGCATCGGCTGGTTGCCGAATACGGCGGCTTTCTGTACGACTCCGATAACTATGGCGACGATCTGCCGTTCTGGATGGACGTCGAAACGACAGGCGGCACAAAAGTGCCGCAACTGATCGTGCCGTACACGCTCGACACCAACGACATGCGCTTCGCCACGCCACAAGGTTTCAACACGGCGGACCATTTCTTCACGTATCTGCGCGACGCATTCGACGTGCTGTACGAAGAGGGCGACGAAGCGCCGAAGATGCTGTCGATCGGCATGCACTGCCGCCTGCTCGGCCGTCCTGGTCGCATGCGCGCGCTGCAGCGCTTTCTCGATCACATCGAAAAGCACGAGCGCGTGTGGGTCACGCGGCGTGTCGATATCGCGCGCCACTGGCGCGAGCATCATCCCTACCAACAACAGGACAACCGCGGGGCTGCGGCATGAAGGCGATGCAATACACACTGGACCTACTCAACAGCATCTCGACCGACGCGTTCGTCGCGGCGCTGTCGGGCATCTTCGAGCATTCGCCGTGGGTCGCCGAAGTGGCCGCCGCGCAGCGTCCGTACGCGAGCATCGACGCGTTGCACAAGACGATGTCGAACGCCGTCGAAACCGCAGGCGAAGCGAAGCAGCTCGCGCTGATCAATGCTCACCCGGAGCTTGCGGGCAAGGCGGCCGTGCGAGGCGAACTGACGGCCGAATCGACACGCGAGCAAAGCGGCGCCGGCCTCGGCCAATGTACTCAGGAAGAGTTCGACAAGTTGCTGCGCCTGAACGCGGCGTATCGCGAGAAGTTCGGCTTTCCGTTCATTCTCGCCGTGCGCGGCTACGACCGGCACGGCATCATCGCGAACTTCGAAGCGCGCGTGAACAACAGCCGCCCCGACGAACTGCGCGCAAGCCTCGACCAGATTTATCGCATTGCGCGTTTCCGTCTCGACGATCTGATCAGCGCGTGATCGTCGGCACGCACTCGCGCATTCACGCACTCACAAAGCAACAACCAGACAGCAAGGAAGACAACGATGGCACTCCCGATTCTCGATCCCAACGCACCCGAATTCACGCGCCGTTTCGTGAACCTCGCGGACCCGCGTCTTGGCGCACAGGCGCTCGAAGCCAGCGACGATTTCTTCGCGCCGAAAGACCGCATGCTGAATCCTGAGCCAGCCGTCTTCATTCCGGGCAAGTACGACGAGCACGGCAAGTGGATGGACGGCTGGGAAACGCGCCGCAAGCGCACCACGGGCTACGACTGGTGTGTCGTGAAGCTCGCGCGTCCGAGCGTCATCAAGGGTCTCGATCTCGACACCAGCCACTTCACGGGCAACTTCCCGCCGGCGGCATCGGTGGAAGCGGCGCGCGTGGTGGACGGCGCGCCGAACCAGTCGACGCAATGGACCGAGATCGTCCCGTCGACCACATTGCAAGGCAACAGCCACCACTACCTCGAAGTGGGCGACACGAACGCGTACACGCACCTGCGCGTGAACATCTATCCGGACGGCGGCATCGCGCGTCTGCGCGTGTACGGCCAGCCGCAGGTCGATTGGGCGGGCGCGAGCCGCACCGATCTGTTCGACCTCGCCGCGATGGAAAACGGCGCATATCTGGTCGGCGCGAACAACCAGCACTTCGGCGCCGCATCGACACTGCTGATGCCGGGTCGCGGCGTCAACATGGGCGACGGCTGGGAAACGCGCCGTCGCCGCGAACCGGGCAACGACTGGGCAATCGTCGCGCTCGCACAACCGGGCGTCATCAAGAAGATCGAAGTCGATACGGCGCACTTCAAGGGCAACTATCCGGACCGCTGTTCGATCCAGGCCGCGTACGTGACGGGCGGCACCGACAGCTCGCTGATCACGCAGGCGATGTTCTGGCCCGTGCTGCTCGGCGAACAGAAGCTGCAGATGGACAAGCAGCACTTCTACGAAAGCGAAATTGCCGCGCTCGGCCCCGTCACGCATATCCGCTTCAACATCATTCCGGATGGCGGCGTGTCACGTCTGCGTCTGTGGGGCACGCTCGCATCATGAAGACACTCGCTATCGAACCGCTGACACGCGAAGCGTTCGCGCCGTTCGGCGACGTGATCGAACTGGAAGGCGCGAAGCAGATTCCCATCAATCTCGGCACGACGATCCGTTATCACGATCTCGCGAAAGTCGACGTCACCGACGAAGGCGGCCGTACACTCGTCAATCTGTTTCGTGGACAGGCGCGCGCGCTGCCGTTCGAAATCACGATGATGGAGCGGCATCCGCTGGGTTCGCAGGCGTTCATTCCATTGAACGACAAGCCGTATCTGGTTGTCGTTGCGCCTGCCGGCGAGCTGGATGAATCGAAGATTCGCGCGTTCGTGACAAGCGGCTGGCAAGGCGTGAACTACGCGAAAGGCGTGTGGCATCATCCGCTGCTCGCGTTGGGCGACGTGAGCGATTTCATCGTCGTCGATCGTGGCGGTGATGGGCTCAATCTCAACGAGCAGAATTTGCGTGAGTCGCAGTGGTTGACGGAAGAGGCGATGAATGCGGTTGTCGTCTGAGGCTTGCGTGCTGCGCTTATGCTTTGAATCGCGCGGTTTGGTAGTGTGATTGATTGTGGTTGAAAAAAGCCCATTGCGATGGAAGTCGCAATGGGCTTTTGCTTTGGCGCGTGTGTTGTGCATGACATGTGAAATCGCGGACAATCGCTGGCGGGCTTGATGATAGACAGCACAACCTATTCGCGAGAAAAACATGCACGCGTCACTGAACCGGATTTTGCTGTATGTGAGGGACGTCGAACGCGCGTGTGCGTTTTATCAGCGCTATTTCGGCTTCACGGCCATGTGCGATGACGACGACTCTATCGTCGAGCTGACTCCGCCTCACGGCGGCGCGATCCTGATGATTCATCCTGCCGCGAAAGGCGTCAAGGCAGGGCAAGCGACCGTCAAGCTGGTGTTCGATGTCGAGGACGTGGAAGCGTTCAAGGCGCACTGTGCAACTGAAGGACTCGCATTCGGCGCGACGCATCGCGCGGACGGCTACAGCTTTGCCAATGCAAAAGACCCGGACGGCAATTCCGTGTCGATCTCCAGTCGCGGTTTTCGTGCGGGCCGATGAGCATGCGTGACGATTCTGGCGCACTGTCACTGGCATAAAAAAAGCGGACTGCCGCTTGCGCGAACAGCCCGCTAACCTCGAAGAAACGGGCTTGCGCCCGTCATCGACACCTCGATCGTTAATTCACCGCACCGCCCTGGAACCACGCGGCAATCTTCTGCCGCTCCTCGTCGGTCATGTGCGTGACGTTGCCAAGCGGCATCGCCTTCAGCGTCACGGCCTGCTGATAGATGCGCTGCGCGTTCGTCGAAATCTCTGCAGGCGTATCGAGCAGCACGCCGGCGGGCGCGCTACCCATCATCGTCGGATGCGCGGAGTGGCAGGCGACGCAGCGCTGCTGCAGCACGGGCGCGATATCGGCCGTCTTCACGACAGGCGCGTTCGCCGCTTCCGCCACGGGCACGACGGGCTTCGGCATCGTCCAGAACAGCGCGCCGAACATCAGCACGATGCCGGCGAGCGGCAGATACCACAGCACCTGGCCGCGGTGACGCATCACGAAGAACTGGCGAATCAACGCGCCCGCCAGCATGATGACGACCAGCACCGCCCAGTTGTACGGATGCGTGTACGTCATCGCGTAGTGGTTCGACAGCATCGCGAACACGACGGGCAGCGTGAAGTACGTGTTGTGCACCGAGCGCTGCTTGCCGCGCTTGCCGTAGATCGGGTTCGGCGTTTCGCCCTTGAGCATCGCGGCGACCATCTTGCGCTGGCCGGGGATGATGACGAAGAACACGTTCGCCGACATGATCGTCGCGAGCATTGCGCCCATGATCAGATACGCCGCGCGGCCCGCGAAAATGTGGCATGCGAGGAACGCCGCGATCAGCACATAGATGCCCACGCAGATGCCGAGCACCTTGTCCTTGTTGCCGAGCAGTCGGCACAACGAGTCATACACGATCCAGCCCGCGGCGAGAAAGCCGAGCGCCGAGAAGATCGCGACGACGGGACCCATGTCGAGCACGTTCTTGTCGATCAGATACGTGTTCGGCGCGAACAGATACAACACGGTGAAGAGACCGAAGCCCGACAGCCAGGTCGTATACGACGGCCACTTCGACCAGTGCAGGTCGTCGGGCATTTCGGGCGGTGCGACGGTGTACTTCTGCATGTTGTAGAAGCCGCCGCCGTGCACGTGCCACAGTTCGCCGAACACGCCGCGCCGGCGCTGATTCGGGTCCGTTGGCGGTTTCAGGCTGTTGTCGAGCGCAACGAAGTAGAACGACTCGCCGATCCATGCAATCGCGGCGATAACGTGAAACCAGCGAATCGCGAGATTCAGCCAGTCAGTGATAAAGCCTTCCATGAAACTCCTCCACTCCTGATTCGTTGTTCGCGCAGCATCTTGGGTGTTGCGCGGCATGCGGGGTTGTTGCGCCGGTGCATGTCCGCTATCGGATTAGTGCATGCAACGGCAATCGGATGAAATCGGGTGCCGATCGATCACGGCTTGCTGGCTTGCGCTTCGCGAATGTCTCCATGTCATCTGCGAAATGCACGCGACGCCGTTTGCTTCAGCTGCCGCGATAGGTGCTGTACGCCCAGGGCGACACCAGCAGCGGCACGTGATAGTGCGCACCCGCATCGGCAACGCCAAAACGCAGCACGACGCGATCGACGAAGCGCGGTTCGGGCACTTTGGTGCCGATCGACGCAAAATAGTCGCCTGCATGGAACACCAGTTCATATTCGCCGACGGCGAGTGCATCGCCTTCTAGCAGCGGCTCGTTGCAGCGGCCGTCGTGATTGGTGGTGGTGGTTTTGAGCGCGCGGCGCGTGTCGCCGGAGAGCGCAAAGAGTTCGACCTTGATATCGGCGCCGGGACGGCCGTTTGCCGTGTCGAGCACGTGGGTAGTGAGCTTGCCCATTCGCGATTGTCCTTGTGTGGATGCGAGGTTTCAGCGGCGGCCCGATCCATGACACGTTGCGGCGGATCGAGGCTCCACGTCAGTGGCTACATACCCGTCGGCGGTTTGAAGCGAGCGCCGTGACATCCATTGTAGAAACATTGTTCACCTCCGCGAACCAGCGATAGGAAAGATAATCGCTGGCGCATGACGCCCCGCCGACGGGTATCGGACAGGCAGTCCGATGCAGGCGCAGCGGGGCGTTGCTGCACGGTTCCGATCCTACCGGCGCCAAAAATGCCGACTATATGCGCGGCGTGAACTTCGGTATCGCTGCGGCGCGAGTTGCCAGCGCAATTTTGTCGCCTGAAGGTTACGTTCATGCGCGGCACGGCCACGCATCCCGAAGACGGCGGAACACGCTGGGTAACCGGGCCAACTGCGTTCGAACGGACGCGGCGGCATGGTGGCGTGCCGGCGACATCGCGTTCGAACGACTTTTGCATTTGCCCGGGAACCGCGCGCTGCGCAGACGGCAGAACGATGTAGCTTTGAGCGGCTATGCAGCAAGAGCAAGCCTCGGCGGCAGCATCATGCATCGGCCTCAGCGGCGGTAACACAGGGCAGCACTGGAGAAACGAATGACGATGCAAACCAGTTCCACCGGCGCGACCCGAACGACCGGCCAGCGCGGCAAGACCATGCTGGTCAGACATGCGGACGTGCTGGTCACGATGGACGGTGCGCGGCGGGAGTTGCGCGACGGTGGTCTCTATATCGAGGACAACCGGATTGTCGCGGTCGGTCCGACCGATGAACTGCCGGATACCGCCGATGAAATACTCGACATGACCGGGCATCTGGTGATTCCCGGCCTCGTCAACACGCACCACCACATGTATCAGAGCCTGACGCGCGCGATTCCCGCCGCGCAGGACGCCGAGCTGTTCGGCTGGCTGACCAGCCTGTACAAGGTGTGGGCGAACCTCACACCGGAAATGATCGAGGTATCGACGCTGACGGCGATGGCCGAACTGCTGCTGTCGGGCTGCACGACGTCGAGCGATCACCTGTACATCTATCCGAACGGCAGCCGGCTCGACGACAGCATTGCTGCCGCGCGCCGCATCGGCATGCGTTTTCATGCGAGCCGGGGCAGCATGAGCGTCGGCCAGAAGGACGGCGGCCTGCCGCCAGATTCCGTCGTGGAGAAGGAATCGGACATTCTGAAAGACACGCAGCGCCTGATCGAGACGTATCACGACGAAGGGCGTTACGCGATGCTGCGCGTGGTCGTCGCGCCGTGTTCGCCGTTCTCGGTGAGCCGCGACCTGATGCGTGAATCGGCTGCGATGGCGCGTCATTATGGCGTGTCGCTGCATACGCACCTCGCCGAGAACGTGAACGATATTGCATACAGCCGCGAAAAGTTCGGCATGACGCCGGCTGAATATGCAGAGGATCTCGGCTGGATCGGGCACGATGTGTGGCATGCGCACTGCGTGCAACTCGACGATGCCGGTATCGAACTGTTTGCGCGCACAGGAACGGGCGTCGCGCATTGCCCATGCTCGAACATGCGGCTCGCATCGGGCATCGCGCCCGTGAAGAAGATGCGGCTTGCGGGCGTGCCTGTCGGCTTGGGTGTCGACGGATCGGCGTCGAACGATGGCGCGCAGATGGTCGCCGAAGTGCGTCAAGCTTTACTGCTGCAGCGGGTCGGTTTCGGGCCGGATGCGATGACCGCACGTGAGGCGCTGGAGATCGCGACCCTCGGCGGCGCGAAAGTGCTGAATCGCGACGATATCGGCGCGTTGGCGCCCGGCATGGCGGCGGACTTCGTGTCGTTCGATCTGCGGCAACCGCTCTTTGCTGGCGCGCTGCATGATCCCGTCGCGGCGTTGGTGTTTTGCGCGCCGTCGCAGGTATCGACGAGCGTGATCGGTGGAAAGGTCGTGGTGAAGGACGGCGTGCTGACGACAGTCGATCTCGGCCCGGTAGTCGAGCTGCACAACCGTCTCGCGCAGACGTTGTATGAAAGTGCAGCCTAAGCGCGTCGAATAAAAAAGGCGGCGGTTGGAAGCCGCCGCCTGCACGATAGTGCTTTGCCTGTCGCGATTGAAAGCCGTGTTACTTGGCGATCAGCGTCTTGGTCGCTTCGGCGACGAGGCTGCGCAACCAGCGCACTTCATCGGAGTAGTGAACGCGTTCATGCCACAGCTGGTAATACTGCATCGGCGGGAAATCGAGCGGCGCGGGCACGACGGTCAAGGGCAGGAATTTGGCGTAGTAGTCAGCGAACAGGCGCGTGGTCGTGAAGATCAGATCCGATTTGATCAACACGTACGGTGCAAGATTGAAGTACGGCAACGTGACGACGACATGGCGCTTGAGGCGCTCGCGCGCGAGATGCACGTCGATCGCGCCGCGCTGGCCGACGGAATAGGGCGTCGGCGCAAGATGCGGTGCGTTCAGGTATTGATCGAGCGTGAGGCTGCCGCGCTTTGCAAACGGGTGCGTGTTGCTCATCAGGCACACGATCTGATCGACGAACAGATTAGACAGGTGCAGCTGCTCGGGCGGTTCCGGCCAGTTGCCGACGACGATATCGAGCTTGCCGTCCTCGAGCGCCAGTTCGTAGTCGAACGCGGGGCCGAGCGAGTGGAACTCGAGTGTCGCGTTCGGCGCGGCTTTGCGGAAACGCTCGACGACGGTCGGCACGAACAGCACGTTCAGGTAGTCCGGGCAGCCTATCCGGTAGCAGCGGATCGACGTCGCCGGATCGAAATTGTGCTGCTGAAATTTAATGCGTTCGATTTCGCGCAGTGCATTTTGCACGGGTTCGAGCAGGCGCAATCCGTACTCGGTCGGCACCATGCCGGATTTACCGCGCACGAGCAGCGGGTCGCCCGTGATGTCGCGCAGGCGTCGCAGCGCGGCGCTGATTGCAGGTTGGGACTGATTCAGTTTGACGGCGGCGCGCGTGACGCTGCGCTCCATCAAAAGGGTGTGCAAGACGCGCAATAGGTACGTGTCGATCGCCTCGCGTTGCTGACTCATGACTTCTCCGAAATATATGTTCTGGCTGATCGAGCGGGCTTGGGGGTATATGCGTTTTAATATAGAGATAAAGAACCGTCAAGGGTGGGATACCCGCAAACCGCGTAGCGGCGCGGCTCTGCGGGAATTTTGGCGGCTCGACTGAGCGGGGCGATTTCGGTATTGTCGATCGGCTGCGGCAGCACGACGCGCGCGTCCGGGCCGGGATTTCGAGCGGAATTGAACGGGAATTCGAGCGGGATTCGGGCGGACTCAAGCGGGGAGCGCGAGAGGCGCCGCGTGCCGCCGGCCACACGCGTAACACGGAACAACATGAGCGACACATCAACACGCGGCCCGACGGGCAGCAGCACACACGCCACCGGCGCAAACCGTAGCGACGGCGCCACACCGCGCCTCGCGTTGACGGGTATCAGCAAGCAATATCCTGCAGTTCGCGCAAACGACGACGTCACACTGATCGTCGCCCCCGGCGAAATTCATGCAGTGCTCGGTGAAAACGGCGCGGGCAAGAGCACGCTGATGAAGATCATCTACGGCGCGGTGCGGCCGGATGCAGGCGAAATCCGCTGGGAAGGTCAGCTTGTCGATATCACGAACCCGGCGGCGGCGCGCAAGCTCGGCATCGGCATGGTGTTCCAGCACTTCTCGCTGTTCGAGACGCTGACGGTCGGCGAAAACATCGCGCTTGCGCTCGACGAGCCATTCGATCTAAAGCTACTGGGCAAGCGCATCCGCGACGTGTCGGCGGAATATGGGCTCGACATCGACCCGCAGCGCCACGTGCACAGCCTGACGGTGGGCGAGCGGCAGCGCGTCGAAATCGTGCGCTGCCTGTTACAGAATCCGCGGCTGCTCATCATGGACGAGCCGACCTCGGTGCTCACGCCGCAAGCCGTGCGAAAGCTGTTCGCGACGCTGCGCCGGCTCGCGTCGGAGGGCTGCAGCATTCTCTACATCAGCCACAAGCTCGACGAAATCCAGGAACTCTGCGACACGGCCACCGTGATGCGCGGCGGCAAGGTGACGGGCCGCGTGACGCCGCGCGAAGAGACACATGCATCACTCGCGCAACTGATGGTCGGTCACTCGCTGCCCGATTACGAGCGTCGCACGCACACACCGGGCGATGTACTGCTCGACGTGAAAAATCTTTCATCTGCCAGCGACGATCCGTTCGGCACGTCGCTTGACGATGTGTCGTTCGGCGTGCATGCAGGTGAAATATTTGGCATCGCGGGTGTATCGGGCAACGGTCAGGCGGAACTGCTGGCGGCGCTCTCGGGCGAGCACAAAGGCACTCGCGCCGATGCCGTCACGATCTGCGGCAAGCCCGCCGCCAAGCTCGGCGCAGCGGCGCGCCGCAAGCTGGGCTTTGCATTCGTACCCGAAGAGCGGCTGGGACGCGGCGCGGTGCCTGCCATGTCGCTTGCGGAAAACGCGCTGCTGACGGCGCATCGTCAACAGATGGTGCGTTCGGGCTGGATCAACGCGGGCGCAATGCGCGCGTTCGCGAAGCGCTGCATCGAATCGTTCGACGTGCGTTGCGGCGGCGACGGCGCGCTCGCGCAGAGCCTGTCGGGCGGCAATCTGCAGAAATTCATCGTCGGCCGCGAGATTCTTCAGGCGCCGAAGGTGCTCGTCGTAGCACAACCGACCTGGGGTGTCGACGTCGGCGCGGCCGCGTTCATCCGCCAGCAGTTTCTCGATCTGTCGGCGCGCGGCGTCGCAATTCTGGTGATCTCCGAAGAACTCGAAGAACTGTTCGACATCTGCGACCGCATCGCGGTGATTGCGCGCGGGCGCATGTCGCCGACCCGCAAGACGGGCGACACCAACGCCGAAGAGATCGGCCGCTGGATGGCCGGGCTGTTCGGGGACCGCGAGGGTGCGCCGCCCTCTGCGGAGCAACCGGCGCATGCATGAACTCAAGTGCATGAACTGAAGTGCTCGCGAATGCAACTGCATAGACAACGACAAAACGCACAATGATTCTTCCGTATCGACTCGAAGCCCGCACGTCGCCGTCACGAACGATGCAGCTTGCCGTGCCGCTGATCGCCGCGCTCCTGACGCTCGTGATCGGCTTTCTGATTTTCAGCCTCGTCGGGCGCGACCCGGCGCAGGCGATGCACGCGTTTTTCATCGAGCCGCTGTCGAGTGTCAACGGCTGGGCCGAACTGCTGCTGAAGGCGTCGCCGCTCTGCCTGATCGGGCTGGGCCTTGCCATCGGCTACCGCGCGAACGTCTGGAATATCGGCGCGGAAGGGCAGATGCTGCTCGGCGGCATTGCGGCGAGTGGCGTCGCGATCTACTTCGATCAGGCGACCGGCTGGTGGATTCTGCCGACCATGATGATTGCGGGCGTGCTGGGCGGCATGGCGTGGGCCGCGATTCCCGCGCTGCTCAAGAGCCGCTTCAACACCAACGAGATTCTCACGAGCCTGATGCTCACCTACGTCGCCACGCAGTTGCTGATCTATCTCGTGAGCGGCCCGTGGCGCGATCCGCAGGGCATGAACTTTCCGCTTTCCGAAATGTTCTCAGGCGACGCGCTCTATCCGACGTTTTACGGCGACTGGCATTGGAAGTTTCTGAAAGGCACGCGACTTAACGCGTCGATCATCGTGACGATCATCGCAATTCCGCTCGTGTGGCTCTTCATGCGCAAGAGCTTTGCGGGCTTCCGCATGAACGTCGGTGGTCTTGCGCCGCTGGCCGCGCGCTACGCTGGCTTCTCCGACAAGAAGACGATCTGGACGTCGCTGCTGATCAGCGGCGGCCTCGCGGGACTCGCCGGCATGGGCGAGATCTCCGGTCCGATCGGCCAGTTGCAGGCGACGTGGTCGCCAGGCTATGGCTTCACCGCGATCATCGTCGTGTTCGTCGGACGGCTGCACCCGGTCGGCATCGTGCTCGCGAGTCTGCTGATGGCCTTGCTTTACCTCGGCGGCGAGGCCGTGCAGACGTCGATGCAACTGCCGCAGGCGTTGTCGGGCGTGTTCCAGGGGTTGCTGCTGTTCTGTTTGCTGGGCGCGGACCTGTTCGTCAACTATCGCGTGCGCCGTCGCGGCATCGCGGCATCGTAAAACCACCGGATTCAGATCAGATCTCATGGATATTCAACAAGCTAGCGCGCTCACGTCGAGTGCCGTCGTCGCCGCGATTCCGCTGATGTTCGCCGGCGTCGGCGAACTCGTCACCGAGAAGTCGGGCGTGCTCAACCTCGGCGTCGAAGGGATGATGCTGATGGGCGCCGTGACGGGCTACGCGGTGACGGCCGTCACAGGCAACCCGTGGCTCGGCGTGCTCGCCGCGATTGTCGCGGGCATCGCGATGTCGCTGCTGTTCGCGTTCCTCGTGCTGTCGATGCTCGCGAACCAGGTCGCCACGGGGCTCTCGCTGACGATCTTCGGCATCGGCCTGTCGGCCTATGTCGGCAAGCCGTACACGTCGGCGGCCGTGCGCGAGTCGATCGGCACGTGGGTGATTCCCGGCCTCTCGAAGATTCCCGTGCTCGGACCTGCACTATTCAGCCTGACACCGCTCGACTACCTTGCGTTCGTGATGTTCGGCGTCGTCGGCTGGTTCCTGTATCGCACACGCGCCGGGCTCGTGCTGCGCTCGGTTGGTGAGTCGCCGCAGGTCGCGCACTCGGTCGGCTTCCCCGTGATCGGCGTGCGTTATGGCGCGACGCTATTCGGCGGCGCGATGGCGGGGCTCGCGGGCGGCTACTACTCGATCGTCAACCTGCACTTGTGGCAGGAGCAGTTGACTTCAGGTCGCGGCTGGATCGCGCTGGCGCTCGTCGTGTTCGCGACATGGCGGCCGGGGCGTCTGCTGATTGGTGCACTATTGTTCGGTGCAGTGACGGGCCTGCAGTTTTATGCGCAGGCGATCGGCGTACCCGTGCCGACGCAGTTCCTCGCTATGCTGCCGTACGTCGCGACAGTCGTCGTGCTCGTGCTGATCTCGCGCAATCCGAACACGATTCGCCTGAATGCGCCCGCGTCGCTCGGCAAGCCGTTCTTCGCGGCTGGCTGAGCGCGGCGTCCAGTAATGAATGACAGTGCATGCCAGTTCATCAAGCAAAAACATCTGATTCAACGACAGGAGAAAACATGAAGAAAAGAACCATGTTGAGCGCGCTGGCGCTGGCCGCCGCGACGCTGGCGACGGGCGGTGCGCTGACGCAGCCTGCGCAGGCCGCCGATGTGCCCGGCGTCGCGTTCGTGTATCTCGGCAACCCCGGCGATGCAGGCTGGACCTATGCGCACGACCAGGGCTCGAAGGAAGCGGAAGCGAAGTTCGGCAACAAGATCAAGATCACGCGTGTCGAGAACGTGCCCGAGTCCGCCGACTCGGAGCGCGTGTTCCGCGACCTGGCGAACAAGGGCAACAAGATCATCATCGGTTCGAGCTTCGGCTTCCAGGACTTCGAACTGAAGGTCGCGAAGGATTTCCCGGACACCGTCTTCCTGCACGCAACGGGCTACAAGAAGGCAGCAAACTTCGGCACGTACGACGTTCGCATGTATCAGGGTGCCTATCTGGCAGGCGTTGCCGCCGGCTACGTGACGAAGACGAATACACTCGGCTTCGTCGCCTCCGTGCCGATTCCTGAAGTGGTGCGCAACATCAATGCATACACGCTCGGTGCGCGCTCGGTGAATCCGAAGGTGCACACGAAGGTCATCTGGATCAACAGCTGGTTCGATCCGGGCAAGGAAAAGCAGGCGGCCGAAACGCTGATTGGCCAGGGCGCGGACGTGCTGCTGCAGAACACCGATTCCAGCGCGACGCTGGCCACTGCGTCTGAAAAGCATGTGCATGCATTCGGCTGGGACTCGGACATGAAGAAGTTCGGTCCTGATGCACATCTGGGTTCAGTGGTTGCGCACTGGGGCGTGTACTACACGGCCGCGATCCAGCAGGTGCTGGACGGCAAGTGGAAGAACGATCCCGTGTGGTGGGGCATTCCGCAGAAGGCCGTCAACCTGGAAGATATGAACACGTCCGCAATTCCCGCCAACGCGATGAAGGATGTGGACGCGAAGCGCACGCAACTGGCAAGCGGCAAGTGGGATGTGTTCACCGGCCCGATCAAGGACCAGACGGGTGCAGTGAAGGTGCCGGCTGGCAAGACACTGGCCGATCCTGAACTGCAGCGTTTGAACTGGTATGTCGAGGGTGTGGACGGTTCGCTGCCGAAGTGATGCACTGCATTGAAATGCGTGAGGCACGCGGGGTTTGATTTCCACGGTTGAGGCGTAGTGGCGCGTTTACGCACCCTGCGCGAACGCTAAAAGCTGCATTCGGTGTCGTGCCGGATGCAGCTTTTTTCATGGTCATGATTGCGCGGATCGCGCCGCCTGCGGGCTGCATGCGTCATGCAACTCGCTGCACGCCATTCCGAATGGACTCAATCGTCGATGCGCAATCCGACCTTTAGCGTCACCTGCCAGTGCGAGACCTTGTTGTCTTCGATGTGACCGCGCGTTTCGATGACCTGGAACCAGTGCAGATTGTGCAGTGTTTTGCCGGCTTTTTCGATCGCGCAGCGGATCGCGTCATCGCTGGACTTCGTCGACGAACCCGTTAGCTCGATCTGCTTGTACACATGGTCGCTCATGATTTACCTCCTGATGGTCCAAAAAGTATAGGCAATGGCTGTCACGTGGCGAACTCGAATGCATCCCGCACATCGCGTGCCCGGTATGCTGCGCCGCGATGCGGCCGGTATGATGGACAGTTCGCATGCCGTCGTTCAGCGGCGGATGTAATCCGTTGCGTGCAGTGCATCAAATGGAGGAGAGAGAAGTGGAAATCGGTTTTTGCGGGCCGGGCTTGATGGGCGCGCCGATGATTCGGCATCTGCTGGGTGCAGGTCATGCAGTGCAGGTGTGGAACCGCACGCGCGCGAAGGCGGAGGCACTGGTGCCGGACGGCGCGACGGTCGCGTCGACCCCCGCCGGACTCGTCGGCCGGGCTGAAGCGATCTTCCTGTGCGTGCTGGACGCGGCAGCCGTCGAAGAAGTCGTATTCGGCGCCAACGGCATCGTGGCTGGCGTGCTCGGGGCGAACGGCAACAGCCCCGTGCGCTGGATCGTCGATCACGGCAGCATCCCGCCGTCGGCAACGCGCGCGTTCGCGGCGCGGGCGGCCGAAGCGAACATCGGCTGGATCGACGCGCCTGTCTCGGGCGGCGTGGCGGGCGCGATCGCCGGAACGCTCGCCGTGATGGCGGGCGGCGACGCCGCCGACGTTGCGGCCGTCACACCCGTGATCGGGGCGTACGCGGCACGCGTCACGCACATGGGCGCGGCGGGCGCGGGGCAAACCACCAAGCTGTGCAATCAGGCGATCGTGACGTCGACGGTGGCGGCCATCGCCGAGGCCGTCAGCCTCGCGCAGCGCAGCGGTATCGACGCCGCACGTCTGACGCAGGCGCTCGCTGGCGGCTGGGCCGACTCGGTGCTGCTGCAGACCTTCGTGCCGCGTATGACGCAGTCGGGTCAGCCGCCGATCGGCGCATTGAGCACGTTTCAGAAGGATGTGGACACGATTGCCGCCGCCGCGTACGAAACAGGCACTCCAATGCCGGTTTCGGGCACAGTGCAGCAACTGTTGCGTCTGGGTGCAGCCATGGGACTCGCGGATGCAGATTTGTCGGGTTTCATCGACGTGTTGCACACGCCACGTAAAAAAGGGTAGCAGGGCGTTTGCAGTGGTCTGGAGCGCGGCGCGCGTGACGCGATAACCTGCTAAAATACTAGGTTTTTCGCCGATCTATCATTCAAAGGGACGCGCCGTGCTGTCTACTGCCAACATCACCATGCAATTCGGGCCGAAGCCCCTGTTCGAGAACATCTCGGTCAAATTCGGCGAAGGCAACCGCTACGGCCTGATCGGTGCGAACGGTTGTGGTAAATCGACGTTCATGAAGATTCTGGGCGGCGATCTGGAACAGAGTTCGGGCAATGTGATGCTCGAGCCGAACGTCCGTCTCGGCAAGCTGCGTCAGGACCAGTTCGCGTATGAAGACGTGCGCGTGCTCGACGTCGTGATGATGGGCCACACGGAAATGTGGGGGCGATGACCGAGCGCGACGCAATCTACGCGAACCCGGAAGCCACCGACGACGACTACATGCACGCGGCCGAACTGGAAGCAAAGTTCGCCGAATACGACGGCTATACGGCCGAAGCGCGCGCAGGCGAACTGCTGCTCGGCATCGGCATCTCGATAGACCTGCACAATGGTCCGATGAGCAACGTCGCGCCGGGCTGGAAACTGCGCGTGCTGCTCGCTCAGGCTCTGTTCTCGAAGCCGGACGTATTGCTGCTCGACGAACCGACCAACAACCTGGATATCAACTCGATCCGCTGGCTCGAAGACGTGCTGAACGAGTACGACTCGACGATGATCATCATCTCGCACGATCGACACTTCCTGAACCAGGTCTGCACGCACATGGCGGACATGGACTACGGCACGCTGAAGGTCTATCCCGGCAACTACGACGACTACATGCTCGCGAGCACGCAGGCGCGCGAGCGTCAGCAGGCCGCGAACGCGAAGGCGAAGGAACGTGTCGCCGACCTGCAGGATTTCGTGCGCCGCTTCTCGGCCAACAAGTCGAAGGCACGCCAGGCAACCAGCCGTCTGAAGATGATCGACAAGATCAAGATCGAGGAATTCAAGCCGTCGTCGCGTCAGAATCCATTCATCCGCTTCGAGTACGAGAAGAAGCTGCACAATATTGCAGTGGTCGCGGACAGCATCACGAAGAAGTACGACCGCACGATCTTCAGCAACTTCAATCTCAGCGTGCAACCGGGCGAGCGCATCGCGATCATCGGTGAAAACGGCGCGGGCAAGACGACGCTGCTGCGTTCGCTGCTCGGTAATCTGAGCGTCGACCACGGTTCGATCAAGTGGGCGGAGAACGCGAACGTCGGCTACATGCCGCAGGACACGTACGAAGAGTTCCCGGGCGACGTCACGCTGATGGACTGGATCGACCAGTACCGCAAGGAAGGCGATGACGAGCAGATGGTGCGCGGCACGCTTGGCCGCCTGCTCTTTAATGCAGATGACATCAGGAAGTCGGTGAAGGTGCTGTCGGGCGGCGAGAAGGGCCGCATGATCTGGGGCAAGCTGATGCTCGGCCGCCATAACGTGCTGCTCATGGACGAGCCGACGAACCACATGGACATGGAGTCGATCGAATCCCTGCAGATCGCGCTGGACAAGTACGACGGCACGCTGATTTTCGTTTCGCATGACCGTGAATTCGTGAGCGGGTTGGCGAACCGGATCATCGAGGTGAAGACGGATGGCACGCTGAGCGATTTCGGCGGCAACTACGAAGACTTCCTTTCGAGCCAAGGCGTGCAGTAAGCGTTACCGCCGCTGTTTCGAACAAAAACCCGCTTCTTACGAAGCGGGTTTTTTATTGGCCGCTGTCGTTGCGTTTTGCGGTCTCGCGCCGATTCCTCTCGCCTGCGTCCGATCCCGTCCTTTCCCCACGAGTAAAATGAACAGACTATCCAGGAGACAGGACGCAAAACAATGAAGACCTTCGAGCATTTCTACATCGACGGCAAATGGATCAAGCCGTGCGGCACAGGCACGATCGACGTGATTGACTCTGCCACGGAAGAAGTGATGGGCCGCATTCCCGAGGGCATCGAAGCCGATGCCGAGGCAGCTATTGCCGCTGCCCGCGCTGCTTTCGACGGTTGGGCCGCGACGTCGCCCAAGGAGCGCGGCGCCTACCTGCAAAAAATTGCAGACAATCTCAAGGCGCGCACCGATGAACTCGCGGGATACATCTGCGGCGAGGTCGGCATGCCGATCAAGCTCGCGCGCGCGATACAGGTCGGCGGTCCCGTCTACAACTGGAATGCCTATGCGAAGCTCGCGGGTGAATTTCAGTTCGAAGAGCAGGTCGGCAATTCGCTCGTCGTGCGTGAGCCCGTCGGTGTCGTCGCCGCGATTACGCCTTGGAACTATCCGCTGAACCAGGTCACGCTGAAGGTGGCAGCCGCACTTGCGGCTGGCTGCACTATCGTGCTCAAGCCGTCGGAAGTGGCGCCGTTGAATGCTTTCGTGCTCGCGGAAGCGATTCATGAAGCGGGGCTGCCCGCCGGCGTGTTCAACCTGGTTAGCGGCTATGGTCCCGTGGTCGGTGAAGTGCTCGCGAGTCACCCATCTGTCGACATGGTGTCGTTCACCGGGTCGACGCGCGCGGGCAAGCGGGTGTCGGAACTGGCGGCGGCGTCGGTGAAGCGCGTTGCGCTGGAACTCGGCGGCAAATCGGCGTCCGTCATTCTCGACGATGCGGATTTCGCTGCGGCGATCAAGGGCACGGTGGGCGCGTGCTTTCTGAATTCGGGGCAAACGTGCTCGGCGCACACGCGCATGATCGTGCCCGAATCGCGCTATGACGAAGCGCGCGAACTGGCAAAGAAGGCAGCCGAAGCATTTGTCGCAGGCGATCCTCGTGTCGAGACGACGCGTCTGGGTCCGCTGGCTTCCGCTGCACAACAGTCTCGCGTGCACCACTATATTGCGCGTGGCATCGAAGAAGGCGCGGAGCTCGTCACGGGCGGCACCGGCATGCCGGATGGCATCTCGAAGGGCTTTTTCGTGAAACCGACTGTGTTCGGCCGCGTGCATCCGAAGGCGACGATTGCGCAGGAAGAAATCTTCGGTCCCGTGCTGACCATCCTCACCTACAAGGACGAAGAAGAAGCCGTGCGCATCGCTAATGACTCAGTGTACGGACTCGGCGGCGCCGTATGGGCGGGGAGCGACGAGCGCGCGATGGGCGTCGCGCGACGTATCCGCACGGGGCAGGTCGATATCAACGGCGGCGCATGGAACATGGCGGCTCCGTTCGGCGGCTACAAGCAGTCGGGACATGGCCGCGAGAACGGCACATACGGGCTCGAAGAATACCTCGAGTACAAGTCGATGCAATTGAAGGCGAATAAGCCTGCATAGGTTTGCATGAGCGCGACGCGGGGCAATTCATGTCGACGCGACGTGCACAACCGATGACGGAGCGCAACGAAAGCGCGTGTCGATAACCGGCACGCGCTTTTTGTTTGACCTCACGCAAGATACTGCATTGGCCAGTTGCGACCATCGAGGCTTTTCGTCGAATCCCATCGACGACGGAGGCCTCTCATGTTTCCTTCCCATCCCTTTGCGCCGCTCGTGATTCGCGGGCGGTCGCTGTTGCCCGTCGTGCAGGGCGGCATGGGCGTTGGCGTGTCCGCGCACCGGCTTGCGGGCAGCGTGGCGCGCGAAGGCGCGCTCGGCACGATCGCCAGCATCGATTTGCGCCATCATCACGCCGACCTGCTCGAACGTTGCCGCGCGACCCCCGACCGCGCGACGCTCGAAGACGCGAACCGCGTCGCGCTCACACGTGAGATCCGTGCCGCACGAACCCTCAGCGAAGGGCGCGGCATGATTGCCGTCAACGTGATGAAGGCGGTCAACGCGCAAGCGGACTATGTGCGGATTGCCTGCGACCTGGGCGCGGACGCGATCGTCATGGGAGCCGGCCTGCCGCTCGATCTGCCCGACCTGACACAAGGCCGCGATATTGCGTTGATCCCGATTCTGTCCGACGGCCGGGGCGTCGGCGTGGTGCTCAGGAAGTGGATGAAGAAAGGCCGCTTGCCCGATGCGATCGTGATCGAGCACCCCGCGCACGCGGGCGGTCATCTCGGCGTAACGAATCTCGACGACATGCACGATGCGCGTTTCGAGTTCACGCGGGTACTGCAGGAAATCGACGAGATCTTTACTTCGCTGCAGATCAGCCGAAGTGAAGTGCCGGTGATCGTTGCGGGCGGCATCAACAGCCATGAAGCGGTGCGAGCGTGTCTCGAAGCCGGCGCGAACGGCGTGCAGATCGGCACGCCGTTCGCCGTCACGGAAGAGGGCGATGCCCATCCGAACTTCAAGCGCGTGCTGGCCGATGCGACGCCTGACGACATCGTCGAATTCATCAGTGTGACGGGCTTGCCCGCGCGCGCCGTGAAGACGCCGTGGCTCGAACGCTATCTGCGCAACGAGTCGCGCATACGCACAAAAATCGGTGCACTCAAACGCGCATGCCCTACTGCACTCGAATGCCTGAGTGCATGCGGTTTGCGCGACGGCATTGAAAAGTTCGGTCACTTCTGCATCGATACGCGTCTTGCGGCTGCACTGCGCGGTGACGTGAACAACGGCCTGTTTTTCCGTGGACGCGAAGCATTGCCGTTCGGCACTGCAATCCGCAGCGTGCGCGACCTTCTCGAACTGCTGCTGACGGGCGTGGCGCGACCGGCAGTCGCAGGGCGTCTTGCGTTTTCGCTGGATTGACGGGGTCAAAGAGCGCGTGTAGGGGAACTTCGACAATGCTCTCGCGCACGATGCTTCGCACCTCGCGCAATTACACAAAAAAATCAGGGTAGCTTATGAACAAAAAAATTCGATCGATCGGGGTCGCGCTGTGCACAGCTGGGCTGGCGATGATGACTTCGCATGCATTCGCCGCGGAAACCGACACCACTTCAGGCATTCATGCCGGCGACGTGCTGGTGCGCCTGCGCGCCATCAGTATCATGCCGCAGGTCAGTACGAGTGACACGCTGTCGGCGCTGAACGTCGACGTCAACAACGCGATCGTGCCTGAACTCGACTTCACCTACATGATTCGCGACAACATCGGCGTGGAACTGATTCTCGCCACGTCGCGGCATCAACTGACTTCGAATCTCGGCGACCTGGGCGGCGTCAACGTGCTGCCACCGACGCTGTTGCTGCAGTACCACTTCAATCATCAGGGGCAGGTTCGGCCGTATGTCGGCGCGGGCGTGAACTACACGTACTTCTACAACAACGGCCTGCATGCGGGCGACCAGCAGATTTCGGTCAAGCGCAGCAGTTTTGGTCCGGCACTGCAGGTGGGCGTCGACGTGCAGTTGACGAAATCGGTGTTCGCGAACGTCGATGTGAAGAAGGTCTGGATGAAGACGGATGCATCGCTCAATGGCGCATCGCTCGGTACGCTGCATATCGATCCGTTGATCGTCGGCGTCGGTGTCGGGATGAAGTTCTGAATGCCTCCCGTCTCAACGATCATGCAATGAAAAACGCCGGCTCGTCATGAGCCGGCGTTTTCGCTTTTCGGATCAGTGCATGTGCAGTCAAGCGGTGCGTCCGCCCAATAGGCAAATGCATCACAGCTTGTCGAACTTGAACCGCATCGCCGTGCCTTCGCGCTCGATGCGCATCCAGACGGAGCGCTTTTCCTCCTCGGTCAGAAACACCCAGTTCGACACTTCCGTCGCCGTGCGGCCACACCCTTTGCAGATTTCGTCGAAAAGCGTCGAGCAGACGCCGATGCAGGGGCTGTCGGGAAGGTCGTGCAGATTCGATGACATCGAGATACCTTGAACGGGAAATGCGTGCGGTCCGCTATGGTAAACCAAAAGCGCAGTCGGCTTCCGGCACCGATTTCGCGCCAGGATGGCAGGCGGGAAAGCGACCGGCGGGCAAGCGAGACGAAGCGGCACGACACGGCGTTCGATGGCATGAGCGGTCGTCCTTTGTTATCGCTTGTCGGCGGCTTGTCGGCAGCGACCTTCGTGCACGCTGCGCAGAACCGGCGACGACGCGTCCTGCAACGCGAGCTTCGTATGCATTGCTTTGCATTGCACTTCGCTGCACGCGTTGGCAACGTATTTCATACCGTGGCGCAATCGCTTGCAGCGACTCAATGCAGCAAGTCAACGCGGATCGCGATCAAGTCGTTGTGAAAGACGCCTTACGAAGCGCAAGCTGCACGCGCGCATGTATTGAAGCGGCGGCACTCCAATGCATCTGGACGCGTTCATTCAACCGGTCGCTGTCTCCCAGACCAACGCGCCATTCAGTGCAATGATGCCCGCCGCGCATATCCACGCGAGCACGAGCGGCCCGCCGCGCACGCGCCAGCCGTACATCAGCTGACTGTCCGATCCAAAGCGGATCAAGGGCACGACGGCGAGCGGCAGTTGCAGGCTCAGCACCACCTGGCTCGCAACCAGCAACTGCGCCGAGCCATGCGGCCCGAACAGGCCGACGGCGACGAGCGCCGGGCCGATCGCCAGCTCACGCGTGAGCAGCGCGCGTTGCCAGCGCGGCAGCCGGATCTGCAGGAAGCCTTCCATTACCGCCTGACCCGCGAGCGTGCCCGTCACGGTCGCGCTCAGGCCGCACGCGAGCAGCGCGGCCGCGAACAGGATAGCCGCCCAGTGCGAACCGACGATGGGCGCGATCAGCCGGTGCGCATCGGCGAGGTCCGTCACGGTGCGGTGCCCGCTTGCGTGGAAGACGGCCGCCGACACGACGAGCAACGCCGCATTGATCACGAAAGCCAATGAAAGCGCGCTGAAGGTGCCGAAGTTGACGCCGCGCAAGGCATCCGCGATGTCGGCGTCACTGGTGGAGTGCGCATGCGTTTTGACGAGCGCCGAATGGAGATACAGGTTATGCGGCATCACCGTCGCGCCCAGAATGCCCGCCGCGAGCCACACCATGCCGGCGATACGCAGCAATTCGGCGCTGGGTGCCGCCCCTGTCAGCGCGGCTCGCCAGTCGGGCCGCGCGAGCACCAGCTCGATCACGAAGCACAGGCCGACGAACAGAATGAGCGCGACCACCACCGTCTCCAGCGTGCGCTGTCCGTGCCGCTGCAAGGCGAGCATCGCGAAGGTGCCGACGGCCGACATCAGCACGCCCGCCGTCAGCGACACGCCGAATAGCAGCTGCAACGCGACCGCGCTGCCGACCACCTCGGCGACATCGCACGCGATGATCGCGATCTCGCCCGTCACCCACAGGAACAGCGTCATGCGCCGGCCAGTGCGTTCGCGGCACAGTTGCGCGAGATCGCGCCCCGTCACCACCCCGAGGCGCGACGACACCCACTGCAGCAGCATCGCCATCAGGCTCGACATGATGACGACGCTCAGCAGTGCATAGCCGTAGCTCGCGCCTCCCGCGAGCGCCGTCGCCCAGTTGCCGGGGTCCATATAGCCGATCGCGACGAGTGCGCCCGAGCCGACGAACGGCAGCCAGGTGCCGAGGCGGGGCGGCTTCGAGCCGGGGCGGCGGCGGGACGGATCCAACGCGAACGGATTCGTGTTCATCGCACTGTGACGGTGAAAGACGCACTCCACGGGGCAATCGGCATGCCATGCAGTCCGCTGCATCCCGATGCATAACGTCGCGACCACTATCTGGGCTAATTTGACAGTCTATAGTGATGGTGAAGGATGGTTTGGGGCGGGATGCAATCCGCTTCAGCGGACCCGCACAGCACAGGACGTCGCGATGCAGGAAGCAAGGTTTTTTTCGGGTGGACAGGACGCGATAACCCGATAAAATTGCGGCCAATTTTGCAGCGGCGTGCCGGCCGTGCCGACCCAATGCATGTCGGCGGGACGGAGTGCCGCTGTTTAGCCTCGACAGGCCGCCGATGACAGGCTCGATTCCGGAGTCGCATGGAATCCTCCTGTAAGGCGGAACCGGGCCACGGAGCGCCGCGCTGTACCCTTTGCGCGACATCTGGCGGTTTTTTTTGAATCGGGCATCGATTGATGGTAGTTTTCGGGTTTTTCAAGGGTGGCCGCGGGTAGTGCACAGCGGTTTGAAGCGGGGTCAGCGACCGGTTTCGCGCCGGTCAGAACGGAGAACGGAATGAACAAACGGGTGGTGGGCCAACTGGCTGCGCTGGTACTGTGCGCGACGCCTTTCATGTCGGCGGCGGCAAAAGATACACAACTGAATGTGTACAACTGGTCGGACTACATCGCCAAGGACACGATTCCGAACTTCACCAAGCAGACGGGTGTGCAGGTCAAGTACGACAACTACGATAGCGACGACACGCTGCAGGCCAAACTGCTGACGGGCAATTCGGGCTACGACATCGTCGTGCCGACCAGCAACTACGCGGGCAAGCAGATCGCAGCGGGCATCTTCGCGCCGCTCGACAAGTCGAAGATCCCGAACCTCAAGTATCTCGATCCGGCGCTGATGGCGCTCGTCGCGGGCGCGGACCCGGGCAACAAGTTCTCGGTGCCCTGGGCATACGGCACGACGGGACTCGGCTACAACGTCACGAAGGCGCAGCAGATTCTCGGCAAGGGCGTCGCGCTCGACAACTGGGACATCCTGTTCAAGCCGGAAAACATCTCGAAGCTGAAGGCGTGCGGCGTCTCCGTGCTCGACGCGCCGGACCAGATGTTCGCGGCCGCGTTGCATTACATCGGTAAGGATCCGATGAGCACGAACCCGGCCGACTATCGCGAGGCGCTCGCGATGATGAAGAAGATCCGTCCGTACATCACGCAGTTCAACTCGTCGGGCTACATCAACGACATGGTCGGCGGCGACATCTGCTTCGCCTACGGCTGGTCGGGCGATGTCGTGATCGCGAAGCATCGCGCGGCGGAAGCGAAGAAGCCGTACAAGATCGACTATTACATTCCGAAGGGCGGCGCGCCCGTGTGGTTCGACGTGATGGCGATTCCGAAGGACGCGAAGAACAAGGAAGCCGCGATGGAGTGGATCAACTACATCGAGACGCCTCAGGTCCACGCGGCCATCACGAATGCCGTCTACTATCCGAGCGCGAATACGGAAGCGCGCAAGTACGTCGACAAGGATGTCGCGAACGATCCCGCCGTCTATCCGCCCGCGGACGTCGTCAAGACGCTGTTCCTGTTGAAGCCGCTGCCGCCTGAAATCCAGCGTCTGCAGACGCGGCTGTGGACCGAGTTCAAGTCCGGCCGCTGACCTCGCAACAGAGCCAGTCTGAGCCAGACGATAGTGCAGGAAAGCATCATCATGAAGCCCTCGGTATCCAGCCGGGGGCTTTGTTCGTCAAATGCAGGGAGAGAAGCAGCAGATCATGAGTGACCAGTCGAACGTGCTGGCAGGGGCCGGCGTGTCGTCCTCGGGCAATTACGCCGCTGCGCAGGACGCAGCGGACAATTTCGTGCAGATCGTCGACGTCGTGAAGAAATTCGGCGAGACGGTCGCGGTCAAGGGCGTCAACCTGTCGGTGAAGAAGGGCGAGCTGTTCGCGTTGCTCGGCAGTTCCGGTTGCGGCAAGTCGACGCTCTTGCGCATGCTCGCGGGGCTGGAAACAGTCACGTCGGGCAAGATTTTGATCGACGGCGAAGACCTCGCGCAGATGCCGCCGTACCGGCGTCCCGTCAACATGATGTTCCAGTCGTACGCGCTCTTTCCGCACATGACGGTCGAATCGAATGTCGCGTTCGGCCTCAAGCAGGAAGGCGTGTCGAAGGCCGAGCTGAAGGAGCGCGTGCAGTCCGCGCTCGAGCTCGTGCAGATGGCGCGCTTCGCGAAGCGCAAGCCGCATCAGCTGTCGGGCGGCCAGCAGCAGCGCGTCGCGCTCGCGCGCTCGCTGGTCAAGCGTCCGAAGCTGCTGCTGCTCGACGAGCCGATGTCCGCGCTCGACAAGCAGATCCGCCAGCGTACCCAGATCGAGCTCGTCAATATTCTCGACAAGGTCGGCGTCACCTGCATCATGGTCACGCACGATCAGGAAGAGGCGATGACGATGGCAGGCCGGCTCGCCGTGATGAGCGAAGGCGAGATCGTGCAGCTCGGCACGCCGAACGAAGTCTACGAGTATCCGAACAGCCGCTTCTCGGCGGAGTTCATCGGCTCGACGAATCTGTTCGACGGCAATGTCGTCGAGGACGAGCCGGATCACGTTTACATCGAAACCCCCGATCTGCCCGTGCGCCTGTATGTGAGCCATGGCATCACGGGACCGCTCGGCATGCCCGTGACGATTTCGGTGCGCCCGGAGCGCATCGCGCTCACGCGCAAGCCGCCTGAAGGCGCGTTCAACTGGGGCAAGGGCGTCGTCACGAACATCGCGTACATGGGCGGCTACTCGCTGTATCACGTGAAGCTCGACGCGGGCAAGACTGTGATCGCGAACGTGTCGAGTCTCGCGTTGTCGGAAATCGAAACGCCGACGTGGGGCGATGAAGTGTACGTGCGCTGGAGTGCATCGGCGGGCGTGGTGCTGACATCATGAAAAGCGCGCTGCATTCGTTCATGCGGTGGCCCGTGCGCCGCTTCAATCTGACGGGGCGCACGGCCGTCGTCGCGGGGCCGTTCATCTGGCTGCTGCTGTTCTTCCTCGTGCCGTTCCTGCTGGTCGTCAAGATCAGCTTCGCGGACCTGCAGCTCGGCATTCCGCCGTACACGGAACTGACGACCATCAAGGACGGCGTGATTCACATCGCGCTCGACCTGTCGCACTACGCGTTCCTGTTGCAGGACAGCCTGTACTTCGCGACGTATGTGAACTCGGTGGTCGTCGCGGCGATCTCGACGCTGCTGTGCCTGCTGCTCGGTTATCCGATGGCGTACTACATCGCGCGCTCGAATCCCGCCACGCGCAACATCCTGATGATGGCGGTGATGCTGCCGTTCTGGACGTCGTTCCTGATTCGCGTCTATGCGTGGATCGGCATCCTGAAGAACAACGGGCTGCTGAACAACTTCCTGATGTCGATCGGGCTGATTCATTCGCCCATCGAGCTGTATCACACGAACACGGCCGTCTATATCGGCATGGTCTATTCGTACCTGCCGTTCCTCGTGATGCCGCTCTACGCGCATCTCGTGAAGATGGACCTGACGCTGCTAGAGGCCGCATACGACCTCGGCGCGAAGCCGTGGCGGGCGTTCTGGCAGATCACGCTGCCGCTGTCGAAGAACGGCATCATCGCGGGCTGTCTGCTGGTGTTCATTCCGGCCGTGGGCGAGTACGTGATTCCTGAACTGCTCGGCGGCGCGAACACGCTGATGATCGGCCGCGTGATGTGGAATGAGTTCTTCGATAACGCCGACTGGCCGATGGCATCCGCCGTCACCTGCGCGATGGTGCTGCTGCTGCTCGTGCCGATGGCGCTTTTCCAGTATTCGCAGGCGAAGGCACTGGAGGAGAAGCGCTGATGAAGCCAAATCGTCTATTGCAGTTCATCGCGCTCGCGATCGGCTTCGCGTTCCTGTACGTGCCGATCATCAGCCTCGTCGTGTATTCGTTCAACGAATCGCAGCTCGTGACGGTGTGGACGCGTTTCTCGACGCGCTGGTACGCCGCGCTGTTGCAGGACGAGGAGCTGATCAATGCCGCGTGGCTGTCGCTGCGGGTGGCGTTGCTGACAGCGTTCGCGTCGGTGATCATCGGCACGTGGGCGGGTTTCGTGCTCGCGCGCATGGGGCGTTTTCGGGGCTTCACGCTGTACACGGGGATGATCAATGCGCCGCTCGTGATCCCGGAAGTGATCCAGGGCATTTCGCTGCTGCTGCTGTTCATCGAAATGGGCAAGTGGCTGGGTGGCCGGCGGGTCGCGGTATCTTCACGATCTGGATCGGTCACGTCATGCTGTGCATTTCCTACGTGGCGATTATTGTGCAGTCGCGTGTGCGTGACCTGCATCCGTCGCTCGAGGAAGCGGCACTGGATCTCGGCGCCACGCCGTTGCGTGTATTTTTCTTCATCACGCTGCCGCTGATCTCACAGGCATTGATTGCCGGCTGGCTGCTGTCGTTCACGCTGTCGATCGACGATCTGGTGCTGTCCGCGTTCCTGTCGGGGCCGGGCTCGACGACGCTGCCGCTGGTGGTGTTCTCGCGCGTGCGCCTGGGGTTGAACCCGGAGATGAACGCACTGGCGACGTTGTTCATTGCAGTCGTCACCGTCGGTGTCGTGGTGGCCAATCACTTCATGCAGCGCGCCGAGAAGCGGCGCCTGGCGATGGCTGTCTAGTTCATCGTCGTCGTTTCATATCCTTTGCCGGCGCCTGTGTGGGCGCCGGCAAAGCGAGTCTTCATCAGCGGGCGTGAGCGCGATTCCCGCCCTCAGATTCGATATCCGATCCGCAATCCGCCCCAATGCCTGCCGTTCACGAAAATCGGCGCTGACGCGTCCTTCATCAGTGCATATTCGCCGCCGCCCATGTCGCGCCGATAGGTTTGCAGCAGGAAGCGTTTCGTACTGGTCCCGGCAGCGAGGCCGGTGCGGTCGTTGAATATCCGCCGGTTGCGGCAGTTCGCGGCATTCCAGACGGGGTCGCCACGCTGCGGCTGTGAGAACTTGAGATTGTGGGTGGGCAGGTAGCCGCGTGTGTCGACGGCTGCGCAGAACGCGACGCGCGGATCGAGTTCGAGCATGGGTTCCTGGATCAACGGCAGGACGCGGTCGGTGAGGTCGGTAAAGCGCGTCGTGAACTGCTGCGGATTCGTACCCGGTACGGGTACGTAGCGATCGTCGAACAGGTCGTTCATCGACAGTTCGCCCCGCGCGACGGCCGCTTCGAACAGCTTGCCGACTTTCGCGGCAGCCTGTTCGACGGCTTCGATGAACGGTGTGTCCGCCGTTGCGATGCCCGTGGCAGCCGTCAGTTCGATCAGGTTTTCCGATACGCCGAGCAGATTGCCGAGCCGGTTCTTTGCCTGCACGAAGTTTTCGCCGGAATGTTCGACGTCGGTGGCAATATCGAGCACCTGCGACTCGAATGCATTGCATTGCTCTTCGATTTCACCGGACAGCGTCGCGATCTGGTTTGCCTCTGCATTCAATTGCATGATCGCGTGACCCGTCGAATGCACGACGTCACCGATCATCCGCGTGCCTTCGCGCACCCGCTGTGCGCGGGCCGTGTTCTCGGCGCCTTCGGTAATCAGGCGCTCGGTCTGCTCGGTGAGTTGCGCGAGCGTCGTTTCTATCTGACCCGTTGCCTGCGCGGTTTTCGCCGACAGCGTCTTCACCTCGGCGGCGACCGCCGCAAAACTCTTGCCGAATTCGCCCGCACGCGCGGCCTCGATCGCGGCATTCAGCGCGAGCAGATGCGTCTGGCGCGCGATCAGCGATATCTCCTCCGACACGCTGCTCACGTGCGACAGCGCTGCGCGCAACGCGCCGATCTGGCTCTCGATCACCGTCACGCCTTCCACCAGTCCATGAATATCCGACAGCGACGCTTCGAGCGTCTGCTGCGAGGTCTCGACGTCACCCGCTGCCTGCGCCGTTACCGTGCGCATTTCGCGGGCCGCAGCGGCGATGCGGTGATTGCCGGCGAGCGTCGCCGCCGCCGACTGGCGCAGTGTCTGGCATACGTCGGCCTGCCGATCGACGCGGGTGGCGACTTCTTCGATATGACCGGAGACGTCGCAGATCTCGATGCCGAGCTTCCCCGCCTGCGCGGCGATGTCGCCGACAACGGATAAGGTGCCGCCGCTGTGGCGCCGGCGGCGATTGAAAAAGCCCGTCATGGTCAAGTCTCCTGAACGGCGCGGCGCTGGCGCCCGCCGACCTGGTATCCGTTTAATGTGTGAGAGTTCATGTGGCGAGCAGGGCGACACGCACTGATCGCAATCCGGCAGATGAACTGCGGCACATGAATTGCACTTCGTCTTACACGCTTACGGTTTCTCAACGGCCCCTTACCGAACTGCTTGATAGGGACTATCCCGAAGTCGAATCGGGTACGATCGCCGGTGTCCGCGCGCAAGCCGTGCCGCATGTCCGTCGAATCCGCCAACCAGACTAATGATTGAATCCTTCGCGCGCGTCTCGGGCTGGGAACAGCTGTGGTATCTATGGGAACTGATCGTCATGGTCTGCAAGTTCCTGTGGGGCCTACTGCGTCTGCTGGGCGGCGGCTGAACCTGAAACAGAATGTGATGCACTGTCACGCGTTGCAGGATGAACTGCAGTAAGCTGAAATCCATTTCATCCCGGTAAACCACCACCGATGACCGACGATTCCACCGAGCGCTTCACCGACCGCGTGACCGACTACGTCAAATACCGGCCGGGCTATCCGCGTGAAGTTGTGACCTTCCTGCACGCGACATGCGGGCTCGCCGACGGCGCACGGGTTGCCGACATCGGCGCGGGCACGGGCATTTCGTCGAAGCTCCTGCTCGATGCCGGGCACACGGTCGTCGCCGTCGAGCCAAATCAGGCAATGCGCGCAGCCGCCGACGCATGGCTTGACGGGTACGCGGGCTTCACGAGCGTCGCGGGGACGGCCGAGTCGACTACATTGGACGGCGCAAGTGTCGATCTCGTCATCGCGGCACAGGCGTTTCACTGGTTCGATCCCGCGACAGCGCGACGCGAATTCGCGCGCATCCTGAAGCCGCGTGGGCTGATCGCGTTGATCTGGAATAGCCGGCTACTCGACGCGACGCCTTTTCTTGCAGGCTACGAAGCGCTGTTGCAATATTTCAGCGTCGACTACCAGGCTGTGGCCGAACGCTATGCGGATGACGAATCAATGGCTGTCTGGTTCGGTGACAGGCTTGCTCACAAAGCGCGCTTCGCGAACGCACAGCGGCTCGACTTCGAAGGCGTGCAAGGGCGGCTGATGTCATCGTCTTATGCGCCGAAGGCCGGGCATCCGAATCATCAACCGATGCTGACGGCGCTGCGTGAACTGTTCGATCGTACCGCGCAAGGTGGTACGGTCGAGTTCGCGTATGAGACGCGCGTATATGTCGGATATGCAGAGGACAACCGCTAGACCTGCAACGGAGTGCGTCCGGTAGGGAACTGAGCGAGCGCTCATGATTTGCCCGAATCGGGAACCGGCTTGCGTGTAATGGCGCTTCAGTTCATCTCGCGGGACGCTCGTGATGCCGAGGCGGGCAGCGAGCGACCGAGGCGACAGCGGGACTGTCTGAATTACTCACGCTCCTGATCTGAATACACGTATTCGGCACTGCGCACGCGACGTGTGCGCCGACGGAAATTGAATGTGAAGCGCGGCCAGATTGCCGTGATCTTGCCGCTCTTCGTCTGATACCAGCTGTGGCAGCCGCTCGCCCAGACAGTTCGCTGCATGTCGCGTTGCAGGCTCGCATTGAATGCGCGCTGTACGTCAGCACGAAGATTCATCGTGCGGGCGCCGCGACGGTGCAGTTCGCGCAGGCAATCGGCAATGTATTGCACCTGTGACTCGATCATGTAGATCATCGAGTTGTGCCCAAGGGCCGTGTTGGGTCCGGCCATCATGAAGAAATTCGGAAAGTCCGCGATGCTCGTGCCGAGATACGCTTCGGGTCCGTCGCGCAGCCAGAGCGCACCGAGATCGGCGCCGCCGAGTCCCGTCACGTCAAATGGCGCGCCGACGTCGTTCACCTGAAATCCGGTGCCGAAGATGATCGCATCGACAGGATGATGCGCGCCGTCGGCCGTCACGATGCCGTCATGCACGATGGTGCGGATCGGTGTCGTCACCACGTCGACATTCGGTTGGCCGAGTGCCGGATAGTAGTCGCTCGATAGCAGCACGCGTTTGCATCCCAGCCTGTAGTCCGGTGTCAGCTTGGCGCGCAATGCAGGGTCTTTCACCCGCCGTTCGAGATAGCTGCGTGCGAATTTCATCGCCGGGTTCACCAGCTGCGGATTGACGAAAAATCCGAGGCCGCGCGATTCCATCTGCCAGTAGATCGCGCTGCGCACGCAGCGTTGCGTGAAGGGCAGGTGTGTGAAGAGCCAGCGCGCGCGTTCGCTGACGGGCTTGTCGGGCTTGGGCATGATCCACGGCGCGGTACGCTGGAAGAGCAGCATCTGCGCGACGCGTGGCTGGATTCGCGGGATGAACTGGATCGCGCTGGCGCCGGTGCCGATGACGGCGACCCGTTTGCCTTCGAGCGGATAGTCGTGGTCCCAGCGCGCCGAGTGAAATATCTTGCCCCCGAACGTGTCGAGTCCGTCGATCCGCGGAATCGCCGGTCGCGACAACAGCCCGATCGCAGAGATCACTGCATCGGCCTCGACGGTTTCATGCACGCCATTGCGCGCGATATCGAGCCGCCAGACGAGCCGCGCCTCATCGAAACGCGCGGCCGTTACGCGCGCATTGAACTGCATCGCGCTGTCCACCTGATACTTGCGTGCACAATGCTTCAGATACGCAAGGATCTCGTGTTGATGACTGAACGCGCGTGACCACGACGGGTTCGCTTCGAATGAAAACGAGTACAGATGCGACGGTACATCGCATGCAGCGCCGGGATACGTGTTGTCGCGCCACGTACCGCCCAGGTCGGCCGCCGCTTCGTAGATCGTGAACGAGGTAAATCCCATGCGCTTGAGCCGGATCGCCATGCCGATGCCCGAGAAGCCGCTTCCGATAATCGCGATACGCATCTCAGAACGATGGGGTGAAGGCATGGGTTCAACGCTCCAGCGCATCGTCGAAGTCTGCAAACTCTCCGATGGCGAATAGGATAGAAATTGATTTGTCTACATCCGTCTACGACGGTTAAAGCGCAGGGTAGACAACTGTACACAGCGCGTCAAGATCGTTGTACAGTGCTGGCTCCAAGGCCATGACATTGCATTGGCCGTCATGCGTCGTTAAACGGAAGCTCATGCAATCCGCATCGGAACTGGAACTCGCTCCTGGCAAGCGCAAGCTGATCGAGGCCGCGTTGCGCCTGACAGCGGGCGGCCGCAGCTTTGCGAGCCTCGGCCTGCGCGAGCTCGCGCGCGAGGCGGAACTCAACCCCAACACGTTCTACCGGCACTTCGAAACGCTCGACGATCTCGCGCGCGAAGCCGTCGAATCGGTCAGCCGGCGCCTGCGCCCGATGCTTCGGCGCGAACGGTGGCTAGCCGCGCACGACGAGCCGCATAGCGTGCCGCGCCGCGCGTGCGTCGCTTTCTTTGCGTTTACGCTGGAAAACCGCGAGGCCTTTCTGAGCGCGCTGGCCGAGTATCACGGCACGTCGCCGGTGTTGCGCGAGGCGGTGCGAGTGAACCTGAACGAGGTGTCGGCCGAAATGGCCGAGGACGTCGTGCAGTTGAATCTGATGCCCGTGCTGCCGCGCGAGACCGTCGAGGAAATCTGCACGCAGATCGTGTTGCAGCTTTTCCATCTTTCGCATGAATTCATCGGCAATGCCGCGCAGCGTGAGTCGTTGATCGATTATGCGGAGCGTTTCATCGTCAGGCTGTTCGCGGGCGCCGTCGTTCTCGCGCAGCATGAGGCGCAATGAGAAAAGGGCTCCGTGAGGAGCCCTTCGCGTTTCATACGGACGAGGTGAATCGGTCAGGTGTCGTTCCAGCCGCCCGAATCGTCGTTGCTGCCCATATCGACACCACCATCTCCGCCATCGCTCCAGTCGTTCGAGCCCTGGCCGAAGTCGATCGAGCCGGCATCGTTGCCGCCGCGCTTGCGCGATTCGTCGTCGACGATCACATCGCGTTCGATCACGCGGTCACGGCCTGAGTTGAGCGCTTCGCCGAGCAGCACGCCCGTCAGCAAGCCACCCATGCCGCCGCCAAAACCGCCGCCTTGCTGCACGATGACGGGCGGCTGCTGTTGCTGCGGCGGATACGGGTAGGGCGCTTGCGGATAACCGGGCGGGTAACCTGGCTGCTGGCCGCTGCGTCCGAACGCCTGGTCCGCTTCGCGCGCGTAGGAAGAGTCGCCCATGCCCGCCGATGCGGCAGGCGCCGCATTCGGATCGGGCCGGCCTTCGGCGCGTGCCTTGAGGCTCGCGACCTGCCGTTCGAGGTCTTCGATCTGATACGGCGGCACGGGTTTCTTGCTATTCGACAGCGCTTCGACCAGCTGACGCAGTTGCGTCTCCGCGCCTTCGACTTCGCGTTCGAGCGCTTCATGTCCCGGTGCCGTCGACAGCTTCACGTCGAGCTTCAGCGAGCGCACGTCGTTGAGCAGATCGGTTGCGCGTTTGAGCTGCGCGCGACGGTCGTCGGTGGCGCGCGTGTCGTCCTGCGAGCGCGCGCGGCGCAGCGTCCAGCGCAGGACCAACACGATCGCGCCGATCAGCACGACGATGCCGATCCACATGCCCATCGAAGGACCATGCCGTTCGGGAGCCGGCTGGAACGCCGACGGCGTGGCGGGCGCGGATTGCTGCTGCGCGAACGGATTGTTCGCGCGATGCGTGACGCCACCGGCGCCGCCGCTCACGCGCGCGGCGTCCGAGCGCAGACGCGCTTCCGTCTGCGCGAAGCGGGCGGGGTCGGTGAAGCGAACCTGCGGGTCGAGCGTCTTCGCCTGTTGAAGCTGCGCGAGCGCGTCGGCGGGGCGGCCTTCGCGATCGAGCACCTGTGCGTACAGATAGTGCGCCCGGGCGCTGTCGGGATGCGCCTTCAGCACCTCGTTCAACTGCGAATCGGCTTTCTGCCAGTCGCCCTGTTGAATCGTCGTTTCGATCTGCGTCGCCGTCGGCAACGCAAAGGCGGCGCCAGACACGAGCATCAGCGAAAGCGTCAGGGACACACTGGCTGCTGCGAGGAGTTTTTTCATGATGCGGGCCGGGCGGATTGACGCCCGTCTCCTTGACTATCGAGTTGCCGTGCCGCGCGGCCGTCGTGTCGTAGTACACGGCGCCGCGCGGCACATCGCCTGTTGCGCGCTGATTGCGCGCTTACTGCGCAGGCGTGTCCAGCTGCTTCTTCAGCGCGGCGAGACGGTCGTCGATCGACGGGCCGCGGTTCAGGTCCGCGAGCTTGTCGTCGAGCGCCTTGCCGCTCTTCACGTCGGCCGAGTTCAGCCGCGCGTCGGAACGTGCCGTCGACAGCGCGACCTTGTCCTCCAGCTTCTGAAAGTCTTCAGCAAGATTCTTGCCGCCGATTCCGCCCAGCGCGGTGGCCGCCGTGTCCTTGGCCTCCGCGATCTGCTGCTTGGCCTGCAGGATGTTCGAGCGCGCGTTCAGGTCGTTGCGGCGCTGACGCATATCGTCGATCTGCGTCTTCAACTGTTCGACGGAAGGCTCGAGCGTGGACAGTTCCTTCGCGAGCGCATCGCGCTCGGCTTCCGCTGTCGACTGCGCGCCGAGCGCTTCGCGCGCGAGCGCTTCGTCGCCCGACTGCAGCGCGCGTTTGGCGCCGTCTTCGTACTTCTTCGCCTTGTCGGCGGCCACGTCGCGCTTGCTTTGCTGCGTGGCGACCTGCGCCTGGATCTCGATCAGCGAGTTCTCCGCTTTCGCGATGCTCTCGTCGAGTTCGCGCACGATCTGGCGCGCATCACGCGACGGGTCTTGCACGGAGTCGGCTGCATCGTTCAGGAGACCTTTGACCGTCCGCGTGATGCTGTCAAAAAGCGACATGAAATACCTCCATTGATTGAAATCGACGCTGAATACCCGGCGCATTGAACCTTGTGCGCAACGACGTCGACTGAACATAGTTTACGCCGCCCTGCGCGATGCTGCGGGTCATGCTCCATGCCATCAGACAGCGCCTCTTCGCGCTTGTTGCATGACAGCGGAGCAGACGGACCTGACATCGGGGCGCGCGCACGGAATGCAACACCTGAACGCATATTTAACTTGCCGCGATGCACCCGCTGACGCTTCGCAAACACCGTGCATTCGATGCATGACCGGCTATTCAACAGCTCGCGGATATTACACCACGCGTACCCTTAAAACGGTCTTAAAACGCGATTTCCTGCGCGTTTCAGCCGATGCTTTCGCAATCTTTGCGGCGTGCGCGCGCATACGCAACGTGATGAACGAATCAGCGCCCGGATTTGTCAAATGGCGTGATCGAATTCTTTCGGATAGCCGACGATACAGCGTGCTGCGAGCACGACGTACCCGTGCCATCTAGCGCCGCGAATTCAGGCGAAGTGGCCGCTGCCTTCGGCGGGATCGATACCCGGTTCGCCGTCTTCGTGCGCCCGCTTACGCTTGCTTGCGGCATTGCGCTTCGACGGAAGCAGTGTGGGCGCGCTGGATGGCGCGCGCGTGTCGGTAGCGGCATCGGCGGCATCGTGCGACGCGAGCGCGGCGGCTTTCGCGGCCGTTACGCGTGCGGCAGCCTGAGCGGCGGCAGCGTCGTCGGTGCTGTCGAGCGTAACGGACGCAACGGACGCGACGGGTGTCGCGAGCGCGGCGACGGGGGTGGCGAGATCGATGGGGGCGAGCGGCTCTTGCGGCGTTCCGGAGCCGGCGAAGACGGTATCGTTTTCAGTCGGCGTGCTTTTGCTGCCCGTTGCGGGCGATCGAAGCGCGGCCGGCGTGGCTTGCCGCAGATGCTTGCTCGCGCGCGCGACGCGTTGCAGCGCTTCGTTCAGCGCGTCGGGTTCGCGCGGCGCCCGCAACCGGTCGACGATGCTCGCTGCCTTGACCTGTTCGCTGGTCGCGCCGAAGCTCAGCACTGCGCGCCGCATCAGCTCGCTGACGCTGATGCCGAGGGTCTCCGCCGTCGTGGAGATGGCGCGTTTCTGGGCGGGGCTGACGAAGACGACGATGCGTTCGCTAGGCTTGTTCATAGATCGGCTCGCGTTCTTTGTTGGTGTCGAACTGCGGAGGAATCCGGGCAGGGCGGCGAATCCTGCTTGGCGCACGTCGAATCATCATAAGACTAAAACGCGGCGCGCGGTTGTGCGCGGGCGTAAATCGGGCTGCCCGTAAAATGGCTGTCACATCAATGAGTTGCTACGTTTGCATGTGTATTGTCCACAGGGCTGTGAACATTATCTGTTGATAACCGCACGGCGCGGCACAGGCGGACTCGCATGGCGCCGCACGGTGTTTTTTCTTACTTGGGGGCGCAATCGTGAGGGAATTCTTACAAAAAAATCACCTTCCGCGTCGCTTGATTTCTTTAAAATGCGCTGTTACGTTGCGCCAGACACTGCCTGGGCGCGCCGTACGGCCGGCCGGGGCGGGGTGAAACAGCCGGTGCCGCGCGGTGGCAGTCGCCAAGGGTAGGAACCGTCGTCATGCGTTGCGCGCGGGGCGTCCTTGCATGGTTGCCGTCGGATCGGCGGCAAGGCGCCGATCTGGCGCGCAACGGGGCCGCAGTCGCGCGTTATGTCGCGCGAGCGGCGCCACGATCACGATTCAGGCGCACCGCGCGTGCAACTCCGGCGTGTAGGTAGCGCCCATCATTCCAGTCATGCCAATCATCAAACGACCGCAATCTTCCAGCTCCTCAGGGCATTCAGGCCGCGAGCCTTCTTTCGGCAGCAACGACAACCCGAGTCGCGATTACCGTTACGCGCAGCGCGAAGAAGACGATCGCGATGAGCGCGGGCGCGGTGCCCGTTCAGGCGGCTCGGGTCGCTCGATAGGCGGCACGATCGCGTTGTGGTTCGCCGGACTGTTCGCGACTCTCGCGGTGGTCGGCGCGCTGATCATCGGCTATGCGCTCGTCGTGATGGGGCCGCAACTGCCGTCGCTCGATGCGCTCACCGACTACCGCCCGAAAGTGCCGCTGCGCATCTATACGGCGGACCACGTGCTGATCGGCGAATTCGGCGAGGAGCGCCGCAGTCTGGTGCGCTTCCAGGACATTCCCGACGTGCAGAAGAAGGCCGTGCTCGCGATCGAGGACTATCGCTTCTACGAGCATGGCGGCGTCGATTTCATCGGCATCCTGCGTGCGGGTTTCGCGGACCTCGCGCATGGCGGCTCGTCGCAGGGCGCGAGCACGATCACGATGCAGGTCGCGCGCAACTTCTTCCTGTCGAGCGAGAAAACGTACACGCGCAAGATCTATGAAATGCTGCTCGCGTACAAGATCGAGCGCGCGCTCACGAAAGACCAGATTCTCGAGCTGTACATGAACCAGATCTATCTGGGCGAGCGCGCCTATGGCTTCGCGGCCGCGGCGCGCGTGTACTTCGGCAAGGATCTGAAGGACATCACGCTTGCTCAGGCAGCGATGCTCGCGGGGCTGCCGAAGGCGCCGTCCGCGTACAACCCGGTCGTCAATCCGAAGCGCGCGAAGATTCGCCAGGAGTACATCCTGAAGCGGATGCTCGATCTGAACTACATCACGCAAGACCAGTACAACCAGGCCATCAAGGAAGAGATCCACACGAAGACGGCGGGCAACGAATACAGCGTGCACGCCGAGTACATCGCGGAGATGGTCCGCCAGATGATGTACGCGCAGTACAAGGACGAGACCTACACGCGCGGTCTGAACGTCACGACGACGATCGATTCCGCGGATCAGGAAGCCGCCTATCTTGCCGTGCGCAAGGGCGTGATGGACTACGAGCGCCGTCACGGCTATCGCGGACCGGAAGGTTTCGTCGAGTTGCCGGCTGCCGGCGACGAGCGCGACGAAGCCATCGAAGACGCGCTGAACGATCACCCTGACAACGGCGAGATCATTGCGGCCGTCGTGACGTCGGTGACGCCGAAGGAAGTGAAGGCGCAATTGCTCGACGGCACGCAGGCGAGCGTGACGGGCGACGGCTTGCGTTTCGCGGCGGGCGCGCTGTCGGCGCGCGCGGCGCAGGCGCAACGCATCCGGCCGGGTTCGATCGTGCGCCTGATCGCCGATGCGAACGGCAACTGGCAGATCACGCAGTTGCCGCAAGTGGAGGGCGCGCTGGTGTCGATGACGCCGCAGGACGGTGCGATCCGCGCGCTGGTCGGCGGCTTCGACTTCAACAAGAACAAGTTCAACCACGTGACGCAGGCATGGCGTCAGCCGGGTTCGAGCTTCAAGCCGTTCATCTATTCGGCGGCGCTCGACAAGGGCCTCGGACCGGCGACGATCATCAACGATGCGCCGCTGTACTTCCCGCCGAGCGCGCCGGGCGGCGACGCGTGGGAGCCGAAGGACGACGATCAGCCGGATGGTCCGATGCCGATGCGTCTCGCGCTGCAGAAGTCGAAGAACCTCGTGTCGATCCGCATCCTGTCGTATATCGGCACGAAGTACGCGCAGGATTTCGTCACGCAGCGCTTCGGCTTCGATGCCGACAAGACGCCGCCGTATCTGCCCATGGCGCTTGGCGCTGGTCTGGTGACGCCGCTGCAATCGGCGGGTGCGTATAGCGTGTTCGCGAACGGCGGCTATCGGATCAATCCGTATCTGATTGGGGAAGTCGACGACGCGCACGGCCAGCCGCTGTCACGTGCGCAGCCGCTGACGGCGGGCAAGGATGCACCGCGCACGCTGGAGCCGCGCAACGCGTACATCATGAACAGCCTGCTGCATTCGGTGGCGACGGCGGGCACGGGCGCGGGCACGAACGTGCTGCATCGTAACGACCTGCAAGGCAAGACGGGTACGACAAACGATGCGAAGGACGGCTGGTTCGCCGGCTATCAGCAGTCGCTCGTGGCGGTTGCGTGGATGGGTTATGACCAGCCGAAGTCGCTCGGTAGCCGCGAATTTGGTGCGCAACTGGCGTTGCCGATCTGGGTCGAGTATATGCAGCGTGCGCTGCGTGGTGTGCCGCAGGTTGAGCCTGAGATGCCTCAGGGTGTCACTTCCGTCGATGGCGAGTTGTTCTACGCGGATATGACGCCGGGGAGTGGGTTTGTCGCGAGTATTGGGATGGATTCGGCGAATCCGCTCGCTAGTGGTGGGGATGCTGTCGGCACGGTTGGGCCAGCGGGGATGACGCCGCCAGCGCCGCCGCCGAATGTCACTTCGACTGAGAAGAAGCAGATTATGGATTTGTTTGAGTCGAATAAGCCGTAAGGGTTTGGGGTTGGGTTTGGTTTGCGGTGCGCGGGCGGTTTGGTTGGTTTGCTTTGCTTAGCGCTGGCATCCGCGATTTGTTATCTAGCTTCACGCGTCGCCCCTGTGCGGGGCGGCACCTACTTTTCTTTGCCGCCGCAAAGAAAAGTAGGCAAAAGAAAGCGGCTCACACCGCCAGCGCTAGTTCCTGCCTGAGGGCCCCCAGCCGGTCCCACACTTCACACGGCAACCACGTGACTCATGCTTGTTGCCAACGCTCTGATCTGACGCATCACCCGCTTCACACACCCGCGTCGCCACATGCCGTGCCAGACATTCCACGGCCGCCCAGGTGGCAAACTGTGTGTAGGCCGTAGTACCCCACACGCCTCACTCCGGACCGATAGCGCCCGCGTTCCACCCTGTAAGAGCCAGCCCTTTCAAGGTCTTGATCAAGATGTCCCGCCTTTGGCGCGTTTAAGCAGGCGAGCGGTACTGTGATGGGCGCGGGCTACCGCACCTTCGACATAGGGTGCGGGTTTGCGGGTCTTGGGGCCACGCGTGCGTGTGCGCACCTGAATCGGGTCGACGCAGCGGGCCAGCTCGAGCAGTTTGCCGGCAATCACGTCGGGCGTGGCATCGCTCCAGTGCGACCATTCATTTGGCGGCAGCGCGATGAGCATGCCCTCATACTGGCTGCGAATCTGCACGGCGAGGTAGTACGTCGAGACGTCCGGCGGCGCTGCACCTGTTTCATCGGCGGCAGCATGCGCAGCTTCAACACTGCGCTTGAGCGTGGCCAGCACGTTGTACGCCAGCACCGCGACGGTAAAGCCCAGCAGCGCGGCACGTGGATGACCCAAGGTGCGGATCTCGCTGTGCAGGACCGACTCGAGTCGCTGGAACATGCCCTCGATACGCCAGCGCTTGCGGTACAGCCGGGCAATCTCGTGTGCGCCCACCGCGGCAGGCAGGTTGCTCCACAACAGAATCACGGTATCGCCTGCATCAGTCGGCTTGTCCAGCGTCAGCTCGATGCGACGCCAGACGAAGCCAGCCTTCAGGTCAATGCGTTGCTCTCGCACCTGACCTGTCTCGATACGTGCACCGTCCACCCATGGCCCACTGCTGGCAAGAGCCGGGCTGTTGCGGCCGTGTTCGCGCACGATGAAGCAGGCCTGTGCCTGATGCCAGCCCTGCAGGATGGTCCCGGTGCAGAAGTTCCGGTCAGCCAGCCACAATTCGCCCGCGCCGGCACATTCAATCAGCGGGGCCATGGCCGAGCGCTCCTGCGCGTGCGCATCCTCGATGGCGACCAGATCTGTGACCAGACCCAGATCCGGCTCGTAGACCACCAGCGCGTGCCCCGGCAACGCCGCGCCACGCTGCTCGCGCAACGCCGCCAGCCGTTTCTCACTGGCCGGCAGGTGATTGCCATCAAGCACCCGCACACGCCAGCCGGGCAGGCTGGGCTGGCATGGCAACGCCGCCAGCACCGGCCCCAGACGCTGTGCGCTGCCCTGTACCAGGGCACGCAGGATCGCGGGTTCGGTGCGGTTGACCTTCTCGTAGAGCGCGGCCAGCGACACCGGCAGGGGCTTCGTCTGTGTCGCTGCAGCGTGCAGCGACGGACTCAGTCCCAGCGACACCAGCGTCATCAGTTCAACCACCGTCGAGAACAGCAATTCACGTGGATATTGCCGCTGCCGGTGCTCGGCGAACACCTCGTCGATCCATTGCGGCGCGATGGCTCTCTGCAGTGCCAGGCGTGCCATCACGCATACCGGTGCCTGCTGCTCGAAACGCTTCATCACCTCGTCGAACATCCCTTCGTACCCGTCGTTCCTTAACATCTCGCCAGGTTACCAGGTTTGCAGCGCAAAGACCTTGAAAGGGCTGCCTGTAAGAGCGCCACGCTATATGTTGCGACAACCTACACACAGTTTGCCACCTGGGCGGCACATACCATTCGCAGCCGCTTGCCCGCGCAAATGCATTCGAAGCGGGTGAGGCGTTTATTCAAAGCGTTGGCAACACGCGCCAACAGAGTCGTTGCCGGGTGAAGCGTAAGACCCTTTGGGGGCCCTCAGGCAAGAAGAAATGTTGGCGGTGTTAGCCGCTTTCTTTTGCCTACTTTTCTTTGCGGCGGCAAAGAAAAGTAGGTGCCGCCCCGCACAGGGGCAACGCGTGAAGCTAGATAACAAATCGCGGATGCCAGCGCGAAGCAAACCAAACCAACCAAAACCGCTTGCGCAGCAAACACCGCATCGCAGACGCCACCGCACACCAAAAGCATATTTCGATGCACGCTCAACGACTTATCTCACCTATCCAGAAGATATCAACAAGCCTGTGAACAAAAACTGTTGATAACAACAAAATCCACCATCACCGCGCAACAGGCGCCGAAGAAGCCACCTCATCCGGCGGAGGATTCCCCATCGCCTGAAACAACGCTGCCGTATCGTTCAGCCTTGCCCCCGTAAACCGAATCTCATCGAGCCGCGCATTGCGATACTGCTGCTCGCTCGCCCGCGACGCCGTGACAGGCACGGCCCCCAGCCGATACCGCGCCGCCGTCTCCTCAAACGACCTTTGCGCCGCCCGAGCAGCAACATTCGCGGCATCGAGCGATTGCGCATCGTGCTCGAGCGCGGCGAGCGTATCCGCGACATTCTGGAACGCGGCCAGCACGGTCTGCTTGTACTGCGACGTCGCAGCTTCATACGAAGCAACAGCCGCGCGCCGCTGCGCAAACAGCGCACCGCCATGAAAGATCGGCTGCGTGAGCGATGCGCCGATGCTCCAGATCGCTCCCGCGCCCGACAGCGCAACTGGCCAGCTAAACCCGCCTTGTCCCATCGATGCGCTCAGCGTCAAGCTCGGAAACATCTGCGCAGTCGCGACACCGACATCGGCGGCAGCGGCCTTGAGCGTCGCATCGGCGGCCTGAATATCGGGGCGTGCCTTTAGCAGATCGGATGGCACGGAGACGGGCACCTGTTCCGGCACATGCAGTGATGCAAGATCGAGCGCAGGTGGCGCCTCGTCCGGCGTACGTCCCAGCAGCACGGCAAGCGCATGCCGCGTCGTCAGCAACTGCTGGCGCGCCGGCGGCAGACTCGCGGCAAGCGACGCCGCGCTCTGCTGCGCGCTCAGCAGATCGCTGTGCGACACCGCGCCGAGATCGTAGCGGCGCTGCGTGTCGCTTGCCTGGTCGTTGGAGAGCGCGACGAGCCGCTCGGTGGTCTGCACCTGCGCGTCGAGCATCGCCGCCGAAATCGCCGCGGCCACGATGTTCGCAGCAAGCGCGCGCCGCGCCGCATCGAACTGATACGCCTGCACGTTCACACGCGACGCCAGCGCCGCATTCGCGAGCCGCGATGCGCCGAAAATGTCGAACGTGTACTGCGCCTGCAACTGCCCGACGAACGTGTTGTACAGAAACGTGTTCGGCCCGATCACGGGAATCGCGAGCGCGCGCTGGCGAGCCGCCTGGCCGCCGGCGTCGATGGTCGGCAACATGTTGCTGCCGATCTGCGCGCGCAACTGCTCGCGCGCGGCCTTGAGACTCTTGTCGGCGGCGTCGAGCGTCGGGCTGTTGCGCAGGCCTTCGTCGACGAGCGCGTTCAGTTGATCCGATTCGAACGTGCGCCACCATTGCGGCACCGCCTTCGCGCCAACCACGAACTGCTGCGTGACGCCCTGCGCGGGAACGGTTTGCACCGGTTGCGGATCGGCGCCGTAGTGCGCGGGTTCTGGCATCGCGGGCGGATTGCCGTTCGGGCCGAACGAACAGGCCGCTGCGATCACGCAAGAAACGGCGACGGCAAAAGACGTACGGGTCATCGAAACAGGGCTCATGTCAGTTCCCCGAATGGTCGGACGGTGCGGGGCGCGGATCGCGCTCGTCGCCGCGCACGCGGAACCACGCGGCATACAGCGCGGGCAGATAGAACAGCGTGAGCACCGTCGCGCTCGTGATGCCGCCCATCAGCGCCGTCGCCATCGGGCCGAAGAAGTTGGAGCGCAACAGCGGAATCAGCGCGAGCACGGCGGCCGCCGCCGTCAATGTGATGGGCCGGAAACGCCGCACCGTCGCGCCGACGATCGCATCGAAGCGCTTGTGCCCCTGCGCGATATCCTGTTCGATCTGATCGACGAGAATCACCGAGTTGCGCATGATGATGCCGAACATCGCAATCACGCCGAGCATCGCGACGAAGCCGAACGGCTTGCCGAACAGCAGCAAGGTCGCGACCACGCCGATCAGGCCGAGCGGCGCAGTCAACACGACCATCAGCACGCGCGCGAAGCTCTGCAACTGGATCATCAGCAACACCAGCACGGCGATGATCATGATCGGCATCTGCGCATTGATCGACGTCTGTCCCTTCGCGCTTTCCTCGACCGAGCCGCCGATCTCGATCCGGTAGCCCACAGGCAGCGTCGAACGAATCTGCGCGAGCTGTTTGTCGACGGCATGCGTGACGTCGATACCTTGCGCGTTGCCGCGCACGTCGGACTGCACGGTGATCGTCGGTTGGCGGTCGCGTTCCCAGATCACGCCGTATTCGAGGTCGTCGCGCATGCGCCCGAGCGCGCCGAGCGGCACTGAGCCGTTGGGTGTGGGCATCGCGAGCGTCAGCAGTTGCGACGGGTCGACGCGCTCGTTCTTCGGCGCGCGCAGATCGACGCTGATCAGTTTGTCGCGCTCGCGGTACTGCGTGACCGTGTAGCCCGACAGCGTCATCGCCAGAAAGCTCGATACGTCCGCTGACGTCACGCCCAGTTCTCGCGCCTTCTTCTGGTCGACCTCAAAGCGCACCGAGCGCTCGGCGGGCTCGTCCCAGTCGAACTGCACGTTCGCCGTGCCCGGATTCCCGCGCATCGTCGCGGCCACTTTTTCGGCAATCGAGCGCACCGTGGCGATGTCGTCGCCGCTCACGCGGAACTGCACGGGATAACCGACAGGCGGCCCGTTTTCGAGGCGCGACAGACGCGTGCGGATCGCAGGGAAGTCGCTGCGCAGTTTCGGTTCGAGCCAACGCGCGAGCTTCTCGCGATCTTCGACGGACTTCGCGGTGATCACGAACTGCGCGAAGTTCGGCTGCTGCAATTGCTGGTCGAGGGGGAGATAGAAACGCGGTGCGCCCGAGCCGACGAAGTTCACCGAATGATCGATTTCGGGCCGGCCTTCAAGGGCTTTTTCGATGCGCTGCGCCTGGCGCAAGGTCGCCTGGAACGAGGCGCCTTCGAGCAGTCGCACATCGACGAGCAGTTCGGGCCGGTCGGAACTCGGGAAGAACTGCTGTGGCACGAGCGCAAATCCCGCTAGCGACACGACGAACAGAATCACGGTAATCGCGAGCACGACGAAACGCCGCTCGATGCACCACGTGATCCAGCCCGTCAAACGCCGATAGAAACGCGTTTCATAGATGTCGTGCTCGTGATCCTCGGGTTCGTGCGCCTGCCGTTTGCGCTCGGGCAACAGGTGATAGCCGAGCATCGGAATCAGCACGACGGCCGCGAGCCACGACGCGATCAGCGCAATCGCCGACACTTCGAAAATCGAGCGCGTGTATTCGCCCGTGCTCGACTTGGCGAGCGCGATGGGCAGAAAGCCGGACACGGTGACGAGCGTGCCCGTCAGCATCGGGAACGCCGTGCTCGTATAGGCGTAAGCGGCGGCGCGTGTGCGGTTCCAGCCCTGTTCGAGTTTCACGGCCATCATTTCGACGGCGATGATCGCGTCGTCGACGAGCAGACCGAGCGCGAGCACCAGCGTACCCAGCGACACCTTGTGCAGCCCGATATCGAACAGGTACATGCACAGCGCCGTGACGGCGAGCACGACGGGAATCGAGATCACGACCACCATCCCCGTGCGCACGCCGAGCGACACGAGACTCACCACCAGCACGATCGCCACCGCTTCCGCGACAGCTTCGAGGAAGTCGTCGACGGAACGCGCGACCGCGTGCGGCATGCTCGATACTTCGACCAGCTTCAGCCCCGCGGGCAGATGCGCCTGCAACTCCTTCATCCTCTCGTCGAGCGACTTGCCGAGCTGGATCACGTCACCGCCCGTCTGCATCGTCACACCGATGCCAAGCACGGGCTTGCCCTGGAAACGCATCTGCGTGACGGGCGGATCGTCGTAGCCGCGTTTGATGGTCGCGATATCGCCGAGCCGGAACGAGCGGCCGTTGATGCGGATCAGCGTGTCGGCGAGCGCGTTCAGGTCTTTGAATTGTCCTGTGGGACGCACGAACACGCGGTCGTCATAGGTCGTCAGCGTGCCGGACGGCGAGACACTGTTCTGCGAGTTGATCGCCTGTGCGAGTTGATTCGGCGAAATGCCCAGGCGCGTCAGCTGCGTATTCGTAATCTCGACATAGATGTGCTGGTCGGGATCGCCGAAATAGTCGACCTTGCCGACGCCCGGTACGCGCAACAGCACCGTGCGCAATTCGTCTGCGTAGTCGTGCAATTGCGCTGAAGAAAAGCCGTCGCCTTCGAGTGTGTAGATGTTCGTGTAGACGTCGCCGAACTCGTCGTTGAAGAACGGCCCCCGAATGCCTTGCGGTAGCGTCTGCGCGATATCACCGACCTTCTTGCGCACCTGATACCAGGTTTCCGGCACGTCCTTGACGGGTGCCGAGTCCTTCATCGTGAAGAAGATCAGCGATTCGCCGGGGCGCGAGTAGCTGCGCAGAAAATCGATGGCGGGCGTTTCCTGCAACTTGCGGCCGATACGGTCGGTGACTTCTTCCTGCACCTGGCGCGCGGTCGCGCCGGGCCAGAAGGTGCGGATCACCATTACGCGGAACGTGAACGGCGGGTCTTCGGATTGCGCGAGCTTCGTATAGGCGAGGATGCCGAACGCCGTCGCCAGCGTGATCAGAAACACCACCAGCGCCTGATGACGCAGCGCCCAGGCGGACAGGTTGAAGCGTCCTTCTTCGTCGTGTACTGCGCTCATGACGCGAAATCCTCGGGATGCAACGGCGGCACGACGCGGACTTTCTCGCCCGCGGTGACCGTATGCACGCCTTGCCATATGACACGCTCGCCTTCGTTCAGCCCTTGCGAGATCGCGACGGTCCGTTCGGCGTAATGCGCGACCTGCACGCGACGCAGTTCGAGTTGATCGCTGCCGCCTTTCACGATCCAGACAGCGGGTTGCGTGCCGTCGTGAAAGAGCGCCGTGGCGGGCAATGTGTACAGGCTTGCATGCGCAGCGGCGTTGTCGTGCGTGAAGTCGATGTCGGCTGTCATGCCGAGGCGTACGTCGGGGCCCGGTTGGTCGAGCGTGAGCTTCGCGCGATAGGTGCGGCTTTGCGGATCGGCGGCGGGCGACAGTTCGCGCACGCGCGCATTGAACGTGCGGCCGGGCAGCGCGCCGAGCTTGACGCTTGCCATCTGGCCGACGCGCAGCGATGCGAGCGCGCCTTCGGGCACGTCGCAGACCACGTCCACATCGCCCGACCACGCGAGGTTGTAGACGGCCTGTCCCGCCGACACGTTCTGCCCCGTATCCGCCTGTTCGGCCGTGATGACGCCCGCGTGATCGGCGGTGAGGGTTGTGTACTGAAGCTGGTCTTTGGCCAGCGCGGCCTGTTGCTGCGCCTGATCGCGTTGCGCGGCGGCCGACGCATACGCGTCTTCCGTCTGCTCCAGCTGCGTCTGCGCGATCAGGTTCTCGTGCGCCTGCGCGCGGTCCCGGTCGAGCTGCTGCTTCGCATAGACGAGCCGGTGCTGCGCGGCTTCGAGTTGCGCGGCGGCGCTGGCGGCGTTCTTCTGCGCGTCGGCGGGATCGAGCCGCGCGACGACCTGGCCGTTCTGCACGACGTCACCCAGCCGCACGCGCCGCTCGATGATCTTGCCGGCGATACGGAACGACAGCGGCGTCGAATAGCGCGCCTGCACTTCGCCCGGCAGCGACGCGGCGAGCGGCAGGCCGTCGGCATGCACGGCGACGGCGACGACGGGCCGTGGCGCGGGTGCAGCGGCTTCCTTGTTGTGACACGCAGCGAGTGTCAGCGCGCCCACGAGGACGAGCACGCCGAGCGAGGTATGGCGAAACAACGGAGCAGAGGCGGACAGGCGGGACTGCTTGCGCGCGATGGATGGCGCGCCACGACGGGAACGATTCACGATGCCCCCAGGCTGAGATGCAAACGGATACGGCAAGCCAGAGGCTACCGACGGCGTGCAGCGAAGCGGGCCGCGAGCATTTCGTTTCGCGTCGCAACGCGGCTCATTGCTTCAGATGGTGAATTGCATTCTAATACACTCATGTATCTGAATGCAAAACTGAATCTTGTTGGGGAACGATGCTAGACTGTTAAATATGAAACGCAAACGACTCACACGCGAACAGAGCAAAGACCAGACGCGCCTGCGTCTGCTCGATGCTGCGCAGGCCATTTTCATGAAGAAGGGATTCGTCGCGGCGAGCGTCGAAGACATCGCGGAGGCGGCGGGTTACACGCGCGGCGCGTTCTATTCGAACTTCCGCAGCAAGCCCGAACTGTTCCTGGAGTTGTTGCGGCGCGATCACGAGTCGATGCAGGCCGATCTGCAGAACATCTTCGAAGAGAACGCGACGCGCGAAGATATGGAAGCGAGCGTGCTGCGCTACTACAGCCGCATGCCAAGCGAGAACAAGTGCTTTCTGCTATGGGTCGAAGCGAAGTTGCTGGCCGCGCGCGATGTGCGATTCCGCGTGCGTTTCAATGCGTTCATGCATGAAAAGCTCGAGCAGCTCACGGTGTACATCACGGAGTTTTCGGTGCGCGTCGGCACGCCGCTGCCGTTACCGGCCGAGACGCTGGCGCTTGGTCTGATGGGTTTGTGCGACGGCATGCAGTTTTTCTTTACCGTCGATCCTCAACGTTTTTCGGGCGAGCGCGCGGAAGAAGTGCTCGGCAATTTCTTCGCGCGCGTCGTGTTCGGCAGGACGATGGAATAGGGCGCGGCCCGCTCAGATCCAGACGTCGTTGGCGGCTGTGCGCTCGCTGGTTTCGCTTCCCATGTTCTTCACGCCGCGCGGCTCGATCAACAGCAGTTTCACTTCTTTCTCTGCGTAGGGCTTGTGTTCCTTGCCCTTCGGCACGACGAACATGTCGCCCGCTGACAGCTTCACCGCGCCGTCGCGAAAGTCGATGCGCAGCTCGCCTTCGAGCACGATGAACGTCTCATCCGTCTCGGCATGATCGTGCCAGATGAAATCGCCTTCGATCTTCACGAGCTTGAACTGGTAGTCGTTCATCTCGGCGACCACGCGCGCTTGCCACTGGTCGTGGATCAGGCTCAGCTTGTCGGCGAAATTGATGGGGAGATAGGCGGAGGACATCGTGTTTCCTTGTGTTGAAAGTCGATGCCATCGAGTGTAGAGACGCGACCGCGCGGCCGTCTTGAACGTTCGTGCACGCGCCCGGTGTCCTCAGCGGTTTTGCGCGTTGATCATCCGTAACCAGCGCGACGGCGTCACACCATACGCGGACACGAAGTGCCGCGTCATATGGCTCTGATCCGCAAAGCCCGCGGCAGCGGCAGCATCGACGAGCGCCACGCCGCCCAGCATCGATTGACGCGCGGCATTGAGACGCCGCATCGTCAGATAGCGATGCGGGCTGGTGCCGAAGAACGCCCGGAAATCGCGCGACAGGCTCCAGCGGTCGCGCCCGCTTGCAGCGGCCAGTTCGTCGAGCGTGACGGGGCGTTCGAGCGCGCCATGCAGGTAATCGCGCGCCAGTTGCGCCGCGCGGAAGTCGGCGGAAGCGCGCAGTGGCCGCGCGCCGGACACGGCGTCGAGCGCATGCGCGAGATCGAAGAGCGCGTCGTCCTGTTCGAGCGGGTCCATTGCGCGGTCGATGCCTTGCAGCAGCGCCTGCGTCGCGGCAGCCAGACGCGGATCGTCCGACAGCCCGCCTTCGATGAACGGCAGCGGCTTGCCGCCCAGCGCCGCCTGGAACAGCGCGGGCTCGATATAAATCATCCGGTAGCGGAAGCCTTCGTCGGTGCCGGCCTGACCGTCGTGCGTTTCGTCGGGGTGCAGCACCATCGTGCCGCCGGGCAGGCTGTTGCGCACGCTGCGCCGGTAATGAAAGCTCTGCACGCCCGCCAGCGTGCAACCGATTGCGTAAGTATCGTGCCGGTGCAACGCGTAGCCGTTGTGCTGGAAAAATGCCTCGATGCGCTCGACGCCGTCCTGCGCAGGCGCGCGCCGGATCCAGTCGTGATTGCGCTGCGCAGTGTCGGAAGGCGGCTGGGTTGCCGGCACGGCCGTCGAGCCAGGGTCCTGCATAGCTTCGCCGTCAGATGCCAAGGCCCGGCCCGAAATTGCTGCCGATCAGCTTCGTCACAGAATCGATATCCGCGTAATCCTGCTCGGGCAGGCCATCGAGCATCGACAGCACTTCGTTGCTGGCGCCGGCTTCGCGCGCGGCATCGACGAGCGCGTCCTTGTTGAGCGGGTAGGTGACGCCGCTCAGGATATCTGCGATCTGCAGGTCAATCGATTCACCCGGAATAGCCGATTCCGTCATACTCGCGCTCCATTATTTTTTGAAAGTGGCAAGCGCGAGCGGCACGATCCGCTGATCGGATCGTGATCGAAGCCAAGGTCGACGTATCTCGCGCCGTCATGTCTGCAAATGTTCGTCCTGTGCAACGAAGCCTCGGTCCAGATGCCGCGACTTAGGCAGTGCGATGTGCTCCCATCGCTCGGGCCGGATATCGGTCTGGGCCGCGACGTCCGGCGCGGCGGGCGCGACGGGGGCAGCGTTGGCGCGGGCGGCGGCCGTGTCGATCGTGCCGTCCGTCGCCGTATGCACCGGCGCGGCGAAACACGAAGCCGACAACGTCACCATGATCAACAGCGTCGAGGTTTTCATCGCTCGACCTCCTTATGCCTGGCAGCGCAGGAACTGCATGCAAGCGGTATGCCATTGCGACAACAGCGTATTGGCGCCCGCCCCACGCGGTCGCCGTCTGCGAGCACCGCGCGTCCCCCTCATATTACGCCAGTTATTTTTACAAGCGCTGATGAGGCGGCGGGAAGGACGGAAATCGGCTTCCGTTGATGGAGGTTTGAGGCGGTTTCGTGTCGGGTGGGCGCGCCAGAGCCAGCACAGAGGCGGACCCGCGCGATGCGCCGCGCATCCCGTATGTAGAAAGCGGGTGGCGTTAACCCGGCACGAGCCACGATGTTCGCGAGCGTCCTGCCGCGCTGCGAGCGGCCTTCAGCGCATCACGTCGAAGCGCGTCCACGGCCACGAAGGCCGGTCGCGCATGTAGCCGTTCAGCCAGTTCCACTGCGGATGGCGCTTCATGAACGCCTGCGCGTCGAACGGCCGCCCGCACGGATGGCCCCAACGCGCGAAGAATGCCATGTCGCGCGCCATATCGCTGTCGACCACCTTGCCGTCGTTCGCGCCCCACGGATTGAACGGACCGTGATCGGAGCTGCCGAAGCGCTGGTCGTCCAGTTCCAGGTGTCCGCAGATCGTCCGCGAGCACGGATTGTCCGGGCGATCGAGATAGACGTCGTGATGGTCGGCGATCATTTCCTTCGCCAGCTCGGCGTCGATCCTGCCGTGATGCGTCTCTTCCAGTTGCATGAAGCGCAGCCGCCGCGCGCCGTTCCTGCGCACGTCGGTGTAGTCCTCGCCTTCGCCCGTGCATTCCTGATTGCGGATTTTCAGATCGGTGGCGGTGTTGTAGCCGCTGTAGAAGCCGTCCTTCGTGCTTTCGAAACCGGAGTAGTGCAGGCCGAGTTCATAGCGCGCGATCTCGCCCGTTTTCGCGTCGCCGAGCAGCCAGCTGTTCGCGTAACCACCGTTGTTCGCGAGCGCGAACATCTCGCACCATTCGCCGATGCTGTTCGCGTATTGCGTTGCGTGCCGCGAGCGGTAGAACTCCGGCGCGCCCGACGCGTTGTAACCCGCGAAATTCGAAATCGTGGTCTCGGTCACCATCAGGCCCGCCGACGTCACCCAGAAATCCGTCAGGCTCGAAATGCAGCCGGGCAGCCCCTGCATCAGAATCCGGTTGCCCGCTGAGGGCACGATGTCGAACACGACGTTGAACGCGTCGCCCGCGGCGTAACGGTCCCACGAGTTGTGCGCCATCACGATGCGGCCGTCGCGCGTCGCGCTGCCCGTCGCGATGAACGCGCTGCAGTGATGTCCGCGCCGGCCGCGCCACGGCTTCAGGCCGAGTTGCGGCTTCTGCTGCGCGGCGTGCTGTGGCCACCAGCTTTGCAGCAAATCCATGTAACCGTTCCATGCGAGCACTTCAGCGAACGTGAGCTTTGCGCCATCGGCGATGCCCTGGATCTCGTCTGCCGATTCGCTGTCGATGCGTGGCGCGAACTGCTCGACGGCGGCATTGACGAACGTATCGAATTCCTCGCCCGTGTCCCATTTCGCGAGATAGCGGGCGGTGCGGATCGCGTTCTGGATTTCGGCGGCGAGCAATGTGCCGTGCTGCTCGCCCCGGTCGTACGGCTCGCCTTCGACATGCACGAAGATCCAGCCGGCCTGGTCGCGGCGCACGGCATCGATGGACGGTTTGCTCATCTTCGCTCCCGCTCGCAGAGCAGGCATCTCCGTCGGCGTTGCTCAGCGCCGTACATCGCGGGATGCGGCTTGCGGCTCGTTCATGGTCAATCCATTGTAGGGAACTTGACGCGCTTTGCCATGCGCCTGACGCGTGCCACAAAAGCGAAGAAGGCTAGCGCGGGTTCATCCGGAAGTACGCATCGAGCAACGACGTCTTGTAGACCACGCCTGCGAGCGTCGGCCGCGTAGCGCTTTCCACTACAGGCAGCCGTTCACCCTGGAACGCCATGAAGTGCTGGAGCGCGACGCCGATCGGCATGTCGGGCGTGAGCACGTCGAAATGCGGCTGCAGATAATCGGCCGCCGTTTTCGTCGACGTGTCGCGCTTGTCGAGCAGATCGGACGTGATGTCCTTCAGCGCGACCACGCCGAGAAAGCAGTCTCTGTCGTCCGTCACGTACAAATACTTGACGGGGTATTCGAGGAACACGCGCGTCATGTCCTGCACGGTCGCATTCGGTTGCACAACGGTTTGCGGCGGGCGGATCAGCTCGCGCATCTGCGTCGCGCGCAGCCGCATGCGCTCCTGCTCCTCGCGGTTGCGGTGCAGCGTGACCTCGTACATCGACGTCTTGCCGATCGCGCGCGCCGCGAAGTACGCGACCACGCACGACACCATCAACGGCAGCACGACCTGATAGCTCAACGTCATTTCGAAGATCATCAGGATCGCCATCAGCGGCGCCTGGGTCGCGCCCGCCAGGAATGCGCCCATGCCGACCATCGCGTAAGCGAACGGCGCGGACGTCCCGTGCGGCCACAGCGCGTTCATGCCGAGCCCGAACAGCGAGCCGAGCACCGCGCCGAAGAAGAGCGTCGGCGTGAAGATGCCGCCGACGGCGCCCGAGCCGACCGTCGCCGCCGTCGCAATCAGCTTGAATACCAGCACGACGACGAGCGCGGACCAGGTCCACGGCGAATGCAGGATCGAGTTGACGACGCTATAGCCGTTGCCCCATACCTCGGGCGTCCATACGGACAGAATGCCGACGATCAGGCCGCCGAGCGCAAGCCGCACGGGCAAAGGGATCGGCAGACGCCGGAAGCCGGCCTTGCTGGTGTCCATCAGCCGCAGGAACTGCGGCGCCGCCGCGCCGCACAGCAGGCCGAGCGCGACGAACAGCAGTACTTCGAGCCCCGCGATGGGCGGGAATACAGGCATCTCGTAAGGCGGCTTGTAACCGGCGAACTCGCGCATCAGGATGTTCGAGACCACCGACGCCACCACGACGGGCCCGAAACTTTCCATCGCGATCGAGCCGAGCACGAGTTCGGTGACGAAGAACGCACCCGCGATGGGCGCGCTGTACGCGGACGTGATGCCCGCCGCCGCGCCGCACGCCACGAGCAGCTTCAGACGCGGCGGATCGAAATGCACGACGCGCCCGATCAGCGATGCACACAGCGCGGCAAGCTGCACCATCGGGCCTTCACGGCCGATCGAGCCACCGCTCGAAATCGTGAATAGCGACGACGCGCTGCGCCACAGGCTGAGTCGCACGGGGACGACGCCGTCGCCGATCACAACGGCTTCCATGTAATCCGTATGCTGTTTCTTGTCGGCGCCGCGCTGCGCGATGACCAGCAGCACGCCCGCGGCCAGCCCGCCCAGCGCGGGCAACGCGATACGCATCGCAATGGGCAGACGCCGCGCCATTTCGACGAGACTGCCATCTTGTCCCGTGAAAGCGCGCTGCATCAGCGCGATGCCTTCGCGGAAGGCGATCGTCGCGAAGGCGCCGACGATGCCGACGATCACCGACCACACCAGCATCGTGTGCGCGTCCGACAGACGGAAGAGATGGGCAGCGCGGGTGCGCAGTCTCAGCAGGAATGAAAGCACGGCAGGAGCGGGCGTTTAGGGTTGGTATGGGTGGCGCGCAAGCCTTCGCATGTTATCGGCATTGCGCGACGACAGGTTGAAGAGGGGCGCGCCAGCTGGCATGCGCGCCGCAACGTGGCGAAGGAACGATGTCAGTTCATCTCAGCGCACGTCCTTGTCGAGTTCGGGGTAGTGCCGGAAGACGCAGGTTTCGTTGTACGGCAGACGCCGTTCCGAGTCGAGATAGGCGGCGATATTCGGGCGCTTGAGCACCGCGTCATGCAGCCTGGCAAGGCGCGGATGACGCTCGCCGAAATGCTTCATCGCGCGTGGAAAGGCGTAATGCAGACCGTCGATCAGCTGGAACATCGACAGATCGACATAGGTGAGCGTGTCGCCCACCATATGTTGGTCGCCGGCGGGGTTCTGCTTCAGCACGCGTTCGAAATAGCCCATGAACTTCGGAATCCGGTTGTCGATGAAATCCGTCGCGCGGATTTTGGCGGCCTCTTTCTGCTCCTCGTAATACATGCCCGACGCGAGCGGATGATGCGTATCGTGCGCTTCCGTGACCATGTCGGCGATGGTCAGCTGCAGACCGTTCGCGACATAGCAGAGGCTCTCGACCTTCGGTGCGAGATTCAACTTCGGCCCGAGGTAGAACAGGATGTTCGCCGTCTGCGAAATGATCAGGTCGCCGTGCTGCAGGAAGGGCGGCGCGTACGGCAGATACGCTTCCGACCGGCTGTCCATCACGTCGATCATCGCGCCCGTGCCGAGCCCGTCCTGTTCGTCGCCGCGCGCCACTTCGACATAGTCCGCGCGCGCTTCTTCGAGCGCCAGCCGCACGAATTCGCCACGGCCCTGCAATCCATCCCAGTAATAGAGCTGATAAGTCATCGGTCGGTCCTCATTCGATTGTCGGCGGCGCGGGATCGCGTCACGTTCGCACACGGAAGAGAGCTAGAAGTATGCCGCGCGATGCTTGCAGTTGGCGTGCTTGTCACACAGCAAAAAAGCGCGCCGGCGCGATCGTGACGATGCAGCCCGAAAAGCACAAAAGCCCCGCACGCGGCGGGGCTTGTTCGGGAGAGATGCCGGCTTAGCCGAGCAGATGCTGGACGAGCCACGTGATACCGAGACCGCCTGCGAAGAGCCACACGTAGAGGATCAGGCCCGTCGTCAGCGCACGGGGACCGGCGTCGCGGATCTGCGAAAGGCGCGTTTCGATGCCGAGCGCCGTCATGGCCATCGTCAGCGCGAAGGTGTCGAGCATATTGACCGTGCTGGTCGCGGCTTCGGGCAGGATATGCAGCGAGTTCACGGCGACACAGGCGAGAAAGCCAAGTGCGAACCAGGGCACGGCGAGCTTGCGCGGCGCATGTGCGCCATCTTTCGAAGCGGCGCCACGCGCCGAGCGGTTCACCCACATACCGACGATCAGCAGCACGGGCACCAGCAGCATCACGCGGGTCATCTTGACGATGGTGGCGATATGCGTCGCTTCCGGGCTCACGTTGCTCGCAGCACCGACCACCTGCGCGACTTCGTGAATTGTGCCGCCGAAGAACAGGCCCACGCCTGTCGTGTCCAGATGGATGATCCCGGCGCGCAGCAGCGCGGGGTAGAGGAACATCGACAGCGTGCCGAACAGCACCACGCTGCCGACGGCCATCGCGCTCTTGTGCGGCTTCGATTGCAAGGTGGATTCGAACGCGAGCACGGCGGCCGCGCCGCAGATCGCGCTGCCCGCTGCCGTCAGCAGCGCGCTGTCGCGGTCGAGCTTCATCAGCTTCATGCCCGCCCACGTGCCGATCACGAGCGTGCTGACCACGATCAGCAGCGATTCGGCGAGACCCGGCAGGCCGACTTGCGCGATTTCCTGAATGCTCACGCGCAGCCCGAAGAACGCGACGGCGATGCGCAGCAGCTTGCGGGCCGAGAAATTGACGCCGGCGGCCCAGCTCTCGGGCATGCCGTCCTTGAGCGCGTTGCCGTAGATCATCCCGCCGACGATGCCGACGATCAGCGGGCTGATGCCCAGATTGGCAATCGACGGAATGGCAGCGATGCGGGTGACGGCGGCGGCGAACAGCGCGACGAACAGAATGCCGTTGATCTGGCCGCGTGTCGATGACGCGGCGGGAACGGCGTGGGTGTGAGCGGTGTGAGCGGTGTGAGCGGTGGACATGGGCTTCAACCTCTTCGGTAAAGGTTGGTTGATTCGATGGGCTAATCCTAATTTAGATATATCGATATGAGAAATCGTGATTTGGGATGAAATATATCGGCCAATCTGATACTTTATCGCCATGACCCCGGATCAGCTTATAACGTTCGCCGCCGTCGCCGAGCACCGCAACATCAGCCGTGCCGCGCTGGCGCTGCATCTGTCGCAGCCCGCCGTGTCCGGCCAGTTGCGGCAGCTGCAGGACGAGTTCGGCGAGCCGCTCTATTTACGCGACGGCCGCGGCGTGCGGCTGACGCCCGCCGGCGAGCAACTGGCCAGCTACGCCACGCGGCTGCGCGACACGTTCCGCCAGGCGTACGCGTATCGCGATGCGCTGCGCGGCATGGAGCAGGGCACGCTGCGTATCGGCGCGAGCACGACGCCCGCCAGCTATCTGCTGCCGTATCTGATCGCCGCCTTTCAGCGCCGCCATCCCGACGTGACCGTGCATACCGACGACGGCAACACAGCGGATATCGTCGGCGCGCTGGCGTCGTTCGATATCGCGCTGGTCGAAGGGCAGGTCGGCAGTGATCTGCCGCCGGATACGGCTGTGCATCCGTGGCACGAGGACGAGATCGTCGCGATCATGCCGCGCTCGCATCCGCTTGCGGCTGCGGGCTTGCAGGCCGTCACGCTCGCCGGACTGAGCGAGCACGCGCTCGTGCTACGGGAAGAAGGCTCCGGCGTGCGGCAACTGATCGAGCGCGCGTTCGCGCGCGCAGGCGTGCCGATGCGCGTCGCACTGGCAATCGCGGGCGTTGAAGGCGTGAAGGAGGCAGTGCGCGCCGGGATGGGCGTCGGCTTCGTGTCAGCGATGTCGATGCGCCACGAGAACGAGGCGCTGTGCCGCCTGCCGCTTGGCCCCGAGCCACTCACGCGGCAGTTTTCGATCCTCGTGCCGCACGCGAGCGCACCGTCGCGCCTCGTCGGACGCTTTCTCGAACTGTGCCTGAACGGCGATGCGCGGCCTGCGACGGGGGCCTCCGGCCGTTAGGGGATAACCACTATGGCGTGAGGCGCCGACGCGCGGCAGTATTCGCAGCTAGCGCCAAGGCGCTTTTTTGATATCCATCTTTGGAACCGATTCCAAAGGTCGTTTTTCAGCAATAAAGCAAGGTGGACGGCATGCCGGAAGTAGTTATCGTCGCGAGTGCGTTTGGGGCCGGTGCGATCCGCGAGGACGGTCATCACGCGTGGCTGAAGACAGCGGCGCAAGCGGGCGCGGCTGGTTTCGAAGTGCGGCGCGAGCTGTTTGCGCTGGAAGCGGAAGCGTCGGCGGAGGCACTGTCGGCGCTGGGCAAGTCGATTGCGGCGAAAGGCCTGTGGTCGGTGTACTCGACGCCCGCCGAGCTTTACGCGCACGACGGCGCGCTCAACGAAGCCACGCTGCGCGAGGCGCTGATCGAAGCGACGGCGCTCGGCGCGCGCTTCGTCAAGCTGCAATTGGGCGGTTTCGCGGGACGCGCGCACGGCGACGCGATCGCCAGGTGCACGAAGGGCATCGCGGCGCGGCTCGTGGTCGAAAACGGGCAACTGGAGCGCGGCGGCTCGCTCGCGCAGTTCGACGGGCTGTTCAACGCGCTCGCGAAGGAAGGCCGTCACAAGCTGATCGGCATGACCTTCGACATCGGCAACTGGCAATGGCCCGGCGTCGATCCCGTCGAGGCGGCGCACAAGCTTGCGGACCACGTCGAGTACATCCACTGCAAGGCGGTGGCGGGCGAAGGCGCGCGCCGTTTTGCCGTCGCGCCCGCCGCCGACGATCCCGTTTTCGCGGCCGTGCTGCCGCTCCTGCCGCGCAACGTGCCGCGCGGCATCGAATTTCCCTTCGACGCGGCGCGCATCGCCGAGGACGCGTCGCACCACGTCGCGCAGCTCGCGTCGATGTAAGACAGCGCGAACGCGCAGCGAATCATCAGGAGAAGCCATGCATCCGACACTCGATGTCATCACCTACGGCGAAGCGATGGCGATGTTCGTCGCAGCCGAAACGGGCGCGCTCGCGGGCGTCGGCCAGTTCACGAAGCGCATCGCAGGCGCCGATCTCAATGTGGCGATCGGCCTGTCGCGCCTTGGCTTCAAGGTGGGCTACATGAGCCGCGTCGGCGACGACTCATTCGGTCAGTACGTGCGCGATACGCTGACGAAGGAAGGCATCGACGGGCGTTGCGTGACGACCGATGCGCGCTATCCGACGGGCTTCCAGCTGAAGTCGAAGAACGACGACGGCAGCGATCCCGCCGTCGAATATTTCCGCAAGGGTTCGGCCGCCAGCCACCTGTCGCTCGACGACTACGTGCCAGGCTACGTGCTGCCCGCGCGCCATCTGCATCTGACGGGCGTCGCGCCCGCGATTTCGGCCAGTTCGCGCGAGCTTGCGTTCCATCTGGCGCGCGAAATGCGACAGGCCGGCAAGACGATCTCGTTCGATCCGAACCTGCGCCCGACACTGTGGCCGTCGCGTGAAGCGATGGCGGCCGCGCTGAACGAAGTCGCGACGTTCGCCGACTGGGTGCTGCCCGGCATCGGCGAGGGCGAGATTCTGACGGGTTACACGAAAGCGGAAGACATTGCGCAGTTTTATCTGGACCGCGGCGCGAAGGGCGTCGTGGTGAAGCTCGGTGCGCAAGGCGCGTATTTCCGCACGGCGACCGATTCGGGCATCGTCGAAGCGCAGCGCGTCGAGAAAGTAGTCGATACCGTCGGCGCGGGCGATGGCTTCGCCGTCGGCGTGGTGAGCGCATTGCTCGAAGGCCGCACGCTACCGCAGGCGGTGGCGCGCGGCAACCGCATCGGCGCGCTCGCGATTCAGGTGATCGGCGATTCGGAAGGCCTGCCGACGCGCACCGAACTCGATGCACTCGAAAGCGCCGACCCGCTCGCCGCCTGACGTTTCAACAGTTTCACCATTCAGCAGCACGACACGACAACAAGATGCCCGGCCGCGCAAACGCTCCGACGAGCAACACGCGGCTCAACAGCACGCCAACCGACCGCCTCAGCCAGTCACAGGAGACATTCATGTCCTCATCACTCGCGATTCGACGTTGGTGGACGATCATGCCGATCGTCTTCATCACGTACAGCCTCGCTTATCTCGACCGCGCGAACTACGGTTTCGCCGCCGCCGCAGGCATCAATCAGGATCTCGGTATCAGCAAGGGATTGTCGTCGCTGATCGGCGCGCTGTTCTTTCTCGGCTACTTCTTCTTCCAGATTCCCGGCGCGATTTACGCGGAACGCAAGAGCGTCAAGAAGCTCGTGTTCTGGAGCCTGGTGCTGTGGGGCGGCTGCGCGGCACTGACGGGCGTCGTCAGCAACATTCCGTCGCTGATGGTGATCCGCTTCGTGCTCGGCGTCGTCGAGGCGGCCGTGATGCCCGCGATGCTGATCTTCATCAGCAACTGGTTCACCAAGCGCGAACGCTCGCGCGCCAACACGTTCCTGATTCTCGGCAACCCGGTGACGGTGCTGTGGATGTCGGTCGTGTCGGGCTATCTGGTGCATTCGTTCGGCTGGCGCCACATGTTCATCGCGGAAGGCGTCCCGGCGATTGTTTGGGCCGTCTGCTGGTGGTTCATCGTGAAAGACAAACCCGAGCAGGTGAAGTGGCTGTCGGACGCCGACAAGAAACAGCTCGCCGACACGCTGCGCGCCGAGCAGGCCGCCATCAAGCCGATGCGCAATTACGGCGAGGCGTTCCGCTCGCCCGCCGTCATCAAACTGTGTGCGCAGTACTTCTGCTGGAGCATCGGCGTGTACGGCTTCGTGCTGTGGCTGCCGTCCATTCTGAAAAACGGTTCGTCGCTCGGTATGGTCGAAACGGGTTGGCTGTCGGCGCTGCCGTATCTCGGCGCAACGATCGCGATGCTCGCGGCGTCGTGGGCGTCGGATAAACTCAACAACCGGCGCGCATTCGTCTGGCCGTTTCTGCTGATCGGCGCGGCCGCCTTCGCGGGTTCCTATGCGCTCGGCTCGACGCACTTCTGGATGTCGTATGCACTGCTGGTGATCGCGGGCGCCGCGATGTACGCGCCGTATGGCCCGTTCTTCGCGATCGTCCCCGAACTGCTGCCGAAGAACGTCGCGGGCGGCGCGATGGCGCTGATCAACAGCATGGGCGCGCTCGGCTCGTTCGTCGGCTCGTATGTGGTCGGTTATCTGAACGGCGCGACGGGCTCGCCCTCGGCGTCGTATGTGTTCATGAGCGTCGCGCTGATCGCTGCCGTGATACTGACGCTTGCCGTCAAGCCGCAGCCGATGCAGACTCCGAAGCTCGCCACCCCGTTGCAAGGAAAGTGAATCGATGAAGCGAAAGATCGTCGCGTACAAGCCGCTGCCGGATGATGTGCTCGCGTATCTCCAGCAGCATGCCGAAGTCGTGCAGGCGGACGCCGCGCAGCACGACGCGTTCGTCGCCGCGCTGAAGGATGCCGACGGCGCGATCGGCGCGAGCGTGAAGATCACGCCGTCGATGCTCGACGGCGCCGCGAAGCTCAAGGCGCTGTCGACGATCTCGGTCGGCTACGACAACTTCGACGTCGCCGACCTGACGAAACGCGGCATCGTGCTCGCGCACACGCCGGACGTGCTGACGGAATCGACGGCGGACACGGTGTTCTCGCTGATCCTCGCGAGCGCGCGGCGCGTCGTCGAACTGGCCGACTGGGTGAAGGCGGGCGAGTGGCAGGCGAGCATTGGCCCCGAACTGTTCGGCGTCGACGTGCAGGGCAAGACGCTCGGCATCGTCGGTCTTGGGCGGATTGGCGGCGCGGTCGCGCGGCGGGCGGCGCTCGGCTTCAATATGAAGGTGCTGTACACGAACCGCAGCGCGAACGCGGAGGCCGAACAGCGCTACGGCGCCCACCGCGTCGAACTGGACGAATTGCTCGCGGCGTCCGACTTCGTTTGCCTGCAAGTTCCGTTGACGCCGGAAACGCGTCACATGATCGGCGCGAACGAACTGCGCAAGATGAAGCGCAGCGCGATCCTGATCAACGCATCGCGCGGCCAGACGGTCGACGAGAACGCACTGATCGAAGCCTTGCGGACGGGCACGATCCACGGCGCGGGCCTCGACGTGTTCGACAGGGAACCCGTCGATCCCAACTCGCCGCTGCTGAAAATGAAGAACGTGGTCGCGCTGCCGCACATCGGCTCGGCGACGCACGAGACGCGCCACGCGATGGCGCGCTGCGCGGCGGAGAATCTGGTCAGCGCGCTCGACGGCACGCTAAAGATCAACATCGTCAACCGCGACGTGCTCCCTCAATGAACATACCGCCGTCAGGCGCGCCGCGCCGCGCAACGATCAGCGACGTCGCCCGCGAGGCGGGCACGGGCAAGACGAGCATCTCGCGCTATCTGAACGGCGAGTTGAGCGTGCTGTCGCCGCAACTGCGCGCGCGCATCGAAGCCGCGATCGAACGGCTCGACTATCAGCCGAACCAGATGGCGCGCGGCCTCAAGCGCGGGCGCAATCGTCTGATCGGCATGCTGGTCGCGGACCTGACGAATCCTTATTCCGTCGAAGTGCTGCAAGGCGTCGAAGCCGCGTGCCACGCGCTCGGCTATATGCCGCTGATCTGCCACGCGGCGAACGAAGTCGACATGGAGCGGCGCTTTCTGCAACTGCTGACCACGTATCGCGTAGAAGGCGTGATCGTCAATGCGCTGGGCGTCAGCGAAGAGACGCTGCGGCCCGTCGGCGACGGTGGGATACCCGCTGTGCTGGTGGACCGTTCCGTCGACGGGCTCGTGACCGACATGGTCGGGCTCGACAACCAGGGCGCGACGGCGCTCGCGACGCGGCATCTCGTCGAACGCGGTTTCGACCGGCTGTGGTTCGTCGTGCAACCGTTCGAACACATCAGCTCGCGGCGCCAGCGCGAAGCGGCGTTTCACGAGGCACTCGAACAGTATCCGCAGGTGAGCGGGCGCACTGTCGTGCTCGAACTCGGCGACGCCGACGAACTCGAGCAGACCTTGAGCGCGCTCGATGCCGAACTCGATGCGGTGATTGCCGCGCATGAAGACCCTGCGCGGGCGGGCGTCGCGCTGTTTGCCGCGAATGGGCCGGTCGCGCTGGCGCTCGCGCGGCATCTGAACCAGCGGCATGGCCCGAACTGGCAGAAGCGCGTCGCGCTGCTGTCCATCGACGATCCCGAATGGGCCGAGCTGGCCGGCATCACGACGATTCGCCAGCCGACCTACGACATCGGCTATCGGGCCGTCGAGTTTCTGCATCAGCGCATCGTCGGCGAGCAGGCCAGCGCGCGCGATTGTCTGCTGCCGGGCGAGCTGATCGAGCGCGCGTCGACGGCGCGCTGATCCAGGCCAATCCGCGCCAATCCGCCGGCTTTCGGGCATCGCGCTTACAATGCGCGGCGAGTTCCGTACTTTCCGCCTGTAGAGCGCCCGTCACACGCCCATGTCCGATTTGCCCGTTTCCCCCATCACGCTTGCCTTGCTCGCCGTCGCGACGATCTTCGTCGCGCTGCTTCCGATCTATCTGTACCGCCGCTGGCGTGCGCCGTTCGCGTTGAACCGGCGCGATGCGATCGCGGGCATCGCCGTGTTCGCGCTGTCCGCGATGGTGATCGAGCGCGCGCTCAACGATTATCTGCTTCGCGAAAACGCGGCGACCAGCGAGTGGCTGTCCGACCCGCTGGCGTTCGTCGTCTATGGCGCGCTGGCCGCGGGCATCTGCGAGGAGGTGGGGCGCTTCATTGCGATGCGCTGGCTCGCGCGGCGTCAAACTGGCGGCGCGACGCACGACGCAGCGAAAGACGGCACCGCGCTTGCGTACGGTCTCGGCCACGGTGGCGCGGAGGCGTGGCTCATCGGCGTGATGGTGCAGGCGCAATGGATCGCATTCGGCGTGCTCGAAAATCGCGGGCAACTCGATACCTATCTCAGCAATATGCCGGCAGGACCGTTGATGCGCATCCATCTGCTGCTCGCGAGCATGTCACCGGCCATGGCGGGCGTGTTCGTGCTCGAACGCGTGGCGGCGCTGGTGTTTCAGATCGGACTGTCGGTGCTGATGTGGCGCGGCGTGCGTGCCGGCTGGCGTGCCATACTGCCCGTCGCGATCGTCGCGCATGCGTTGATCGATGTGCCGGCGGCAATGTCGCAGGCGGGAATGCTGTCGCTCGTGACCGTGGATGCAATTTATGCCGTCGCGGCGATCGCAGTGGTCGCCGGACTGATCCGGGTACACAAGCGCGCAGCATGATCTTCAACGCAGGTCAACAGATCAACAGAGTAAAAGGCCAGAGGCCAATCGACATGGAAGCCTATCAGTTTGAATGCGCGAACGCGGAGATCGAAGAACTCGCGCGCGTGATCAGCGATCTCTTTCCCGAGCAGACGCAGTTCATCGAGCGTGCCGGCGAGAACGGCGTGCCGCAGATCGTCGTGCATTGGGTTGCGATGCGTTTCGGTTCGACGGCGAAGCGTATGGAACTGACGGTTGCCATCGCACCCGCGGCGCTCGCGCGTTACCGCGCGATGCCACCGCGCGCGCGGGCCGCAGCTTCGCGATACTGCGCGCCTATGTGGAAGCGACGTTGGGATCGCTCGAAGAAGAGTACGCGGAAGGCAAGACCATACCGCGCGAAGTGACCGTCGAACTCGGCGACGAGTTCGCGTGAGCCAGGAGCCGGGGGCCGGGGAACGTCAGGTTCAGTCGGCGAGCCGGTAGACCTTGGCGAAGCGCGCGGCTTGCACGACGCCATAGTCGCCCGGCGCGTATTGCATGATCCAGTCGCCTGCCGTGCCCTTGAGGACGTCGCCGCCTTGCGCCGAGCGTGAGAGCGAGAACGCCTCGTCCATCCGCTTCGCGAGCACGACAGCGGGCCGATTGCGGTATGCGCCCGGCTCGCCATGTGCGAGCGCGGCGTCGGCGGGCAGGTACTTTGCGTCGAAGCGTTCGCGCGACACGACCCAGCGGTCGCCCGTCGAGCCCGTGATCAGCGCGTCGCCACGCGCGTAGCGGTTCGGTCCTTCGAGGCTCATCAGTTCGCCATCGCCCGCGGCGAATTGCACTGCGACGGTTTCGTCCTTGACGACGCGTTGCGCGGCCGGGTCGGTGAGCAGGTCGATGTTCTTGAGTTCGATCATGAGGCTAGATAACGCAGAGATTGACAGGGACGCGTAATGGAGCCCGTTAAGAGCCCAATGAGCGAGCATCGGTGCGACATGCAAACAGCATCGCAAACGCGGCGCAGGCGCGCATGATGCCAGATTCTTGCGGCGCTGATAAAAAAACGCCCGCCGGTCAGGGCAGGCGCTGTTTAACCAATCGATACAGGTTACGGCTTGACGGTCGCATCCGAAGCCGGCGCGGCCGGCTTGCGCGAACGATTGTGATGCGGCCGGCCTTCGGGCGACTGGCGGCGGAAGGTCGTGTCGGCCAGTTTCTTCTGCTCCGGCGAGAAGCTGTTGTACAGCGGCTCGAACGCGTCGACGAGCTTCTTCGTGCCGTCGGCATGCGCCTGGGTGATTTCGGCGTATTGCTTCATGTCGTCGAGCGCCGAGACGTTTGCGTTCGCGCGGCGTGCCTCGAACAGCTTGCCCATTGTTTCACCGTTGCTGCGCATGACGTCGGCGAACGTGTTCCACTGCGCTTCCTGCGCCGACGTGATCTTCAGTTGCGTATGCAGATAGGTGATGCGGTCTTCGACGCGCTGCTCGTGGCTAGCCTTGCCCGCACCCTGCGAAGCAGCCGACATGGCCGGCGCGGACGCGCCAGCGGGCGCTGCCGTCTGCGCGAATGCAGCGCTCATGGTCAACGCGGAAGCGAGAATAGCGAGAGTTTTTTTCATTGAGACTCCTGTTGTCTATTGGTATGAGACCAAAGCTGCACGATGTGTCGACGTCGACATCTATCATGCCGTGCGTTATTAGTATCACGTTATCGCTTCATTGCGTCTCTATTGCGACAACTGCTTACAACCGAAACGATCGGAAATAGCCGGTGGATAAATTCGTCAGCATGGAAGTCTTCGTTGCCGTCGTCGAAGCGGGCAGCCTTACGGCGGCTGCCGAGCGCTTCGATCTGTCGTCGGCGATGGTCGGCAAGCATATCCGCTCGCTCGAAACACAGCTCTCCACACGGCTTCTGACGCGCACGACGCGCCGTCAAAGCCTCACCGAAATCGGCCGCCAGTATTACGAGCAGTGCCGGCGCATTCTCGCCGACGTGAAGGCCGCGGAGTCGCTCGCGGAAGCGATGACGTCCGCGCCGCGCGGCACGCTGAAGGTAACGGTGCCGCTGACGTATGGCGTCGAAGTGTTCTCGCCCGCGATGACCGACTACCTGAATCAGTACCCCGAGGTCAGTCTCGAACTCGATCTGTCGAACCGCGTCTTCGATCTGGTCGAAGAAGGCTTCGATGCCGCCGTGCGGATTGGCCGCCTGCCCGATTCGAGTCTCGTCGCGAGGCCGCTGAAGCCTTACCGGATGCGCGCGTGCGCGTCGCCCGCCTATCTGCAACGCATGGGCACGCCGAAGACGCCGGCCGACCTCCTGCATCACGAATGTCTCGGCTTCCTGCATTGGGGACGCGAAGGATTGTGGCGCCTGGACGGCGATGCCGAGAGCGACTACCAGTTGCGACCGGGTCGCTTTCGCGCGAACAACGGCCAGGCGCTCAAGATGGCGGCGCTGCGCGGCTTCGGTCTGGTGCTGCAGCCCGAAGCGTTGCTCGCGCGCGAGATCGAGCAGGGCACGCTCGTATCCGTGCTCGAAGACTATCTGCCCGATGGCGCGCCCGTGCATCTGATCTATCCGCGCGACCGGCAACCTACGCCGAAGCTGACAAGCTTCATCGACTTCGTGATCGAACGCTTCGGCGTGTGATGTCGTCACTGCGGTCCTCACTGCGCCGCTTGCGCGATATGTGCAGCCCGCATGTATTCGCGCAAGCGTGCGCAAGGCGCATAATCCGCGTCATCGGCTCGCCGTGCGCGGCGAGCGTCCTCTCTCAACCTTGACCTTGAACCGATGAGACCACCGCGCCTCGATCAGCTCGACGAACTCGACCGCAACCTCGTCGCGCTGCTGCAAGCCAATGCGCGCGAAAGCGTCGCGAATCTCGCGCGGCAACTGGGTGTTGCGCGTACCACGGTGATCGCGCGGATTGCGCGGCTCGAAAAGACCAACGTGATCGCCGGCTATAGCGTGCGGCTCGGGCAGGACGTGCTCGACGCGAGCATGCATGCTTATGTCGGCATCATCATCGCGCCGAAGTTCGGGGCGGACGTGCTGAAGAAGCTCAACCGCATGCCGGAGGTGCAACTGTTGTGCGCCGTGAGCGGCGAGTTCGATTACGTCGCGTGGCTGCGCGCCGATTCGCCTGAGCGCCTGAACGATCTGCTCGATCAGATCGGCGGTCTGGCGGGTGTCGAGCGCACGACGACGTCGATCATCCTGTCGCGCAAGATCGATCGCGGGATGAGCAGTTCTTGAGCGTGTGAGCGTCGGTTTCGCGGCTGGCGTTTACGCGGTTTTGATATGTTTTCGACGAATCGACGAAACGCTTCGTCATTTCGTCGAAAATCATGGTCATTGCGCAGCACTTTGCGCCTATAAACCGACTCGCCTTCTCCATAAACTCTTGGGTAGAGGTTCGCTGCGGCGCGCCGACATCAACCAGAGAAAACAAAGGAGAAGCGCATGAAAGTTGCCATCGTTGGCGCAGGTCTGATCGGTCACACCATTGCGCACATGTTGCGTGAGACGGGCGACTACGAAGTGCTCGCGCTGGACCGCGATCAACACGCGCTCGACAAGCTGGCCGCGCAAGGTATCCCGACGCGCCGCGTCGATTCCGCCGACGCCGCCGCGCTGCGCGCCGAAATCCAGGGCTTCGACGCGCTCGTCAATGCGCTGCCGTACTACCTCGCGGTGAGCGTGGCGTCGGCGGCGAAGGGCGCGGGCGTGCATTACTTCGATCTGACGGAAGACGTGCGCGCGACGCACGCGATCCGCGCGATCGCCGACGGTGCCGACCACGCGTTCATGCCGCAATGCGGTCTCGCGCCGGGCTTCATCGGCATTGCCGCGCATGAACTGGCCAACCGCTTCACCGAAATCCGCGATGTGAAGATGCGCGTCGGTGCGCTGCCCGAGTTTCCGACCAATGCGCTGAAGTACAACCTGACGTGGAGCGTCGACGGTCTGATCAACGAGTATTGCCAGCCTTGCGAAGCGATCCGCGACAGCCGCACGCAATGGGTGCAGCCGCTCGAAGGCCTTGAGCACTTCTCGCTCGACGGTACCGAGTACGAGGCGTTCAACACGTCGGGCGGCCTGGGCACGCTGTGCGAGACGCTGTCGGGCCGCGTCGAGACGCTCGATTACAAGTCGGTGCGCTATCCGGGTCATCGCGACCTGATGCAGTTCCTGCTCGAAGACCTGCGCCTGTCCACCGACCGCGACACGCTGAAGACGATCATGCGCCGCTCGGTGCCGGCAACGGCTCAGGACGTCGTGCTCGTGTTCATCACCGTGACGGGTGTGCGCGACGGACAACTGGTGCAGGAAGTGTTCACCCGCAAGATTTTTGCGAAGACGGTCTGCGGCGTGCCGATGAGCGCGATCCAGATCACCACGGCGGGCGCGATGTGCGCGGTGCTCGATCTGTTCCGCGAGAAGAAGCTGCCGCAAAGCGGCTTCGTGCGTCAGGAGCAGGTGGCGCTGCGCGATTTCCTCGCGAACCGTTTTGGCCAGCTGTATGAAGGCCGCGCGCTCGATACGATGGCGACCGTCTGACGCGAGGCAGGAAAGCAGCCGGACCGAGGGCCAGTTTGACTGAGTGAGGCTTCAGAGAGAGCCGTTTGTGTATCAGGCAATAGCGATGCGGGCGTTCAACTTTCAACGGTTGACGCCCGCTTTGTCGTTTATCGCGTCGCGTTTGCGGGAATCGCGGACGGGTTACACAGGCATCGGCGGCAGCATCATGCCGGGCGGCTGCGGCGTCTGCACGATCCGCCCGAGCAGCGCGTCGTAATCGGCCGATGCGGGTGCCGTGTTGTCAAACATCAGAAGGCCGTCGCACGCGTCGCCCGTCGGCACGAAGCGGCGCTGCCGGTATTCGTCCCAATGCGCGAGCTTGTAGGCGTCGTTCGGATTGCCGCGTGCGGCGATCCGCTCGCGCGCCGTTTCTTCCTCTGTCGATACCCACACGACGTTGATGTTCACATCCCCAGGCACGCCGAGCCACGCGTGATCGAACAGCTTGCCCTCGCGCACTTCGTGCGACAGCGGGCCGACGGCGATCACGCCGATGCCGAGCCGGAGGTTCTCGGCGGCCGTGTCGAACAGCCCGCGATACTCCGGGTCGCGAAAGTGCTGCAGGAAGAGCGGGCTGTCGCGATCGTTCGGATCGCCCGTCAGCGCGCCGATCGCGGCCGCGCTGTAGACGCCGTAGAGCGTGTCCTTGTCGAGCAGGCAAAAGGCATGGCCGGTTGCCCTCATCAATGGGCCGATCAGCCGTTTGGCGAGCGTCGTCTTGCCGGTGCCCGCATGGCCACAGATAAAAACCAGATGCGTCACGTCGATGAATCCCGTGGTGAAGGTAAGAGGGCGGCACCGCCGTTCGCGAGCCGCAACCGATCTTGAATGGGATGGCGGCATGCCGCAACCCCTATGCCATTCGGCCAGATTGACTGCGCGAATCCGTTTGATATCATTGCTATCACACGTGTAGCGGGGAATGGAAATGGCAAATCTTTTGGTCCGAAATCTGGACGATGCGTTGGTGCAGAACCTGCGTGAGCAGGCCGCGGCTCACGGGCGCAGCGTCGAAGCAGAGCATCGGGAAATCCTGGCGCAGGCGCTCTTTCAGCCCAGGAAGCTCAGCTTCGCGGAATTGCTGATGAGCATGCCCGACGTCGGCGACGACGCCGACTTCGAGCGCCGCAATGACGAAACTGACGATAGCGGGGGACCGGGTGTATTTGATTGATACCAACGTAATCAGCGAAATGCGCAAGAGCAGCCGCGCCAATCCTGGCGTGCAGGCTTTTTTCGAAACGGCGAAGGAAGGCGGGCATCGCCTTTATCTGTCTGTCGTCACGGTCGGCGAGCTGCGGCGTGGCGTCGACCTGATCCGGCATCGGGCGACAAGTTCCAGGCGTTGCGCCTGGAAGGCTGGCTCGACACGATCATGAATTCGTTCAGCAGCCACATCCTGAATGTCGGCACTGACGTCGCACAGACGTGGGGCCATTTGCGCGTGCCGGACCCCGAGCACTCGCTGGACAAGTTGATCGCGGCGACGGCCCTGATCTACAACCTGACTGTCGTGACGCGCAACGTGGCAGACTTCGATGGCACGGGCGCACGGGTGCTGAATCCGTTCCAGCTTCTCGACGCATGACCTGTCCTGCGTAGCGGCGGGCAAGGGCGCATGACGGCAAAATCAATCGACCAGCAGGGAAGGCGAACCATGCAACGGGGAGACGAACGATGACACGCACGCAAAGCCGCGCGTCGCGGGCAGCGAGCAAGGTCATGGCGGCGGCTTCAGGCGCTGCCGTCGCGGCCATGACGGCCGCGCTTGTCTCCGGCTGTGCAGCAACGCCCGCCGACAAGGTGCCGTTCAAGGACGTCCCCGCCGATCGCATCGTCAAGCAGGGCTACACGCAGCCAGGCACCGACAAGGTCGCCGTCGACCTACGTCGCGAACGGAGCGATAACGTGATCGTGCGGTTTCGGGACGCACTCGTGTATGTCGACGGCGAGCGGGTCGCGGACATCATGAACGGCGAGCACATCGTTCTCTGGCTCACGCCCGGCACACATCGCATCGGCGTGTCGACGCAGTTCGATCCCGTCGTCGAGATCAACTTCATCGTCACGCCCGACAGCCGCTATTCGAATCGCGCCAGCGTCTCGTTCAAGGACGATCACCGTATCATGCTGCGGCGCGTCGCCAATTGATTGAAGGTCCGTGAGATGAACCGGGCTCGGCGCGGCGTTGACAATTCGACACAGCGTATCGGTTCAACTCCACGTAACATCGCAGCTTGACACCGCGCGCCTTTGCATTGGACTGCGACCCGACGGAGACATCGGCTCGCCCATCGCGACTAACCATTCGTAATCCGCAAAGCCGATTCGTATTCAAGGTATTCAATCATGCTGATCAACTGCGCCGCGTACCAGGACGGCCGCAAACTGGCCGATATCGAAATCGACGACATCAGCGTCTATGTCGCCAAACCCGAATGCTTCGTCTGGGTCGCTCTGAAAGATCCCGGCCCCGGCGAACTCGAAGTCATGAAGCACGAATTCGGGCTTCATGAACTGGCCGTGGAGGACGTCCGCCATGGCCATCAGCGTCCGAAGATCGAGGAGTACGGCGACTCGCTGTTCGCCGTCATGCACACCATCGAAACCGACGACGACGGCGAATTCGTGATCGGCGAAGTCGATGTGTTCGTCGGCTCGAACTATGTGCTGTCGGTGCGGCGCGGCACGCGTCACGGGTTTCAGGAGGTTCGCGCGCGTTGCGAGCGCGAGCCGCAATTGTTGAAGGAAGGGTCGGCGTTCGTGCTGTACGCGCTTGCCGACAATGTCGTCGACCGGTACTTCCCGATTCTCGAAGCAATCGGCACCGAGATCGAGGAAATCGAAGACCGTATCTTCGACAAACACGACCTGGCCTCGTCGCGCGGGATCATCGAAGACCTGTACTCGTTGAAGCGCCGTCTCGTGATGCTCCAGCATCACATCGCGCCGTTGCTCGAAGGCATCAGCAAGCTGACGGGCGGGCGTATTCCCGCCATCTGCGTCGGCATGCAGGCGTACTTCCGCGATGTGTACGATCATCTGGATCGCAGCGTGCGGACCATCGAAGGCCGCCGTGAAATGATCGTCACGGCCATTCAGGTCAACCTCGGCATGATCTCGCTGGCGGAGAACGAGGTGACCAAGCGGCTCGGCTCGTTTGCCGCGCTGTTCGCCGTGCCGACCATGATTGCCGGCATCTACGGGATGAACTTCCAGGAGATTCCCGAACTGCACTTCAAGTACGGTTATCCCATCTGCCTGCTGGTGATGCTGCTGATCGACTTCGGGCTGTATCGCGGCTTCAAGAAGGCGAACTGGCTTTGACGCACGCGGGTCGCCTTGACGAACACCTCAGCGCGAAATGCCTCAGCGCTTCGTCAATGCGAGCCGCACACCCAGGCCGATAAAGCCCGCACCAATCACCCGGTCGATCCACCGCCGCACGGAAGGCCGCGAGTTCACGGCGCGCGCCGCCGTCGCGGCGAGCCACGCGATCACGCAGTCGTTGAAAAGCCCGAGCGTCACGAACACGGCGCCCAGCACGAGAAACGCGAGCGTCGTGTGCGGGCTGTCGGCGCTGACGAATTGCGGGAAGAACGCGATATAGAACAGCAGCACCTTCGGGTTCGACGCGTTGGTCACGAAGCCGCGAAACAGCAGCGTGCCGCGCGACAGACGCGGCGCGCCCGGCGCCGCTTCGCCCGTGACCACGGCGGCCGCCGTGGGCCACAGCATCCGCAAGCCGAGATACATCAGATACGCGGCGCCGATCCACTTGATCGCATTGAAAGCGCCCGGCGACGCAGCCAGCAGCGCCGTGATGCCAAGCGCGCACGCGACGGTATGCATGCAGCCGCCGAACGCGACACCCAGCGCGGAAAGCATGCCCGCGCGCCGTCCCTGGGCGATGCTCTGACCGGCCACGTACGCAATGTCCGGCCCGGGCGTCAGATTGAGCACGGTGACGGCGACGAGAAACAGCGGGAACTGGCTGATACCCAACATGACAACCTCATGGCAACTCAGCAGACGAATAGACGGCCAGTCTCGATGCCAGGCGCAATGGCAAGCGACGACCGAACCCGTTCGGATCATGATACCCACGTCCCATCTGTTGCGCAGATCCCGATGGCAAGCGCTATTTAACTTGCAGCACGCGCAATTAAGCGCCAGCATATGCGACCTGCTTGCCACATAACTTGCGGCTCGCGGGAAGATGGGGAAGCAGTAGTAAGGCAATACCGGCGCGTTTCAGCGCCGTGCACGACGAACGCCGCTGCGAACAGGACGCGAGCCTTTGCACAGGCCGCGTCGTCCGCACAGGCCGACCCACGCAGAACAAGCGAGCCATTCTTGCAACGACGACATTCGCCGTACCGCCGAAGCTTCACGGCAAGCCGTGCGTCCAGCCGCGCGCTGCACGTCGCGGCGCGCTGTGCAGCGCAGCACTGTCAATCGTTGACACTGCGAACAGGCGCCGCCGAGAATAGCGCTCGCAAACGTTTGCGGACAATCAAAAAACGGGCTCACACGAGTCCAACAACTGGAGATACTGCATGAACCAACGCATTCGCCGCCGCGTTTTGACCACCGCCGTCGTGCTCACGGCAGCCGCCGCGATGCCGTTCTCGTCGGCATGGGCCCAGGCCGCGAAGAAACCCAAAGTCGCGCTCGTGATGAAGTCGCTCGCCAACGAGTTCTTCCTCACGATGGAAACAGGCGCGAAGGACTACCAGAAGCACAACGCCAACCAGTTCGACCTGATCACGAACGGCATCAAGGATGAGACCGACACGGCAAACCAGATCCGCATCGTCGAGCAGATGATCGTATCGAAGGTCGATGCGATCGTGCTCGCGCCGGCCGATTCGAAGGCGCTCGTGCCCGTCGTCAAGAAGGCGGTGGACGCGGGCATCATCGTGGTGAACATCGATAACCGGCTCGATCCCGATGTGCTCAAGTCTAAGGATCTGAACGTGCCGTTCGTCGGCCCGGACAACGCGAAGGGCGCCGAGAAAGTCGGTGACTATCTGGCCAAGAAGCTGAAGTCGGGCGACGAGGTCGGCATCATCGAAGGCGTGTCGACCACGACCAACGCGCAGCAACGCACGGCCGGCTTCAAGACGGCGATGCAGAAGGTCGGCGCGAAGATCGACTCGGTGCAATCGGGCGAGTGGGAAATCGACAAGGGCAATGCAATCGCATCGTCGATGCTCAATGCATATCCGAACATCAAGGCGCTTCTATGCGGTAACGACAACATGGCGATCGGCGCGGTGTCGGCCGTGCGCGCGGCGGGCAAGCAGGGCAAGGTCTACGTGGTCGGCTACGACAACATCAACGCGATCAAGCCGATGCTGAAGGATGGTCGCGTGCTCGCCACGGCTGACCAGTACGCGGCCAAGCAGGCCGTGTTCGGTATCGACGTCGCGCTCAAGGCGATTGCCGAGCACAAGAAGCAGTCGGATCTGTCGGGCGTCGTCGAAACGCCTGTCGATCTCGTCACGAAGTAACGGCCCGCGCGGGTGTCGGACGGCACGCTGCCGGTGGTGCGTGCCGGCCCCGCGCGAATGTTAACCAAACGCTCAAGAAATTCGCCGAGCCGCCGTTATGCCAGAGGTAAGCGTCATGACGGCGGGCAACTCGCGCGACGATGAGGACGGACAACGCGCAATCCGAAGCGTTCTGCTTCGGCATGCGCAGGGTTTTGTGCCTCGCTTGTGCGTTGTGTGCGCGCTTTGCCGCATGACTTGCGCGGCCGCCGCCCAGCGCCGCCTGACGTGATGCCGGCCTTGCCGGGTTCGCGCAGGCGCCGTGCGGCGGCTACGAGATCTGGATCACGATGGCATCAACCGACCAAGAACCATTGCCTGCCGTGCTGTCCGTGAAGGGCATAGGCAAGACCTACGTCGAGCCTGTGCTGGCCGACGTCTCGCTGGCGTTGCACGCCGGGGAGGCGCTCGCGCTGACGGGCGAGAACGGCGCGGGCAAGAGCACGCTGTCGAAGATCGTCGGCGGGCTGGTCGATCCGACGACGGGCACGATGCAGCTCGAAGGCAAACCGTATGCGCCCGCGAGCCGCACGGAAGCGGAAGCGCTCGGCATCCGGATGGTGATGCAGGAACTGAATCTGCTGCCAACCTTGTCGGTCGCGGAGAACCTGTTTCTGAACCGTCTCCCGCGCAACGGTTTCGGCTGGATCGATCGCGGCAAGCTTCGCGAGGACGCGCGCGCGGCGATGGCGCAAGTCGGGCTGGAGGCAATCGACCCGGACACACTGGTCGGCGAGCTGGGCATCGGTCACCAGCAGATGGTGGAGATCGCGCGCAACCTGATCGGCGATTGCCGCGTGCTGATTCTGGATGAGCCGACGGCGATGCTGACGGCGCGCGAAGTCGACCTGCTGTTCGAGCAGATCGACGCGCTGAAGGCGCGCGGCGTCGCGCTCGTCTATATCTCGCACCGGCTCGAAGAACTGGCGCGCGTGGCCGAGCGGATCGCCGTGCTGCGCGACGGTAAGCTGGTACGCGTCGACGCCATGGCGAATCTGACGAGCGACCAGATCGTGACGCTGATGGTTGGGCGGGAGATCGGCGAGCGGATCGATCTGGGCGTGCGCAACATCGGCGCGACGCTGTTGAAGGTCGAACGGATGAGCCGCGCGCCCGTGGTGCGCGACGTGTCGTTCGAGGTGAAGGCGGGCGAGATTTTTGGGGTCAGCGGACTGATCGGCGCGGGACGCACGGAACTGATGCGGCTGATCTACGGCGCCGACCATAAGGATGGCGGCACGGTATCGCTGGCGGCTGCGCCGGGTGCCGCGCCCAGTCCCGTGCAGATCGACACGCCTGCAGACGCCGTGAAGCACGGCATCGCGCTGATCACGGAAGACCGCAAGGGCGAAGGTCTCCTGCTGCCGCAGCCGATCGCGGCGAATGTGTCACTGGGCAATCTGCGCAGTGTCGCGCGGCATGGCATCGTCGATGCGAAGCGCGAGAATGCGCTGGCGAAGAAACAGATCGACGCGATGCGCATCCGCACGTCGGGGCCGGCGCAGCCGGTCGGCGAGCTGTCGGGCGGCAATCAGCAGAAAGTGGTGATTGGCCGCTGGCTCGCACGCGATTGCAGGGTATTGCTATTCGACGAACCGACGCGCGGCATCGATGTCGGCGCGAAGTTCGATATTTATGGATTGATGGGCGCGCTGGCTCGTGATGGGCGCGCGCTGGTGGTCGTGTCGAGCGACCTGCGCGAATTGATGCTGATCTGCGACCGGATCGGCGTGATGTCGGCGGGACGCATGACGGGTGTGTTCAAACGGGACGAGTGGACCCAGGACGCGCTGCTCGCGGCGGCATTCGCGGGCTATCGCAATCGCGAGGCGCTGCTGCACACGCACGACACCGACGAGGGAGAAACTCAGTCATGAACGACCAACGGGTCACAGACAAGGATTCGACGGGAAGCGCCGGCGCCGGTACATCGACGCCCGCCGCCGATCCGTCGGCGCCGCTCGCAAGCGGCAAGCCGGCGGGCACGCGTCTGGGCTTTTCGAATTATCTTGGCCTGATGGGCGCGCTGATCGCGATGATCGCGCTGTTCTCGGTGCTGAGCTCGCATTTCCTGACCTACGAGACGTTCGTCACGATCGCGAACCAGATTCCCGATCTCGTCGTCATGTCGGTGGGGATGACCTTCGTGCTGATCATCGCGGGCATCGACCTGTCGGTGGGCTCGGTGCTGGCGCTCGGCGCGTCGGTCGTGAGCGTCGCGGCGCTGAAGTGGCAGTTCGGTCCGTTTGCAGCGGCCGTGCTGGGCCTCGCCGCGGCGGCGCTGACTGGCACGGTCACGGGTGCGGTGACGGTGGGCTGGCGGATTCCGTCGTTCATCGTCTCGCTCGGCGTGCTGGAAGCAGCGCGAGGGCTGGCGTACCAGATGACGAACTCGCGCACCGCCTATATCGGCGACGCGTTCGACTTCCTGTCCAACCCGATCGCCGTCGGCATTTCGCCGGCCTTCCTGATCGCGGTGGCCGTGATGATCGTCGCGCAACTGGTGCTCACACGCACGGTGTTCGGCCGCTATCTGGTCGGCATCGGCACGAACGAGGAAGCGGTGCGGCTCGCGGGCGTGAATCCGAAGCCGTACAAGGTGATCGTATTTGCATTGATGGGCGCGCTGTCCGGGCTCGCGGCGCTGTTTCAGATTTCGCGTCTGGAAGCGGCCGACCCGAACGCGGGCGCCGGGGTGGAGCTGCAGGTGATCGCGGCCGTCGTGATCGGCGGCACGAGTCTGATGGGCGGGCGCGGTTCGGTGATCAGCACGTTTTTCGGCGTCTTGATCATTTCGGTGCTGGCGGCGGGTCTCGCGCAGATCGGCGCGAACGAGCCGACCAAGCGGATCATCACGGGCGCCGTGATCGTGGTCGCGGTTGTGCTGGACACGTATCGCAGCAGGCGCAAACGCAGTTGAAACAGGGGCCGCCGTGGCGCGGGACGGCGGATACCCAGTAAGAACTAACGAGAGCAACGCGGATGCAGCATGAGCTGCATTGGCCAGCAGTAAGAACAGGCAGGGGGTTTTCAGCTTATGGCGACGATCAAGGATGTGGCGGCCATAGCCGGCGTGTCGTTCACGACGGTGTCGCATGTCGTGAACAATACGCGGCCGGTGTCGGCGGATGTGCGCTCGAAGGTCGAACTGGCGATCCGCCAGCTCAACTACGTGCCGTCTGCCGTCGCGCGGTCGCTGAAGGCACGCTCGACGGCGACGATCGGGCTCGTCGTGCCGAACAGCACGAACCCGTATTTCGCGGAAATGGCGCGCGGGATCGAGGATGGTTGCGCGCGCAATGGCTATTGCCTGTTCTTCTGCAACTCGGACGACGATCCGGCGAAGCAGCGCAATTATTTGCGGGTGCTGCAGGAAAAGCGCATCGACGGGTTGATCGTCGCATCGGCGGGCGACGACGCGACGCTCGCCAAGACGCTGGCCGATTCGCGCGAGCCGCTGGTGATCGTCGACCGGAATATCGAAGGCATATCAGCGGATCTCGTGCAGATCGACCACGAAAAGGGCGCCTATCTCGCCACGCGCCATCTGCTGCAGCTCGGGCATTCGAAGATCGGCTGCATCACGGGCCCCGTCGAGACGGCCGTCAGCGCGATGCGCGTGCACGGCTTCATCCGCGCGATGGCGGAGCGCGGCATCGAGATCGCGCCGAATGGCATCGTCGAAAGCGACTTCTCGGGCAGCGGCGGCTACCGCGCGGCGGGACAACTCTTCGACACCGTGCAGCCGACGGCAATCTTCGCGGGCAACGACATGATGGGCATCGGCGCGCTGCGCGCGGCGGCCGAGCGCGGCCTGCGCGTGCCGCAGGACTGCTCGGTGATCGGCTTCGACGACATCGAACTGGGGCGCTTCACGTACCCGGCGCTGTCGACGGTCGGCCAGTCGGTGCGCGCGCTCGGCGAAATGGCGGCGCAGACGCTGATCGAGCGGATCAGCGGCACGCCGGCGGGCACGCCCACGGGCGCCGCGTTCCGGCGCCGTGTGATCGCGCCGCGGCTGATCCTGCGCGAGTCGACGGCGGCTTTTGCGGGCGCGCGTCGTGGGGTCAAGGCGGCCTGAGCGCAGCCGTGGCGCACGCATGACGAATGCGGGCGCTACGAGGCGGCGCCCCGTTGGCAACCACAGGAGGCAACCGTGGCAACGAATGAAGCGCGCGCGTACGTAACCGTGGTCGGCAGTCTGAATATGGATCTCGTCGCGCGTGCGCCGCGCCTGCCGCAGCCGGGCGAAACGCTCGCGGGCCACGCGTTCGCGCAGGTCGCGGGCGGCAAGGGCGGCAATCAGGCCGTCGCCGCGGCCCGCCTCGGCGCGCGGGTGTCGATGCTCGGCTGTGTCGGCACGGATGCGAACGGCGCGCAACTGCGCGCGGGCCTCGAAGCGGAAGGGATCGACTGCGCCGCACTGGAAACGAGCGCAACCGCGCCGACGGGGGTCGCCCTCATCATCGTCGACGACGGCAGCCAGAACGCGATCGTCATCATTGCGGGCAGCAACGGCGAACTGACGCCCGCGACGATCGCGCGGCATGAGGCCGCGCTGGCAGCGGCGCAGGTCGTGATTTGCCAGCTGGAGACGCCTCCCGCCGCCGTGCATGCGGCGCTGGCCGCCGCGCGACGGCTCGGCAAGACCGTCATTCTCAACCCCGCGCCGGCAACGGGCCCGCTGCCCGCAGACTGGCTGCCTCTGATCGACTATCTGATTCCGAACGAACTCGAAGCCGCGACGCTGACGGGCTTGCCCGTGTCGTCGCCGGACGAGGCCATCGCCGCCGCTGACGCATTGCGCCGCGCGGGCACCCGCAACGTGATCGTGACCCTGGGTGCGCAGGGCGTCCTGGCCGCGCTCGGTGAGGCGGCGCCACAGCATTTCGATGCGCCGCGCGTCAAGGCCGTCGATACGACGGCTGCGGGCGACACGTTCATCGGCGGCTTTGCCGCGCAACTGGCGCGCGGCGCGGATGTCGCCGACGCGATCCGCTTCGCGCAGCGCGCCGCATCGATTTCGGTGACGCGCGCCGGCGCGCAGCCGTCCATTCCTACCCGCGCCGAAGTCGGCAAGGCCTGACGCTGGCGACGCTCGAAGCCAACGGGCGCAGCGTCGCCCGTTGCTGTTTGTAATACTTACAAGCCCTTCCAGACTATTTCATTAGACCATATAGAAGCTTCAAGTCTTCCGTCGATGTGCCGTAAACGCAGTCAGAGCGCCATGATCCATAGCAAACGGCGCCGCGCACAACCACCGCATACGCAATGCGTTACCCCGCGCCTCACATCGACATCTCACAGGAAGAAGCATGAACAAGGGCATCACCATCAAGGCGCGAATCGGCCTGACGATGGCATTTCTCGCCGCGCTGCTGGTCGCGATCGGCCTTCTCGGGCTGTTCGGCCTGAGCCGCTCGAACGAATCGATGCGCGACATGTACACGAACCAGATGCCTGGCGCCGTCGATATTGGCAACGCAGAGATTTACGCGGCGCGCGAGCGTCTCGCGCTGGATCGCGCGGCGTTCATGATCGGCACGCCGGAAGCGGCTTCGACACTGGAGCGCGCCCGTTCGATGCGTACGCTGTCGGATGAATGGTGGAAACGCTATCTGTCGCTGCCGCGCGACAGCGAAGAAGATCGCCTCGCGCAGGACGCATCGAGCAAGCGGGACGCGCTGCATCAGGTAATGGAGTCCTTCTACGCAATCGTTAGCGCAAACGATCAACCTAAAGTCCTCGACGGCGCGAAGCGTCTGCAAGCCGCCTACAACGATCTCTCCACGTCCGACGACACGCTGCGCAAATTCCAGTTCGAACAGGCGAAAGACGGCTTCGACAGGGCGCAGTCGAGCTTCTCGACGTTCCGTGTGTTCAGCATCATCGGGCTCGCCGCGGGCGTGCTCGCCGCGCTGTTCTCGTACTTCACGCTGCGTGGCGCAATTGCGCGGCCGCTGTCGGATGCGCTCGGGCACTTCGATGCGATCGCCGCGGGCGATCTGCGCCGTCCCATCGTCCCGACCTCGCGCGACGAAATGGGCCAGCTGATCGAAGGCATCGGCAAGATGCAGCGCAGCCTGACGGAGACCGTGCGTTCCGTGCGTGCGGGCAGCGAGTCGATCGCCACGGCCACGCGCCAGATCGCGGCGGGCAATATCGACCTGTCGTCGCGCACGGAAGAGCAGGCTTCGGCGCTGCAGGAAACGGCATCGAGCATGGAAGAACTCACGGGCACCGTGAAGCAGAACGCCGACAATGCCCGCCAGGCGAGCGCGCTCGCGGCGAATGCGTCGGATATCGCCAACAAGGGCAGTTCGGTGGTCGGCCAGGTGGTCGGCACGATGGGCGACATCAACCAGAGCTCGGCGAAAATCGCGGACATCATCGCGATCATCGAAGGCATTGCGTTCCAGACCAACATTCTCGCGTTGAACGCGGCCGTCGAAGCGGCCCGCGCGGGCGAGGAAGGCCGCGGCTTTGCGGTGGTCGCGGGCGAAGTGCGCAGCCTTGCGCAGCGCTCGTCGGCGGCGGCCAAGGAGATCAAGGAACTGATCGATACGTCCGTCGAGCGGGTGCAGGCGGGCTCGGCGCTCGTCGACGAAGCGGGCCGCACGATGACGGAGATCATCAGCGCGGTGCAGCGCGTGACGGACATCATGGGCGAAATCGCAGCGGCATCCGAGGAACAGAGCAGCGGCATCGACCAGGTCGCCCGCGCCGTCACCCAGATGGACGAAGTGACGCAGCAGAACGCGGCGCTCGTCGAGGAAGCGGCGGCGGCGGCGTCGTCGCTGGAAGAGCAGGCGGCCAAGCTGCGCACGACCGTTTCCGTGTTCCAGGTCGACGAGTCGGGCGGCACATTTGCCGCTTCACCGGCGAAGCGCGCCACGCGCCACGCCGCGCCCGTCAGCGCGCCCCGCAGGGTCGCGCCGTCGATGCCCGCGGTGAACCCGGCGCCCGCCGCGCCGGCCGCTGCGCCCGCATCCGCGCCCGCCCGTGCGGCAGCGGCGCCGCAAAAAGCGGCGGCAACATCGGATGCGGATTGGGAAACTTTCTGACGCACCAAAACTGGGCTTGCGAGGCGGCATGCGCCGCCATGCGTGAGCGAGCGCTTCGTCCGCTGGCGCGGACGGTTGCGTGGTGATGCAGAACCGGGACGACTGACCCATGCCAGGGCAGTCGTCTTTTTCTTTTTGGCGCACGCCGAACCCGACCCGGCGTGTAATTGTTCCGGTACATTGACGAACGCGGTGGCTAACCAGCCGCCCGATGTCGTCATGCATCGTCCCACGCCGCATGACAGCATGCAGTCGGTATGACGTGAAGGCCGTGCGGCAACCCTCGTTGCGGCCTTCGCATTGCCGCAATGCCATGCACCGTTGCATCTGCCTCGCCACGCCCCAACACAGCCAACAGGGAAACGACATGACGGATCACGACCTCGCGCAACGCATCGTGCATGCGCGCCGCCAGCACCGCGCTATCGGCACGCTGCCGCTCGACAGCCTTCCGCCCGATGCCGCTACGGCCTACGCGATCCAGCAGGCGGTGATCGTGGGTCTGGGCGGCGCGACGGGCGCCTGGAAAATCGGTGCCAAAGCCCCGGGCGGCCCGACCTCGGGCGCGCCGATTCCGGCTGCGCTGACGGTCGCGTCGCCGGCGCGGCTCGAACATGGTGCGTTTTTTCGCGTGCTGCTGGAGTTGGAGGTCGCGTTCCGCTTTGCCGAGCCGATCGAGCCGCAGGGTCAGGCCTATGCGCGCGATGAAGTGCTCGCGCGCGTCGGTTCGGTGCTGCCCACCATCGAAATCGTCGACAGCCGTTTTGCCGAATGGCCGAACATCACGCCGCTCGCGCAACTCGCCGACGCCCAGAACAATGGCGCACTGGTGACGGGGCATCCCGTGCCTTATGCGTCGATCGCGCGTTCGTTCGATTTCGTTTCGCCCGAACTCGAACTGACGTTCGACGGCAAGTCGCTCGTGCCCGAATCGCCGGGCAACCCGGCAGGCGACCCACGCGAACTGCTGGTGTGGTTCGTCAACCATTGCGCGGCCATGGGTATCACGATCGAGCCGGAATGGACCATTACGACGGGCTCGTATGTGGGCGCGCATCGCGTCGATGGGCCGGGCCGCGTCTATGGCCATATCGACGGACTTGGCGAAGTCGAAGTCGAGTTGACGTAAACCACTAACGTCGCACTGCGCGACGAACACCACCTCCATTCCACCCCATGCGGCAGCGGCACGTCGATGACGTTCCGCTGCATGCGCATGCACCCATGCCCGCCTGCACCTGCACTATCGACCATGAGCGGCCGGCGAAGACGGGCGAATACCTGGTTACATCCACCTATTCAGATACGCACCGCACACGTAGTCATACAGACATGAACGAGCGTGCATGCCGACCCTGTGGACATCATGGATTTTGACGTCGCGCAACGTTGGCGACGTTGGGAGCATGGCGTCGTGCGTAGGCAGGTTTGTGTTGAACGAATTGACATACGCGCTGACGAACAGCAGGAAATGCGCGTTGGCGCACATGCGAAACATGTAACACAACGAGCACGCTGTCGTCGCAAGCACCGATGCGCGCGTTATGGCGGAAAGGACGGCAGCGACGCCGTCGAAGCATGAAGCATCGCGACGATGGAGTGAGTCACATGCACTGCACGTACATGCAAGACGAAGTAATGTGTGGACGTAATGTGGTCAGGCAGACAGCGTGTTACGTGGGTCTTTTGCGAATGTGCGTAAAAGTGCAGGAAACGGTAGTGCAGGGAACCGCGCGATACCGCATGGTTCGTATGTCATGCGACAGATGAAGTGCGGGGAAGGAACGCAGGATGCAATGCAGCACTGCCCGTCATGTATCTCGCGGTGTGGGCAATGATTGTAGGTGACCGAATTTGCGTCATCAAGCAGGGGTAGGACAGTGCTAGCTGTGGCGCGATTTTCACAACGTAGTTCGTGAAAAAAAATTTAAAAGGGTTTAGGATGAATTCGAGCGATGTCGTTTCCTGATAGCGCGCCGCGCACGACATCGTCCCAGACTTCGGCGAGGAGGTAGCATGGATATCTACAGCAGTTTCGCGACCCGCTTCGAGAAAACACGAGAGGAGGAACTTTCGCTCGAGGAGTATCTCGCGCTCTGCAAAGACAATCCCGCCGCGTACGCCACAGCCGGCGAACGCATGTTGACGGCAATCGGGGAACCGGAACAGATCGACACTCGTAACGATCCGCGTCTTTCGCGCATCTTCGCGAACAAGGTCATCAAGGTATACCCCGCGTTCCGTGAGTTCTACGGAATGGAAGACGTGATCGAGCAGGTGGTCGCCTACTTCAGGCATGCTGCCCAGGGGCTCGAAGAAAAGAAGCAGATTCTGTATCTGTTGGGCCCGGTTGGCGGCGGCAAGTCGTCGATCGCCGAACGGCTCAAGCAACTGATGGAACGCGTGCCGTTCTATTCGATCAAGGGTTCGCCCGTCAACGAATCGCCCCTCGGGCTGTTCGACTACGATGAGGACGGTCCCATCCTCGAAGAGCAGTACGGCATACCGCGCCGCTACCTGAAGAACATCCTCAGCCCGTGGGCGGTCAAGCGTCTGCACGAGTACAACGGCGACATCCGCAAGTTCCGCGTGGTACGCCGCTACCCATCCATCCTGCGGCAGATCGGCATTGCGAAGACCGAGCCTGGCGACGAAAACAATCAGGATATTTCGTCGCTCGTCGGCAAGGTCGATATCCGCAAGCTCGAGCAATATGCGCAGGACGACGCGGATGCATACAGCTATTCCGGCGGTCTGTGCCTCGCGAACCAGGGCTTGCTCGAATTCGTCGAAATGTTCAAGGCGCCGATCAAGGTGCTGCACCCGCTGCTCACGGCCACCCAGGAAGGCAACTTCAAGGGCACGGAAGGCTTCGGTGCGATCCCGTTCGACGGCGTCATTCTCGCGCACTCGAACGAGTCCGAATGGAAGGCGTTCCGCAACAACCGCAATAACGAAGCACTGCTCGACCGTATCTTCGTGGTGAAGGTGCCGTACTGCCTGCGCTACTCGGAAGAGATGAAGATCTACGAGAAGCTGCTGCGCAATTCATCGCTGTCCAACGCCGTGTGCGCGCCGGGCACGTTGAAGATGATGTCGCAGATGTCGGTGCTCACGCGCTTGCAGGAACCCGAGAATTCGAGCCTCTTTTCGAAGATGCAGGTGTATGACGGCGAGAACCTGAAAGACACCGATCCGAAGGCGAAGTCGTATCAGGAGTATCGCGATTTCGCGGGCGTCGACGAGGGCATGACGGGTGTGTCCACGCGCTTCGCGTTCAAGATTCTCTCGCGCGTGTTCAACTTCGACACGACAGAAGTCGCGGCGAATCCGGTGCACCTGATGTACGTGCTCGAACAGCAGATCGAGCGCGAGCAGTTCCCGCCGGAAACCGAGCAGAAGTATCTGTCGTTCATCAAGGACGTGCTCGCGTCGCGTTATGCGGAATTCATCGGCAAGGAGATTCAGACCGCGTATCTGGAGTCGTATTCCGAGTATGGGCAGAACATTTTCGATCGCTATGTGACGTACGCCGACTTCTGGATTCAGGACCAGGAGTTCCGCGATCACGACACGGGCGAGAGCTTCGACCGCGCGGCCCTCAATGCCGAACTGGAGAAGATCGAGAAGCCTGCCGGCATCAGTAACCCGAAGGACTTCCGCAACGAGATCGTCAATTTCGTGTTGCGCGCGCGTGCCGCGAACGGGGGCAAGAATCCCGCGTGGATCAGCTATGAAAAGCTGCGCGTCGTGATCGAAAAGAAGATGTTCTCGAATACGGAAGAACTTCTGCCCGTCATTTCGTTCAATGCGAAAGGGTCGGCGGAGGAACAGCGCAAGCACGAGGACTTCGTCAACCGCATGGTCACCAAGGGCTATACGCCGAAGCAGGTGCGGCTCTTGTGCGACTGGTATCTGCGGGTGCGCAAGTCGTCATGAAATGCGTAGCGCAAAGCTCGCTCGAACGGGTTCGCTTCACCCGGTTCGCGCGAGCCTCCTGCGAGGCGCGAGCCGCATGGACATAAGATTGCATGCGCAACTTGCGCCCCGCGTATTCCAAATCGGAGCGGGAGACTGGATGTGCTTCATCAAATCATCGACCGCAGGCTGGCAGGCAAGAACAAGAGCATTGCAAACCGCGAACGCTTTCTGCGTCGCGTAAAGGGGTACATTCGGCGCGCTGTTTCGGAAGCGGTGCGCGACCGTAGCATCAAGGACATTCAGAACACCCAGAGCATCACGATTCCGCGCAAGGACATCGCCGAACCGTCGTTCCGGCATGGTCCGGGCGGCAAGCGCGAAATGGTGCACCCGGGTAACGCGGACTATATCCGCGGCGACAAGATCCCGCGTCCACAAGGAGGCGGCGGCAGCGGCGGCGGTGGCAGCGCCAGCAACGAAGGCGAGGGGCAGGACGATTTCGTCTTCGAACTCAGCCGCGAAGAGTTCATGCAGTACTTCTTCGACGATCTCGAACTGCCGCGTCTCGTGAAGACCCATCTGCTTGCCGTGCCGACGTGGAAGAGCATCCGCGCGGGCTGGGCGGCGGAAGGCACGCCGAACAACATCGACGTGGTGCGTTCGCTGCGCAGCGCGTTGGGCCGGCGTATCGCGCTCGGCGCGCCACTCGTCAACGAACTGCACGAACTCGAAAAACAGCTCGAAGAGATGAAGGCGGACCCCGCTGACCGTCGCGACGAGATCAAGGTGCTCGAAGACGAGATCCATCATCTACGCGGCCGCATCTGGCGCATTCCCTTTATCGACCCATTCGATCTGCGTTACGTGAACCGCGTAAAGCAGCCGCAGCCGTCGAGCCAGGCCGTGATGTTTTGTCTGATGGATGTGTCGGGGTCGATGGACGAGCAGCGCAAGGACCTCGCCAAGCGCTTCTTCATCCTGCTGTATCTGTTCCTCAAGCGTAACTACGAGAAGATCGAGGTGGTGTTCATCCGCCACCATACGCGTGCCGAAGAAGTCGACGAAGACACGTTCTTCCATTCGACGGAGAGTGGCGGCACGGTCGTATCGAGCGCGCTGGAGCTGATGCAGAAGATTCTCGACGAACGCTACTCGCCGACTGAATGGAATATTTACGGCGCGCAGGCTTCGGACGGCGACAACTGGACCGACGACTCGCCGAAGTGCCGCAAGATACTCAGAGATGACATTCTCGAGAAGGTGCGGTATTTTGCGTACATTCAGGTGACGCCTGAAGAGCAGAACCTGTGGCTCGAATATGCGCAACTCGCGCTGTCGCAGCCGCATATGGCGATGAAGAAGGTCGAAACAGCGGCGGATATCTATCCCGTGTTCCGCGAGCTGTTCGAGAAGCAGGTGGAAGCCGCATGACGACTCGTCACCTGCACAACGAGGCGCGAGGGTACGAGCCCGAGCGTAAGAAAGGCGTGCCGAAGCAGAGTGAGGCCGGGCATGCCGAGGCGAACACGGCACACGCGCAGGACGCGCGTGCGCCCGATGCCGGAGCAGGCGTAGTGCCTGACGCAGCTGCAGCACGGGGACCCACCGGGGCGCCCACCAAAGGGCAAAGGGAAGTCCGTATGAACGTTGCCGACAGAAGGCCGTTGCCGTGTCCGTCCGACTGGACCTTCGAGCTGATCGAAGAGTACGACACACATATTGCGCATGTTGCGGAGCAATATGAACTTGATGTCTATCCAATCCAGCTCGAGCTCATCAGCGCTGAACAGATGATGGACGCGTACGCGTCCGTCGGCATGCCGGTCAATTACCGGCACTGGTCGTTCGGCAAGCACTTTCTCGCCACTGAAAAAAGCTACAGACGCGGGCAAATGGGTCTCGCGTATGAGATCGTCATCAACTCCAACCCCTGCATCGCGTATCTGATGGAAGAGAACACGATGACGATGCAGGCGCTCGTCATCGCGCACGCGGCGTATGGGCACAACTCGTTCTTCAAGGGGAACTACCTGTTCCGTCTGTGGACGGATGCGCACGCCATCATCGATTACCTCGTCTACGCGAAGAACTACATCGCGGAGTGCGAAGAGCGTTTTGGCCTCGACCGCGTCGAAGAACTGCTCGACTCGTGCCATGCGCTGATGAACTATGGCGTGGACCGCTACAAGCGTCCGCAGAAGCTGTCGCTGCAGAAGGAGTTCGCCGCGCGCCGCGAGCGCGAAGCGTATCTGCAGTCGCAGGTGAATGAACTGTGGCGCACGCTGCCGAATCGTCACACGCCATTGCCGGAAGAGGTGGAGGAGCGGTATCCGCCGGAGCCGCAGGAAAACCTGCTGTATTTCGCGGAGAAGAATGCGCCGCTGCTCGAGCCGTGGGAGCGCGAAGTCATCCGCATCGTGCGCAAGATCGGCCAGTATTTTTATCCGCAGCGTCAGACACAGGTGATGAACGAGGGCTGGGCTACGTTCTGGCACTACACGCTGCTCAACACGATGTACAACGAGGGCAAGCTCGAAGACGGCTTCATGATGGAGTTCCTCCATTCGCACAGCAACGTCGTCTATCAGCCGCCCGTGACAAAGCCGTATTACAGCGGCATCAATCCGTATGCGCTCGGCTTTTCGATGATGAGCGACATCCGGCGCATCTGCGAGAATCCGACGGAAGAGGACCGCAAGTGGTTTCCGGACCTCGCGGGCAGTCCGTGGTTGCAGGCGCTGCATTACGCCATGCGTAATTTCAAGGATGAGAGCTTTGTCGCGCAGTATCTGTCGCCGCATCTGATCCGTGAAATGAGGCTCTTTTCGGTGCTCGATGATGATATGCGCGATGCGCTCGAAGTTTCCGCGATTCACGATGACAGTGGTTATCGGTACGTGCGGCAGGCGCTGTCGCGGCAGTACGATATGCATCATCGGGAGCCGAATATTCAGGTGTATTCGGTCAATACGCGGGGCGATCGTAGTCTGACGTTGCGGCATTTTATGAGCGATAACCGGCACCTGTCGGGTGACAGTGATGAAGTGCTCAAGCACATGGCTCGTTTGTGGCAGTTCGATGTGTATCTGGAAAGTGTCGATGAAAATGGCACTGTGAGGAAACGGTATGAATGTCGGTATACGGCGCCTGCCGTGCGGGTCTGAGCGGGTTTTTTCTGGTTCTAGTTTGGGTTTGGGTTCGCGGTACGGCTGGTTTGGTTTGCTCGGGCTTTTGCTCGCATCCGCGATTCGTTAGCGTGCTTCACGCGTCGCCCCTGTGCGGGGCGGCACCTACTTTTCTTTGCCGCCGCAAAGAAAAGTAGGCAAAAGAAAGCGGCTAACACCGCCAGATCTTCTTCCTGCCTGAGGGCCCCAGCCGGTCCCACGCTTCACGCGGCAATCACGTGACCCATGTTCGTTGCCAGCGCTCTTGCGGTGCGCCTCACCCGCTTCACGCACCCGCGCTGCATCATGCCGTGCCAAATATTCCACCGCCGCCCAGATGGCAAACTGTGTGTAGGCCGTAGTACCCCACACGCCTCACTCCGGACCGATAGCGCACGCGTTCCACCCTGTAAGAACGCTACCCCATACGACGCGACAACCTACACACAGTTTGCCACCTGGGCGGCACATACGATTCGCTGCCGCGTGCCCGACTACGGGTATTCGAAGCGGGTGAGGCGTTCATTCGAAGCGCTGGCAACGCGCGCGAACAAGGACGTTGCCGTATGAAGCGTAAGACCGGTTTGGGGCCCTCAGGCAAAAACAAAAGCTGGCGGTGTTAGCCGCTTTCTTTTGCCTGGCACAGGGGCGACGCGTGAAGCACGCTAACGAATCGCGGATGCGAACGGAAGCCCGAGCAAACCAAACCAAACCAAAACCAACCGGCATCCACATGCCGCCATCCCCTGGTATCCGTTAAGATACCGACCGCGCAGAACTTTACATCTCGATACAATCTCGCAGGCGCGCTGCAACCTGCTTGCAACCAGCCCGAAACCTGTCTGCAAACCTGGCGGCAGCAATAGAAAGCACAAAGCGGCACCCCGACCGCTAAAAAAACCTTATGAAGGGACCGACCCAGCATGACTGACACGACCATCTTCACTCCCTCCGACACCCGGCGCCGCATCTTCGCGATCGTCGGCGCCTCGTCGGGCAATCTCGTCGAGTGGTTCGATTTCTATGTCTACTCGTTTTGCGCGCTGTACTTCGCGCCGGCGTTCTTTCCGAAAGGCGATACCACAGCACAGCTGCTGAACACAGCGGGCGTGTTCGCCGCAGGCTTCCTGATGCGCCCGATCGGCGGCTGGTTCTTCGGGCGCCTCGCGGACAAGCGCGGCCGCCGCTTCGCGATGATGGTATCGGTGTTCATGATGTGCGGCGGCTCGCTCGTGATCGCCATGCTGCCGACCTATGCGCAGATCGGCGCACTCGCGCCCGCGTTGCTGCTCGTTGCGCGCCTGTTCCAGGGCTTGTCGGTGGGCGGCGAGTACGGCACCAGCGCAACCTACATGAGTGAAGTCGCACTGAAGGGCCGTCGCGGATTCTTCGCGTCGTTCCAGTACGTGACGCTGATCGGTGGCCAGCTGTTTGCGCTGCTCGTGCTCGTGATCCTGCAGCAACTGCTGACGACGGAAGAACTCAAGGCCTGGGGCTGGCGCGTGCCGTTCGTGGTCGGCGCGCTTGCCGCGCTGGTCGCACTGTACCTGCGCCGTTCGCTCGATGAAACGACCACGGCCGAGACGCGTCAGCGCAAGGAAGCGGGCACGCTGCGCGGCATGTGGCAGCACAAGGGCGCGTTCTTCACGGTGCTCGGCTTCACGGCGGGAGGCTCGCTGATTTTCTACACGTTCACGACCTACATGCAGAAGTACCTCGTCAATACGGCGGGCATGCATCCGAAGACGGCCAGCAACGTGATGACGGGCGCGCTCTTCGTGTACATGATCATGCAACCCCCGTTCGGCGCGCTGTCGGATCGCATCGGCCGCCGTCAGTCGATGCTGCTGTTCGGCTTCTTCGCGACGATCGGCACGGTGCCGCTGCTGCACGCGCTGAAAGACGTGACGAGCCCTGTGATGGCGTTCGTGCTGGTCGTAATTGCACTGGCTATCGTGAGCTTCTATACGTCCATCAGCGGCCTCATCAAAGCCGAGATGTTCCCGCCGGAAGTGCGCGCGCTCGGCGTCGGCCTGTCGTATGCCGTTGCCAACGCGATCTTCGGCGGCTCGGCGGAATATGTCGCGCTGTGGCTCAAGCAGGCGGGCAGCGAATCGATGTTCTACTGGTACGTGACCGTGCTGTGCGCAATTGCCGGCCTCGTGTCGTTCCGCATGCGCGATCCGTCGAAGGTAGGTTACCTGCGTAACGAGCCGTGAAGCATTCGGCCTGAAGCGCGAAGCTGAAACGCAAAAAGCGGCTCTTTCAAAGAGCCGCTTTTTTTATGCGCCGTTTGACTGCTGCGCGATGCGCGCGAAAGATACTCAGGGGAAGCGCGGCGCCGAAGGTGGCGGCAGCCCGCGCCACTTCATGGTGATGAACGCGCGCGCAATCAGCGACAGGTGATAGTAGAACCGCGCGTCGAAACCATATGCATACGCATACGGATGCTCGAACGCCACGCGTAGCGCCGCAAGCGGCGCATCGTTCTTCGCGTACAGCGACACGACGATGGGCGCGAGCCGTCGCAGCGCGAGCCGCCGAGCCGGTTCGAGCGACGCGTCGAGCTTGAGTGCCGTCACGAACTCGAAGGCCGTCAGCGAAGCGGCGAAGGTCGAGCCGCGCGTGCTGTGCGAAATCGACACATCCGTTTTGCGGTAGTACGACACGTAGCGATGCAGGTAATACACCTGTGAAGCGGCAAGGCACAGTTCCGAGCCGAACACGTAGTCGCAGCACATGCCCACGTCGTCCCGATAGCTGATGCGCTTGACGAGATCCGCGTTCGCCATCCAGCCGTTGTTCGGGAACATCTGCACGAGACCCGTGCGTCCCGGCTGTTTTTGCAAGCCTTGCGCGAGTGCCGTGCGATGAAAGTCGGCATTCAGCGCCTCGCTTTCCGACGTGTCGACGTTGCCTTGGGCATCCACTTCATACTGGTCCGCGAACGCGACTTCGAGTTGCGGATGCTGCTGCCACAGTTCCAGCAGACTCGCGATGCCGTCGTTGGCGAAGTAGTCGTCGTCGTGAATCAATGCAATCTTCTCGCCGCTCGCGCGCGCGAACAGACTCGCGACGTTGCGCGCCTGGCCGAGCGAGGGCTCGTTCTTCACATAGCGAATGCGCGCGTCGTGCGCGTAGCGCGCTTCGATCAGCGCTTGCGTACGGCTGTCGCTCGAATCGTCGCCGATCAGGATTTCGATGTTCGTATGTGTCTGAGCCAGACACGAGTCCAGACATTCGACGATCAGCTCAGGCCGATTGCACGTCGGGACGCAAATGGAAACCTTGCAGGATGTCGTCATTGTTTTCCGCTCGCTCCATTAAACGGATGGCAGCGAACGCTTCACATTACGAAATCTTTCGCTGCAAACGGAAAGGTAGATGAAGGGAGCGAAAAAATAACCAGAAATAATTCAGTAAAAAATGCGGGGCCCGTCGAGTCGCACGGCACAGAATGCGCATGCCGCGCCGAAAAAAATGCGGCGGCCCTGCAAAATGTGCAGGCCGCCGTATTTCTTGCCACAAATGACCGCGCTTGCGCGCGATTTATATCAGCCGGAATTTGCCGGTATCAAATGCCTTCTAGCCAACCGGCGTTTCGCCCTCGCCGGAATTCTTGCCGGGGCGATCTGCGGGCGAGCGCTTGCGGTTATCGTCGCCACGCTCGGGCATCTTGCTGTTTTCGTTGTCGCTATGAACCGGGTGCTTCGGGTGTTCGATGTCGCCGCCCGGGCTGGTTGTGGCTGCCTTTTGCTGCTTTTCGCTGCTCATGAGACGCTCCCTCCTGACAATGCCTGTCGATGATCGAGCAATTGCCGCTCCCGTCCCACGATTGATAGACTCATCGGCAGGCGCCAACCACTAAAAACAGCCTGACGGAGACAAGCTATGAGCAAAATCGCGTTTCAGGATTTCGAACGCCAGGTCTTGCAACGCCACATGATCCGTGGACATGTGTACGAGAATGCCGCTTCGCTCGTCGATCGTGCGAACGCGTGGCTTGCGGAGCACAACGTCGATGTGATCAACGTCGAAAGCCTGTCGACGTTCGGTTCGGGCGACGATACGAGCGTGAGCCACTGGTATTCGGGTATCCGCATCTGGTATCGGGTCGGATAGCGTTGCGGCGCGAGTCGCTCATCGCCGTCCGCGCTATTTACCCGAGACCACCAGCTTCACCTTGTTCGCGCCGGCGGACATCGCAGTGATCTGCGTGCGCGTTTCACGCGGACCGATATAGAAGTGCTGACGCGCAGGCGAATTCACGTCATGCGTGGCGTCGGGCAGGCACGAGGCGATATCCGCCGCGACGGCCTGCAAGGCAGTCGTACTCGACCCTGCGCCGCCACTCGGCGTCCATGAGCATTCGTAGCTGCCTTTGGCCGCACCGCATTGCGCGTCGGCGCCGTAGGGCTGCGCGACGCCTTTGCCGTCCTCCGGCGTCAGTTGGGTAAAGCCCGTGGGTGCGGCCGCGACGATGCGCTTGAGTGCCGTGCAGGGGCTGGGCGCGTCGTCGGCGCGCGCCGATAGCGGCATCAGTGTCGCGGCTGCGAGCGCGGTGACGGTGAGGATTCCGTGGATCGGATGGATGCGACAGGCGCGTCGGCTCGGGTGCATGTGCGTCTCCTTGGCATGGATGGCTGCGGAGCGTGGGTTGGCAGCCGATCTGCCCAGCACTGTGCAATGAACGCGCCTGATCGCTCTCGTGCGCCGGAAACGCCTGGCGGCGCGTCGATCACAGGAGAAGCACGACGTCAGGCCGTCACTTCGTGATGCTCTTCGCGCTCCAGCGAGCGCGTGCGGCGCAATTCCGGAAACAGCTTCATCCACAGCAGCGCGATCGCGATCGTCGCGCATCCGCCGACGAGCACGGCCGTTTGCGCGCCCCACCAGCCGGCCGTCACCCCCGACTCGAACTCGCCGAGCTGATTCGACGTGCCAATGAACAGCGAATTGACGGCGCTGACGCGACCGAGCATGTCGTCCGGTGTGCGCAACTGCACGAGCGACAGCCGCACGACCACGCTGATCACATCCGATGCGCCCAGCGCCATCAGCGCGAGCAGCGACACGATGAACGAATGCGACAGTCCGAACACGAGCGTCGCGATGCCGAACGCGATCACGCCGCCGAACATCGCCGCGCCGGGCCGCTTGCGCAACGGGAAATGCGCAAGCCAGATCGTGCCGCCGAGCGCGCCGACAGCCGACGCGGAGCGCAGCAGGCCGAGGCCGAGCGGCCCGGCATGCAGCACGTCGCGCGCGAAGATCGGCAGCAACGCGGTCGCGCCGCCGAACAGCACCGCGAACAGATCGAGCGACAGCGCGCCGAGAATCACCGGCTGGTTGCGGATGAAACGCACGCCCGAGAACACCGATTCGAGCGTCACGGGCGCGCGCGGGACGGGCTTCGTGCGCAACGGGATCGTGCTGACGGCAGCCGACGCCAGCGCGAACGACAGCGTGCACGCGAGATACGCCGCGCCCGGCCCGATGCCGTAGAGCAGGCCGCCGAGCGCCGGCCCGCCGATCTGCGCGGCCTGGTTCGCGGAGGTGGCCCACGCCGTCGCCTGTGAGAGTTGCGCGCGCGGCACGACACCGGGCAGCAGCGAAGCGACAGCGGGCGACTCGAATGCGCGCGCCGCGCCGACACAGGCGGCGAGCACGTAGATCACGGCCGCGCTGATCCAGCCGCCGAACGTGCCCCACGCGAACAGGGCCGCGGCCACGCATTCGAGCCCCTGGCAGATCGACGCGATGCGCCGCCGGTCGTAGCGGTCCGCGACCTGGCCGACGACGAGCGTCAGCACGAACATCGGCAGAAACTGCGCGAGGCCGACGAGGCCAAGAGCGAATGCGCTGTGCGTGAGGGCGTAGATGTGCCAGCCCATCGCGACGGCGAGCATCTGGAACGACAGCGAAGACAGCACGCGCGTACACCAGAAACGCTGGAACGGCGTCTGTCGGGGCAGGCTGATTTCGGGTTCACGGTCGGCGTCTTCGACTAGCTTGTCGAATGCGTCAGGGGCGGTGGGGGCGGTGGTCGGGCTGACCTGTTTGCTGGTGTCGGCGGGTGGTGTTTTCATCGATAGATGGATCGTCGTCCCATATAACGGACACGATTTCCGTCGTGCATGCGCGCCTGCACTCAGGCACCGCATTTGCACGCGCATGGGCGGAAATAGCTCAACGGAACCGCGCGTTCCGTCGAGACATCGTTCGGGCCGCCAGTGTAGAGCAAGTCAGCCGCGCTTGCCGCGTCGCACCCGAAGGTGTCCGGCATGACCCGTTACGTGGCATTACGGCGACATTGCGCTGCACCTTTTCACATGACCTATAGAACCCTCGAACCATGGATGATCTGCTCGCCCGTATGTTTCACCTCCAACCGTCGCTGCTTGTGACGCTCACGCATGACCTGATGCATGCGGGCGCGGCGATTCTGATCCTCGTTGCCGGCTGGTGGCTCTCCAACCGGCTTGGCGCGCTGCTGTCGAAGGCGATCTCACGCACGCACGCGGACCCGACGCTCGCGCCGATGATCAACGCGATCGGCACATGGACCGTGCGCGTGCTCGTGCTGTTCGCGGCGCTCAGCGAAGTCGGCGTCGCAACGGCGAGTGTGCTGGCCGTGCTGGGCGCGGCCGGTCTCGCAATCGGCCTTGCGCTGCAAGGGACGCTGCAGAATATTGCAGCCGGCATTATGTTGCTGATGCTGCGGCCGTTTCGCGCTGGCGACGTGATCGAAGGCACGGGCGCGACGGCGGGCATCGTCCGCGAAGTGGGGCTTTTCACGACGCGCATCGAGCGCAGTGACGGCAATGCTGTTTTCGTGCCGAACAGCCAGATCTGGAGCAATCCCGCGATCAACTACAGCAGCGGCGGCACGCAGCGCGTCGAGGTGAAAGTGGACATCGCGCAGCGCAAGGACGTCGCCTGCGCGATCGAGGCGCTGAAAAGAAGATGATTACCAGCGATCCGCGCGTGCTGGGCGGTGCGACGCTTGCGCCTGTCGTGACGGCAGCGGATTACCAGCGCGGTGGCGGCGCGGCGGTGCGTGTTGCCGCCTGGGTCAGCGGCGCGGACGCCCAACTCGCCGCCGATGACATGCGCGATCGTGCGCGGACCGCGCTGCAAGAAGCGGGCTGCAAGACGGCCGACGCGCCCCGAGCGCAGCCTGGCCGCGTGCGTCAGTCGGAGACGCCATACGCCTGATTGATACCTGTTCGGCAGGCGCCGTTTGACGGACATCGGGCGGCCGCGCCTGACCATTCCCTGCTGCGCCAATCGGCGCACGGTACGCACTGGTTTATCGCCAGATCGCCTCTTTTCCGAGCCAGCCGGGCACGCACGCGAGCGTGCATTTCCGCACTGGCATGTTGCAAAGCCGCAATTCGGCCTAGGTACAAACCCTAGCATTGAGATAAAATGCCGGCTTAAAGGAAGAGATTGCCATGTCGCCCCGTTTTCAGATCTTTGAAAGAATTGCCTTTTCGCTGGTTGTGATGTCCGCCGTGCTGTGTTCCGGCTATATCGCCTGGGAAACGTCGCCCGGTTTCCAGGACGCCGTGCACGCGAGCGCCGCTGCCGTGCGCTGGAGCGGCGACTACTCGTTCGTCTGCGCGTCGACGGCGACCAACGCCTGCGACCAGCTGCCCATCGACTGACTCCTCGACGCCGAACGGCATACGAAGCTGGCGCGTCTCTCGGCGCAGGCCAGCGAGCAGCGTCGCGTAATTTTCACTCCCTCCGTCCGTCTTTTTTTCAACGCGCCGGCCGGTCATCCGGCCTGAGCCGCTTCCCGTCTCGAACATGCATCTGGAATGCCGCTTGCTTTCAATTGAGCGGTTGGGCCTCGTTCGTCGCCACGACACGCGGGCCCGTTCCATCGAAAACCGTCGTCGCAGCCCGTCGACCCTCATCATCCGGACTGCACGGTGTAGAACAATTCCGATGCATTCAGGAGCCGCGCCATGACGCTCGCCACCCGCTATGAAATGCAGATCCTGCAAACGGACATGCGCATGCTGATCGCCGTCGACGACACTGCAATCGAGTTCATTCCCGGCACGGCCGCAGGCGGCGACATCGCGGGCAAGCCATACGCCGTGCTACACACGGATTCGCTCGCGACGCTGAGCGGCTGGCGCGAGGTGATGCAGGCAGGCGGGCGCCCGCATCGGCTCGTCAACAACGCCTATGGCTATCGTCAGGAAGTCAACAATCCCGACTGGTAAAGCCACCGTCCGGACGCGCGCCTTCGCGGCCACGCGGCGCGGTGCGCTTCGACGCCGTCTCAACGGCTGAACGCGGCGCATGCTGACCGTCCTGCTCACGGCCGTCGTCACGCTCGTCGTCGTGCTCGCGATCGCCAATCTGTCGACGGGCGAAAAGAAGATCGAGCATAGGATCGAGCGCCGGTACGGCAGCGACGATCCCCAGTTCATCCGCTCGATGGGTCTGCTGCTGGGCCCGCCCGTCATATCGGGCAACCGCTTCGAGGTGCTCCTCAACGGCGACGAGATTTTCCCGTCGATGCTCGAAGGCATTGCGAGCGCGCAGAAAACCATCACGTTCGAAACGTTCATCTACTGGTCCGGCGCGATCGGCGAGCAGATCGCGAGCGCGTTGTCAGAGAAGGCGCGCGCAGGCGTTGCGGTGCATGTGCTGCTCGACTGGGTTGGATCGCAGAAGATGGATCGGCACTATCTGCAGATGCTCAAAGATGCAGGTGCTGAAGTGATCCAGTACCACAAGCCGCACTGGACCGGGCTTGGCCGCATGAACGACCGCACGCACCGCAAGCTGCTGGTGATCGACGGACGCATCGGCTTCACGGGCGGCGTCGGTATCGCGCAGGAATGGACGGGACATGCACAGGACGACATGCACTGGCGCGATTCGCACTTTCGCGTGATGGGCCCGGTGGTCGGCCATATGCAGGCCGTCTTCATGGACAACTGGATCAGGCGACGGGCAATGTATTGCATGGGCCCGACTATTTTCCTGAAGCGGATGAAGTGGGCGATGGCCTCGCGCACATGTTCAGCAGTTCACCATCGGGCGGCAGCGACGACATGCAGTTGATGTACCTGATGGCCATGACGGCGGCGACGCATTCCATCCATCTGGCGAGCGCCTATTTCGTGCCCGACAAGCTGACCATCAACGCGATCGTCGAAGCGGCGAAGCGGGGCGTCGACGTGCGGATACTCACGCCCGGCAAGCACATCGACACGCATACCGTGCGTGAGGCGTCGCGCGCATGCTGGGGGCCGCTGCTCGAAGCGGGCGTGCAGATGTTCGAGTACCAACCGACGATGTTCCACGTCAAGCTGCTGGTCGTCGACGAATATCTGGTGTCGGTCGGCTCGACCAATTTCGATTCGCGCTCCTTCAAGCTGAACGACGAAGCCAACCTCAACATCTATGACGCGAAATTCGCGCGGCTTCAGACGCAGATCTTCGCCGACGATCTGGCGAAGTCCAAACGCGTGACGCTCGATGACTGGAACAGGCGGCCGTGGACCAGGAAACTCGTCGATCGCGCGGTGGCGCTGCTCGATTCTCAGCTTTGACGTGCGCGGGCCTTCGAATGCCGTTCGTGCGAGCCGCGCGTGGCGGCGCACGCATGCATAGGCGGCGCGCGCTCGGGCGGATCGCCTGCGGGCGGTTCCTGGCTGGGCGGTGCGCGGTCCGGTTCACGTCCGGGAATGGGCGGTGAGTGCGGGTCCGGGGCGGGATCGTCGTCGGGCGGCGGCGCTGGATCCGGTTCAACTTCAGGTGGCATCGGCGTATGCAGGCGATTGCCGATGAGGGTCGGTGAAATGGACAACACTGGAAACGCGGTCTGGTTCATCGTGAGGATCTCTCGCATGCAGTTCGATACACCGACGAAGTCCGCAATGCATGTGCCATCCATCCGCGTATCACGACGCGTGCGTCGGGAACCACCGCCTGCACGATAGTTCGACGCGCACGATAGTGCATCGTGCTAGAACCGCTCGATCATCCCTATCTGTACGCCACGAACGGGCGCGCCCGGATACGCGACGGGGATGCCCGTCACGTTCACGCCGCGCAGCGTGAACGTGGCCTGTCCGTGGTTTTCGAGGTCAGCGGTGCTGAAATACAGCAACAGCGCCTTTGATACCTGATAGTCGAAGGCGATGCTGAACTGGTCGGCGTCGTTGTCGCCGCCGCTGCGGTCGCGCGCATGCGCGTAGCCGACGGATGCACTCGCCTGCGGCGTGATCTGCCATAGAGCGGACACCGAGAGGCCGTCGTCGTGATAGCGGGGCGTCCCGCCGTCGCCGTTGAAATACGCGACGAAGCCCGTGAGCGCGCCCCATTGGTACCATGCGCCCGCGAAGTTTGCGCGCAAGGCGCCGTCGCCATGGGTCTGCTGGTGCGCGTAGAGCAGCTTCATGCCGCCAAGCGCCCATTCAGCCGTTACGTAGTAGCCGCCAATGCCGTTGCCGTCGTCGCCGGGATCACGCAGCGCAACCATGCCCGTCGCGCTGAAGCCGCCGATGGTCGGCGACAGATAGGCGAACGCATTGTCGGTATAGGGCGTGATCTTCGACAGATTGTTCAGCCCGGATGCGATCGTGCCCGCGCCGAAGGCGTCGAGCTGCCCCTTGAACGGAATGTAGATGGGCGAATACTGCCGGCCGGCGCGCAACTCGCCCCACGCGCCGTGCGCGCCGATCCATGCCTGCCGGTTGAAGATGCTGCCCGGCACCGAGAACGCGCCGCCGGCCGAATCGAAGCCGTTCTCCAGCGTGAAGACGAGGCTGTTGCCATCGCCGAGCGGCTCGCTGCCGTGCAGGCCGAAGCGCGTGCCGCGATATGCGCCCGGATCCATGCGCGCAACATAGCCGCTGCCGGGATTGGTCACTTCGATGCTGGTGTCGATCAGCCCATAGAGCGTGACGGAGCCTTGCGCGCGGGATGGCGGCGCAACGGCGAGCAGACAGGCGAGGGCGAGCAGACGGCAGGCGGCAACGAGCGCCATAAAGCGCCGCCGGGAAAGGGTGCGTGGTTCAGGAAGCGGCAGCCGGCTGGACGTGACGGACGTTGGCATCTCTCGGGCGATTGTTATTGCGTCGCGAGGGCTCAACGCCATCGACGACACTGCCGCATGCAGATACCAGCGAATACTAACCGAACATCATCAGCGCAAGGCGCATTACATGTTCGTGTAAGAACTGCACCAGCCGGCGCCCGCCACCTGCTTCGTCCCGAACAGCGTGCAGCCGCCCCATGCATCCGTCGGATTGCCTTGGAACAGCGAGCAGTTGGCGCAGGTCTGCCCGGCCTGGTAGGCTGGAAAGCGCGCCTTGTCGACTTTCGCTGCGGCGATCACATAGCCGACCGCTTGTGCAGCGGGATCGCTCTCGCTCAGTTTGTCGTCGGCGCGCGCGTCGCGGCTCGCGGCGAGCGCTGCGCACAGGCCGACCGCGGAGCCGACGCCCGCGACGATGAACTCACGCCGGGTTGTTGTCATGATCGGTCTCTGGTGGGCGAGGCGGTGAGGCAGATGTGAAGGATGGCATCGGCCGCCGCTGATTGATCGCGGCGAACACGGCCATCAGCAGCACGAATGCGAGCACGAGCAGGCTCGCGTTGAGCAGCGCGCGTACGTAGCCAAGCTCGCTGACGTTGATGAACGGATAAGGGTAGAAGTCCGACTGCGCGCCGCGCAACAGGGTCAGCGCGAGATAGCCGAGCGGGAACACGAGCCACCCGAGCAGATGGCGAAGCGTCAGATGAAAGCGCGGCACGAACAGCAGCCAGTAGAGCGCGGCGAGCATCGGCACGACGGTGTGCAGGCTTTCGTTGAGCAGCATGCGCCAGCCCGACGGCGTCCACAGATGGCGCAGCAGCAGGTTGTACGCAACGCCCACGAACACGATATAGCAGGTCACGGCCGTCACGACCGTGGGTTGCCGGAAAAAGCGCACCAGCGACGGGCTGCGATGCGTGAAGCAGGCGACGCAGGTGAAGCACAGCGCGCAGGTGAAGATGGTCAGATTGGTCAGATAGCTGGTGAGCCGCTCGATGCCGTCGATCACGCCGAAGCCGCGCGACAGCATGCGATGCACGGTGATGTCCGTCTGCGCGGCGAACGCGAGCCACGAAATCAGCGCGATCGACATGGCCAGCGCGACGGATGCCATGCTCGGCGCGTGCAGCGGCAACTCGGGCTCGATGATGCCCGTCGGTGGCGTATTTCGGCGCACAGCGGGGGACACAGGCTTCTTCATGCGTCGATTCTATACGCGCGAAGCGTCGCGTGCAGGCGCTGCGCGGGTCGAACCCGCCACCGGGCTTATCAACGAATCAGCGAAAAAAGAGCCGGTCCGCAGATTACCGCGGCCGGCCCGTTACATCGTCCCATCACGGTCCGTCAGGGACGCAGGAACTCAATGCACGATGTCAGTGACCGTGGCCATCATGGTCATGATCGTGATCGTCGTCATCGCGGCCACACGCGTTGTCGTGATCGCGGCCGTCCTTCGACACGCCGGGCAGACGCTGCGCGACATAATCGGGCAGATCGGACGTGTCGATCGCGAACACGAAGAACTGGTTCGGATTCGCGATACCCGACGGATGATTCGTGTCGGTGACGGTCGCGATGAAGTCGTTGTCGTTCGCGACGTAGAGCGTGTGCTTCTTCACGCCGCGTACCGTCACGTCCGGACCGAACGCGATGCCTTCGATCTTCGCGGGAATGTCGTTCGCGTTGTAGCCATGGGCCGTCAGCGCCGCGACGATATCGAGGAACAGCGTCTTCTTCACCGCAAACGGCGCGAGGCCGCTTGCGCCGCTTGCCTGGCTCACGTCCTGCGCGCCCGTCAGGTCGATGCGGTTGAGCTGCTTGAACACCGCCGTCGAGTTGTCGCCGAGACCCTTGCCGTCGCGCTCGTCGACGAGCAGTTCGTGATCGTTGATCGCGAGCACGTCGCTGATGGTCGGGTACTTCGGCTTGGACGCTGTGCCGATGTTCGTCAGCTGATACGCGTACTGCGTCGTGCGGCCCGTGCGGATGTCGATCTTCACGATGCGCGTGTACGGGCCGTCCGTGCCGCCGTCCTGGATCAGCGGGCTTTGCATCGCGCCGAACAGCGTGGTGCCGTCGGGCGAGATCGCGAGACCTTCCATGCCCTTGTTCGCGACGCGGCCCGACGTGTTGATGCTGATCTCGTCGTTGCCGACGGGCGAGAGCGTCGACACGGCGAAGGTGTCGGGCAGCTTGTACGTCGCAATGCGGCGGCCGCTCTTGCGGTCGAAGCGATAGACGTAAGGGCCGTATTCGTCGGAGATGAACACGCTGTCGCCGTCGTTCGCGACGCGGATGCTTTCGGGATCGAGGCGGCCGTCGAGCAGATACGTCGACAGATGCGTCGGATCGAAGTTGTCCGAGCGGCCCGTGAAGTAGTTCGTGTGGTTGTCGCGGTTGAGCTTCGGCGCGCCGTTCGGCACGCCATACGCGGTGCCCGTGCCATAGACGAGGCGATCGGACGTGTGCAGCAGCGTGGTATTGACGAGCTTCGGCGTCAGCGTGAACGGCAGCGACGCACCCTTCGGTGCGTCCTGCAGGTGCAGACGCAGCGTCTGGAAGCGGTTGATGTACGACGAGGTGTCGTCGATCGCCTTGTTGTACGAGATCGCGTTCGGGCCGCGATCGGGTACGGCGAGGAACGTATGGCAACCCGCGTAGCCGATACCCGAGCCGAGACCGCCGAGCAGGTTGCCGGGCACACCGTTTTCGAGCTTGCCCGACGTCTCCTTCGACTTGTCGAGCAGATTGCCGTCGAGCTTGCCGATGGCGATCAGATCGACGGAAGCGTGGGCGGCGGGCGCAGCGGCGAGCGCCGCAAGCGAGGCGATGGCACCGATCATGGTGCGGGTGAAGAGCGATGAGCGCAGCACAGGAATGTTCCTTGAAAAGGAGCCATGCGATGAAGGCGGCGCCGGGCGCGTAGGGCGAAAGAAAGCAGTCTGGCGACCGGACGCAAGGTTGCTTACGTTTTGTTTCCGGGGACCGATACTGCGTGACACGTATGTCCAAATTGTGACGATGCGGCGGCGTGGTGCACGCTATGTGCGCAAGCGCACATTCGCATGAGCAATCGTCATCGACGGAACGCGCAGTCAGACTGGTGCCGCATGAACGGGCACGGTGCGGCGCAAGCCGTGGTCAGCGCCGCTCGCTGATTTCCGGCGCGATGGCCGCATGATTGAGCAGCGCGACGAGCGACATGCCGCCCACCACGTTGCCCGCGAGCGTAGGCAGCAGGAAGCGGCCGAAGTAGTCGGCGAGCGATGCGTCGCCCGCCAGCACCGCATACGCGACTTCCGTCGATCCCGCGATGATGTGCGACAGTTTCGCCACCGCGACTACCCACGTGATCAGCACCACGGTCAGCAGGCGCGCGGAGCGTGCGCTCGGCAGCAGCCACACCATCAGCGCGATCAGCCATCCGCCCAACACGGCGCGTATGAAAGTCGGAAAGGTATGGGCGGGGCCGATGGCGGAGCGCGCCGTCTCGTCGAGCGCATCGACGACGTCCGCTTCGAACACGCCGGGCAAACGCAGCATCGCGGCAAAAGCCCACGAACTGAGCAGATTGCAGAACAGCACGACGACCCACAGGCGCAGCGCCTTCAGCAGGCAATCGAGATCGCGCCGCGTCAGCACGGGCAGCACGACAGTCAGCGTGCTTTCGCTAAAGAGTTGCTGACGCCCCATGATGACGAGCACGAAACCCGTCGTGTAGCCGAAACTCGACACGAGGTGCCGCCACGACGTATCGGGCAGGCCCGCCTGGAGAACGGCTGTCGTGAGAAACGAAAATCCCATCGAAAGTCCCGCCGCCAGCGACGACCACACGAGCGCGACGACCGTGCGCTCGAGCGCCGCTTCGCCTTCTTCGCGCACGATCTCGTGCAGCATCAACGCGTGCGGCGCCGTGTGTTGCGCGGCCTGGTCCTTCTCGCTTGCATCGAGATGCGGTGATTCCGCACCGGCTTTTTCTGGGTGGTCGGGCGGCGTGGCACGATCGGTCGTGTCAGGATGCCGTTCGTGCTGAATGGTGTCTTTCGTCATGGCCGCTCGCTCGTGCGCTGTATGCGCGCATCCATCGCAGTCGCAAAATCGGTGCCCGAAAAGTGCGGACATGTCCGCGCTTTTTGTCGGACCAGCCTCGTTTCGAGCGGCGAGGAGTGCCGTGCTACGATGAACGCGACCGTTATCTGCAACCGTCTGCAAGCGAGACCCAACGCGACATGGCAACCCTTTACGCGAAGCTTGGCGTGTCTCAAGACGCCACCTCGGAAGAGATCAAACGGGCGTACCGGAAGGCCGCAATGAAGTGGCATCCAGACCGTAACGCCGGACAGGAAGAGGTCGCACGCGCGGCCTTCCAGGAGATCAAGGACGCGTACGCGATCCTCTCCGACGACAATCAGCGCAAGGTCTACGACGCCGTCTACGCGCAGGAGATGCGCCAGTATGAGGCGCTCGAAAGGCGTCAGCGCGAAGTCGAGGCGGCGCGGGCGCGCAAGGCCAAGGCCGAGGCCGAGGCGAAGTACACGCAGATGGTCGGCGTGGCCATGCGCTATGCCGACGAAGGCCATAACCGCGACGTGCTGTTCGGCGTGCTGCTCGGACGCGATTGCGACGCCGAAGTGGCGCAGCGCATCGCCGATAGCGTGTGGGCCTTGCAGCAGTCGCGGCGCGCGGCGCAGGCAGGTGAATCCGGCGATGAGGCTGATGCCGGTCGCGCGGACCCCGTCGCTACGGCCGAGTCGTCACGCGAACCCGTCGAGGAAGACGCCCCTTCGCAACCTCAGCCCGCAGCGGCGAAACACGACAAGCCTGCGCAGGAGCCGCGCGCCGCAGGTCTGTTCGATTCGCTGTGGCAGGGCTTTTTCGGCGTACGCTCATAGCGCGCCGCGATTTTCGCTTCACATCGCGCGCCATCCCAAATGGCGCGCTGGACTTACGCACGGACATGCTTCGATGAAAGACGCTTTTGAACGACGCGCGTTGCTGCTGCATCTCGGCGACGCGTTGCAAACCCTCTCCACGGCGCTCGCCGCCGATGCAAAACATCACACTGTGCATCATCTGCAGAACGCCCATCCGGAACTGGCCGCGCACGCATGGCTCACGGCCGTCTCGCCGAAGATGAAGGCGGCGGATTTTGCGAAACGCGCGAGTGCATCGTTTGCGGAATGGCCCGCGCTGCTGCTTGAAGAGCAGCTTGACTACACGCGCCTCGCGCTTTGTGTGCGCGACCATCTGTTTTCGGACGATCGGACCGGCTGGCGTACGTACGTCGACGCGATGAAGCGCGAGGTCGAATGGTTCGGCGATGCGCTGTCGTTCGCGGAAGAACCCGTACAGGCGGCCGAAACGGCACCGCAATCCGATGAAACCGATACGCGCGCAAACGATGCCGACGTCGAGCGTGCCGGCGAGGGCAGCGATCCGCAGCGTGACAGCGTCGAGAGCAACGGAGGTTTGTATCCCGCGTGGCCGTGGAAGCCAGGCGCGTGATGCAGCAGGAACGACATCGCCTCGCGACAGCCGGTTTGATGCCGGCCATAGCGAGGCGACAGAAGATCACACGTTCAATGACACAGCGCGCGATCAGACACTACGATCAGTAACCCCAGCGTTCGCGTTGACGCTCGTGCCATTCATGCTCACGCCATTCTTCGTGACGGCGCCATTCGCGTTCACGCCACTCATGCTCGCGCCATTCGCGACGCGCGCGCCAGTCGTCCCCGTAACCATAGCCGACGGCAACGGGGGCGGGCGCAGCATACACCGGTTGAGCGGGCACGATCACGCCCGGCACGCCGAGACCGACGGCGACGTCGACATGCGCCGAAGCCGCCGCCGAAGCCGCCAGCATCGCCACACCAATAGCTGCACCAAGCATCATCTTCTTCATTTTTTGCTCCCTGCGCATGGATGCGCGTCACTGAATTCGGCTTCAGTCTAGGGGCGCGTGTCGGACACAGGTGCTACAGCCGTGCGAGAAAAGTAACGCAGGGTAACAGCGCTCAGGAAGCGCTCACGCAGATTCAGGCCGCGCACAGTCTCGGCACGCGATGAAACTGGCGGTCGAAGTAGATGAGGCTGTCGCCGTCGGCGCACACGCGAATCTGCGTTGCCTCGACGAACATCACAGAATGCGAGCCCACTTCCTTCAGATCGACGATTTTTCCTTGCAGGCTCGCGAGCGCGTCGCGCAGCACGGGCACGCCGTGCGGGCCTTCGTCCCAGATCGGCAGGCTGAAGCGCGCTTCCATCGGCAGTTGCGTGAGCCCGGCGAAGTGCCGCGCGAGCAGTTCGTGATGACCGGGCAGCACGTTGATGCAGACATTGCGATTGCGTTCGAACACGGCGTGCATCGCGCTCGAACGGTTCATGCAGACGAGCAGCGTGGGCGGCGCATCCGTCACGGAGCAGACCGCGCTCGCCGTGATGCCGCATCGCCCGGACTCGCCGGACGTCGTGATGATGTTGACGGCCGCGCCCAGATGCGCCATCGCCTGGCGGAACTGCTTGCGCGCGTCGTCGGGGTCGAGCATGGTCGGGCGTTGCATATCGGACATGTAAGTGGCTCCCTGCACGGTGGTCGCTGCGAATCGACCGCTTGAATCGACCGCTCGCCCGCGATGGTTGCGCGCGCGACGATCCCATGCATCAAGCGTACGGTATGCGCCGCACGAAAAAAATCCGCGCGAGTGGCACGCAGGTTGGCGCGCTTCCCGACCCGCCTAAAGGTTTTACCAGGTTGCATTCGCTACGCATCTGCGCATCGCGCGCCAACCTGTGCTGTCACGCGATCAGGCCTGCAATAAAGGCTTTGCATGCGAATTTGCGCTGGTTATGATGAGCTATCTCAAAATTAAACAGCGAACGCGTGGAGACAGCCGGACAACATCCGGCGCGCGTCGCAGACAGGTTCAAGACATGAGTCCAGCCAGCAAGATCCCGCCCATCCATTCGCCCGCGCCCGTCGTGTATATCGTCGATGACGACAACGGCATGCGCACATCGCTGGCGTGGCTGCTGGAGTCGGTCGGCGTGAAGTCGGAGGGGTTTGCGAACGCGGCGGATTTCCTGCGGGCCTTCGACGCGAACGTACCGGCGTGTCTCGTGCTCGACGTGCGGATGCCGGAGACGAGCGGCTTCGACGTACAGGCTGAACTCAACGCGCGCGGCGCGACCTTGCCGATCATTTTCGTCAGCGGTCACGGCGATATTCCGATGTCCGTGCGCGCGTTGCAGCACGGCGCGATCGATTTCGTCGAAAAGCCGTACAACTCGCAGCAGATGCTCGAGCGCATCCAGCGCGCGATGAAACTCGCGACGCAACGGCATGCGGCGGATCAGAGGCTTCGCGATCTGCGTCAACGGATCGAATCGCTGACAGCGCGAGAAAAGGAAGTGCTGGGCGGCGTGCTGGACGGAAAGGGCAGCAAGCGCATTGCGTCGGATCTGTCGATCAGCGTGAAAACCGTCGACGTGCATCGCGCGAGCATCAAGGACAAGCTCGGCGCGTCGTCGATCGCGACGTTGGTGCGGGATGTGATGGCCGTGTGGAGTCCGGGCGAGGGCGGGCGCGAATGATATCGAACGGCGCGGCACGGCGTGTCTAAAAAGCGCCGTGCCGTTTTCCTGATGCGCTATCGCATGTAAAGCCCGCCGTTCACATCCCAGCACGCGCCGTTAGCGAAGTACGCATCGCCCGATGCGAGCAGCACGGCGACCTGCGCGACATAATCCGCCGAACCGAGACGCCCGCCGGGGATGCTCGCAATGACCTTGTCGAGCTTGTCGGCAGGCACGCTTTCGTGAACGATGGGCAGATCGAGCGGTCCCGGCGAGATCGCATTGACGGTCACGCCGTACGCGGCGAGGTCGCGCGCGAACACCTTGGTCAGCGTGATCGCGCCGCCTTTCGCAGCGGCGTAATGCGCGCCCGTCGCCGAGCCGCCATTCTGCCCCGCCAGTGACGCGATATTGACGATGCGCCCCGCGCCGCGATCGGCGAAATACTGGCCGAACACCTGGCAGCCGAACAGCACGCTGCGCAGGTTGATGTCGATCACCTGATCGAACTGGTCGGCGCTGATCTCCATCACAGGCACGACCTTCGACGCACCCGCATTGTTCACGAGCACATCGACCCGACCCCAACGCGCGATCAACGCATCACGTGCGGCTTCGAAGTCCTGCTTGCGCGTGACATCGAGTGCGATCGCGCACGCGGTTTCGTGATGCGCGCTCAGTTCAGTGGCAAGCGCGTTCGCGGCATCGAATGCGATATCGGCCAGCGCGACCTTGTAACCTGCGCTGTGAAAATGTTTCGCGACGACGGCGCCCAACCCGCGCGCCGCGCCCGTCACGATAACGACTCTGTTCGACATGAGTAGTGATTCCTTCGCTGCGTGCGTCCACCTGAACGCACGCCGTTGATCTCAAGACGCGGCAAGCGCCGCTTCGAAGTGCGCGGCGACGGCGCACACCTGTTCGTCCGCCCCTTTACGCCCGACGATCTGCAAGCCGGCCTTCAGCGGCGAGCCTTCAATCGGGATCGGCAAGCTCAGCGCGGGATGCCCGCTCAGATTGAATGGACGGATCAGCGATGACATCGTGAGCACGGGCGTGCCGTTGCGCGCGGCTTCGATCGTGATTGGCAAGGTGGGTAAGGTCGGCAGCACCAATACGTCGGCGTGTTCGAGTGCGCGATCGACGGCGGCCGTGAATGCGCGCCGCACGCGCTCGGCAGCGTCGAGTTGCGCCTGAGTGGTTTGCACCGCTACGCGCAGGCGTGCGTCGACATCCGCACCGAGCTTGCCCGTTTCGACGAGATGCGCGAATCCGCGTGCCGTTTCTACGTTGATGACGGCGAGGCCCGCTTCGAAGGCTTCTTTCAGGTGCTCCAGTTCGATCGCGCGTGACGCGAAAGCCGCGACCTGCACCGCGCGCTCCACGCCCTGGCGGATGGCCGCATCTGCGTCAACGGAAACGATCGCGACGTTTGCGCTTGCGTTCGCGCGTTTCGCGGTGTTCGTGTCGAACGCGGGTGCGATAGCCGTCATTGCATCGATCAGCGTGGCGCTATCGCGTGTGAACGGACCCACGCAATCGAGCGTGGATTCACGCGGCACGGCGCCTTTGCGTGACACGCGCCCGAACGTCGGCTTGAGTCCGATCACGCCGCAGCATGCAGCCGGTCCGCGAATCGAGCCGCCCGTGTCGGTGCCGAGTGCGGCATCGACGAGTTTCGCCCCGACTGCCGACGCCGATCCGCTCGACGAACCGCCCGGAATGCGCGCGGCGTCCTGCGGATTGACGGGCGTGCCCGTGTAGTCGTTGATGCCCGTCATGCCGAACGCGAGTTCGTGCATGTTGGTCTTGCCGGTGATACGCCAGCCCGCATCGAGCAGACGCTGCACGACTTCGGCATGCGCGGCGGCAGGCGGCGCGTCGGCGAGCGAACGGCTTGCACCCGTAGTCGGATAGCCGGCGACGTCGATCGAGTCCTTGATCGCGATGGTCGGGCCTGGCGCGGCAGGGTCCGCGCTCAGCGAGAATTCGCTGATGAATGCAGTCATGATGTCGTGTCCTTGCGAGCGTTGACTTTCCAGGGCGCATCGAAGAGGCGCTCGGTGCGAAAGTGCTGGATCAGCCAGTTGCGGCCGTCCTGCGCGGGCACGAAGTCGATTTCGAGCCGCGCGGCGATCAGTTCGGCGCGCGCATCGACGTAACCCGACGCCTGCAGCATGATCCAGCGGCCTTTCGCACGCGCACCGTCGACCTCGATCGTTTCCGACGTCAGGAAATGCACATTGGTCGCGAAGTGCGGCACGGGCGGCAGATAACGCTGCAGCATGACAAGGATAGCCTCATGCCCGCGCAGATGGCCAAACTTCTGCGTGTACTGCGGGCCGATGCCTTGCCAGATCGCGTCTTGCGTGAACAGCGCGGCGAGTGTCTCGCCGTCGAGCGGGCCCGAGGGTACATCGCACAAGGCCATATAGCGCGCAATGGTCTTGCGCACCGCGTTTTCGGCTTCGAGCGCGACGATGCGTGCCTGCAAGGCTTCGAGGGTGCTGGATGCCAACGTGATCTCGCTCATGGCTCAGGACGCGTTCTGTGCAGCAGGCGGTACCGTCAACGCACGTCCGACACGCGCCTCGATCTTGCCGTAGCGCCACAGGTTGTATTCGCCGACGGGCGTCGTGCGATACAGGTTGCACACGGCCACGGCCGTGTCGAAATCGGCGACGTCGGCCATGATGTAGAACGTCCACGGCGCACCGTCCGACTGGCCGACGACGAGCCGGTCGTCGTCCATCACGCCGAGCACGCGCACGTTGTCCATCGCTTCGACGGCGGCCAGCATCTTGCCGTAAGCCTGCCATACCTCGCCGATCTTCTCGCGCGGCAGGTCGAAGAAATTCTGCGTGACGCCGCAGCAGAACAGCACACGCAACGGCAGCGAACGATTGTCAGTCATGAAGCGAAACTCCCTTGAAAACAGGCCTGAAATGAAAGGTATCCAACGCAGTTACAGATAGCCGGGGATCGGCGGCACGCCGACGAATACGGCGCCCGCGCCGTCGTAGTTGCCTTCCCCGAGGAACGCGTGCTGCGTGACGACCATCGCATCGCGCATCAGACGTTGCAACGGATGCGAGCGATAGATCGCCATCGTGCCGCCAAGCCGGTAGGCACGGCCTACCACGTCAGCGCCTTCGCGCGCGATCTGTGTGGCCGCGAGGCGCAGCAGGCTGACCTGATCGGGCGTCACGTCGTTGCCAGCGAGGATCGACTGCCACACTTCATCCGTCGATTCATAGAAGAACGCGCGGGCCGAGCGCAACTGCGCTTCCGCCTTCGCGAGTTCGATCCGGTAATACGCGCGGTCGGCGAGTTGCGGCGCGCCCGTCGTCGTCTTGCGGCCGCCCGCCATCTGGTTGGCGACATCGAGCGCCGCGCGCGCGAGCCCGAGGTTCACGACGGCCAGCACTTGCGCCGCGTAGGCGATGGTCGGATAGCGATACAGCGGCTCATCGACCGTCGGCGTTCCACCGCGCACGAAGGTCCAGTCATCGGCGACGAACTGGTCGGTGACGCGCAGATCGTGGCTACCCGTGCCTTGCATGCCGACCACGTCCCAGTTCTCGACGATCTCGACCTGCGCCGGACGGAACACGGCCGTGCGCGGCTTGCCGGGTGCGCCGCCATCCTTGCCCATGCCGATGCCGACACCGAGCCAGTCCGCGCCCTTGCAGCCGCTCGCGAATTTCCACGTGCCGTTCACGCGCCAGCCGCCGGGCGCAGCTTGCGCGGCCTGCACGGGAAAGAGACCGCCGGCGAAGACCTGATCGGGGCCGCTGGCGTAGATCGCTTGCTGCGTCGCGAGCGGCAGCGCGGCGAGATACACGTTCGCGCTGCCGAAGCTCGCGACCCATGCAGCCGAACCGTCCGCGACCGCAATGCGTTCGATCATCGCGAGGAATTCGCCCGGCGCGCGCGCATCGCCGCCGAAGCGCTGTGGCGTGCCCGCGCGATAGATGCCGGCGCGCTTGAGCTTCGCGATCACATCGCGCGGCACGTGCGACAGCCGATCGAACTCGTCGCGACGCGCGGCAATTTCTTCGATCACCGCATCGAGGGGCAAGGCATCGGCGGGTTCCTGTTGCAACGTATGGACGTTGCTTGTGGCGAGGGCAGTGGCGGCTGACATGTCGAATCTCCTGAATACGTTTTGACGTTATTGACGTTCAGGTCAGTCTAGAAACGCAAAAAAGCATCAGCAATTGGGGCGCCGGTCCACGTCTCCTGGTATCGACGCCCGTGCACCTAAAGAAATCTTTAGACGCGTGACAGATAAGGCCGATGTTATGGTTACGCTTGCACTCCAGCCCCGTCGCTCGCGCATCATGAACTTTCCCGCCGAAGAAGATTTTCACCGTCTGCTCGACGCATTGACGCTGTGCGTGCTGCTGCACGACGCGCAGACCAAGGCGATCGTGTGGGCCAATCGCGCGGCCTGTGTCGCGTTGGGTTTCTCGCTCGAAGAACTGCTGCCGCTCAAGGCGTCCGACATGACGCGTCCTGAGCCGAAGTACCGGCGCGAGGTCGGCGTGGCCGCGATGGATCGCGCGATCATGCAAGGGCCGCAGGTGTACGAATGGTGTTACCGCTCGCGTGCGGGCATCGATATGTTGTCGGAAGCGATTGCGACATATGTGCCGTTGCGCGAGCACGCCGTCGTGATGGTCCAGTTTCGCGACATCACCGAAGAAGAGGCGACGCGCCGCAAGCTGCGCCGCTATGAAACGCGCCTGCGCGAATTCATGCAGGATCTCGGCGAAGGCGTGGCGGTGCTGACGCCGCGCGGCAAGCTCGAATACATCAGCGAGTCGGGGCGCCGCGTGCTGGGCGTGGGGCCGGGTGAACCACTCGGTGGCGTGCCCGACTACTGCACGCCCGCCGATCGCAACCGGCTCATCACGCAGTTGCGTCACGCCACGAGCGAACAGCCGACGCATGCGCAGCGCTACCGGATCACGCGCCGCGACGGTGCGACGCGCTGGCTGCGGATCACCTGCCGGCGGGTTGCGATCGAAAACGACCTGAATGGCTTGCTGATTCACTTCCGCGACATCAGCGACGAGGTCGCGACGGAAGAAGCGCGCCGCACGGAAGCGCGCATGCTCGAATATGCGGGCCGCTACAACGCAATGGGCGAGATGGCGACGGCCATTGCGCACGAGTTGAGTCAGCCGCTTGCCGCCGTGCGTAATTTCATCGAAGGCGCGATTCAGCGGCTGGGGCAGGGCAGCGTCGACTCCGCGATCTGGGGACTGCGCAGCGCGGACCGGCAGGCCGAGCATGCGGCGCTCATCATCAAGAGCGTGCGCGAGTACATCGTCAAGCGCGAGCCGACTGAAACGCACGCCGACCTGCGCGATATCCTGAGCGACGTCGCGTACTTCATCGAATTGCGCGCGAAAGAAGCAGGCGTGCGTGTGCGGATCGAACAGGCGAGCGAAGCATTGCCCGTGTTTTGCGAGCGCGTGCTGATCGGCCAGGTGATCTTGAATCTCGCGTTCAATGCGCTCGAAGCGTTGACGGAAGCGAAGGGCACGACGGGCGTCGTGACGCTTGCAACAGCCATGGCGGAGGGGCGCGCCGAATTGCGCGTGATCGACAACGGACCCGGCGTGCCCGCCGACGCGCACGAACGTTTGTTTGACGGCTTTTCTTCTTCGAAGGCGGGCGGTAACGGCATTGGCCTTTCGCTGTGCAAGAACATCGTCACGCGGCACGGCGGACGCATCTGGGCGCAAGCGGCAGACGGCGGCGGGCTCGAATGCCGCGTCGCGTTGCCGCTTGAACTCACGCTCGCGTCCGATGCCGGCGTCTAGCTTTGTCTCAGCGTCCAAGCGAGCGGGCCGTCTGACCGCCAATGCCGAAGTCCGTGTTGGGAATGTCCTTGATCATCACGCGCGTGGCCTGAAGCGGCGCATCGAGCACGGCGGCGGCCGTTTCGGACAACGCGGCGATCAGCGCTTCTTTTTGCGCATCGGTGCGGCCTGCAATCAGGATCGCGACGATCACGGGCAGCGAAGGCGGCGCGCCATGAGCCGCTGTTCTGCCGCCCAGGCCGAAATGCGTGCCGGGCATCTCGCTCAGCAGGATGCGCACGGCTTCGGCAGGTGCGCCGATCGCGGCGACCGTCGCTTGCGTGAGACCCTGGATCAGCGACGCTTTGCGCGCTTCATCGTGTCCATGGGGCAGATAGACTTCGAGTGTAGGCATCGGGGTTCGCTCCTTGCGCACAGCGGCTGTGCGTAGCCGCTGTGCGCATCGCGCATCAAAGGATCACAGCAGGAAGCCGATTGCGCTCAGCGCTTCCGTCGAGTCGATCAGGCGAATCACCTTTTCGACGAGTCGCGGTTCGCCCGACGCGAAGCTGATCTTGTGCGTGAGATCGGCGGCGAAGATCGTCGACACGCCGCGCTTGTACGCGACGATCACCTGCGCCGATTTCACTTCGACCACATCGGCGGCATCGCTGGTCAACGTGAAACGCGACACCGTGCGTACGGTGCGGGCCGCATCGGAGGCCGAAGCCGAATAGCCGGACACCATGCGCTGCACGCGCAGTTCGCGCATGTGCTGGTCGTCGTACGCGTAGTTCAGCGTCGCGGCAAAGTCGGTCGCCTGTGGATCGATCGGCACGACATAGAAGCCCGATGCGTCCCACAGGTCGAGCCACGCGCGATAGTCGCGGCGGTCCAGCATCTCGGCTTCGCGCCAGATGAATTCGATGGCGCGCGCGAGAGTCTGTTGCGAGAAGAGTGCGTTGCGATCGTCCATCATGCCTGCTCCATCATTGCGCGCCACTGGCGATACGCTTCGCGCATGCCCGTTTCATCCGTTGCGTGTGCGGTCTTTTCGCCGTTCGCGGCCGTCGTTTCGCGATTCAATCCACGGTTGACGAGAATCGGCACTTCGGGGCCCGCATATGAGCCGCGCTGCACGCGTTCCCATGCTTCCGCATCGTCGGGACTGCCGAAACCGAACGGGCCCTGGAAGTGTTCGTGAATGCGCAGGCGCACGCGGTTCGCTTCGTCGGGGCCGCCGTCCATTGCGAGCGCGACGTGACGGATCTCCGTCTCTTCGGCGGAAATGGGGCGCAGCACGCGGAAGAACGCCATCGACAGCGCGAGGTTAGGGAACAGATTCAGGTTGAAGCCGACGCCCATCAGCGAGCGCACGATGCGCCGCACTTCCTCCGGCGTGTGACGTTCGGCGAGTTGCGCGGCCAGTTCGTTGAAGCGCTCGGGCAGCGGCGCGCCGTCGTCCTTGTCGAGGTCGACGAGTGCCGGCACCAGCACGGCGAGGCTATGGCCATTGCCGAGCGAGCGGCAGAATGCGTCATCGCTCGTCATGAAGCTGGTGATCGCGGCCGCCGTTTCGTCGTCGATCGATTTCATCCACGACTTGTGCACGACCGGGAAGTGATACAGGTCCGTCGTGTTCTCCAGCTGGATTTTCCAGTTGCCCTTGAACTTGAACTTGTGTTCGCCATTGGCCTTGATCGGAAAGCCTGCGCCTTGCTTCATGAACAGGTCAATCCACGGCTTCGCGCCGCCGAGAAAATCTTCGAGCGGTTCGACGTTCTCGTCGAAGCTCGCGAAGATCAGCCCTTGATAGATGCCGACGCGCAGCTTCGCGAGCGGCAGATCGCCTTTCTCGCATACGCCTTCGTAGCCGTCGCCATAGGGCAACGCGCGCAGCGTGCCGTCGAGCGCATACGACCAGCTGTGATAGGGGCACGTGAAGCCTTTCGCATTGCCCGTGTGTTCTTCGCAAACCGTCGCACCGCGATGGCGGCAGCGGTTCTGCAGCACGTTCACCGCGCCCGTCTTGTCGCGCACGACGATCACGGGTTGCCGGCCGATCGTGGTGGTGCGGAAGTCGCCCGGGTTCGGCAGTTCGCTTTCATGCGCGACCCAGACCCAGGTCTTGTAGAAGATGCGTTCGAGCTCGGCTTCGAACAGGTTCGGATCGTAGTACAGCGAGGGCGCGATGCGATCGGCGTGAACGCGTTCGCGCAGCGTACTGGTATCGATGGTTTGCCAGGTAGTGTCGCTCATCGGTGTGATGTGTCGGGACGTCGTTATCGAAAGTGAAATCGGAAGAAAGTGCACACAGGTGGTGTTTCTTTCGCGTTGACATCAGTCTCGCTTTGCACCGATCATGCGTCAAATCGATTAAAAATGAACCGGCCAATAAGTCCGGCAAATAATCAAGACCCAGTCGGAAGCCCACCATGACCTCAATCGATCACGTCGATCTCAATCTGCTGCGCGTGTTTCAGGCGATCGTCGATGAACGCAGTCTCACGAAAGCCGGCGAAAGGCTAGCGTTGTCGCAACCCGCCATCAGCTATTCGCTGGCGCGTTTGCGCACGCTGTTCGACGACCCGCTGTTCATCCGTACGCGCTCCGGCATGCAGCCCACGCCGATTGCGCTGGAACTCGCAAGCATCGTGGGCCGCGCGCTGGATACGGTGCGCGAGGCGCTGCGTTATGCGGAGAGCTTTGACCCAGCGACGAGCACGCGCACGTTCCGGCTGTCGCTGTCGGATGCGGGAGAAATGGCTTATTTGCCGGCGATCTGCGAGGCGTTGCACGAGCGCGCGCCGCGCGTGAAGCTGTCGGTCGAGCCACTGCCCGTGGAAGAGATGGAAGATGCGCTGCGTTCGAGCAGGCTCGATTTCGCAATCGGCAATCTGCCGATGTTGATGGCGCGCACGCGCCATCAACTGCTATTCGAAGAGACGTATGTGTGTATGACGCGCAAGCGCCGCGGCCTGCCGGCAGGTTCGGCGTTGAGTCTCGAACATTTCCTGCAGGCTTCGCATGTACAGGTGCGCTCCGTCGAGCACAGTCACCATGCGCTCGACGATGCGTTGCGCGCGCAAGGCGTGGGCCGCAACATCGTGCTGCAGTTGCCGCACTTCGTGGCGCTGCCTGGCGTGCTGGCTGTGACCGATCTGTTCGCGACGTTGCCGCAAAGGCTTGCAGGTATTCTCAACGGCAACGACGCGTTTCGCATCTACACGTTGCCTGTGCCGATTCCACAGGCCACCGTGACGATGCATTGGCACGAGCACTTCCACGAAGACGAAGGCATCGCGTGGATGCGCGATCTGATGGCCGAAATGGTGAAGCGCTTCGACAAGACGTAGCGTCAGAGGTCGAGCACGAGCACGGGCGAGCGGGAGCGCGACACACAGCAGCAAATCACGCTGTTGCTCGCGCGTTCCGCCTTGCTCAGGCAATGGTCGCGATGTTCGGGCTCGCCGCTCACCACGTCGACCATGCAGGTGCCGCATACGCCCTCGCCGCAAGACGTGTCCACTTCGATGCCGATCGCTGCGAGCGCCTCGACGATCGAAGTCTTGCTGTCCACGCGCACGGTCTGCCCGCTACTGGACAGTTGCACGTCGAAGCTGTCGAGCGCGGCGTCGCTGCCGGGCGCTTGAGGCTCGGCGGTGAAACGTTCGAGATGAATTGCATCGGCGGGCAGACAAGCTTCGCCCGCCGCAACCACGCGATCCATGAACGGCACCGGGCCGCATGTGTAGACGTGCGTGCCTTGCGGCACATCGGCGAGACACGTGGCAAGCTCGGTATCGAGCGCATCTGGCTCGATGCCGAAATGCAGCTTCGCGTATGCGTCGAATGGAGCGCGCGAGAGCAGCGGAAGAAACGCCGCATGTTCGGCGCTGCGCGCGAAGTAGTGCAATTCGAACGGCACGTTCATCTTCTGCAGCCGATATGCCATCGAAAGTAGTGGTGTAATGCCGATGCCCGCGCCGATCAACACATGGCGGCTAGCGTTTTCAGCAAGGCGAAACAGATTGCGTGGCGCGCCGACGGACAGTTCGGTGCCGATCTGTACGTCGTCGTGCAGCGAACGCGAACCGCCGCGCGATTGCGTTTCTTTCTTGACGGCGAACAGATGCGTGTCGCGGCAGTCGGGGTCGCCGCATAGCGAATATTGGCGCGTGACGCCCGAGGGACTTGTGACGTCGATGTGCGCGCCGGGTTCGTACGCGTCGAACGGCACGCCATCGAGGCGCGAAATCACGAATGAGCGGACGCCGTGTGCTTCGTCGCGCACGGCGTCGACGCGAACCTTGAACGATTGAGCTTGCATGGTGCGATCCAGTCTGTTGCAGTTGGCGGATTCGCATTCAGCTTAAGGTTCGCGTCTGGATCAGGCAAATCGATTAAAAATAGTCGGATGCATAAGTCTGTTCGATAATACGTGCCCGTGTGCTATCGGTTGACGTACACCACGAGCCGCCCGCGGACCTTGCCGTCGAGCACGTCCGGTGCGGCCGCCAGTGCCTCCGCGAGGCTGATCTCCTTGACCATCGCGGCCAGCCGCGCCGTGCTCAAATCCTGCGCGATGCGCTGCCATGCCTCGACGCGGCGCTCGTGCGGCGCCATCACGCTGTCGATGCCCGCGAGCGTCACGCCGCGCAAAATGAAGGGCGCAACCGTGGCGGGGAAGTCCATCCCTTGCGCAAGTCCGCATGCGGCGACGATCCCGCCATACGTGGTGCCCGCGCAAGCGTTCGCCAGCGTGTGACTGCCGACGGCATCGACGGCCGCGACCCAGCGTTCCTTCGCGAGCGGCTTGCCCGGCCCGGACAGTTCCGCGCGATCGATGATCTCCTGCGCGCCCAGATCGCGCAGATAGTCCGATTCAGCGGGACGACCCGTCGATGCGATCACGTGATAGCCGCGTTTCGCGAGCAGCATGATCGCCACGCTGCCGACGCCGCCCGCCGCGCCCGTCACAAGCACCTTGCCTTGCGCTGGCGTGACGCCGTGACGTTCCAGCGCGAGCACGCATAGCATGGCCGTGTAACCCGCCGTGCCGACGGCCATTGCGTCGCGGGACGTCAGCGGGGCAGGCGTGCGCACGAGCCAGTCACCGCTCACGCGCGCGCGTTGCGCGAGTCCGCCCCAATGCTTTTCGCCGACGCCGTAGCCGTTCAGGATCACGTGGTCGCCAGCTTTCCATTGCGCGTGCTCGCTCGCTTCGACGATGCCCGCGAAGTCGATGCCGGGCACCAGCGGAAAGCTGCGCACGACTGGCGAGCGGCCTGTGATTGCGAGCGCGTCCTTGTAATTGAGCGTCGACCATTCGACACGTACAATCACGTCGCCTGCGGGCAGATTCGCTTCGTCGATGTCGGTGATGGACGCGCGGCTGCCGGTGTCCTGCTTCTCGATCAAGATGCCTTTCATGATTCCGTCCGTTGAGTTCGCCTTGCGTGGGTGCGTATTAGTCTAGGCGAGTCCGGGCGAGCGCGGGCCGTCTGTCCCGGCTTGCGGTGTTCAACAATGCCGCGCGTCTTTGCTTTCGACGCGCGAGTAGCGGCGCCTTCAAACGCGCGTTGAAGCGAAGTGTTGAAGCGGCGTGACGGCGCAATTGAACAAACGGCGGCGTGCCGTTTGTCTTTCGTCGCATGAATGAGGCGTGCGCTAGCGTGTGTAGTAGCCGCGCTGCTGCATGCACTTCGCGTAGGCGGTCCAGTAACGGACCATCGGCGGCTCGGGTGGAGGCGGTGGCGGCATGGCCGCCAGCGAAGCCTCCGACGGCATGCTGGCTCCAGAAGCCGCGAGCGCACCCGATGCAGGCATCGCGCCCGAAGCCGCGAGCGTGCCCGAAGCACCCGATGCCGCTGCAACCGTCGACGGAGCGGCGACCCCGCTCGCACCGCTGGCTGCCGTTGCCGTCGCTGCCCCGCTTGCGCCTGCTGGGGCGGACGCCGCCATCGCGCCCGATGCCCCCGAGGCGCCCATCGCGGAAGGCAAGGGCGGATTGACAGGCGAGGGCGCAACGATAGGCCGCGGCGCGACGGCGGCCGCCTTGCCGGGTGGCGGCGGACGTTGCGACTCGTGCGCCATGTTCACGTGCGTCGTCTTGTTGGCATCCGCGTAGCACGCGGCCGTGTCGACGGCCTGTTGTCCCGGGCTCTGGCTGCGTCCCGGATAGGTCAACGGCTGCTGCGCAACGGATGCGCCGCTGACGACGAAAAGCGCGATTGCAGCATGGGCGAAGCGTGTCATAAGCGAGCGGACTCCCTGGCGAAGTCTTGGTCTTGTCGGCGCGGATGCGCGTCGCGAGGTACGCATGAAGCCATGACGTGCAACATGGCCGTCGGGGCCAGTCAGGCCATCGCAGGCCGAAGGATAGCTATTCCAGCATATCGCCTCGCAGCGGCGCAGCACGCCAGAAGCACGCCATTCGTCGCCATTTTCCGTGCTGCAACGCGATATGGGTCACAGCATGATCAATGCAGCAGGCCGAACACGGCGACACCGTTGGTCGCGCCGACGTAGACCTTGCCGCGCGAGATCATCGGTGTGATGAATTTGTTGCCCGCGCCCCACTGGTCGCGGGTTCCCGCCTGATTGCTGTTGTAGAGTTCGCTCGCGAGATTGGTCGCGTCGTACGCGTGCAGCGCGCCCGTCGTGCCGTTTTCCGCGGCCCACAGTATGGCGTTCGAGGTCCCGTTCGCCGATATCGCCGGGACGGCGCCCGGATAGGCGAAGGTCGTCGGGCTCTTCGACGCAGCCGTGCTGGCCACCATCGCATGGGTGACGGGCAGCGCCTTGATGTTGTCGTTCAATGCGCCGTAGTAGACGGTGCCGTTGAAATAAGCGGGCGAGCCCCAGATGCCGCCCGCCAGCGTGCCCGTCAGCACCTGCCAGATGTTATTCGAGGTCGCGCTGAATTTGCCCATCGCGTCGCGATCGACGACATAGATCTTGTTGTCCTTGCCCGCCGCTACCGCGAGATGCTTGATGGTGCCGTCGGCAGCCTTCTGATCGGGCAACAGCATCGCACCGCCCGAACCGAAGTCGCCGTCGACGTTTGCGAGTTGCACGACGTCGAGCGGCGCGAAGTAGTCGGTCACCTTGAGCGGGCTGGCCGACAGCTTCATGAACGAATTGCCATAGTCGCTATCGACGGGGAAGCCGTTGGCATCGAGCGTCGTGCCGAACGTGCCGTTGCCGTCCACCAGATAGATGGACGTGCCATCCGACGCCATGCCCGAGCCCGCCATCCACACCGATCCCTGATGGCCGTTCGGCGCGACGTTGACGACGCCTGTCTGCTGCAGCGTGTCGGCGCTATAGCTCATGATCCAGCCCGTGTAGGCGCCCGCCATGCAATGCGCCGTCCAGCCCATGAAGATATTGCCGTTCACGAGCGTCAACGCGGCGCGCTCCGTGTGCAGCGAAGGATCGAATGTCAGCACACCGTTGACGCTGTTGCCGCCCGTGCCTTGAGCGGTCGCCGCGATTTCGGTCGGGCCGCCGAAGAGTTCGGCGCCGCTCGCGAGATCGAGTGCATGCAGGCGGTGATGAAGCCCGCCGCTCGCATCCTTCGTCATCGCGACCGCGTACAGCACGCCATTCGGGCCACGACTGCGGTCGATCACGGGCGTCGACGTAATGCCAATTTCCGGCGTGATGTCGTTGCAGCCGCGATTGTCGCTGGGTGTTTCGTTCGTGCCCGTCAGCGAGACTTTCCACAATTGCGCGTAGTTGTCGGCGTCGTACGCGTAGACGCTGTTGTGCTCGGTCACGACATAGATCACGTTGTGCGTCGCGCCGTTGATGGACAGACTCGTGACCGACAGCGGCTGGCCGTCCACCTTGCCGTCGGCATGCAGAAACGCGAGTTTGCCGAACGTTGCCGAATTGACGTTGGATAGTGTGAGCGTCGTCTCGGCGAGCATTTGACCGGTGCGTGCGAGATCGTTGTGATGTGTCAGCACGTCGGTGGCGACTGACGCTGTCGGTGCCGCGCTGCCGCCCGAACCCGATGTGCCTGTGCCGCCAGTGCCGGCGCTATTGGCGCTCGCATTGTCTGACGAGCCGTTGCCGCATGCTGTGCAAAAGAGCGCGAGCGTCAGTGCGACGGCAGCCTTGCTGACGCGTGAAAGCGCGCGAGCCGTATTGCTCGTCGAAGAGGCCAGGGATGCTGACAGCTGTCGATGCATACGCGTGTCTCCCCACGCCCCGATGAGCGTCCTCGCATGAAGGCATGCGGGTTTTCGCTGTTCCATGCGGCGCTTGCCAAGCTTTCCAATGGTAAGAACGACGGCGCACACTCAGGCGACATCGCTTCGTCTCTTTCCGCCAGGCGGTTGCATTTCTCGCGATGGCGCAATGACGGCGATCGGGAAAGCTAGTGCTGCCGATAGACTTGCGAGTCGTCGTTCTCGGGCAATGTGGCGGGACTCTCGGGTGGAGACCAGGCCTGAAAGGTGGGAAGAGGCGGGTACGACACGGGCTTTGAGGCCGTTTTGACGGGCGTGCGTCGTGCCGCGAAGGTGGTCGTGGTGGCCTTGGCTGGCGGGGTCTTGCTCGCGACCTTCACGGGCTTGCGCGGACTTTGCGCGTTCGCTTGCGCACAAGGCGAACGCGGGCCGCACGCGGCATTCGCCTGCTTCGTGCTAGTTCGACTTTCATGTTGTGGAGCCGTCGTGCTGTGAGCGCGCATGGGCGTCACGCTGGCGAGCTGGTGTGCGTGTGGCGCGGGCTGAGGCAGGGGCGGCGCAAGTGGCTTTGCTGCAAGCTGTTTCGTCGGTTTCGCAGGCGTCTTGCCTGGCGTCGCAGGTGGCGATGCGGGTGCGGTCGTTACCGGCAAGCTCGGCGTGCTGCTAGCGAGCGTACTGCCGTGCACGTTAGCGGACTGATGAGCGGCGGCGCCTGCCATGACGGCCGTATCGGTTACGTCGCGGCTGCGCAGCGCTTCGATCTGGTCTCGCAGGCTTCGCGCGAGTTCTTGCGTGCGATCGGCGATGGTCGGTCGATCGTGACGCGGCATCGCGCGCAGTTCGTTCTCGGTAACGATGCGGCGCAAGCGGCTTTGCATCGCATCGCGTTGCGTCAGCGTAATGTAGGTGCCGAATGCAATCGCGAAGCCGAGCAGCACGACTGCGGCGCCCGTGCTCAGTTTCCAGTCGGGCGTACCGACTGATGTGGGTGCGGCGATACGGCGCGGCCTTGGCCTGATGCGCCTGAAAAGTGGCGGATAAGTCGGTAGCGTGTCGGCCGCATCATCTGCCGCCCGGTTCGCGCTTGCATGAGGCACTGAAGCGTCGAGAGGAAATAGCAAATCGAGCGGCGGCGCAGGAGGGTCTCGCTGCACCACAAGTTTTGTCTCCTGCGTCGTGTCGCATTGCTCATGCGGCGGCACGGGACGCTTGCGAATCGTGTCCATGGACAGACTCCCATGCCGGCACGCGTGACGGCATCGCACATTCTTCTCGTTGGCAACCATCGTGCGCAGGACATGGCCTTGTCACGACGCAACGCGTCGCACGTAATCGCAATGGTCGTTATGCAATATGAGTCAGCTTTCGCAAGAGGTCAATAAAACTCCGCTATTCGATTGAAAAAAGCCGGTTTGCGTGTATGTGAAGCGCGACAAACAGATTGAATGTCGCGAATTGGGCGAGCAAATCGCCAATCCCAACTGATTCACGTGATTCGGAAAATCACCAGAAAAGAATTCGTCGTGCGATGCGTGCCTTTCAAAAAACAAAAAATAAATCAACGAAAAAATATCTAGCTGTTTTTCGCCATTCATGTTTCCCTATTTATAGATCTTTGAAAGGTTGAGCAATTTCCGACATCGGAAACGTGCACCCCGTGCAACTTTGATTCGTTACTTATCACCATGTGGGCGCTAGCGCATAAAATGAACCTGATTAATCTTCATACGTTACAAAGAGTTACCCCGTTTCAGCAGACGTAAGCATGATCGTTCGGTAGGATTCGGCCTTGCAAAAAAGAGTCGGATATACGGATGTATTGGTATGAAGGCTGGGAAGGCCGTCACACGGCGCTCCCGGTTTAAAGCTGATTAATGGCCGCGTATATCGCGTTATTTATCAGACATTATCCTGATCTGCTTTGCAGTTACATCTGGTTGCAATCGGTTGAGCACGGCCTCACTCGCACTGAAAAATGCTGCGGGCATGCAGGAAATGCGCTGCTCCAAATTACCGGCACCCCCGGCGCACCGGCAGTCGACGCAGTAAGAACGACTCCGCGTGCAAGACAGCCAACCCAGAAATTCAGCCTACGCGTTCGGGCATTTTTGCCAGGCGTTTTCGGACGGATTTCGATTGCCCATTCGTACTTCCATGAAAGCCAATTTACTTCTTGTTTCGTCATCGATAGCGGTTCTTCTCGCGGGCTGCGGCGGTGGCGGCGGCAGCGACCCGGCCGGCGCCGGCGCATCGGCCAATAGCGGTTCTCAAACGTCCGCGATGTCCGGTGCCAATGCGACGGCCAACGGCAACACCACGGGCAACATCAGTTGCGTATCGCCTTCGACGGCGAGCGCGTCGGCAGGCGGTCCGTTGATTTCCGCCGATACGACGAGCGGCGACGGCACGCGCCTGTTCGCGTCCGGCGCGAGTTTCCCGCTTGTGTTCACGACGAACACGAGCAATGCCGACACGCTGAACTGGTCGATCAACGATACGACGGGCCGCGTCGCGGCTAGCGGCAGCTTCGCGGTGCCGGGTGGCGCAGCGACGACGACCCTGACCTGCAATTCGACACTCGCGGGTTACTTCGCGGTGGCCGGCAGCCTGAAGGCGGGCGGTGGCGCGTTGCCCCAGGCCGGCACGCGTCCCACGGGCATCGCCACGTTCGGCGTGATTCCGAACCTGAGTGGCATCGTGCCCGCCGTGACCTACACGAAGCAGGAGCAGCACCGCTTCGGCATGCAGGGTGCGAACGATCGCGCAGCGGTGCTCGCTGGTCTCGGCATCACGCAGACGATCGACGACCGCCAGATGTCGGTGATGGAGCCGAATGGCGCGAACACCTTCGATCCGTCAGCGAACAATCTCGACCCGTTCTATACATCGGGCAACGTGATGCGCCTGATCCGTCTGGATGGCACGCCGGGATGGGCGTCGAAGTCGGGTGGCGTGGAGGACTTCACGACCTTGCCTAAGGACATGTCGTACCTGCAGAACTACATGAACCGCGTCGGAACCGAGTCGAACGCAATCCGCCTCAAGTACTTCCCGACGCAGTCGGCGAACTACTATCAGGTGACGTGGGAGCCGAATCAGTTCTGGACGGATACGGATGCCAATTTCGTATCGCTGTACCAGTCGGTCTATCAGGGCATTCACTCGACCGATCCGGGCGCTGTCGTGATGGGTCCGGCGGACGCGTTCCCGAGCCTCACGAACAGCCGTCTGCAACGCATTGCCTCGCTCGGTTACGGCAAGTACATCGATGGCGTGGCGACGCACGGCTACTACGATGCGGGCACGTCGCCGTCGCATCCGCCTGAGCGTCTCGCGACCGACCCCGTCGCCGCGAATGCCGCGAATGCACTGAACAACTCGATGCGCACGCTGCGCACCACGATGCTTAACCAGTACCGCTCGGGCATGAAGCTGTATCAGACGGAAGTGGGCATCAGCTACGACCTCGGTTCGCAGTACGGTCCTAACTATCCAACGGGTAACGTGCTGTTCGCGCAGGGCGCCGTCGTCGCGCGCACGCACATCATCCTGCTCGGCGAAGGCGCGGACGTTTCGTACGTTTTCTATGGTGCGGACTATCCGGGCGAAGTGGGCTATGGCACGTTCTTCGATCTGTCGAACGCGCAAGGCTCGTTCGGTGCGACCAACATCAGCCCGAAGCCGGCCGCCATGGTCGTGAGTGCGATGTCGCGCATTCTGGACGGCACGAATACGCTTGGTCCTTTGAAGAACACGCCGTCTGGTGTCTATGCTTATTCGTTCCAGCAGGTCAACAATGGATCGGTGATCACCGCCTTGTGGACCCACAACAACGATGCATGGAGTGCAAGCGCGGGCTTCAGTTCGACGTATAGCGCAGCGTACAGCCTTGCAGTCGATGCGCCGGGCACGAGCGGCACGGTCAAGGTGCTCGACATGATGGGCAACCCGATGACGCTGAACTACACGAACGGCACGCTGAATCTGAATCTGACGGAAGCGCCCATTTATGTGGTGTCGAAGAATGCAGACGTCGCGAAGAGCAACGTGAACCCGCCGCCGGGCTACGTCGGTTCTTAAGCGAAGTGGCGCATGCGGGTGAAGGAGTTGACGTTGCCCGCCGGGCCGGTAGTTCTTGTGAAAAAAGCGTGCGGAGGTTCCGCGCGCTTTTTTCTTTTGTGCGATTTGCGTTGTGTCCGACGCAGAGATCTTCTCTGCAATGTGCGCTAAGCCTTTGATTGAATAGGTGAGTACATTGCAATTGAGAGTGAATGCGTGTGTCTAATAAAGTGGCATCGCAAACTTTTCGTAGATCGTTCGAAATAAGTGCTTGACAGCCCCCTGGGGGTTCCGCATAATTCGGCCTCTCCAAACGACGGAGACGCAAGAAAGCAGCAGAAAACAGCGGCTTTTTAGCGAATGTTCTTTAACAATCAACAGCCGATAAGTGTGGGTGCTCGATGGCGAGCGCGCGGTGATCTTCGGGTCACTGATAGCGAAAGTAATCGAGTCTCACACGGAAGTAATTGAGGAAGGTTCGAGAAATCGAAACTTTCGTCAGTGATTTTGAGTGAGCGACCGGGTTCGAAAGAGCCCGAAAAACAGTAACAGGTTTGAACTGAAGAGTTTGATCCTGGCTCAGATTGAACGCTGGCGGCATGCCTTACACATGCAAGTCGAACGGCAGCACGGGAGCAATCCTGGTGGCGAGTGGCGAACGGGTGAGTAATACATCGGAACGTGTCCTGGAGTGGGGGATAGCCCGGCGAAAGCCGGATTAATACCGCATACGCTCTGTGGAGGAAAGCGGGGGATCTTCGGACCTCGCGCTCAAGGGGCGGCCGATGGCAGATTAGCTAGTTGGTGGGGTAAAGGCCTACCAAGGCGACGATCTGTAGCTGGTCTGAGAGGACGACCAGCCACACTGGGACTGAGACACGGCCCAGACTCCTACGGGAGGCAGCAGTGGGGAATTTTGGACAATGGGGGCAACCCTGATCCAGCAATGCCGCGTGTGTGAAGAAGGCCTTCGGGTTGTAAAGCACTTTTGTCCGGAAAGAAAACCGCTTCTCTAATACAGAGGCGGGATGACGGTACCGGAAGAATAAGCACCGGCTAACTACGTGCCAGCAGCCGCGGTAATACGTAGGGTGCAAGCGTTAATCGGAATTACTGGGCGTAAAGCGTGCGCAGGCGGTTCGCTAAGACCGATGTGAAATCCCGGGCTTAACCTGGGAACTGCATTGGTGACTGGCGGGCTAGAGTATGGCAGAGGGGGGTAGAATTCCACGTGTAGCAGTGAAATGCGTAGAGATGTGGAGGAATACCGATGGCGAAGGCAGCCCCTGGGCCAATACTGACGCTCATGCACGAAAGCGTGGGGAGCAAACAGGATTAGATACCCTGGTAGTCCACGCCCTAAACGATGTCAACTAGTTGTCGGGTCTTCATTGACTTGGTAACGAAGCTAACGCGTGAAGTTGACCGCCTGGGGAGTACGGTCGCAAGATTAAAACTCAAAGGAATTGACGGGGACCCGCACAAGCGGTGGATGATGTGGATTAATTCGATGCAACGCGAAAAACCTTACCTACCCTTGACATGTACGGAATCCTGCTGAGAGGTGGGAGTGCCCGAAAGGGAGCCGTAACACAGGTGCTGCATGGCTGTCGTCAGCTCGTGTCGTGAGATGTTGGGTTAAGTCCCGCAACGAGCGCAACCCTTGTCCCTAGTTGCTACGCAAGAGCACTCTAGGGAGACTGCCGGTGACAAACCGGAGGAAGGTGGGGATGACGTCAAGTCCTCATGGCCCTTATGGGTAGGGCTTCACACGTCATACAATGGTCGGAACAGAGGGTTGCCAAGCCGCGAGGTGGAGCCAATCCCAGAAAACCGATCGTAGTCCGGATCGCAGTCTGCAACTCGACTGCGTGAAGCTGGAATCGCTAGTAATCGCGGATCAGCATGCCGCGGTGAATACGTTCCCGGGTCTTGTACACACCGCCCGTCACACCATGGGAGTGGGTTTTACCAGAAGTGGCTAGTCTAACCGCAAGGAGGACGGTCACCACGGTAGGATTCATGACTGGGGTGAAGTCGTAACAAGGTAGCCGTATCGGAAGGTGCGGCTGGATCACCTCCTTTCCAGAGCTTCGCGCTTAGAAGTTGAGCGCTCACACTTGTCGGCTGTTAATTGAAGACAGGCTCAGGGGTCTGTAGCTCAGTCGGTTAGAGCACCGTCTTGATAAGGCGGGGGTCGATGGTTCGAATCCATCCAGACCCACCAGCGTCTTGTCTGCGGTGGCTGATCGCAAAACCCCCTGTGTACTGTATGACTGGGGGATTAGCTCAGCTGGGAGAGCACCTGCTTTGCAAGCAGGGGGTCGTCGGTTCGATCCCGTCATCCTCCACCAATTCCCAATGCCTAGCGTTCAGTGTGAACCGAGTGCTATGCATTGGCGATTGAGCCAGTCAGCGAATGATGTAAGGCATAGCGCTTTATATCGGCTGTCGTTCTTTAACAATCAGGAAGAAGTAGTAAAGAGATTCACGAAAGCGTGCTTAGAGATGGGCGCGTGAGTAGGTGAATCAGGGTTGTGATTGTATCAATGTATTTTTTGAGTTCATCGAAAGACGAACCTGGAATACGGCACAACGCGAATACTCAACCTGTAGCGAGTGAGTCTGGCGTGGCAACACGAAGAGACACACCCGTTATAGGGTCAAGCGAACAAGTGCATGTGGTGGATGCCTTGGCGATCACAGGCGATGAAGGACGCGGTAGCCTGCGAAAAGCGGTGGGGAGCTGGCAAACGAGCTTTGATCCACCGATATCCGAATGGGGAAACCCGGCCCGTATGGGTCATCCATGGCTGAATACATAGGCCATGTGAAGCGAACGCGGTGAACTGAAACATCTAAGTAACCGCAGGAACAGAAATCAACCGAGATTCCCAAAGTAGTGGCGAGCGAAATGGGACCAGCCTGTACTCTTTATCTTCGTTGTTAGCCAAACGCTCTGGAAAGTGCGGCCATAGTGGGTGATAGCCCCGTAGGCGAAAACAGTGAGGAAGAACTAGGTGTACGACAAGTAGGGCGGGACACGTGAAATCCTGTCTGAAGATGGGGGACCATCCTCCAAGGCTAAATACTCGTGATCGACCGATAGTGAACCAGTACCGTGAGGGAAAGGCGAAAAGAACCCCGGGAGGGGAGTGAAACAGATCCTGAAACCGCATGCATACAAACAGTCGGAGCCTCGCAAGGGGTGACGGCGTACCTTTTGTATAATGGGTCAGCGACTTACATTCAGTGGCGAGCTTAACCGATTAGGGCAGGCGTAGCGAAAGCGAGTCCGAACAGGGCGATTCAGTCGCTGGGTGTAGACCCGAAACCAGGTGATCTATCCATGGCCAGGATGAAGGTGCGGTAACACGTACTGGAGGTCCGAACCCACTAACGTTGAAAAGTTAGGGGATGAGCTGTGGATAGGGGTGAAAGGCTAAACAAACCTGGAAATAGCTGGTTCTCTCCGAAAACTATTTAGGTAGTGCCTCGTGTATCACCTTCGGGGGTAGAGCACTGTCATGGTTGAAGGGTCCATTGCGGATTACTTCGCCATAGCAAACTCCGAATACCGAAGAGTGCAATCACGGGAGACAGACATCGGGTGCTAACGTCCGGTGTCAAGAGGGAAACAACCCAGACCGCCAGCTAAGGTCCCCAAATATGACTAAGTGGGAAACGAAGTGGGAAGGCTAAAACAGTCAGGAGGTTGGCTTAGAAGCAGCCACCCTTTAAAGAAAGCGTAATAGCTCACTGATCGAGTCGTCCTGCGCGGAAGATGTAACGGGGCTAAGTCATATACCGAAGCTGCGGATGCGTGCTTGCACGCATGGTAGGAGAGCGTTCCGTAAGCCTGCGAAGGTGCGTTGAAAAGCGTGCTGGAGGTATCGGAAGTGCGAATGCTGACATGAGTAGCGATAAAGGGGGTGAAAGGCCCCCTCGCCGTAAGCCCAAGGTTTCCTACGCAACGTTCATCGGCGTAGGGTGAGTCGGCCCCTAAGGCGAGGCAGAAATGCGTAGCTGATGGGAAGCAGGTCAATATTCCTGCACCAGTGTGAAATGCGATGGGGGGACGGATCGCGGAAGGTTGTCCGGGTGTTGGAAGTCCCGGTCGCTGCGTTGGAGAAGGTGCTCTGGCAAATCCGGGCACGGAATTCAAGGGCGTGGCGCGAGCTCTCTAGGGGGCGAAGCAATCGGAAGGGGTTCCAGGAAAAGCCTCTAAGCTTCAGTTTCACATTGACCGTACCGCAAACCGACACAGGTGGGCGAGATGAGTATTCTAAGGCGCTTGAGAGAACTCGGGAGAAGGAACTCGGCAAATTGGTACCGTAACTTCGGGATAAGGTACGCCCCTGTAGCTTGAGCCCCTGCGGGGTGAGGGTGAAGGGGTTGCAATAAACTGGTGGCTGCGACTGTTTAATAAAAACACAGCACTCTGCAAACACGAAAGTGGACGTATAGGGTGTGACGCCTGCCCGGTGCCGGAAGATTAAATGATGGGGTGCAAGCTCTTGATTGAAGTCCCGGTAAACGGCGGCCGTAACTATAACGGTCCTAAGGTAGCGAAATTCCTTGTCGGGTAAGTTCCGACCTGCACGAATGGCGTAACGATGGCCACACTGTCTCCTCCCGAGACTCAGCGAAGTTGAAGTGTTTGTGATGATGCAATCTCCCCGCGGCTAGACGGAAAGACCCCATGAACCTTTACTGTAGCTTTGCATTGGACTTTGAACCGATCTGTGTAGGATAGGTGGGAGGCTATGAAGCGTGAACGCCAGTTTGCGTGGAGCCGTCCTTGAAATACCACCCTGGTTTGTTTGAGGTTCTAACCTTGGCCCGTGATCCGGGTCGGGGACAGTGCATGGTGGGCAGTTTGACTGGGGCGGTCTCCTCCCAAAGTGTAACGGAGGAGTACGAAGGTACGCTAGGTACGGTCGGAAATCGTGCTGATAGTGCAATGGCATAAGCGTGCTTAACTGCGAGACCGACAAGTCGAGCAGGTGCGAAAGCAGGTCATAGTGATCCGGTGGTTCTGTATGGAAGGGCCATCGCTCAACGGATAAAAGGTACTCTGGGGATAACAGGCTGATACCGCCCAAGAGTTCATATCGACGGCGGTGTTTGGCACCTCGATGTCGGCTCATCTCATCCTGGGGCTGTAGCCGGTCCCAAGGGTATGGCTGTTCGCCATTTAAAGAGGTACGTGAGCTGGGTTTAAAACGTCGTGAGACAGTTTGGTCCCTATCTGCCGTGGGCGCTGGATATTTGAAGGGGCTGCTCCTAGTACGAGAGGACCGGAGTGGACGAACCTCTGGTGTACCGGTTGTCACGCCAGTGGCATCGCCGGGTAGCTATGTTCGGAAGAGATAACCGCTGAAAGCATCTAAGCGGGAAACTCGCCTTGAGATGAGATATCCCCGGGGCTTCGAGCCCCTTGAAGGGTCGTTCAAGACCAGGACGTTGATAGGTCAGGTGTGGAAGCGCAGTAATGCGTTAAGCTAACTGATACTAATTGCCCGTAAGGCTTGATCCTATAACAGGTGTGTCTTACCCCGAGAGGGTGAGCGGAACACACAGGTTGAGATCGGTGTTGTGCCAGAAACAACACAACCCATCCCCTCTTTACGCTTCTTCCAGATTGGCTGTGGCGCACCACAATGCGACGCAGCAACCCGTCATGCCTGATGACCATAGCGAGTCGGTACCACCCCTTCCCATCCCGAACAGGACCGTGAAACGACTCCACGCCGATGATAGTGCGGATTGCCCGTGTGAAAGTAGGTAATCGTCAGGCTCCTTACCCAAGACAAGACCCCGCCCTCAAAAGCGGGGTCTTGGCGTTTGTAGCGTATGTTTTAACGTCGCGCCCAAGCGGCCCGCATGCAACAGCGACGAGCGTGCCCGCATTTCCTCTTGATCCGATCGTATCCGCGATACTGCCCGACGTCGCTAGTGTCGCGACCTCGCCGCGCACCTGTGCGAAACTGCTCGACTCGACCTGGAGAGAAAGCAATGCGCATCGCGTGCTTACACACGGCGGAAAGTAACGTGGCGGTGTTCGACACAGTGGCACAGCAGTTGAATCTGCCACGGGGCTCGCTCCACCATGAAGTGCGCGCTGACCTCCTGGCAGCTGCAGAACTCGCTCGCGCGCTTACCCCGGACATCGAACGTCAGACTTGCGATGCTCTGTTGAACCTGGGGCGCCGTGCGGATGCAGTACTTCTCACATGTTCCACCCTAGGGCCCTGTATCTCGGTCGTATCGACCGATGCACCCGTCCCCATGATAAGAGTCGACGATGCATTGGCAGAAGAGGCGACGCGCGCTGGCGGCAAAGTGATTGCGCTATGCGCTGTTGAGACGACGCTAGCGCCGACTGCACGCATATTTACGGACGCTGCGAAGCGATCTGGGGCTGAGGTCGAGATCCGGCTGGTGCAGGGCGCCTGGCGGCTGTTCAAAGCGGGCGAACAGGATGCGTACCTCGCGAAGATCGCTGCCGCAACGGAAGACGCCTACCTGGACGGCGCCACCATTGTCGCCTTGGCTCAGGCATCCATGGCGGGCGCCGCAGCGTTATTGAAACGAGCGATGAAACCGCTCACCAGCCCGGCAAGCGGTCTCGTCGCCGCGATGAACGCCTTGCACCCATAAAGGCGTTTCAATCCGGCAAAAGACACACCACGGAGATGCAACGCTTCATCGAACCGCACGCGTCTCATGCGTAAACCTGAGCGTCACAACAGTAATCGCGCCGAGCACCATCAGGAAGATCGAAACTGGCCAGTAAGCGTGATAACTGGCAAGCAACGCGGTTGCGATCAGCGGCGACATTCCGCCAGCGAAGATCGACGCCACTTCATGTCCAAGCGCCACGCCTGAATAGCGCACTTCGGTGCTGAACAGTTCACCGACAAGCGCGGGCAACGTACCGATCATCGCGCCGTGACAAACGGCTGTGCCGAGAATCAGCGCCAGGTAGATCCACGGCGCCTGGTGCGTATCGAGCATCCAGAAGAACGGAAAGGCCATCACGACCAATCCCACCGCGCCGATCATGTACACAGGCTTTCGACCGATGCGATCGGACAGACGTCCCCATGCCAGCATCGCGCCCATTTCGACCACCATCGCCAGCATGACGCCCGTCAACATCACCGAGCTGGAGATACCCACAAACTTTCCATACACAAGCGAAAACGCGAGAAAGATATAAGCGCCGCCGTTTTCCGCTACGCGCAGCCCCATCGCCATCAAGATCTCTTTCGGATGCCGCTTGATGACCTCGACGACGGGCATATGGGTTTTCTCTCCACGCTTTTCGGTCTGCTCGAAATCCCGGCTTTCCGGCAGGCTGTGCCTGATATAGACGCCAATAGCAAAGATCGCGATGCTCGCGAGAAAGGGCAGCCGCCAGCCCCAGCTGATGAACGCATCGTGCGGCAGCGACTGCGCCGCGAGAAATGCAGCCGACGACAACACGAATCCGCCGCCCACGCCCAACTGGCTCCACGCCGCGTAATAGCCGCGTTTTTCGGGCGGTGCGCTTTCGCTGATCATCAATACGCCGCCGCCCCATTCGCCACCCGATGCAACGCCTTGCAGCAGCCGCAATACGACGAGCGCCACGGGCGACCAGATACCGATCTGCGCATACGTCGGCAGCAGTCCGATCGCGAACGTCGCGATACCCATGATGAGCAGCGTCCAGACGAGCGAAGCCTTGCGTCCATAGCGGTCGCCGATATGGCCAAAGACGACGCCGCCCAACGGCCGCGCGACGAAGCCCATGGCGAACGCGGCAAATGCGCCGAGCGTGCCGATCAACGGATCGGCGCCCGCAGGAAAGAACAACTGTCCGAACACGAGCGCGGCCGCCGTGCCATAGACGAAGAAGTCGTACCATTCCATCGCGTTGCCTGCGACGGACGCTACGACGATCTTGCGCAACGTCCTGTCTTCAAGCGGCCGGACAGCGTCAACGCGGCCGGTCGCGTGCGTGGGTTCGATGGAAGCCATGGTGGATCGCATAGATGTAGTGGGGGATTGCCGTTGAGTGTCTGCCGCGCGTTTCAATCGGTCAAATTCATCGAAAAAGGGAGATGTCATCAGCCACGCAAATGTGGGACGAATCGTTCTCAGTCGTCCCGTTCAGGGGCACCGTGGTAACGTCTCGTTTCAACGAGTCGAACGAGCGCCGGCCATCGCAAGCCGGCGGACCATGGAGAAGACATGCTTGCCCACGGGAGAGTCGCGCTCGCGCGCCCCGCGCCAGCTGCTCCAGCTCTTGCTCGGTGAACACGTAGCCGCGCTGGCGCGTCGTCGATGTTCAGCATGCGGCGTCCACTCATGCCAAATAGTGAGGACGTGCAGTGACTTTCCTTGGAATCGACCTCGGCACCTCCGAGGTGAAAGTAATTCTGACCGATGACGCGTCCACGACCCTCGCGACAAGCGGTGTGCGTCTGGACGTAGCGCAGCCGCATCCGCACTGGTCGGAGCAGAATCCCCATGCATGGTGGCAGGCGACGCTCGATGCCGTTGCCGCCGTGCGTGGCGCGAATCCCGGCGCATTCGCGGCGCTGCGCGGCATCGGGCTCTCGGGACAGATGCACGGCGCGACGCTGCTCGACGCGAAAGGCGAAGTACTCAGGCCGGCGATACTCTGGAACGACACGCGCGCGTTCGCGGAATGCGCGGAACTGGAAGCACTCGTGCCTGAATCGCGCGAGATCACGGGCAATCTGGCGATGCCAGGTTTCACCGCGCCCAAGCTGCTTTGGCTCGCAAAGCGCGAACCCGACGTATTTCGCGCCGCGTCCAAAGTGCTGTTGCCGAAAGACTATCTCGCGTGGCGGCTCACAGGCGATTTCGTGTCCGACATGTCGGACGCATCGGGCACGCTATGGCTCGACGTCGCGAAGCGCGACTGGTCCGACCGCATGCTCGCGGCGACGGGATTGACGCGTGCGCACATGCCGCGCCTCGTCGAAGGCAGCGCGAGCGCTGCGCAGCTGAGCGAGGCCTTGCGGCGCGAGTGGGGCATTGCCGGTCCCGTCGTGCTATGCGGCGGCGCTGGCGACAACGCGGCAAGCGCGATCGGCATGGGCGTGGCGGAAGCGGGCAGCGCGTTTCTGTCGCTCGGTACATCGGGGGTGCTGTTCGCGGGCACCGATCGCTTCGCGCCGAATCCCGCGCAAGGCGTACATGCGTTCTGTCATTGCTTGCCGGACCGCTGGCATCAGATGAGCGTGATTCTGTCGGCGGCATCGAGCCTTGGGTGGCTATCGAAAGTCGTGAACCGCGAAGTCGGCAGTTTGCCCGAGCTCGCGAGCACGGCCAATCCCGCCACTGCGCCGATCTTTCTGCCCTATCTGAGCGGTGAGCGCACGCCTCATAACGATGCGAACGCGCGCGGCGTGTTCTGGGGTTTGACGGGCGCAAATACGACGGGCGATCTCGCGTACAGCGTGATGGAGGGCGTTGCGTTCGCGATGGCCGATGGTTATGCCGCGCTGCAAAGCGCCGGTACGACGTTGCAGAGCGCGTCGTTCATCGGCGGCGGCTCGCGCAGCCCGTTCTGGGCCAATCTGTGCGCGACGGCAACGGGCATTACCATGCATCGTCACGAAGGCAGCGACGTAGGCGCGGCGCTCGGCGCAGCGCGCCTTGCACGGCTCGCGGTGACGGGCGAAGCGATCAGCGATGTCTGCCTTCCGCCCCGACGCTCGAGTCCTGCGAGCCCGATCGCGCACAGGCTCCGTTGCTTGCGCACAGGCTTGCGCGCTATCGCAGCATTTATCAGGCGCTCAAGGCGAGTTTCGCGGAACCGGCGTGAAGCGCGCACAGCGCGGCGCGCTACGAGGCATAGGTCGTGTGCGCCGCGCGAACATGAGGCTCAACTCAGATCGTGCAGATCCTTCTGCAACGGTACGCCTGCCGTGAAGCGGGAGAACTCGACATTCAATCCGCCGCGTTCAGGCGTGCAGCACACGGGGCCAACGAAGTAGTGCGCGGCCAAAGGAAAAGGCGCAAGCCGCAACAGAGGCCACGTCGTTCCGTCGATTGAATACTGCACCCGCAGCACGCCTTGCGCGACGGTTGCGCGCATCCAGAAGCCATCCGTCGCCGCGATGGGCGCACCGATGGCCCAGTCCGACTGGCCGACCGTCAATACGCTGCTCATCATCAATATGCCGTCGGTGAATTCGACACCCGCCTTCAGCCAAGTCGACTCGTCGATGCGCACCATCAATCCCGCCTGATCGTAGAGCGCATGAAACTGCCCGCGCACGCGCACCTGCGCGGTGAAATCGCCTTGCGTGCGGACTCCGAAGCAATGACCCGAATCGCGCGTGAAGCCGTAGTGCGTGTTGCGCCAGAAGTCGGTTTTCGGATCGGTCATGACGTTGAGCGTGTCGCCCTCGAGTGACCATGTTGACGGCTCATTAAACCATTCGCATTGTTCGAACACGCGATGCCTCCTTTGTGTCGCAGACGAGGCCATCGCGACGCACAGAAAGGTCTAGCGTCCGCCGCGAGCCATGCTAGAGAATACGCCGTCGCGGCGAATGAGGGCATGATAGAGGGCTGCCGCGATATGCGCGAGCACAGTCGCGAACAGCGCCAATGCGAGCCACGTATGCATCGCGCGCAACAGCGCGAACAGATCCACGTTTTGCGGCACGATGGCGGGCAGATGCCAGGCGCCGAACAACATGACGGGATAGCCGCCTGCCGAGAGCATCGCCCAACCGATCAACGGCATCGCGATGAATAACCCATACAGCACGAGATGCGATGCGCTGGCTCCGAAGCGCTGCAATGCGGGCATATCGCCGGGCAGTGCGGGGCTGCCGTTCTTCAAGCGCACGGCGACGCGAATCAGGGCGAGCACGAGCAACGCGACGCCAAGCGGCCGATGCAGTGCGATCAGCGTCGCATGCGCGTGCGAGACGGTCGCGACCATCGCGACGCCGATGAATAGCATCGCGAGAATCAGCACAGCCATCATCCAGTGCAACAGGCGCGCGAGCGGAGAGAAATGGCGAGAGGTGTTCGTCATGGTGCGTTCCGTTCAGGGTTGCGAAGTAGCGGGCGCGTGATGCAGCGCTTCTTCCCGTGTGCGCCGCTGATACGACACGGCATAGGCCGCCGAGCGCGCCGCGAGCAGTGGATCGTCAGAAGGCTTGATGCCGTCGGGCAATACAGTCGGATCGAAGTTCACGTCGCGGCACACGCCATCCGCTTGCGGCGCACTGTGTTCGATCACGACGGTGCCTGCGTCGATGCGTTGCCGGTCAGTGGGCCATTGCAGCGTCGCGTCGTTGGTGGGGTCGCCGGCGTTCGCCACCGTCACGATCAGATGCCAGCGCACGTTGCCGTGCTTCAGTTGTTCGTCGAGTTGTTGCGACAGAAAGTCGGGATCGTTCTTCTCTTGCGGGTCGACGGGCGCAAATGGCGCTTCCGGCTCCACGGACCAGCGCACCGCGCGCTCCTGGCCACTCGCGTCGGTAAAGCGGAACGCGTTGATGCTGTAGTACGCGGCATTGCCCAAACTGGACGATGCCGGATGCGTTTTCACCCATTGCTGAAACGGCTGCGTTTCGGGGTGCGATGCATAAAACGCCTTCAGCTTCGCGGGATCCGGCTTGCCCGTCTTCGAATCCGGCTGTGCAGCGACGAGTTGCTGATAAAACTGCTCGGGCGTATGCACGGCGAACACGGGCGTCGAATTCATGGCTGTGCGCCATTGCTCGCCATCGCGTTGTGTGAAGCGTAGTGCGAAGCTGCGAACCGGCACGCTGGCGTCGGGCGCTGATGGATTACCACCGGGAATCGCAAAGCGGCCGATGACGGGCGTGCGGCCCGGAGTGAAAACCTGCGCGCGCGATATCGACGCCGCATTGCCGTTGCTGTCGAAATAGCCCTCTACACAGAGCCCTTTCGCGTGATTTCGGCGATAGCCCGGGTGCGGGCCGCTATTCGCCTGGAACTGGTTGATGATGCGATACGTCGTGAGGCGTGAAGGCGTGAGCCAGCCGGCCGCATACGCGAAAGTGCCAGCGAGCGCGACTACCGCTGCGCCGATCGCGGCGAAGCGGCATGGCATGCAGCGGGCCGTCGACGCTCGGGACTTTGAATTCATCACGAATGCTCCTTTCGTTTCTGATGGTGACGTGCTCAGGCCGTCAACACAGAGGAGCGGTGTTTATTCCCGGCTCACGCGAGAATTTTTTTCTGCAACGGTCGATGTGAGCAAGCAAAAAAGTTGGGAATAGATTTCGACATCGCTTTGTTCATCACAGTGAAGCGCCACACATCCTGTGACGCATCGACGTCACCTCACCACTGAAGGAGCTGGAAATGAAAAAGCTTGCACTGTTGACTGTTTCGATCGCCGCACTCGCTTCGACGGCATTCGCATCGAGCGCATTTGCGCAGGAGAAGACGCGCGCCGAAGTCCGTCAGGAACTGATCCAGGCCGAGCAGAACGGCTCGCAGTTCGTGACCGACACGTCGTATCCCGAAGTCTCGCCCATCTATCAGCAACAGGTCGCTCACCAGAAGGCTGCGCAGGAAAGCGAAGGCGCCGGCATGGCGGGCACGCACGCCGCGGGAACGCGGATGCCCGCCACGGGCGCGAACACAGGCATGTCGACATGCGTCGGTCCCGTCAGTTATTGCTCGGTGTATTTCGGCAGTTGATCGCCATGCCGGGTGAGGGGTGGCGTTTTCACGTTGCGACTCCACGCAGTGAAGCGCACCCCGCTTATCCGCGCGTGCTTATCCATGTGCGTTTACCCGCACAACACATCCGTCGCGACGTGCGAGGCCGGCACCGCGTCGATCAGAATCACATCGCCGATCGAATTGTCCGTGCGCAGCGGCAGGATTGCCTGATAGGCGGCGGATCGGTACCATGCGCGCGCGAGATCGCGATTCGGAAACTCAATGGCGACCAGGTCGCCGCGCCAGTTGCCTTCGAGCCGTTCACAACGGCCGCCATGCAGCACGAAATGGCCGCAATAGGGCGCAAGCGTCGCGTCGATGCGCTTCAGGTACTCGACGATCTCCACACCCATCTTCACTTCATGCAGGTGCGCGACAGCAAACGTTGACATGCTGCTCTCCCGGTCGTTGACGAATGACGCCAGCATATCGACCGTCGCGAAGCGAATCGATTACCTGTGAGGTAATGCCGCGCGCAAAAGCGATTCGCACATGAAGCACTTTTGACAGTCGGTATTCTGCGCGGGTAAGCGCGGAGCAACCCGATGCAATGCGAGCCGGGCCGCGCGCCGCGTTCCGCGTACGCCCGGCTCACATGTTTCGCGCACGAAACGTTGTTACGCTTTCTTTCCAGACCGCGAATCCGTGCGATCGTCCGTAGAATGAGGCGCCATGCGGGTTCCAGCGCGGTTGTCAGGAAACGGCGAACCCATGGTATGAAACGTGCGTCGATTGGGGAAAAGCCAATCCCATCCACACATCAATAAATACGGTCCTCCCATACGATGGATGCTCGCCACGCTACCGCTGCCGATCGCGAGGATGATGACGCCCGTGCGACGACGCGCACGAACAACACGATGCACACGCCGCGCCTGATGAACCAGCTTGAACAACGCGTGAGCGAAGGTCTTCTCGCCGGTGAATTCCGGCTCGCGTTTCAAGGCATCTACGATGTGCAGACAGGCAAGCTCGCACGCGTTGAAGCGCTGATCCGCTGGATGCATCCGGACTACGGCATGCTGTTGCCCGATGCGTTTCTCGTCGCGCTCGATCATCCCCTTGTTGCGTTGCAACTGACCTATCACGTGATCGATGGCGCGTGCCGGGCGGTGGCGCATGCGCAGCGCCAGGGGCAACGGGTGTGTCCAATCGCCGTCAATGTGCCGCCGCGCGTCGTTGCCGACGAGCACTTTCCCGCCACCGTGATGCAGATCGCGCGTCTGCATGGCGTCGAGCCCGATCTGCTCGAACTCGAACTCGTCGAAACGGAAGACTCGACTCGTCTGCTGGCTGCACCGCCGTTGACGAAGCCGTTGCGCGAAGCAGGCATGCGTCTCGCAATCGACGACTTCGGCACCGGCTATTCGTCGCTCGCGCTGCTGAGCACGATCGATGTCGATACGGTGAAGGTCGCGCGCGAAATGCTCGATGGCGTGCCGGACTGTCCGCGCGCATCAGCCGTCGCATCGGGCGTGCTGTCGATGCTCGAAAGGCTGAATGTCGCGGTAGTGGTGGAGGGCGTCGAAACGAAGGCGCTGGCGCGCTGGCTCGGGCAATGGCCGAAGGTGCTCGCGCAGGGCTTTTTCTACGCGCGCCCGACCTTCGATTACGCCGACGTTCCTGTTCAGGAGCGATACGCGGCGCTGTAGTGCCTCACGCCTGTGTATTGACGATGCCGCCCGTCGACTTGCCCGATGAAGAAAGAATCAGTTGAGCAAGCTCGGCCGTGGCCGTTTGCAGCGCCGCTGAAATCGACATCGCCTGCGCACTCAATGAAGCGACCATCGCAGCGCCTGCCCCCGCGCTATCCGTATTCGCCTGCTGCTGCGCGCGGGCCATCTGCTGTTGCACTGCCGACAGCTTCTGCTGCAATGACTCGATCAGCGCCTTCAACTGCTTGATAGCCGCATCCTGAATGCTGTTGCCACCCGTCGATCCCGCAGACGACGCGCCTTGCGCACCCTGTGCGCCGGACGCGGCGGCGGAAGTCGAGGCGGGTTTTGCGCCACTCGTCGTGGATGTACCCGATGTGTCCGTGGCCGCATCGGCCGTAAGGGTGCTGGAGATTGCGGTGCTGCCTGAAAGATCGTTCTGGATTTGCATGGGCAGAGGCTCTGTTCGTTGAAGAAGAAACCGCTTGTCCGTGATTACGGCATGGGTCAGTACCTTCTTGAGCGACTTGATGTTTGTCAAAGAACATCGCGCCCATACGATGCGTCAAGCGAATCTCGCGTGTACATGTCGCTCGCCGCGTTCAGAAATGCATCATTTTGCGCGCGGGTTCGGCAGAAGAAAGTATGTGAAAGGCACGCGCGGCACGCGAAAAAAAGGCCTTTGCTTGCATGCGGCGGCACCGATGAATGTGCAGTGGCAAACAATCGAACGGGATGAATGTGCGCCGGGACACAACGCGAGAAGAGGATGAAGACAAGAGGGCACAGCACGTGAGCCGCTCGAATAGTGCGCATCGCGTACGATATGGCATTCGCGTGCGAACCCATGCGCCTGACCGGCGCATTGATGTTCGCATGGGCGCATGACATTCGTGAGGCAACCCCATGGTCGAATCCTTGTTGAGCCGCTTGCCGCGCGCGTTGCGTACTGACGCGGACTTCTGGTCGGTGCGTATCGTGAACGAACGGACCGACGATCACGTTGTACGCAACGACATCGCGCAACCGCTGCGCATCGTGAGCGATCGCGGCGCGATGCTGGTCGCGTGGTGCGGAAGGGGCGCGGGCTATGCCGCCACGGCGGATCTGTCGGAGCGTGGCCTGCAAGCCGCGCTCGATATCGCGACCCAACGCGCCAAGGCATGCGCATCCGTATCGCTGATCGATCACACGCGGATCGCTCGGCCCGTCGAAAGCGGCACCTATGAATCGCCCGCCGCCGCACAAACGCTGCCGGGCCGGCGCGAATGGCTGGAACGGCTGCAGCACGAATGCGCGGCAGCGAACATCGACAGCCGCATTGTCGAGCGTACTGCGGCCGTGCAGCTCACGCACAGCGAGCAGACGTATCTGACGAGCGACGGCATACGCATCGATCAGCACTTCCGCTTCATGCTGCCGCAGATTTCCGTGACGGCACACGCGGACGGCGTGACGCAGGTGCGCACGCTCGGCGGAGATTACGGCACGCTCGCGCAAGGTGGTGTGGACGTGCTCGCGCATTTCGGCTTCGACGGCGCGGGCGCGCGCATCGCAGATGAAGCGCTGCAACTGGTGGCCGCGCCGAACTGTCCGTCGGGTCGGCGCGATCTGCTGCTGATGCCCGATCAGATGATGTTGCAGATTCACGAATCGATCGGCCATCCGCTCGAGCTCGACCGCATTCTCGGCGACGAACGCAACTTCGCGGGCTGGAGCTTCGTCAAGCGCGAGCACTTCGGCTCGTATCGCTACGGCTCCGCGCTGCTGAACGTCACGTTCGATCCCGACCTGCGCGAAGAAGCCGCAAGCTATGCGTTCGATGACGACGGCACGCGCGCGAAACGCGAGTACCTGATTCGCGACGGCGTGCTGATGCGGCCGCTCGGCGGGGCGCTGTCGCAGCAGCGCGCGCGGCTTGCGGGCGTCGCGAATTCGCGTGCGTCGAGCTGGAACCGGCCGCCCATCGACCGCATGGCGAATCTCAACATCGAACCGGGAACCAGCGCGCTGGAAGACATGATCGACAACATCGAAAGCGGCATCCTGATGCGGACCAACACGTCATGGTCGATCGACGATCATCGCAACAAGTTTCAGTTCGGCTGCGAATACGGCCAGCTGATCGAGAACGGCAAGCTCACGCAAGTTGTGCGTCAGCCGAACTATCGCGGCATCTCGGCGAGCTTCTGGCGCAGCCTCGTGGCCGTCGGCAATGAAGCGACGCGCGGCGTGTACGGCACGTCGATGTGCGGCAAGGGCGAGCCGATGCAAATCATCCGCGTCGGCCATGCTTCGCCAGCATGCGTGTTCAGCAATGTCGACGTATTCGGAGGCGCATGATGCATGACAACCATTCATCCGCTTCTCGCACGCATTTCTTGACGCTCGCGAACGAGATCGAACAGCGGCTAACGGCGAATGAGATCGCGCTGACGTCGTTTTCCGCCGAGCAGTCCGACTTCATCCGCTTCAACGAAGGCAAGGTGCGCCAGTCGGGCCACGTATCGCAAGCCAGTATCACGTTGCGACTGATCGACGGACAACGTCAGGCCTATTCGACCTTCACGCTATGCGGCGACACCGGCACGGACACCCACGCGATCGCTCAGACGCTGACGGCATTGCGCGAAGGCCTGCGCGATGCGCCCGACGATCCGCATCTTCTGTTCGACACGACGGTCTGGTCGGAAACGACGCAACGCGCAGGCACGTTGCCTTCGCCCGATACGTTGCCGCTCATCGTCGCGCAGTGTGCACTCGGACTCGACTTCGTCGGCTTCTATGCGGGCGGCACGATGGCGCGCGGTTTTGCTTCGTCGCTCGGCAGCCGTGGCTGGTATGAAGTCGAGAACTTCAATATCAGCTGGTCGCTGTACGACGCGAGCGGCCGCGCAATCAGGAGCCACTATGCGGGCGACAACTGGAGCGATGCCGTATTTGCAGGCAAGGTGGAAGAGGCCGCTGCGCGTTTGCCTGTGCTATCCCGCGGGCCGCGCATGCTGACGCCGGGCCGCTACCGCACCTACTTCGCGCCCGCTGCGTTGCGCGAGTTGCTGGAGACGGCCTCGTTCAGCGCCTTCTCCGCGCGCACACAAGCGACGGCGCGCAACGAGTTCTATCGTCTGAACATCGGCGAAGTTGCGCTCGATCCGCGCGTCACGCTGACGGAAGATCTCACGCTCGACATCACACCGCGCTTCAACGACGACGCCTATCAGAGGCAGAGCGTTCCACTCATCGAAGCAGGGCGCGCCGTTGCCCAGTTGACCAACGCCCGCACGGCCCGCGAATACGCGCTCACACCGAATGGCGCGACGGCGAGCGAAACACCGTCCGCGCTGTCGATGCAAGGTGGCGATCTCGCGCAAGCCGATGTACTGCGCGCGCTCGACACGGGTCTCTATATCGGCAACCTCTGGTACGTGAACTTCTCGGACCGGATGAACTGCCGGATGACGGGGATGACGCGCTTCGCGACCTTCTGGGTCGAGCAGGGCCGCATCGTTGCGCCTGTCGATGCGATGCGCTTCGACGACAGCCTGTACCGGCTACTCGGCAGCGAACTGGAGCGCATCGGCGCAGAGCCCGAACTGCTCCTGAACGACTGGACATGGGGTGAGCGCGCGACGGGCGGCATGAATCTGCCGGGTCTGCTCGTACGCTCCTTCGATCTGACCTTATGACGCCGCGCGTCGCGGCTTGAAGAGAAGCGGCGTCTGCGCACACGCGCAGCGCCGGCGTCCCGGGCGGTATGAAGAATCCATCGATTACCCCGTCAATGTGCGTTATTTCGCATCGCTAATCACATTGCGATGGGTTGCTCGCGGTGCCATCAGGGACCGCGCCTGTCTTCGTCTTTGATTGTGCAGCGAGACAATACCCGACGCTCGAACACAGGCTCTGTGCGCTGGCGCACATCGAATGCAGACAGCCTTATGTGCGCTAACGCACATTGCTGTGTACGTGTTGCGACACTTGCGGCATGCGTGAACGGCGCGTTTTCTTGCGCATACAGCTGGAAGTGTTGAATCTCTCTGCACGTCTCAATCGATTTCATAAGGAATCGCCAACGCGATGCGCGCGAGACCGCGCAATCTTTCGCGCATCGCTTGCCTCAGACGAATTCCGCCCGCTGTGCACGCCGTTTCAGCTTTGAATCAAAGCCGGCTGCTGTTGCAACGCACAAGCATGTTCTTTGCTGGGCATGCTTTTGCGTCCGATGAATGCGATGGTTTCCATACCCAATCCGTACTCCGAAAATTGATTCGTATTGCTTGTCGAGTTCAGCGATGAAACGTTTTTGACGTTTTACAGGTCGCCTGCAAGCGCGCTTTTGTAGCGAGCCCTTAACCAGGAAGGTTGAGAGGGGTGCTGGTACGGACCTCGCTATAAGCCTCGCCGCGCAATTGGACGGGGCCGGTGCGCGACGCAACAACTGGCCATCGAAACAAGACGCTGTACTCCACGCCTCTCACAGGCCACGCGACGTTGTTGCTCTCCATGCGCCATTTGCATGGTGCAGGGACTCGCTTTGTCTGGAGCCTGGCACCGACAAGCGAGGAATCATGAAAACGAAACGCTCTAGCCGACACAAGCACGCTGCAGTCAAGGCGACCGCCTTGCTGCTGGTGCTGCTTGCGCGCGACTACTGCGCCGCGCAGCCGACCACTGCGTCCGAAAGCACGGGGAACGTCGCAGCAGGACATGTTGCAGAAGGCAAGGTAGACACGGAGCGCGACCAGCTCCGCAAACGCATCTTTGCGGAAGCGGGCGCGGGAGCCGCGCAGCTTGCGCTGCAGGAAGCGCGTGCGAGCCTGGACGTGTTCTCCGATCACGACCTGTTCCAGATCGAAGCGCTCGTCGTCGAGACGGAGGTGCACTGGGGAAGGCAACAGTCGCTTGCTTCCGATGAACCCGACCGGCTCGCGCAGTCGAACACGGCGCTCGCGCATATCGACGAGATGCTGGCGCGCATGCCGGCATCGGATGAATTCGCGGACGTGCGCCGCTCGGTGCTCGTCGAAAAAGTCGCTGCATTGCAGGGCGTCGGCCGCATGAAGGAGGCGACGGTGCTCTACGAAGACCTGTCGCGCTCGAACCAGCCGATGCCCGCGCGCACCTACGCGGCAGCCGGCGATGCGTACACGTACCTCGATCAGCCGCGCAAAGCGGCGCCCGCTTACGAGCGTGCGTTGCAGACGCCCGTCGAGCCGCTCGTGCCGTCCGTCGAGCCGCACGCGTTGAAACGCATCGACGTGCAGGAGGGGCTCTTTTTCGCGTACCTCGATTCAGGCCGCTACGACAACGCGCAGCAGCTGCTCAAGGAAATTTCCGCCAGCACGCCGATTCGCGCGGATCTCTCCGACCACCCGGAAGACGTGAACGAAGACTATGGCCGTGTGAAGAAGCTGCAGGCGCAGTACCTGCTCTACACGGACCGCACGCGCGAAGGCGTCGCCGCGCTCGACGAACTGCGTCACGAGGCGCCGTTCGATCCCGCGCTGATCAGCGCGCGCTCGGATGCGTCGCTCGTGCAGCAGCGTCCGCACGAGGCGCAGAAGGTCTACGAAGGCACGCTCGTCGATCACCCCGGCGACATCGAAACGCTCGCGGGTCTGGGCCGCACGGCGCTCGAACTGGGTCAGTACGACCGCGCGGCCGACGTCAATGCAACCTTCAGCGACCGCTTTCCCGATAACAACACGGTCAAGACGTTCCAGCAGGATTACGCGGCATACAAGAGCCCGCAGTTGATCGTCGCCGGCAACGGGCAGAAGGGCAACTCGGTCCTCGCCGATGAAAACTGGGGCATCGACACGCAGCTGTACTCGATGCCGCTCGCCGAGTACTGGCGCGTGTTCGCGCATCAGTTCAGCGGCCGCGCAAACACGGGCGACGGCAACAGCGTGAGCCGCATCCGCAACGGCATCGGCGCGGACTTCCGCTTTCATGGCATCGACGCCGCGGCGGAAGTCGACCGCTCGACGGGCGGTCAGGCGAAAACAGGCGGCGCCGGCAGCGTGAGCTACGCACCCGACGACCGCTGGCGCTTTTCGGCAGGTGTCGACAGCAACGTCAACACGCTGCCGTGGAAAGCGTACCAGGCAGGCGTCACGGGCCGTGCGGCAACGGGTGGCGTGCGCTACAGCATCGACGATTACCGCTACTTCGATCTTACGTACGGCGCGACGCGCTATAGCGACACGAACTTCAACCAGGCGTGGGTCGGCACGTGGTACGAGCGTCTCATCAACACGCCGAGCCATCTCGTCGCGACGTGGGTGGAGTTGAACACGAGCAGCAACACGCTCGCGAACACCGCGTACTTCGCACCGCATCGCGACATGACGGCGCAACTCACGGCGATGTACCAGTGGACGTCGTGGCGCAACGCGGACCAGTCGCTTGCGAACCGCGCGTACGCGACGGTCGGCGGCTACCGACAAACGGATATCGGCAACAGCATGCTGTGGGAAGTGCGGCTTGAGCAGCAATGGCAATTCAACGCGCACGCATCGCTTGCGTATGGCATCGGCCTTTCCAGCCAGCGCCTCGATCACACGCGCGAGACCAGCAAGCTCATCTACCTGAACCTGAACATTCCTCTGTAGGTCACCATGGACAAGCTCAATCGCAGACGTTTTCTTGCATTCGCCGCCGGTCTCGCCGCCGTACCCGCTGCGCAGGCCCGTATCGCGCTCGACCGTTTGCCGCCGGCCGACGCGGACGATGGCCTGACGTTCCGCGTGCTCGCCATTCACGACATCCGCGACGACCTGCGCGCCGATGTGTCGACGGTCGCCGATACCTGCGCGATCAGCACGGCCACGCTCAACACGATCTTCGCCTGGCTGAAGGCGAAGGACTTCCGCCCGGTGAGCGTCGATCAGATCGTCGCGTCGCGCAACGGCGGTCCGCGCCTGCCGCCGCGCGCCGTGCTGCTCACCTTCGACGACGCATACAAGAGCCAGTTCACGCGCGCGTTCCCGCTGCTTCAGCAGTACGGCTATCCCGCGCTGATCGGCGTCGTCACGCGCTGGACCGACACGCCCGCAGGCGACCCCGTGCGCATCAGCCACAAGTCGGTGATGCCGCCGGGCTACTTCATGAGCTGGGACGACCTGCGCGAGATGGCGAACTCCGGCCTCGTCGAAGTGGCGTCGCACACGCACGACATGCACCACGGCGCGCTTGCCAATCCGCAAGGCAATGAACTGCCCGCCGCGAGCGCGCATCTGTACTACCCGCAGCTGGAGCGCTACGAGACGGACGAAGAGTACCAGGCGCGCGTGCACGACGACCTGAAGCAGAGCGTCGACCTGATCGAGGCCCGCACGGGCGTGACCGTGCGCTCGGCCGTGTGGCCGTACGGGATGTACAACGCGGCGCTCATCAAGGCGTCGCAGGCGCTCGGCATGTCCGTGCATTTCACGCTCGACGACGGCCCGAACACGCCCGACGTGCCGCTCACGGCAATTCGCCGCCTGCTGGTCTCATACGACTGGGACGTCGGCACGCTGATCGCGCAGATGCGTTCGTCGCGCCTGTATCGCGGCGAACACAATCCCGTCGAACGCGTGGTCAATGTGTCGCTCGACGAGATGTACGACATCGATCCGAACAGGAGCGAAGAAAAGCTCGGCAGGCTGCTCGACCGCATCAAGGATCTCGAGCCGAAGTCGGTGTACCTGAAGGCGTACTGGGACCCCGACAACACGGGCGTCGCACGCGCACTGTACTACCCGAACCGCCATATGCCGATGCGCGCCGACCTGTTCAACCGCGTCGCGTGGCAACTGATCACGCGCGCCGGCGTCCAGGTGTACGCGCGCATGCCGCTGCTCGCGTTCGATCTGCCGACAGGGCATGCGGCGGCGGGACGTTTCGTCGAAGTCGCGGCCAACGGCCCCGCTGATACGCGGCAAGGCCGCACGCCGCGCCTGAGTCCGTTCGATCCCGTTGCGCGTCAAACCATCCAGGACATCTACGACGACCTCACGCGTTATTCGAGCTTCAACGGCGTCGTGTTCGGCGCGGACGCGACCTTGAACGCGTACGAGGACACGAGCGCCGCGGCGCTGGCCGTGTACCGCTCGTGGGGCCTCCCCGGTGACGTCGCGCAGATTCACGCGTCCGACGACCTGATGCAGCGCTGGGCGAAGGGCAAGACCGCCTATCTGAACACCTTCACGAACCAGCTTGCCGAGCGCGTGCGCGCCTATCAGGGCGGCGGCAACGTGCTGACGGCGCGCACCGTGCCCGCCGAGGCTGTGTTCGATGCGAACGCCGAGCGCAACTTCTCGTTGAGCCTCGCGTCGTCGCTGGCGAACTACGACTTCGTCGCGCTGACGGCGGCGCCGCGTGCCAGTGGCGAACGCGTCAGCGACGCTTGGCTCGACAGCCTGCGCCAAACGGTGATGCAGCAGCAGGGCGCGGTGGCGAAGACCGTGTTCGAGCTGCCGGCGATCAACCAGCAGACGCAGCAGCCCGTCGAGGCGGCCGTGCTGCGCGCGCAGATGAAGCGGCTCAACGCGGCGGGTGTCGTGCATCTGGGCTACGGGCCGGACGACTTCCTGAAGAACCGGCCGGACACGACCGTGCTGCGCGACGTGATGTCGGTGCAGAGCACGCTGAGATCGAATCAGGGGATGTTGGGTTGAGCCTCGCGCGACGCATGTCGATCAACGCGATGCCAACCCGGACCAGGGGACCACAATGAAAAACGCAATGAACATCATCTCGAACTTCGTCTTCTACTATCCGCTGCTGATGGCGTATCTGTGGATGGTGGGGGGACTGCTTCACTATCTGCTGATCGAGCGCCGCGACGCCGGGCGCAAGGCGGCGCCGCCGCTTGCCTCGTATCCGAAGGTGTCCGTCGTCGTGCCTTGCTACAACGAAGCGGACAACGTGCGCGAAGTGATCGCGTGTCTCGACCAGCTGAACTATCCGAACTACAACATCATCGCGATCAACGACGGCAGCCGCGATGAAACGGGCGCGATCCTGAACCAGCTCGTAAATGTGTATCCGAAGCTCGTCGTCGTGCACCAGCATCAGAACGAGGGCAAGGCGATCGGTCTCACGACGGCCGCGATGCTGTCGGATGCCGAGTACCTGATGTGTATCGACGGCGATTCGCTGCTCGACAAGGAAGCGATCGGCTGGATGCTGCGCCACTTCCTCGACGATCCATCCGTCGGCGCGGTGACGGGCAACCCGCGCATCCGCACGCGCTCGTCGCTGCTCGGGCGCATGCAGGTGGGCGAGTTTTCATCGATCGTCGGTCTCATCAAGCGTACGCAGCATATGTATGGACGCTTGCTGACGGTGTCGGGCGTGGTGTCGATGTTCAGGAAACGCGCACTGCAGGAAGTGGGCTACTGGAGCTCCGACATGCTGACGGAAGATATCGACATCAGCTGGAAGCTGCAGGTGCAGGGCTGGGGCGTGGACTTCGAATCGCGCGCGCTCAGCTGGATCCTGATGCCCGAGACCTTCCGCGGTCTCTACAAGCAGCGTCTGCGCTGGGCCAAGGGCGGCATCCAGGTGCTCTTCAAGTACGCGGGCGCCGTGCTCTCCCGTCGCAACATGATGATGTGGCCGATCTTCATCGAGTACGCTACGAGCATCGTATGGGCGTATTGCATGCTGTTCACGCTCGTGATGATGGCGGCCACCGCGCTCTTCACGCTGCCCGAAACCTGGCGCTTCGCGTTCGTGCCGCGCGGCACGGGTGTGCTGCTGTTCGCGACCTGCTGCGCGCAGATCCTGATCGGCTGTCTGATCGACCGGCGCTACGACAAGAACCTGCTGCGCTATTTCGTCGACACCGTCTGGTATCCCGCTGCGTTCTGGGCAATCAGCATGATTGCGTCGGTGATCGCGCTGCCGGGCGTGATCAGCCAGCGCCGCAGAAAGCGCGCGCGCTGGGTCAGCCCGGATCGCGGCATCCGTTCGAGCGGCGCGGTCACGGCCGACGCCTCGGCGGCACTGCTCACGCAGCGTCCGGATTGAAGCACTGAAGCACGTGGGATGAAGCAATCGAATTGACAACGCAAGTCAACCGTTTCAGGGGAACAACATGGAATTTCCGATCATCGATGTTTCGAAGCAGTCCGTCTCGCAGTTCGCCACGGAAGGCAGCAAGGCCAAAGCCATGCGCACCGTCGCGTGGTATCGCGTGGTGCGGCCGACGCTCGTGCTCGGCACGTGGGTGCTGGCCGCACTGTATATCCGCTGGTGTCTTGCGAATGCGAGCGAAGAAGAGCTGTCGCTCGATGCGTTCATGCCCGGCATCATGGGCATCGGCATCGTCGCGCTGGCGATGATTCTGTGGACCTTCGGCCGCCAGATGGACGCAATGAGCACGAACCGCGTGCGCCGCATGCCGCAGACGAGTGAAGCGCAAGCGCCGCAGACTACGCACGAAATTCCGGAAGGCGATGCGGGCCGCTGCCTCGTCGCCTATCACGACGCCGACGGCATGATCTCGCACGTCATGAGCGTGCCCGAGTTCGAGCGCGAAGCGGCATAAGCGAGCGCGTTCTCACAGTACAAACACACGCACCACGGAGACCAACATGTGCGGAATCGTAGGAGCAGTGGCCCAGCGCGACGTCGTCGGCGTGCTGACGGAAGGCCTGCGCAGGCTCGAATATCGCGGCTATGACTCGTGCGGCGTCGCCGTCCTGCAACACGGCGCGCCGCGCCGCGTGCGCAGCGTCGAGCGCGTCGCGAATCTCGCGGACCAGGTTCATGAAGCAAGGCTGTCGGGCACGATCGGCGTTGCGCACACGCGCTGGGCGACGCACGGCGCGCCCGTCACCGACAACGCGCACCCGATCTTTTCGCGCGACGAGATCGCGCTCGTGCACAACGGCATCATCGAGAATCACGAGCCGCTGCGCGACGAGCTGACAGCGCTCGGCTATGCGTTCGAATCGGATACCGACACGGAAGTGATCGCGCATCTGATCCATCACACGCGCGAGCAGGACCCGTCGCGCGACCTGCTGACGGCCGTGCAGCGGGCATTGCTGCGTCTGCGCGGCGCGTATGCGATCGCCGTGTTCGCGAAGAGCGAGCCCGACCGCGTGATCGGCGCGCGCGCCGGCTCGCCGCTGGTGATCGGCGTGGGCGAGCGCGGCAACTATCTGGCCTCGGATGCGATGGCGCTGTCGGGCACGGTCGAACATTTCATCTTCCTGGAAGAAGGCGATATCGCGGTGCTGTCGTGCGACGGCGTGCATATCGTCGATCGCGACGGCGCGACCGTGCGCCGCGAAGTGCAGGCGCAGCACGCGAGCCACTACGCGGCCGAACTCGGTCCGTATCGTCACTACATGCAGAAGGAAATCTTCGAGCAGCCGGACGTCGTCGCCGACGCGACGGAGCGCGTCCGTTCGATCACTCCCGCCTTGTTCGGCGCGAATGCGCAGCGCGCGTTCAGCGAGATCGACTCGCTGCTGCTGCTCGCGTGCGGCACGAGCTATTACTCCGCGCTGACGGCGAAGTACTGGCTCGAATCGATCGCGGGGATTCCGACTCAGGTGGAGATCGCGAGCGAGTACCGGTATCGCGAGAGCGTGGTGAATCCGTGCGCGATGGTCGTCGTCGTGTCGCAATCGGGCGAAACGGCCGATACGCTCGTCGCGTTGAAGCACGCGCAGGAACTCGGCCATCACCATACGCTCGCGATCTGCAACGTGCCGCATAGCTCGATGATGCGGCTTACGGAATTGCAGTACCTGACGGGCGCGGGGCCGGAAATCGGCGTCGCTTCGACGAAGGCGTTCACGACCCAACTGGTCGCGCTGTTCCTGCTCGCGCTCACGCTCGGCAAGGAACGCGGCCACGTGAGCACCGACGAGGAAGCGCACGCGCTGCGGCAACTGCATCATCTGCCGGCCGCGCTCAATAGCGTGCTCGCGCTGGAGCCGCAACTCGTCGCATGGGCGGAAGCGCTTGCGCGCAAGGACCACGCGCTGTTCCTCGGGCGCGGCGTGCATTACCCCATCGCGCTCGAAGGCGCGCTCAAGCTGAAGGAAATCTCGTACGTGCATGCGGAAGCGTATCCGGCGGGCGAACTGAAGCATGGGCCGCTGGCGATCGTCACGAACGAGATGCCCGTCATCACGATCGCGCCGAATGACGCGCTGCTTGAAAAACTCAAGTCGAACATCCAGGAAGTGCGTGCGCGCGGCGGCCAGCTGTACGTGCTCGCCGATGCGGGCACGAAGATCGAAAGCCGCGACGGCGTGCGCGTGATCCAGCTGCCCGAGCATTACGGGCCGCTATCTCCGATCCTGCATGTGGTGCCGCTGCAATTGCTCGCGTATCACACGGCTTGCGCGCGCGGCACCGACGTCGACAAGCCCCGCAATCTTGCGAAGTCGGTCACGGTGGAGTGAAGGGCGCTCATGCGGACTACGATTGCAGTGCTCGTCATGGCGGCCACGGTGGCCGCAAGCTGCGTCGTTCCGTCCGCGCTCGCGGGCGGAACGAAGGCGGCCAGGGCCGCTAAAGCCGCGAGCGCGCCGACGGGCGACCTGCGCGCCTATATGCACGGCATCGGCGCGATTACCGATGCGCAGGGCGCCACCACCGTGTTCTTCAGCAGCTCGGGCCTGCCGCCGCGCGGCGCGGGGCGCGACCGCAACTGGACGCACGATGTCTACATCGCGCGCTGGACGCCGCAGCAGCCCAAGCTCGACCGTCCACGCGTGTTCATCAGCCGGCCGGAGGCGCAGGAGCCCGTGTCCGTCGCGCAGAACGATACGGGCCGCGTGATGGTGTCGTTCGAGGACGGCTGGAATACGCCGAATGAAGTGAGCCAGCGCTATGGCGTCTATACGTCCGACCTGAAGGACGTGAAGCCCTATCCGAACGATGTGCTGTCGGGCGGACACTCGGGGCATGTCGCCGCCGTCGGCTCGCGCTTCGTCGTGTTCTATTCGAACGACTGGGTGAACGGCGGCGGCGTCGATAACCTCGGCACGGGCAACGGCGTGTACGTGAAGACCTACGATGCCGACGGCGCGCTGCTGCAAGCCATCGACGTCGCGCCGCGCGTGCGCGAATGGTGGCCGATGCTTGCCGCCTCGCCGACGCGCGCGCTGCTCGTGTGGCAGCAGTACGTGAGCGGCGAGACGTATGCGCGGCTGAAGGTCGCGACGCTCGATCCGTCGGCGGGCGCGCTCAGCGAGCCGCGCGTGATCGCGGACCGGCTGCTGTACTACACGTATGCGGCGGCGTACGTGCCTTCCATCGACCGCTTCGTCGTGGTCGCGACGACCGACAAGGGCAAAGGCTTCGCGCAACTGATCGACGCTAGCGGCCAGACCACAGCGACGCTCGATTGCATGCCGGCGTCGGTGCGCGAGGCGGGCATCGCGGTGATCGGCGAGCGGGCGTTCACGCCGTCGCAGGATGGACGTTTGCTGCATCTGAAGCTCACGGCGGCGTCGATCGAACTGGCGGGCACGCAGCCTTCGCCGATTGCATGGACTTATACAGGCAGCGTCGGGCTGGTGCGCTCGCCGACCCAGCTGCATTGGGTCGCGACGAGCCCGAAAGGGCTGCAGGAGGCGGACTTCGATCTGAAGGCGGCGAATGTGAAGGCGCCCGATGCGAAGGATCTGTGCAAGGGATAGCAGTTTCCCCGTGCGTGCGGTGACGCCCAGCGGCCGCACGCACCCCAATTTTGTATCGCTGTACCGGCCAGATACATTGGGACACATAGCCGGGAATGGGCCAGGGTATAAAACCGTCATCGCATCGAGGAGCACGCCATGACTACCCACACTCACCACGGCTCATGCCATTGCGGCGCCGTCAAATTCACAGTCGAAACGCCCGTTACGCCTGCCGTCCGCTGCAACTGCAGCCTGTGCCGGCGCAAGGGCGCGCTGATGTCGCCGTTCTTTCCGGCGAGCGCGCTCAATATCGTGTCCGGCAAGGACAGCCTGACGCTGTACCAGTTCAACACGCAGGTCGCGAAGCACTATTTCTGCAAGCAGTGCGGCATCTATCCGTTTCATCAGACCCGCAAGGACCCGAACCTGTGGCGTGTGAACATCGGCTGTCTGGATGACGTCGATCCGTATGCGCTGGAGGCGTCGGTGGCGGACGGCAAGAGCCTGTCCGTGGTGGAAGACGCCTGAAGGCCGCCTGAAGGCCCCATAAAGGACGCGTAAGATAAGCGAACTCTGGCAGGCGAAGGAGCCTTGTGTGGACAAAACGGATCACGTTCTGATCGTCGACGACGACCGCGATATTCGCGAGCTGGTCGGCACGTATCTCACCAGGAATGGCGTGCGCGTGACGCTCGCTTCGGGTGGCCGGCAAATGCGCGCGGCGCTCGCCGACGAACGGCCCGACCTGATCGTGCTCGATCTGATGCTGCCCGGCGAAAGCGGCCTCGACCTGTGCCGCGAACTGCGCGCGGGTGAATTTCAGACCATCCCGATCCTGATGCTGACGGCGCTAAGCGAAGAGACCGACCGCGTGGTCGGCCTCGAAATGGGCGCTGACGACTACCTGGCGAAACCCTTCGCGGTGCGCGAACTGCTGGCCCGCATCCGCGCGATCCTGCGGCGCGCGCGGATGATGCCGCACGGCGGCAGCGACGAGCCGGCGAACGCCGCGCACTTCCTGCGCTTCGGCGACTGGCGGCTCGATACGATTGGCCGCAATCTGATCGACAGCGACGGCACGATGGTCGCGTTGAGCGGCGCCGAATACCGGCTGTTGCGCGTGTTCGTCGACCATCCGCAGCGCGTGCTGACGCGCGACCAGCTGCTGACGCTCACGCAAGGGCGGCAGACGGAACCGTTCGACCGCTCGATCGATCTGCTGGTGAGCCGCGTGCGTCAGCGTCTGGGCGACGACGCGCGCGAGCCGCGCTACATCAAGACGCTGCGCAACGAAGGCTATGTGTTCTCGTCGCTCGTGACGGCCGAGGACAACGGCGGATGAACGCGTCAATCGCTCGTCTGCGCGGCCTGTGGCCGCCGCGCTCGCTGTTCATGCGCCTGTCGCTGATTTTCGTGGCCGGGCTGCTGGCCGCGCAGACGCTGTCGTTCTGGCTCACGATGACCGAGCGCAACGAGGCGACCATGCACGTGATGGTCGGCTACATCGGCCAGGAGGTGACCAGTTCCGTCGCGCTGCTGGACCGCCTGACGCCTGCCGAGCGCGAGGAATGGCTGCCGAAGCTCGCGCGGCGCAGCTATCGCTTCGTGCTGGGTCCGGGCAGCAGTGGCATGCCGCCGGACGCGAAGCTGTCGCAGGAAATCGGCGCGTCGATCGCGAAGGACATCGGCTCGCGCTACAAGGTGACGGCCAACGCCATTCCCGGCGAGAGCGAGCATCTCGAAGTGCACCTGACGCTGAGCGACGGCACGCCGCTCACCATCGACATGCATCCGATGCACGGCATCCCGCTGTCGCCGTGGCTGCCGCTCGTTCTGATCGCGCAACTGGCGCTGCTCGCGGGTTGCGCATGGCTCGCCGTGCGCCTCGCCACGCGTCCGCTCGAGCGTCTCGCGCGCGCCGCCGACACGCTCGGCCCCGATCTCGCGCCCGCCGCGCTGCCCGAAGACGGCCCCGAAGAAGTGGCGCGCGCGTCGAAAGCATTCAACGCGATGCAGACGCGCATCGGCATTTATATGCGCGAGCGGCTGCAAATCCTCGCGGCGATTTCGCACGATCTGCAAACGCCCATCACGCGCATGCGGATACGCGCCGACCTGCTCGACGACGAAGCCGAGCGCGCCCGCCTGCAAAAAGACCTGAAGGAAATGGAATTGCTGGTGCGCGAAGGCGTCGCCTATGCGCGCACGCTGCACGGTGCCGACGAAAAGCCGCGCCGCATCGATCCCGATGCGCTGATCGAAAGCATGGTCAGCGACTATACGGATGCGGGCGACCCCGTCTCGCTGACGGGGCACGTCGGCCAGCCCGTGACGACGCGTCCGCAGGCGCTGCGCCGCATTCTCGGCAATCTGATCGACAACGCGCTGAAGTACTCGGGGCACGAAGCGGTGACGGTGGAAGTGAGTGTCGATGCGGCGCGCGGGCGGCAACTGTCCGTCGCCGTGCTCGATCGCGGTCCCGGCATTCCGCAGGAACTGCTCGATGCCGTGTTCCAGCCGTTCTATCGCGTCGAAAGCTCGCGCAACCGCGAGACGGGCGGCACGGGGCTCGGGCTCGCCATCGCGAAGCAGCTTGCGCAGTCGATGAGCGCGACGCTGACCTTGCGCAACCGCGAAGGCGGTGGGCTGGAAGCGCGCCTCACGTTGTGACGGGCGCTGCCGCGCCGTGCTTCGTCATGGCGCGCACGTAGTCGCGAGCGTCGCAATCGTGAAGCGCACGCAGGCGTGTTTCCGATCGTTCGCGCATGGGCGCTGAAGCGCATCGTCGCGATTTCGATGCCCATGAGAGCACGAACATACGCACATCGATAACAGCGCATTTTTTTCGCGCTCTATACTGAAGCGATCATTTCTCTTCGAAAGCAGGCCATGCGTCGTTTATCAGTCAGGCGGTCGCCGATTCACGGCAAAGGTGTGTTCGCGTTGTGCACGCTCGCGGCGGGCGAACGCATCATCGAATATAAAGGCGAAGTGACGTCATGGCGGCGCGCGGCGCGACGCATCGAACGCACGGGCGACTACGGGCACACGTTCGTGTTCGGCCTGTCGGATGGACGGGTGATCGACGGCAGCGTCGGCGGCAATAGCGCGCGCTGGCTGAACCACGCGTGCCGGGCCAATTGCGAGGCGGTCGAGATCGACGGACGCGTGTTCATCGAAGCCGCCGTCGATATCCAGCGCGGCGAAGAACTGTTCATCTCGTACGGACTGTCCGTGGACGACCCGCACGACGAAGAAACGCGCAGCCAGTACGTGTGCCGGTGCGGATCGCCTGCGTGCCGGGGCACGATGCTCGCGACGGGGGAAGACGCGCTCGCGTGAGCGTGACCTGGCGGGTTCTGGAAGCTGGAATGCCGGACCGCGGGTTCGGGAAGGGTTGCCGTCGGGCGGGCTGTAAGTCGGGCTGTGATACAGTCCCCGCAGCGTTCCAGAGAGGCGTCCATGACAAACCGACCACGGAAGACCCTGCATTCCCCGGCACCGACCTTGCCGATGTTGCTGATGCAACTGGAGGCATCGCTGCCTTCGCTGATGACCGAGCCGGCGTCATTGTCGAGCGCGCTCGTGCGTGTCTGCCGATGCCTCGACCGCGCCGGCGCGCCCATGCGCCAGCGCAAGCCGCGCGCGGCACGGCCCGCCCGCGTGAAAGCGGCGAGCGTCGATATGCCGATGTCGCTGCCGCTCTTTCCCTGATACTGATGCGTGGGTGAACCTCGCCTGCCACGCGGCGAGCGGTTTGCGTCACCTCTCTTTTCTTTTCCCTACCGACCTTCGAGCAGAGCGAGACGCGCAGGCGCGCAGGCGCGCGTTGGGGCTCCCGTCAGGCCGTTCCCGCTGCCTCACGCGCGCGCACACCCGGCACGCGCGGAAACGCGATCTGCACGGCAAGCCCGCGCCGTCCGATGCCCGAGCCGATATGAATCTGCGCATTGAAATGCGCGGCGATGCGCGCGACGATCGACAACCCGAGCCCGCTGCCGTTGCCGCTCGCGGACGCCGAAGCGCCGCGAAAGAAGCGGTCGGTGAGACGCAGGCGTTCTTCGTCGGTGACGCCGGGGCCGTTGTCGGAGACCGTCAGCGATACCGTCTGCGCGTCGGCCAGCACGGTGATGTGCACCCGGCCGCCGGGCTCGCCGTACTTGATCGCGTTGTCGAGCAGATTGTCGATCAGCGTGCGGGCCAGCGCGCGGTCCGCATAGACTTCGGCGTCGCGTTCGCCCGACAGCATCACGGCCATCGATTTGTCTTCCGCATGCGGCGCGCGGAACGCGATCGCCTCGCCGGCGACCTCAAGCAGCCGGACGGGCGCCGTCGTCACCGTGTCGCGCTCGTCGAGCCGCGCGAGCAGCAGCAACTGCTCGGCAAGATGCGCGCTGCGATCGACGCCCTGAACCACGCGGCGCATCGCCTGCTGCTGTTGCGCGCTATCGTGCGCGGCGAGCGCCACCTGCGCCTGGACCTTGATCGCGGCCAGCGGCGTCTTCAGTTCGTGCGCGGCGTCGGCCGTGAACGCCCGTTCGCGCAGGATCGACTGCTGTAATCGCGCGAGCAGCTGGTTGATCGCATCGACGAGCGGCCGGACTTCCGCGGCCGACGGATTGACGTGAATCGGCTCGAGATTGCGGCTGTCGCGCATGCGCACGGCCTTCGAGATCGCCGACAGCGGCCTGAAGCTATGGCCCACGCTGAACCAGACGAGCAGCGCGAGCACGGGCAGCGCAAACGCCATCGGCCGCGCGATGCGGCTCGCCACGCCCGTCGTCAGGTCGCTGCGCGCGTTGGCCGGTTCGAACACGCGCACCATGCGGCCCGTTGCACTGTCCTGCAACGCGTAGGCGAGCCAGGGCTGGCCGTCCACGGTCATCGTGTGCACGCTTTGCGCGGCTTCGCCCGGCTGGGCAGCGCGATGCACCGCGGCAAGGCCGGGGCTCGCGACGATCACGCGGCCCACCGCATCGCGCACCTCGAAGAGCGCATAGCGGGGCCGCGCGTCGGTGTCGTCGTCGAGGCCGGGCGACGCGCGCGAGTACTCATTGCGCACGTCGATACCCGCCGTGGCGAGCCGTGCCAGATTCGGGTCGTCGAGGCGCGCCAGCAGATGCGCGAGCTGGATCAGGCGCGCTCTGTCCCATTCGTCGACCTCACGCGTCGCATTGTTGAAGCTCCACGCGAACATGACCGCCCATACCGCGCCGACGCTGACGAGAATCAGCCACATCAGGCGGCGGCGGATCGATGTCGAGCGCAGCCGCGTCATGTCTTGTCCACGACGTAGCCAAAGCCGCGCACCGTGCGGATCACATCGCCGCCGAGCTTCTTGCGCAGGTTCGACACGTGCACTTCGATCGCATTGCTTTCGACTTCTTCCTGCCAGCCATACAGGCTTTCCTCGATCCTGGCGCGCGGCTGCGGCACGCCCGAGTGGGTGAGGAGGTGGATCAGCACGGCCCATTCGCGCGCGGTGAGCGGCACGCGCACGCCATTTCTCAATACCGTCTGCGCGACGGGGTCGACGCTCAGGTCGCGCCAGGCAATCACCTCGCTGCCGCGGCCCTGCGAGCGGCGGATCAGCGCGCGGCAGCGCGAGACGAGTTCCGCGAGATCGAACGGCTTGCCGAGGTAGTCGTCGGCGCCGGCGTCGAGGCCGCGCACCTTGTCGGCGGCTGTGTCCTTCGCGGTGAGCACGAGCACCGGGATGTCGTTGCCGCGAGCGCGCAGCGACTTCAGCAGCTCCATGCCGGAAAGTTTCGGCAAGCCGAGATCGAGAATCACGAGCAGATAGTGCGTGGTCGTGAGCGCAAGCTGCGCATGCTGGCCGTCGCGTGCCCAGTCGACGGTGAAGCCCGCGTTGCGCAGCGCGACTTCGAGCCCGCTGCCGATCAGGTCGTCGTCTTCCACGAGAAGAATGCGCATGGTGTCGTTGTCCGGCTGGTGCCTGGTCTCGGCATGTTGTATTTCCTGCGAGTCTAGCGCGGATGCGTCATGTATACGTGCGCTTGCCGTCGTTTGAAGGTGTTAAGCATTTCTTCAGGTTCGCGCGTTAGCATCCCCGCGTCAGCGAAATGTTCGCTCCGGCCTGCCGCACGACTTGATAAGAGACCGACAATGAACCTCAACGCTTTTGCCCAACGCCCCGCCTATGACGGCGTCGCACGCCTGTTGCACTGGCTGGTCGCGCTGCTCATCGCCGCGCAATTCGTGATCGGCTGGATCATGCCCGACGTGCATCGCGATACCTTGCCCAACGGCTTGATCGCGTGGCATCTCGGCGTGGGCGCGGCAATCGTCGCGGCGGTGGCGTGCCGCCTTGCGTGGCGCGCGACGCATGCGCCGCAGCCCGCGGAAGTGTCGCGCGCACTCAGCGTGATTTCATCCGCGACGCATGCGCTGCTGTACGCGCTGCTGGTCGCCGTGCCGCTTGCCGGATGGGCGAACGCGTCGTCGCGCGGCTGGGCGGTGAAGCTATTCGGCATGATCCACTATCCTGATCTGACGGCATCCGGTTCGCCGACGGGCCACGCACTCGGCGACGTGCATAGCTGGCTTGCATGGGTGCTGCTCGCGCTGATCGTGCTGCATGTGGGCGGCGCGTTGTTTCACCGCATCGTGCTGAAAGACAACGTGTTGCAGCGCATGCTTCCGTAAGCAATATGCAATGTGATGCAAGCCGCCTGAAACACGCATCGAATTCAAGTGCTTAATATTCTCTTCAGAATCGGGTCGCTACCATCGGTGCGTCGTGTCCAGCATGGCTGGGCGCGCTCGAATCTGTCGCACCGTCACGCAGGCTTCACATTAGCGTAGTAGCAGTCGCGGGCCGGTGCGCGCCACGTAGGGCTGGCTCGCCATGAAGCAAACAACTGTTCAGATGATCCGCGCGCACCTCGTCACGGCTTCTGTTGCTGCGACGGCCATTGACATCTGTGTCGTGAGCCTGCTTTTATTCTGCAAGTTTCCACAGACGCTGTTCGAGACGGCGACATTCCGCGAGCTGACATTCGGCCTGTTGCTGGCTGCCGTTCTGATTACACGTCGTGCGGCGCGCATGGCTTTTCGCGCGGCCGTGAAAAGGCATCATGCGCATTTCATCGGACCACGGCGAGATGCCGTGTGCGTCTCTGCCATCTGTCCCGCGCGCGGACTCGTTATCCTTCATCTGCATTTCACCGGCATGCCTTACGTTCCCCTTCAAGCGGCGGGATGGTAATGCCGGTTGTGCCTTCGTGGCTGCGCGCGTCGAAACGACGGCCAGCTTGCACTCATTTCAGCAGGAGTAGTCGACACCATGCAGGACATGCTGTTGCATATTGACTGGTTGCCGATGATGCTTGTGTGCGGCGCAGCAATGTATGCGGTTGTGGCCGTGCTGGCCTCGCTCGTGTCGGCGTCGCGTACCGCCGCCCGCGAACGGCGATCTTTGCCCACGCGAGCGCCGACGCCCGTCAGCGTGCTCAAGCCGCTGTGCGGCGTCGAGCCGCGGCTCTTCGACAATCTCGCGACCTTCTGCGAGCAGACGCATCCGTGCTTCGAACTGATCTGCGGGGTATCGAGCGCGGACGATTCCGCCATCGCGATCGTCCATCGCCTGCAAGCGGCCTATCCGGATTGCCGGATTTCGCTCGTCGTCGATCCGCGCGTGCACGGCACGAACCTGAAGGTAAGCAACCTGATCAATCTCGCGCAATGGGCACGCTACGACGTGTTCGTGATCGCGGACAGCGACATCGCCGTCGAAGCGGACTATCTGGAGCGCGTCTGCGCGCCGCTCGCCGATCCGCAGGTCGGCGTCGTCACCTGCCTGTATCGCGCGAAAGGCATTGCCGGTTTCTGGTCGCGCGTGGGTGCGCAGTTCATCAACGAGTGGTTCGTGCCGTCGGTGCGGATCGCGCACGCGTTTGGCTCGACGCGCTTCGGCTTCGGCGCGACGCTCGCGCTGCGGCGCTCGACGCTGGCGGGCATCGGCGGCTTCGAGCGGCTGCGTAATACACTTGCCGACGACTACTGGCTGGCCGGTCATGTGCGCGAGTTGAATCTGCAAACGGTGCTGTCGCCCGTCGTCGTCGAGACGGATGTGACGGAGCGCACGCTCGCCGCGCTGTGGGATCGCGAGACGCGCTGGCTGCGCACGATCCGCTCGGTGAATCGCTCGGGTTTCGCGGCGCTGTTCGTGACGTTCACGCTGCCGTGGATGGTCTGCGGCGGGTGGCTCGCATTCGAATTGCATCGCGTGAACGCGCATCCCGCCGTGTCGATCGCGCTCGTCGTCGCTGCCGTGGCGGGCGTGTCGGCGCGCGTCGTCCTGCATGCGCTGATGGGCGCCGAACGACGCCTGTTGTGGCGCGATCTCGCGCTGATGCCCGTGCGCGATGCATTGCTGTTCGCGCAATGGATGGCAGGGTCGTTCGGCTCGACGGTGGTGTGGCGCGGCGTGCGCGTTCCCGTCGAATCCACGGATAATGCCCCGGCGGTTTTCCGGCCTGAGCCGGCCAACGCACTCGAAGTATCCGATGGACGCTGAGCGCGTCGCGAGAACATCGCGCGCGCCTGGCTAAATTACAACTCGTGAAAAGAGAATATGAAGAAGACGTTATTTTTGCAGGCGCCGTCGTACGACGGTTTCGACGGGGGTGCGGGTTCGCGTTATCAGGCAAAGCGCGAGATCCGCTCGTTCTGGTATCCGACGTGGCTTGCGCAGCCGGCCGCGCTCGTGCCGGGCAGCCGCGTGCTCGACGCGCCCGCCGATGGTCTTTCCGTCGAAGCATCGCTCGCGATCGCACAGGAATACGAGCTCGTCGTGATTCATACGAGCACGCCGTCGTTTCCGACCGACGCGCTGTTCGCTGAACAACTGAAAGCGCGCGCGCCGAAGGTGTTGATCGGCATGGTCGGCGCGAAGGTCGCCGTCGATCCGCACAACTCGCTGACAGCGAGCGAGGCGATCGATTTCATCTGCCGCGAAGAGTTCGATTTCACCTGCAAGGAGATCGCCGAAGGACTGCCGTTCGCGCAGATCAAGGGCATGAGCTATCGCGCGGCGGACGGTTCGATCGAGCATAACGAAGCGCGCCCGATCCTCGAGAACATGGACGAACTGCCGTTCGTGGCGCCCGTTTATCAGCGCGATCTGAAGATCGACAACTACTTCATCGGCTATCTGAAGCATCCGTATGTGTCGATCTATACCGGGCGCGGCTGCCGCTCGAAATGCACATTCTGCCTGTGGCCGCAGACGGTGGGCGGGCACCGCTATCGCACGCGCTCCGTCGAGAACGTGCTCGAAGAAGTGAAGTGGATTCGCGACAACATGCCCGAAGTGAAGGAGATCATGTTCGACGACGACACGTTCACCGACTTCAAGCCGCGTGTCGAAGAGATTGCGCGTGGTCTCGGCAAGCTCGGCGTCACGTGGTCATGCAACGCGAAGGCGAACGTGCCATACGCGACGCTCAAGATCATGAAAGAGAACGGCCTGCGCCTGCTGCTGGTCGGCTACGAATCGGGCGACGACCAGATTCTGCTGAACATCAAGAAGGGCCTGCGCACCGACATCGCGCGGCGCTTCTCCGAAGACTGCCGCAAGCTCGGCATCAAGATTCACGGCACCTTCATTCTCGGCTTGCCGGGCGAAACGAAAGAGACGATCCAGAAGACCATCGAGTACGCGAAGGACATCAATCCGCACACCATTCAGGTGTCGCTCGCGGCGCCCTATCCGGGCACCACGCTCTACAAGCAGGCCGTCGAAAACGGCTGGCTCGAAGAGAACAAGGTAATCAACCTGGTGAGCAAGGAAGGCGTGCAGCTGGCGGCGATCGGCTATCCGCATCTGTCGCGTGACGACATCTATCACCATCTCGAACAGTTCTACCGGCAGTTCTATTTCCGTCCGTCGAAGATCTGGGAGATCGTGCGCGAGATGCTGGTGAGCTGGGAAATGATGAAACGGCGTCTGCGCGAAGGCGTCGAGTTCTTCCGTTTCCTGCGGGCGCGCGAGGCATGACGCGACAGTCGATGCAGCGCTCGATAAACGCACCGCGACGCGCGCTGATCGTGACGGCCGACGACTTCGGTCTGCATGTGCGGATCAACGAAGCCGTCGAGCGCGCGCATCTGCACGGTGTGCTGACGTCGGCGAGCCTGATGGTGTCCGCGCCCGCCTCGGCGGATGCCGTGCGCCGCGCGCACCTTTATCCGAGCTTGCGCGTCGGTTTGCATCTCGTGCTCGCGGACGGCGTCCCCATGCTCGCCACGCATCTGATTCCCGCGCTCGTCGACAAACATGGGCGGCTCGGCCACCGGATGGTGCGCAACGGCTTTCGCTTTTTCCTCCTTCCTGAAGTGCGGCGCCAGTTGAAGGCGGAAATCCGCGCGCAGTTTCAGGCCTTCGCACGCACTGGGCTTACGCTCGATCACGTCAATACGCACAAGCACTTTCATCTGCATCCGACGGTGCTCGCGCTGATTATCGAAGTGGGCAGCGAATATGGGCTGAAGGCGATGCGTTTGCCGTACGAGCCGGGCTCGCCTGCGTGGATCAGGCCGTGGATGGCACGCGTGCGCAAGCAGCTAGATAATGCAGGTATTGCACACAACGACTACGTGATCGGCATGTCGCAGACAGGACAAATGGACGAGGCGGTGCTGCTCGCCGCGCTTGCACGACTGCCGGAAGGCGTCGGCGAGATTTATTGCCATCCCGCCGTGGCCGGAGAGGGCGCGATCACGCCGACGATGCAGACGTACCGGCACAGCGACGAACTGGATGCACTGCTGTCCACGCGTGTCGCGTCGGCGATTGCCGCGAGCGGGGCGATCACGGGTGGTTTCGCCGACGTGTTCGCGCAGCAGTCTTACCTATGATCAAGTGGCTCAAATGGCTGGGATTGCCCGCGGGCATCGCGGTGCTGATCGCATTGGCGTTGCACGGCGGCATCGACGACGTGCTGCACGCGATCCGTTCGGCAGGCTTCGCGCTGCTGTGGCTCGTGCCGCTGCATGCGCTGCCGTTGCTGCTGGATGCCCAGGCGTGGCGGCTTCTTCTCGGCAGAAGTGCGTCGCTCGCGTATCTGTGGTGGATCGCGACCGTGCGTGAGGCGGTGAGCCGGCTGCTGCCTGTCGCAAGCATCGGCGGGAGTTCGTCGGCGTGCGGCTCGCGCGCTGGAAGATCGACGACACGAGCATGGTGTGCGCGTCGGTGATCGTCGAGGTGCTGGTAACACTGGCCGTCCAGTATGTGTTCGCCGCGCTCGGGCTCGTGTTGATCGTCGCGCAGACGGGCCACGATGGTTTGCTCGCGACGGTCGGCGCGGCGTTGCTGCTGTCGTTGCCGCTGCCCGTCGTGGTGTTCCTGCTGCTCAGGCGCGGCGGGCTATTTCACGCGATCGAGCGCTGGTCCGCGCGTCTGCCGATGAGCGCGCACTGGAACGTCGAGCGCATCGGTGGCGCGCAGCTCGATACCGCGATCGATGCGTTGCTGCGTGAGCCGCGTCTGCTGCTGCGCGCGTTCGTCTGGCAGTTTGCCGGCTATCTGCTCGGCGCGTCGGAGGTGTATGTCGCGCTGTGGATGCTCGGGCATCCCGTGTCCATCGGCGGCGCGATCGCCGTCGAAGCGCTCACGCAGGCCGCGCGCCATGCGGCGTTCTTCGTGCCGTCGGGGCTCGGCGTGCAAGAGGCTGTCGTCGTGTTGCTTGCGCGAATGTTCGGCGTCGACGAGCAGGCGGCGCTGTCGCTTGCGCTCGTCAAGCGGATGCGCGAGGTCCTGTTCGGCTGTGTGGCGCTGGCATCGTGGCAGGCGGCAGAGCTCGTGCGCAACCGTGGCGGCGGTGTCGCAAGAAACCCTGCGCTGAGCCCTGTCGAGCATCGCGCGCAAGCCTCCGTGCGGCAGCGTTCTCGTTGATGCTCCTGTTCTTGATGCCACGCATGCTGTGCGTCGCGTGCGCGTGTTGCCGAATGCGAATCGCAATCAACTAGGTTCCGGAAATATTCGTGCCGATGTCATAGGCTGAAAGCCGGTTCCCTCGATTCGATTCAGAACGGCTGCGCATGCCGCCCTTGTCAACGTCTCCGATCCGAACGCTCGACGCGCTCAAGCAAGCCGGCCTGCTAGGTACGGCTGCGCAGGTCGCCGTGCTCGACTATCTGCAACGCACGGAGCACGGCCATTTCAGCGCGGAAGAGATCCACCGCCGCATCGCTGCAGGCGGCGAACGAATGAACCTGTCGACCACCTATCGCGTGCTCAGTCAGCTGGTGGAGGCGGGCTTCGTCGCGAACGTGCCGCTCGGCAAACATCACAGCCTCTACGAACTGAACTCGGGCGAGGCGCACGATCATCTCGTATGCGTCGTGTGCGGGCGCGTCGAAGAGTTCTCCGACCCGAAGATCAATCGCCGGCGCATCGCGATCGCAAAGAAGTTCGGCTTGCGTATTGTCGGCAAGACGCTGGCGTTACACGGTGTGTGTGCGGATTGCGCGGCGCGCGCCCATCCACCGAGACCGCGTGCGAAGTGAGCGTGGGACATCAGCGCAGGACATCAGCGCCGCGCCCGTTTGTGCGCGCTAGAAAGGAGTGTTGCCGCGCGCCCCGTTAATCCGCGGCGCGCGAACAGCTAGAGTGTCTCTTGTGCGCGGTGCTTCCCTTCGCGCGCGAGAGAGCTTCCCCCGGTCGCCGCACCCGGCGCCCGGGGTTTTTTTCGATTGCTCCGTTTTTTTGACGCGCGTAACGTGAGCTTGCCTCTTGAGAACAGGCGAGCTTTTGTCGAGCCCCGCGCCGCTCCGATCACGTCCGGCCGGGGCTTCTTTTATGGCGTCTCTCCGTTCGCGCGCCGTGGCCTCAGCGCGCGTGACTGCCCGCTGACGCATTCCCGTCGTACACTCCCTGATCCATGATCCAGCCGCGCTGCGAAGGGGGACAGCCTCATGTCGGACGATACGCTCAACACCAGACGGGTTCGCGACCCGGCAAAGTCGGACCTGCTGCATCTGCTGGACGGCGTCGAGCAGTTCAGCGACGAGGTGTTTCCCGCCACCCAGGCGCTATTTGAAAGTCTCGCGCAAGGTCAGGCGCCGCATACGCTGTTCATCACCTGTGCTGACTCGCGTGTCTCGCCGGAAATGATTACGCAAACGCATCCGGGCGAGCTCTTCGTGTGCCGCAATATCGGTAATATCGTCCCCGCTTACGGCGAAATGCTGGGCGGCGTATCGGCCGTCGTCGAGTACGCGGTGCTTGCGCTGAACGTGCGGCAGATCGTGGTGTGCGGACATAGCGACTGCGGCGCGATGCGCGGCCTCGCGGGCACCGCGCCGATGACAGCGGAAGACATGCCGACCGTCAATGCGTGGCTGCGCAATGCGGAGACGGCGCGCAGCGTCGTGCAGGCGCGCGAGGTCGACAGCGATCATCTCGTGCAGGCACTCGTCGAGGAGAACATCCGGCTGCAACTGATGCATCTGCGCACGCATCCGTCCGTCGCCGGGCGGCTCGCGCAAAAGCGCCTCGATGTCCAGGGCTGGGTGTATGACATCGGGCATGGGCGCGTTTCGGTGTTCAACGAAAACGACGACCGCTTTGAAAGTCTGGGCGAAGCGCGCACGCGGATTCAGCGGGAGCAGGGCGGTTGACCGCACCGGGCGCGGTGCGGTCGTTTCGCTTCAATCGCTCATTGCCGCCGCGCGCCGCAGAAATCCCAGCGCCCGCTCGTTGTCGAGATACGCGGTGTTGAACCGGACCCACGGCGTCACCTCGCCGTGCGGCCGGTAGTAGCTGCCCGGCTGCACGGTGATGCCGGCGCGAGCCGCCTCGGCGACGAACACATCCGAATTCGGCACGCCCGGCACGCGCGCCCACACCAGCGTGCCGCCGCACGGCTCGTCGAACACTTGCCAGCCGATGCCATTGAGCAATTCCACCGCGGTCGAAATGGCGCCATTCACGCGTCGCCGCAGCCTTTCCAGATGCTTGCGATACGTGCCGCGCTCGAGCAGCGCGGCTACGACGCGCTCGCTAAAGCGCGTGCCACCGAGGCTGGTGAGCGCCTTCACTTCGACGAAGTGCTTGACCAACCCCGCTTCGGCGGCGATATAGCCGAGCCGTAGCGACGACGACAGGCTCTTCGAAAACCCGCCGATATACACGACGCGCGTCAGCCGGTCGAGCGACGCGAGACGTTGCGTGGGAATCGCCTGGAAATCCGCGTAGACGTCGTCTTCGACGATCATGAAGTCGTGTTCCTGCGCAAGTTGCAGCAGCCGGAAGCCGACGTGCGGCGCGACGTTCGTGCCCGTCGGATTGTGAAAGACCGTGTTGATGAAAAAGAGCTTCGGCCGATGCTCCTTCAGCAGCGCCTCGACGGCTTCGACATCCGGCCCGCTCGACAGGCGCGGCACGCCGACCAGCTCGATACCCTGCAGCTTGAGCAGCCCGAACAGGTTGAAGTAGCCGGGATCTTCGACGAACACGGTATCGCCGGGCTTGAGCAGCATCCGCACGACGAGATCGAGCGCCTCGCTCGCACTGTTCGTCACCATGATGTTCTGTGGCTCCGCCGCCACGCCGACGAAGGCCAGACGCTGCTCGATCTGCAGCCGCAACACCGGATCGCCTTGTGGAATCGCGTAGTCGATCAGACTGCGCGCGTCCGTGCGTGACGCCTGACGGATCGCCTGGGCAATGCCTTCGACGTCGCGCCACGCCTCGGGAATGAAACCGATCGACAGGTTCAGCACCTCGTCGGGCCGCTCGAACTGCCGCAGGATCTGATCGGATTCGGGCGTCGCGCGGATTGCGTCGAGCCCGCGCGTGGCGCGCGGCGCCTTTTCGAACTGTTCGGCGACGTAGTAGCCGGAACCGTGCTTGGGCTGCAGCAGGCCGCGCGTGGCGAGCCGGTCGTAGGCCTCGATGACGGGAAAGCGGCTGATGTTGTGCTCGGCCGCGAACTTGCGGATAGACGGCAGGCGCATGCCGACGCGCAGTTCGCGCGACAGGATCAGCGCTTCGACCTGACCGACGATCTGTTCCGTCAGCGGGGTAGCCGTTGCGACGTCGAGGGTGATCTTCATTCGCCTCCCTGTCGACCAGAGCTGGCGCGCTAGCACCTTACTTTGGTCCCATCAAGATGATTGCTCTGAAAGTGTTCATGCGAGTTTGCCGAACACTTCACGCAAATTGATCGAAAGTGTTCATTCCAGTTATCGCAGTTTACCGGAACAATAGGTCCAACGAGTTAGTTTGTTTGCATGAATTTTTAAGTGAAATTCTCGGTAAATCAGTGGGTTAGTTTGAATTCGATGAATTCCTCGAACATTGGCAAAAACGAGCGAACACTTTATCTGATTCCGCAAAAACGGAACTGTACGAACTGAATTTCCGAGGCCGTGCAATAAAAGATACGACCCAGCAGAACCTGAGAGAAAGCAGAACCTGAGAGAAACAACGAACGGCGGCCATTGACGAGAATCCGGCTGGACCGCCCAGAGCTACATCGACCTTCAGGCGCGCTCCCTTTTGCGGGAGCGCACGTTTTGTTCGTCGAAAGCGTCTGGCTGCGGCGTCAGTCCGACACTCGGGCACGCATTCGGTAACCGCGCGCGAGGCTGCGATCGGCGGCATCGGGCCGATAAAACAACACATACGTCTGACTGCGCCGGAGCGGCCGGGAAGCCGCGCCAGGCGACAGATCCACGGCGGAGAACGGGGCTACAAGTTAAGCCTGTTGCGCTCATCGGCCTGCCGCCATTGGCGAGGCGATGCTGCCCGCCACACGGCTTTGGGTTTCTGGCTCCGGGTGTGAAAGAACTGGCCACGGTGGTGGACAGCTTGTTAAGCAGTGCAGAGTTAACGCCAACCCCAAGGAGATTGAGATGACGACCCAAGTGCAGGTTCAGCAAGCGCAGCCGCAACAACAAACGCAGGCGCAGTCGCAAACGGACAGGCAAGACGACAAGAAAATCACTGTCGTGGTCAAGCCGCGCAAGGCGCGTCCCGTCCTGATCCCGGTTCACCTGTGATGAACGCGCCGGCACCGTTGCGTGCCGGCCACGAACGGAGGCCGTCGTGATGGACGACATTTTTGAACCACAGGCGTTTGTGCTGGCGGGGAAGTGTCTCAGCACGTCGCCTTCGCTCGTCATCGAAGACGACGAGCATCAATATGAATTTCCGGCGCCCGTCGAAGGTGAAGACGCGGCGTCCCTGATCCGCGCGCTGCGCTCCGGCGTCAAGGCGGAGGAAGTGATCTCCCGCTATTCGCCGTACGAACAGAAAGTGTTCGACCGTCTGAAGGAGCTGCAACTGGTGCGCGCGGTGAAACCCGCGCTGGCCCGCAGTGGCCTCGACGTGCTGCTCGAACTCGAAGATCTCGCCAACGATCTGCTGTATCGCACGCTCTATACGAACGTGTTCTGGGAAAAGTGCGCGTCCGCGAGCACGGGCGCTGACATTCCCTCAATGTGATCCACGGGATGATCGTGGAGAACTACCATTTCCTGTTCCGCGAAAGCTATTTCGACGCGCCCGTTCTGTCGTATGTCGCCAATACGGGCGTGCGGCTGTCGATGAACGAGTTCTACGCGGAAGAGTACGGGCACGACGAACTGTTGCTCAAGGCGCTGACCACGCTCGGCGTCACGCGTGAGGATCTCGCGCGCACGGTGCCGCTGCCGCAAACCATGGCGCTGTGTAACTCGCTGGCTTTCTGGGCACATAGCGACCCGCTGTTCTTCTTTTCGACGCTCGGCATTCTCGAAGGCAAGGACATCAAGCAGGATTCCTTCCTCGACGCCGCATATCGGATCGGCGTCGATCCCGTTTTGCTCAAGCCCGTGAAAGCGCATTCCGACATCAACCTGAACGGCGGCCACGGCAGCCTCACGCGCAAGATCTTCTCGCGAATTCCCGCCATCGCCGATGCGGACGTGCGGCGCATGCGCGCGCAAACGCATCTGTTCATCGAACTGTACGACCAGTTCTATACGGGCATCTGGGAACACTATTCGACGTCCCCGGCGCTGTTGCGCACACTCGACGTCGACGGGGAGGCATGATGCAGGCCACGACCGCAGCAGATCTTTTCGCCGCGCCGCGCTTTCGTCCCGGCGTGCAGCTGATCGAAGAGCACAACGGCCTGACGCTCGACTATCGCGAGCAATCGTGTTCTGTCGTCGCCGACAGCCAGGGCGCGCTCAAGGCGTTCGTCGATTCGCTCCGGCGCGGCGACACGTCGATCCCCGAACTGAAGCGCCGTCATCCGGAGCTTGCGTCTGAAGTCGACGGGCTGCTCGAGGAGTTCGACCGGCTCGGCCTGTTGACCGAAAGCGCGTTTCCCGCGCCTCGAGGCTGTCTGTCGGGCGAGGAGTTCTATCACCGGCTCAGAAAGTTCGCCGCCGAAACGATCGAGGCGAATTCGACCTCGCGTCTGTATCAGGGCTGTGCGACCGCACGTTGCCGAAGAGCGCGCTGATCGGCTATGCGCTCGAATATTTCTATATCGTGCGCGAGGCGCCGGGTCTGATTGCGCCTTCACTCGCCCATGCCGAACCCGTCAAGGTGCAGAAGCTGCTGCAAGGCTTTCTCGCCTCGGAGCTGAATCACGACGACATGCTGCGGCAGTCGCTGCAGGCCGTTTCCATCCGCACCGACAATCTCGACTATCTGGTGCCGCTGCCCGCCACGTTCGCGCTGTGCGCGTCTTTGGGCGTGTATGCGCGCCAGCATCCGTTGAGCTTCAAGTCGCTGCTGTTCCTGTTCGAGCAGCCGAGCGTGAGCTTTCATATCGAACTGGCGAACTATTGCCGCGAGACGGGCATCCCGGAAGGCTTCTGGCGTCCGATCGCCCGTCACGCGACGATCAACGACGAGTTCGATCACGAAGACATTTCGCTCAGCCTGCTTGCCGAAATCGAGGCCATCTCGCCTGAAGAGCAGATGACGGTCAGGAAGCACGTGATGCTCGCCATCGAAACCATGGTGCTGCAGGAGAACCAGATTCTCGATTTCTACGGCCGCCAGCCCGTCGTCAAACCGCGCATCTTCGCCTGAGAGCCGTCATGGAACGCTGGGATATCGATCGATACAGACGGCCGGCGCTGGTGCCGTGCGAGGTGTCGGCGGGCTACGACGGCTTGACGATCGGCGTCGGCGACGATGCCATCGACCTGTCGTTCGAAGGCGTCGCGTGCGACGAGGTGGCCGAGGTCGTCACGCAACTGATGCGGCCTTCGTCCGATATCTGGATTCGGCTCAACGAAGGCGCGTGCCCTGCGTGGATTCGCACGCTGACGGTGCAACTGGATGCGCTATCGCTGATCGAAGAGACGGATAGCGGCATCGACCGCGTCACGTCCGATGCGCAGCGCGCGATGGCGTTGTGCGGTGAAGTGGGGCAGCGACTGGCCGCTGTTGTCGGGCGTCGGATTGCGATGTACGAGGATGTACTTGGCGTCGTCCATCAGATGCTCACTTCGGATGCGCACGATCGCGACACGACGCCTGGCGCGTTCCCGTTTTCGGGCAAGGAGAGCGGGCAGTTCGCCGACAACTTCGCGCTTCAGTCGCTCCATTTCCAGTTGGCGTATGCGCGCCAGAACGCGCCGGAACTCGTGTTCGCTTGGCAACACGTGCTCGATGTCGTGTTCCGGCAGCTACGCTGGCATCCAGCTGCAACTACTCCGGATGACGCGTCTCTGGAGCATTTCCGCAGCGTCGCATCGCTCGATCCCGTCGATCTGGAAATGTATCTGCTGTCGTTCGCGCATTTCGTCGAGATCGCGCCGTTGCGTGTCGGCAGGCGCATGACGTCGGCGGATACGGAGCGCTTCAGCGAGCCCTGCAGCGGTCTCGCGCTCGCCGCGCGTGCCGAGCGTCTGCTGCTCAGCGCGCTCGATCAGTTGGGCAGCAACGCGTATGCATCGGCGGCGCTTGAGAGCCGTGAAATCACGCCGCTCGTGAAGGGGCTGTACATCGAGCAGTATCACGTGACCGACCGCTTCGTCGAAATACTTGGACCGTTGCTGTCGCGCCGCCTCAAACGCAATCTGCGCGCGCGGCTGTTTCAGTACTTCCAGGAAGAATACGGTCACGAAGCATTCGAACTCGCCACTTGCGTCGCGCTCGGCATGAACGAAGCCAAGGTCCGCGCATCGGTGCCGCTGCCGCTTACCGCGCTCTATATCGACGCGTACACGGTGCTGGCGCATCGTCTGCCCACTGCATTCTTCACGTCGATCATGGTCACGGAAGGGTTGCGCGACCAGCACAGTCCCGTTCACGAGCACATCGCCGCGCTGGTCGAAAGCGCACTGCATGCGGGCGATATCGTCGCAAAGCATGGCGAGACGAACGACGAGCTGAATCATCCGAGCCTGTCGCGCCTGTTCCTCGCCGACGTTCCGCACGTGAGCGCGGCGGAGCAGCGCTACAGCCTCGAAGCCGCGCTCTTCATGCTCGAAGCGAATATGCGGCAACTGGAGTCGGTCGCGTTCTTTTACGGCGATCAGACGCAGCTCCAGTTTCATGGACTTCGCGATGGCAGGAGGCCGCTTGAAGTCTGACCATGGTGCAGACGAGGGAAACGAACGCGAGGTTGAGCGCGCTCAGCGCTTCGATCTCGTCAATCCCTATTGGGAAAAATTCCTCGACGAAGCGGGCCTCGACATGACGGGTGCGCGCGGCGACGGCTGCTATATCGAAACCGCCGACGGCCGCGCGTTGCTCGATTGTCTCGCCGGTTTTGGCACGGCGAATCTGGGCACGCGCACGAGTCGCTGCTCGCGCGTTTTGCCGATGCGTTGCAGCGCACGTCGGTGAACGTGTTTCCGTTCGAATGCGCCGAGTCTCAGCTCGCGCTCGCCGACAAGTTGCTCACGCTCAGCGGCCAGCGCTTCCAGAAAGTGTTCTTCGCGACCACGGGCGCGGAGGCCGTCGAAAGCGCCGTGAAGTTCGCGATGACGAGCACGGGACGCACCGACGTCGTCGCATTCCGCGACGGCTTCCACGGCCTGTCGATGTTCTCGTCGTTCATGACGGGCAATCCGTTCTGGACCGAGGCGTTGCGCTGGAAGCCCGGCAACGTCCATCACGTCGACGCGCGGAACTTCGCCGCGCTCGAAGACACACTCGCGAGCCGCAAGATCGCTGCCGTCGTGTTCGAGCCGGTGGCGGGGTCATCGGCGGCGCAGCACTGGACGGCGGACACTGCGTCCCGTCTCGCTGCGCTGTGCCGCTCGACGGGAACGAAGCTGATCGCCGACGAGGTGTATTGCGGCCTCGGCCGTACGGGCACCTGGTTCGGCATCGACGCAATCGGCATGGACGTTAAGTCAACCGAGGCATCCGCAGTGCCCGACATGATCGTCGTATCGAAAGGGCTGACGGGCGGATTGGTGCCGCTCTCAGCCGTGCTGATGAACGACGGCGATTTCGACGCCGTGTTCGGCGCGCCCGGCAAGGCGAAAGTGCAGGGTTCGACCTTCGGCGGCAACCGGCTCGCGATGCAGTGCGGGCTGATCGTGCTCGACCTCGTCGAACGCGGACGGCTCGTCGAGAACGCGGCCGCGATGGGCGCGCTGATCGGCGAGCGCATCGCAGCGCGTTTCGATTCGCGCGTGACCTTGCACGGCAAGGGCCTCGCGCTCAGCCTCAAGCTCGACGCGCGCCTCGACAGGAGCATGACCGATGTGTGGCTGGATCTGATCGATGGCGGCGTGCTGGCGATGCCGAATTCGGCCGCACCGGATTCGCTGCGCCTGTCGCCGCCGCTGATTTTCGGTGTGGATGAAGTGGAAGTTCTGATCGACCGACTCGACGAGGCGCTACAGCCATGAACGCGAACAATCAGAAGCAGAAGGAAGGCGCCGGGTACGCCGCGCTGCTCGTGGCGCTGTGCTGGTGGGGCCTGATGCCGCTGTACTACTGGCATCTGAAGGAAGTGAGCGCGCCGGAGATGCTCGCGCATCGGGTGTTCTGGTCGTTCGTGGTGCTGTCGGCCGTGATTGCGCTCAAGCCCGCGTTGCGGCAACACATGGGCGACTGGCGCTCGTTCGCGCTCGCGCTATTGCCGGCGGTTTTGCTGTCGGCGAACTGGGTTGTGTATATCCTGGCCTCGGTGACGGGCAACGCGTTACAGGCGAGTCTCGGATATTTCCTGAATCCGCTGCTGTCGGCTGCGCTCGGCATCGTTTTTCTGAACGAGCGGCTTAACGGTCTGAAAGCGGCGGCGCTTGCGCTCGGGCTGGCAGGCACCTTCGTCCAGTGCTACGCGCATGGCGGCGTACCCGTGTTCGCCGTGATGCTGACGGTGACGTTCTCGCTGCTCGGACTCACGCGCAAGGTGTGGCCGACGCGGAACGCGATCGTCAGCACCTGGCGCGAAACTGTCGTGATGATGCCGTTCGCCCTCGGCTATTTCGGCTATCTGATGTCGCATCATGCGCTTGCGTTCACGTCGTTCGGCGTCGACGCGTCGGTGCTGATGATGCTGGCGGGGCCGCTGACCGTCGTGCCGCTCGCGCTCTACGCGTATGCGATGCCACTCGTTTCGATGACGGAATCGGCCGTGATGCAATACGTGACGCCGACCGTGACGTTCATCCTCGCGCTCACGGTCTTCCACGAACGGCTGACGACCGTCGATCTGACAGGCTATGGGCTGATCTGGTGCGGCCTTGCGCTCGCGACCTATGCGTCGGTCCGGCGCCGCCCGCTTGCGCTCGCTGTCGCCGCGCCAGGAACGGCGCAGGGAACGCAAAGCGTGCAGGGCGTGCAAGGTGCGAGCGTTGGTGGACAGAACGTGTCCTTTCTTACGTCGCACAAAAAGACGCCAGCTTCCGCTGGCGTGAATAGGTTCTGGCATTCCGAGGGCCGTCCAGAACCTGAGAGACGGTGCGAACAGTCTGACGCATAAGGGCGTCGAGGACCGAGTTTCAGATTTTTCGGCGCGCTCGATTGAGAATCCGGCGCGCTGATCGCATGTCGCCGAGTGTAACTCCAGTTCGTAAAATGAGCTTGCAAAATATGCGATTTAGTTGGGGTCGGATTGTTCGCTCGCGCACAAAGGCGCTTGTAAGCAAGTTTGTAAGCCAATCTCTGAAATCACTCGCTTCAACACCCGTTCCACGGGCGTGAACAGCCATTTTTACGCCACCGGAGCGATCCTGAAAAAGAACATATAATCAAAGGTCGCGACCGCGCCGGGCAACGGATTCCCGGCGACGTGGACGGGAGAACAATGAGCCGCGGACGAAGCAGTTTTGGGAGGGGCGGGGTTGTCGTCGGCGGCGTGTCGATGGGACTGGCCTTTCTTGCGTCGGATGCGCGCGCGCATGTCCGCCATCTGATCGTTCTGGCGCCGGCTGTGTGGGCTGGCCCGTCCGGGCTGGCTTTCGTTGGTTCCCTTCAAGCAAGCTTGCATCGAAAGACACGTTGTGCGGTATGCAGCGTGCCGGCAAGCCATTGCGCTTTGTGTCGCAGTTTTCATCCGGATCTCACAGGGCTCCCGAGGAGCCAGGCAATTTCATGACAAGTTCTCCCGGCTCATATGACGACGAGCCGTTGGTATCGATAAACATGGCGGGCTCAGCCGCCGACGCGTACCGCATCAGCCCCGCGTCTGGCGTCGCGCGGCCTGCTGCGCGCTCGTCCGCGCGCTTTGTCGCGCCCGGCGAAAGCATCGATATCCACGGCTTGACGGTCTCGGGAGGCTTTTTCTACACGGGCGACGCGCAACGCCTGCACGCGGATTCGATCGAAGCCTGCGTGATCGACGCGCGCTTCGAGGTCGCCCGCGACGGCGCGGACCCGGCAGCCGGGCTTGGTAGCGTCGCGCTCAGCTATAACGGGCTCACGCCGGAGCAGCGCCGCACGTATCTCAAATGGCTCGCTTCCGATCGCAAGAAATCGGACATCAACACCGGCTATCTGTTTTTCTACCTGTACGGGCTGGAGCGGCGCGTGCTCGTCGACGGCGCGGCGGGCAAGGTGAGCGGCGACGAATTCGACGCGATCGCCAGAGAACTGCGGCGTTTGCTCAATCTCGACGCGAACTACGGCTGGCAAAAGCACGTGCGCGGGCTGATCGACGCGTTGTCGCTGGTGGCGTCGCGGCATACGCGGATGTATCTGCAGCCCGCGCCCGACGGGCTCGCGACGGGCTATCAGGTGCCGCTGAACGTGCGCGTCGCATTCGGCCAGGCGGCGCTCGACCAGCATCCGTTGCCGGCGGACTGGGCGCTCGCATGGGTCAAGCTCGATCCGATGATGGTGCGGCGCACGGCCGTTGCGCGTTGCCCCGAGGAATTCGACCGCGTGTTCATGCGGCAGTATCGCGACCGCTTCGGCGCCGGCATGTTGCTGCCCGCTAACCGCACCAAGCTCGACGCGTCGCCGCAGCCGTCGTTCCGTGCGTTGAAAAGCGTGCCCGTGCCGGGTTTTCTGGTCGGTCTGCCCGATATCGCGGCCGTGAACGGCACACGGAACAAACTGCAACTGTTGATGCACGAGAGCGCGGTCGCGCTCGACGCGTATAGCCGGTATCTCGGCCGCTATCCGGAGGCGCAGGGCACGCTGGAAGCGACGCTGACGCTGCCGCCCGGTTTGTGGCCGCAGGCGACGCACGACGCGATCGACACGCTCGCCGCCGAAGTCGCGGGCGAGACGGCCGTCAGCACGTTCGGCGCGGTGCTGGCGCGCTTCAAGTCGGGCGGCAAGATGACGCGCGACAAGGCCGTGGTATTCACGACCGCGCTCGCGGAAGCGGGCATCGCCGTCGAACCCGATGTGCGGCTGGGCGCGCGCACGCCGAAGCCGACGGACGCCGTCGCGCTGTTCGCCATCGCGCCCAGCGCGACCCCGCTGCCCATCGACGAAGCGTACGACGTCGCGACGATCATCGTGGATCTCGCCGCGACGGTCGCGCGCGCCGACGGTGACGCGACGCAGCGCGAGACGGCCGTGATCGAATGGCAGATCGATCAGTGGCCGCATCTGTCCGATGCGCAGCGTGCGCGGCTGAAAGCGCGCAATCTCGCGCAGCTCGCACAGCCGACGGCGAGCGCCGGGTTGAAGAAAAAGCTGGAACCGCTTGCGCACGACGTGAAGGCGACGATCGCGTCGTTCCTCGTGCACACCGCGAATGCCGATGGCGTCGTGTCGCGCGAAGAAGTGCGCCTGCTGGAGAAGGTGTACCGGATGCTCGGCATCGATCCCCAGCGCCTGTACACCGACCTGCATCAGCACGCGAGCGGCGCGGCCATCACGCCAACGGGCGTGAAGCCCGCCAGGAAGCACGCTCATTCGCCTAAACCCGCCACGGTGAAGCACGAATTCGTGCTCGACGCGACGCGCATCGCGGCGCTGAAGGAAGAGACGGCGCGCGTCTCGTCGATGCTGGCCGATGTGTTCGTCGAGGAAGCGCATGGGGCAGTTATAGCCGTGCCTATCCACGAAACTGAGCACGAAACGGAGCAACCGGCCGCTGTCGAGGAACAGGACGTGCTTGCCGCACAGGCAACGGCCGCAGCGCAGGACAAAGAGCGCGCGTCTGAAGCGCAAACAGAACCAATGCCCCAAACGTCTGCAGCAACCGAGCCGCTGCTCGGCCTCGACGACGCGCATTCGTCCTTTCTGCGTCTGCTCGTGACGCGCGAGTCGTGGACGCGCGCCGAACTCGCCGATGCCGCGTCGCATCTCGAACTGATGCTGGACGGCGCGATCGAACAGGTGAACGAGGCGTCGCTCGACCGTTGGGACGAGCCGCTCACGGACGGAGACGATCCCGTCGAAATCAATCAGGAAGTCGCACAAAGGTTGGCTGCATGACAACGATCCGCCCCAGGGACCGCGACGCGGTCCTGCAATCCCTGCGCGCCGGCGTGGTGCCGCGCATCGGGCAACATCTGATCCAGGTCGGGCGCGCGCACGAACTCGAAGCGTTGCTGAAGGACATCGAGCGCGTCGCGGACGGCGGCTCGGCGTTTCGCATCGTCGTCGGCGAGTATGGCGCGGGCAAGACCTTCTTCCTGAATCTCGTACGCGCCATCGCGCTCGAGAAAAAGCTCGTCACCGTGCACGCGGACCTGAACCCGGACCGGCGTCTGCATGCGTCGGGCGGTCAGGCGCGTTCTCTGTATGCGGAACTCGTGAAAAACATGGCGACGCGCACGAAGCCCGAAGGTGGTGCGCTGGCGGGCGTGGTCGAGAAGTTCATCGGCCAGGCGAAGACGGAAGCGAAGGCGACGGGCCGCACCAGCGACGAAGTGATCCGCGCGCAGTTGTCGCAATTGACGGAGATGGTCAACGGCTACGATTTCGCCGACGTGATCGCCGCCTATTGCCGTGGCTTCGAAGAAGGCAACGAGAAGCTCAAGAGCGACGCCGTGCGCTGGCTGCGTGGCGAGTTCACGACGCGCACCGACGCTCGCCAGGCACTCGGCGTGCGCACCATCGTCGACGACGCGAGCATGTACGATCAGTTGAAGCTGCTCGGGCGTTTCGTGCGGCTCGCGGGCTATAGCGGCCTGATGGTGTGCCTCGACGAAATGGTGAATCTGTACAAGCTCGCGAACGTGCAGGCGCGTAACGCCAACTACGAACAGATCCTGCGCATCCTGAACGACTCGCTGCAAGGCACGGCGGAAGGGCTCGGCTTCGTGCTGGGCGGCACGCCCGAGTTTCTGCTCGACACGCGCCGCGGCCTCTATAGCTATGCCGCGCTTCAATCGCGCCTCGCGGAAAACGCATTCGCGACCAATGGACTCGTCGACTACAGCGGCCCCGTGATCCGCCTCGCCGCGCTCACGCCGGAAGATTTCTACGTGTTGCTCGACAAGCTGCGCCTGCTGTACGCATTCGGCGACGCGAGCAAGGCGCTCGTGCCCGAGGAAGCGATTCCCGCGTTCATGGCGCATTGCGCGACGCGCCTCGGCGAAGCGTATTTCCGCACGCCGCGCACGACGATCACCGCGTTCATCAATTTCCTGGCGGTGCTGGAGCAAAACCCGTCGGCGGATTGGCGCGAGCTGATCGGCAGCATGGACATTGAGCGCGACACGGGCGGCGCGGCCGACATCGTCAACGACGCCACTCCCGATAGCGACGATGAGCTGGCAAGCTTCCGGCTCAACTGAGTCGCGCAGCTTCGATCTGCTCGACGAGCGGATTCGCCGCTGGATCTGGCGCGAGGGCTGGACCGAGTTGCGCGATGCGCAGGAGCGCGCGGTCCCCGCGCTGATCGATGCCGACCGCGACGTGATCATCGCGGCGGCGACGGCGGCGGGAAAGACGGAAGCGGCATTTCTCCCCATTCTGTCGAACCTGCTGCGCGACGAACCGTGCAGCGGCTCGGTGCTGTACATCAGTCCGCTGAAGGCGCTGATCAACGATCAATGGTCGCGTCTCGACAATCTGTGCGAGGCACTGGAAATACCCGTCACCGGCTGGCATGGCGATGTGTCGTCGGGACGCAAGCACCGCTTCGTGAAGAAGCCGACGGGCGTGCTTTTGATCACGCCCGAGTCGCTCGAAGCGATGTTCGTCACGCGCGGCGCGTCGCTCGAAGCGACGTTTGGCGCGTTGCGCTACGTGGTCGTCGACGAGTTGCATGCGTTCATCGGTTCCGAGCGCGGCATGCAGTTGCAGTCACTGATGCGGCGCGTCGATCGCGTGTGCGGGCGCAAAGTGCCGCGCGTCGGGTTGTCGGCGACGCTTGGGGACATGCGCCTCGCGGCGGAATTTCTGCGTCCACGCGCCGCGCAGGACGTGCAGATCATCGAGTCCGGCAGCGCGGGCCAGGAACTGAAGATCCTGATCAAGGGCTATGTCGAGAAGCCGCCGCGCATCCAGTTCGAGCCGGGCATCGAGAATCCAGGTCTCGAAGACGTCGTGCCCGCTAGCACCGTCGAGGTCGCGAATCACATGTACAAGGTGCTGCGCGGCTCGAACAATCTGATCTTTCCCAACAGCCGCCGACAGGTCGAGCTTTACGCCGACCTGTTGCGCCGCGCCTGCGAGCGCGATGGCTATCCGAACGAATTCTGGCCGCATCACGGCAGCCTGTCGAAGGAACTGCGCGAGCAGACCGAGCAGGCGCTGAAGGCGGGCGATCGCCCCGCGAGCGCCGTTTGCACGACGACGCTCGAACTCGGCATCGACATCGGCGCGGTGAAAAGCGTCGTGCAGGTGGGCGCGCCGCCGTCGGTGGCGAGCTTGCGGCAGCGGCTCGGGCGCTCCGGGCGGCGCAAGGGCGAAGCGGCCATTCTGCGCTGCTATGGCGTCGAAGCGGAACTGCATAGCGGCTCCGATCTGTCGGACCGGTTGCGCGAGAGTCTCGTGCAATCCGTGGCGATGGTGAACCTGCTGCTGCGCGGCTGGTTCGAACCGCCGCGTGCGCGCGGCATGCATCCGTCGACGCTCGTGCAGCAGATTCTGTCGATCATCGCCGAACGCGGCGGCGCGCGCGCGGGCGAGCTGTGGGACACGCTGGTCGCGACGGGCCCGTTCGGCACGATCGACAAGCCGACGTTCGCCGCGATCCTGCGCAGCCTCGGCGCGAAAGACCTGCTGGTGCAGGAAGCGGGCGGCTTGCTGCTGCATGGCGTGGCAGGCGAGCGCCTCGTCAATCACTACGAGTTCTACGCATCGTTTTCGACGGATGACGAATTCCGCATCGTCGCGGGTGCGAAGGTGCTCGGATCGGTGCCCGTCTCTCGTCCACTGGCGCCCGGACAGGGGCTCGTGTTCGGCGGCCAGCGCTGGCGCGTGCAGGATGTCGATGCGGGCAAAAAGACCGTATACGTGACGCCCGATCAGGGCGGCGTGCCGCCCGTGTTCGACGGTGGCGGCTCGCTCGTGCACGACGAGGTGCGGCGCGAAATGTTCAATGTGCTGAAGGATGGCGGGCCCGTCGTGTTTCTCGACACCACGGGCCGCGAACTGCTCGAAGAGGCGCGCCGCTATTTCGCGTCGAACGAACTGGCCACGCGTTCCGTGTTCACACACGGCGGCGGCACGGTGCTGGCGACATGGTCCGGCGACTGGATCAACGATGCGCTCGTCGTGCTGCTGCGCGCCGAAGGGCTCGACGCGTGGAATCAGGGACCGACGGTGAGCGCGCGCGTAGCGGGTTCGATGAAGGACACGCTGCAACGCATCGCCGCGCTGACACCCGCGCAGACCACGGACGCACTGCGCTCGATCGGCAACATCGACAACGAAAAGTGGGACTGGACCTTGCCCGACGACGTGAAGCGCAACGCGTACGCGTCGCTGCGGCTCGACATGCCGGGCGCACAGGCGTTGGCGCGGCGGCTCGCGACAGCGTGCGATTGACGCCCGTACGCGCCGGCGCAGCGTGAATGCGCGCACAATCCAAGTGCAAGCAGCGCAATTAAGCGGTAGCATACATTTCTTTGCGCGCATTGAAGGGCTCGCCTGAAGCACCATGTTTCAGCAGGCTTTCGACGTTTTCGCGCCGCACACAACTACATCCCCCCATGTCGACTCATCCTCAGACGAAGCGTCATCTCGTCATCGCGGCGGTGATGGCATCGATGGCGATGGTGGCCATCGAAGCCACCATTGTCTCGACGGCCATGCCGCAGATCGTCACCCAACTAGGCGGCCTGCGTCTTTACAGTTGGGTCTTCTCATCGTTCCTGCTGGCGCAGACGGCGATGACCGTCGTGTTCGGCAAGCTCGCCGACCTGTACGGCCGCAAGCCGACTGTGCTGGTGGGCATCGTGATTTTCCTGATCGGCTCGATCGGCGCGGGCTTCGCGTGGTCGATGCCCGCGATGATCGTGTTCCGGCTGATTCAGGGCATAGGGGCGGGCGCGATCCAGCCGGTCACGCTGACCATCGTCGGCGATCTGTATCCGGCGCGCGAGCGCGGCAAAATTCAGGGCTATCTCGCGAGCGTCTGGGCGATTTCCGCAGTGATCGGCCCGATGGCGGGCGGCCTGCTGATCCGCGATCTGTCGTGGTCGTGGATTTTCTGGATCAACGTGCCGATCGGCATTCTGGCCGCGTTTGGCTTCATCAAATACCTGCACGAAGAGAAGCGTCATCAACGGCCGTCGATCGACATCATGGGCGCCGTGCTGTTCACCATCGCAATCGGTGCGTTGATGATGGCGCTCACGGACGCCGGCTCGGAAAACGATGCCCGCGCATTGTTCGAAGTCGCGCTGTGCGTGGTGTGCGGCGTGCTGTTCGTGTGGCATGAACGGCGCGTGCCGGAGCCGATGATCTCGTTCAAGCTGTGGAGCCATCGTCCCATTGCGGCGTGTAATGCGGCGACCGTGCTGTCGGGCATGGCGCTCATGGGTCTCACCACCTTCCTGCCGATGTACGTACAGGGCGTGCTGCATCAATCGCCCGTCGTCGCAGGTCTCGCGCTGACGATGGTAATGCTGGGCTGGCCGTCGGGCGCGACCTTCACCGCACGGTCGTTTCATCGACTCGGGCTGCGGCGCACGATGGTCGGCGGCAGTTTCTTCCTGCCGCTCGGCGCGATTGCGTTTGCGCTGCTGCAACCGGACGGCTCGCCCGTGCTGGCGGGCGTCGGTTCGCTCGTGATGGGGCTGGGCATGGGGATCGTGAGCGTCAGCTCGCTGATCCTGATCCAGGAGATCGTGCAGCCGCTAGAACGCGGCTCCGCGACGGCATCGAACCTGTTTTCGCGCAACCTGGGCAGCACGCTCGGCGCGGCGATTTTCGGCGCGGTGCTGAACTTCGGGTTGAGCCACTACAAGGGCATGGCGATCACGTCCGACCAGTTGCGCTCGCTGCTCGACGCGACGCCCAACGCTGCGCAAGCGGCGCTGTCGAGCAACGACATGGTGCGCGCAGCGCTGCATCACTCGCTGCATCTGACGTTCCTGTCGATCTTCGTGATCTGCGTGGGCGCGGTGCTGTCGGTGATGATGGTGCCGCACATCAAGCTCGGCGGACAGCCGCGCGAAACATCGGCGGCTGCGCATCTGACGGAGATGTGATTTACATCGGGCGCGCGCGTGTTCCGATAACGTCGACACGCGCGCTCATTGCGCTGAGGCAGGCGTCTTTCTGACGCCCAGTTCACCAGTCGCATCGCCGCTCGCTGCGCCTTCCTCCACTTCCTTCACGATCCATTGACTGAACGCGCGCATCGCGGGCGTCGCTGGCTTTGCCTTTTGCCAGGTGAGCCAATAGCTGCCCGCGTGCACGTCGATATCGAAAGGACGCGCGAGACGTCCCATCGACAGATCGCGTTCGAACATCGAAGCAGGCGCGAGCGCGACGCCCGCGCCTTGCATGGCCGCCTCCACCATCAGCCGCGACGAATCGAACACGGGACCGCGCACGGGACGCGGCGCAAGGCCCGCTGCCGCGAACCAGTTCGCCCAGTCGTCGGCGCGATACGAGCGCAGCAGCTTTTCACCGGCGAGATCGGCGGGCGCCTGAAGCCGTTGCGCGATCTCCGGCGTGCACAGCAGCGAGAGCGGCGCATCGAACAGCTTCTGCGCGCGCGAGCCGGGCCAGGTGCCGTCGCCGAAGCGGATCGCGAAGTCGAGACCTTCGGCGGCCAGATCGACGAGATTGTTGTTGGTCAGCAGACGCAACTCGATGAACGGATGCGCGTCATGAAACGCCTTCAGGCGCGGCATCAGCCAGCCGACCGCGAACGTCCCCACCGCGCCGACCGTCAGCACCTCATGAAAATGCCCGCCTTCGAACTGCCGCAACACGGCCTCGATGCGATCGAACGCGTCGCTGAGCACGGGCCGCAGCGCGAGGCCTTCATCGGTGATCGCGAGGCCGCGCGGCAGGCGCTTGAAGAGCGTCGCGCCGAGGCGCTCTTCGAGCATGCGCACCTGCTGGCTGACGGCCGCCTGCGTGACATTCAGTTCGAGCGCGGCGCGTGTGAAGCTCAGATGCCTGGCCGACGATTCGAAGGCGCGCAGCGCGTTCAGCGGAAGATACGGTCGCATGTTCGAGCCATAAGAAATTCTGGGGCATCGAGCAATTTATCATCGTTTGTCACCAGGGTGCGAAAACGCGATAGTGGCGGCACTTCAGGGAGGAGCAATGGTCACGAGGCGGACATTCACATTCACGTTGATGGGCAGTGGGTTAGCTGGCGTTGCGGCTCATGCGTTTGGCGCGCTGGTTGCAAACATTTGATAGAAAGGAAACGAAGCGATGAAGTTCGGTACGGTAAGTGCGCGCGCTGCGGCCATGCTGTGCGCAATGTGGATGACCTCGGGCGCGAGCCACGCGGCCGATGCGCCGCAAGACAACGTCAAACGCGCGGTCGACGCGGCAATACAACCGCTGATGACGAAAGACAGGATTCCCGGCATGGCCGTCGGCGTGATCGTCGATGGCAGGGCGATGGTGTTCAATTACGGCGTGGCGTCGACGGAAACGGGCAAACCCGTCACCGACGCAACGCTGTTCGAACTCGGCTCGGTCAGCAAAACCTTCACGGCGACGCTGACATCATGGGCGCAGGTCGACAACCAGTTGTCGTTGACCGACAGCGTAGCGAAGTATCTGCCGACGTTGCGCGGCACGCAGTTCGGCAACGTGAGCCTGCTGAATCTCGGCACGCATACGCCGGGCGGCCTGCCATTGCAGGTGCCCGACGACATTCAGAACGACGATCAGATGATCCGCTGGTTCAAGGCCTGGCGTCCCGCCCATGCGCCGGGTACGGTCCGGACCTATGCGAACCCCGGCATTGGCGCGCTGGGCATGATCACGGCGAAGAGCATGGGGCAGGATTTCACACCGCTGATCGAGCGGCGGCTTTTTCCTGCGCTCGGCCTGAAGAACAGCTTCATCGACGTTCCCGCCGACAGAGCGCCTGACTACGCGCAAGGCTATACGAAGACGGGCCAACCGATCCGCATGGCGGGCGGTGTGTTTGCGCCGGAAGCGTACGGCGTCAAATCGACGGCCGCCGACATGCTGCGCTTCATCGAAGCCAACATGAAGCAGGCCAGGCTCGACGCGCAACTGCAACGCGCGATCACCGACACGCATACCGGCTACTTCCAGGCGGGCCCGATGACGCAGGATCTGATCTGGGAGCAATACCCGTATCCCGTTTCGTTGAACGCGCTGATGGAAGGCAACGCGCCCGCGATGGCGCTCGATGCGACACCCGTCACGAAGATCGAGCCGCCGGAAGCGCCGAACGACAACGTGTGGATCAACAAGACGGGCTCGACGAACGGTTTTGGCTCGTACGTGGCGTTCGTGCCGGCGAGACGCATGGGCATCGTGATTCTCGGCAACCGCAATTTCCCGATCCTCGACCGCGTTGCCGCCGCGCACAGGATATTGACGTCACTGGAGCAGCCATGAACCGTTTGCGTTTGATCGCGGCGCTTGTCACGTGCGGTTGTGCTTGTGCGCAGTCCGCACATGCCGCCGATAAAGCACCCGAAGCAAAGGAGACAGTCGTTCTGCAACGAGCGCCCGTCATGCAAACCGATCGCGAGCTGGGCATGGGAATCGCCGAATTTCCGCCGAATGCGTCCAAGCCGCGCCACAAGGCGACGGGGCCGGAACTCTGCTACGTGCTGGAAGGCGACGTCACCGTGCAGATCGACGGCAAGGCGGCGCATGTGTATCGCGCGGGAGAGTCGTTCGCGCTGCCGGCCAATCTCGTGCATGTCACGAAGGCCGGCCCGTCCGGCGCGAAGGTGCTCGCAAGCTGGGTCCATACGCCGGGCAAGCCATTCAACGTCCCGGCGCCGGATTGATCGATACGATGCGGCGCGAAGATGCTATCGCGCGCACACCGTATCGATGGCATTCAGCATCTTGCCGAAGAACGCATCCGCGAACTGCGAGTCGAGCCAGCGCACGATCAACGCGATGCGCCGCTCCGGCTCGATCCACATGAACGAGCTGCCCGCGCCGACGCCGAAGTAACTCGTTTCGGGCACGCCTGGAAACACGCGTCGCCCCGTATTGAGCCACACCAGATAGCCGTAATACGGCGCGAGCGCGCAGGGCGTCTGCATCCGCGCGATCCATTGCGCCGACAGCACGCGGCGTCCGTTGGCGACGCCGCCGTCGAGCAGCATCTGCGCAACCTTCAACTGATCGTTCGCGCTCACCGACAGGCCGCCGCCCCAGTGCGAACCGCCTGGCACCGACTGCACGCGCGTGCCGTCGATGTCGATCCACGCATCGTCATAGCCGACCCATTGCCAGTTCTCGCTTGCACCGACGGGCCGCATGATGGCCTTGCGAAACACCTCGGGCAAGGGCTTGCCGAACAGATGCAGCAGCGCGAGCGACAACTGGTTGATACGCACGTCGTTGTATTCCCAGTACGTGCCGGGCGGCTGCAACGGGCGCAGATCGCCCTTGTTGCCATTGGGCGGATCGCCGAACGTGACGGCGCGATAGTGATCGGCCTGATCGGTCAGGCTGAAGCACTTGCCTTGCCATTCGCTCGTCTGCTGCAACAGCTGCGTCCAGGTGATGGGCGCGTTGTGCGGGTTGTCGAAGCCGATGCCTGGCACACGCACGCGCACGGGTTCGTCGGGATCGGGCAGCAGGCCGCGATCGTGCGCGACGCCCGCCAGCAGCGCCAGATAGGTCTTCGCGATGCTGAACGTCAGGTCGGCGCGATCCGGCTCGCCCCATGTCGCGAGCAGCCGGCCATCGACGGCCACGGCACCCGACACCGGCCCGCGGTCATGAATCGGCCCGAGCAGCCGGTTCCACGGCGGCGGATCGTTCACGTGCACGCCGAACTTGCCGTCGGCGTTGCGATCCCACTGCGATTCGTGGTCGATCGAAAACTGGATAGCCTCGCGGAGTGCCTGCGGCAAATCGTGTTGCATAGGTGCCTGTTCCTTGCTGATGGATTCGATTCAATGTGATCCGCTTCAATGTGCGTTCAGCCGCGCCCGTGCCCAGACCAGCGTCAGCAAGCTCACGACGGCGGCCATCATCAGATAGAGGCCCGGCGCGAGGTTGTTGCCCGTTGCCGCGATCAGCGACGCCACCGCGAGCGGCGTGAAGCCGCCGAAGATCGTCGTGCCGATGTTGTAGCCGAACGCCATGCCCGTGGTGCGCGTGCGGGGCGGGAAAAGCTCGGCCATCAGCGCGGGGATCGGCGCGAAGTAGGTGGCCTTCAGCAGCGCGACCCACGTGACGGCGGCGAGCAGCGTCGGCAGCGACGGGTGCGCGTTCATGAACACGAACGCCGGATAAACCGTCAGGAAAAACAGCACGCCCGCGCCGAGCATGATGCGCGTGCGGCCCACCTTGTCCGACCAGTGTCCGACGATGGGCGTGAGCACCGTGACGATCAGCCCCGCAATCAGCGTCGCGATGAAGCCGGACGAAGGCGCCAGACCGAGTTGCCGCGCCGCGTAGGTCGGCATGTAGAGAATCATGTAGTTGGCCGTCGTGGTCAGCACCAGTGCGCCGATCGACGCCAGCACGCGCGACTTCTGCGTGGCGAGCATTTCGCGTACGGGGGAATGGGCTTTTTCGATGCGCTCGAACTCGGGCGTCTCGTCGATGCGCCGGCGGATGTACAACCCGACGGGACCAATCAACATGCCGAACAGGAACGGAATGCGCCAGCCCCAGCCTTCCAGTTGCGGCTGCGTCAACATGCCCGTCAATACCGCGCCGAACGCCGACGCGAGCAGCGTGCTGGCGCCCTGGCTGGAGAACTGCCAGCTCGACATGAAGCCGCTGCGCTCTGGCGCGTGTTCGATCAGAAACGCCGTCGAACTGCCGAACTCGCCGCCCGCCGAAAAGCCTTGCAACAGCCGCGACACGAAAATACCGATGGGCGCGAGCAATCCGATCGTCGCGTAGGTGGGCATCAGCGCGACCATGCCGGTGCCGACCGTCATCATCGCAATGGATAGCGTCAGCGATGCCTTGCGGCCCTTGCGGTCGCTATACGAGCCGAGCACAAGCGCGCCGACGGGCCGCGCGAGATACGACAGCGCGAAGGTGCCGAGCGTCAGCAGCAGCGAGACGGTCGCGTTGTGCGCCGGAAAGAACAGCTTCGACAGCGTGGTCGCGAAGTAGCCGTATGCAATCAGGTCGTAGAACTCGAGCGCATTGCCGATCGATGTCGCGATGATCAGGCGCGAGACGCTCTTGCCCGACAGCGGCTGCGCAATTGCTTCGTGCGACGAATGACCCGGATGATGCGCGGTGACGGAATCCATGTTCATTGCGACTTCCTTATGCAAGGGTTGTCGAAGCATGCGGTGCGGGATTGGTTGCGTGGGTGTCCTGCGCGCCGAGATCCCAGAAGAGTCCAGCCATGATGCGGAGTCCGTCGCGCACGACGGGGCCAAGCAGATGCTCGTTCGGCGCGTGCTGCGAGCAGCCGGGATACGAGTGCGGCACCCATAGCGTCGGCATGCCGAGCACGTCGGCGAAGACGTCGTTGGGTAAAGTGCCGCCCAGGTTCGGCAGCAGCACGGGTTCGTCGCCCGTCGTCTGACGCAGCGAGCGCAGCGCCCACTGGACCCACGCGTTGTCGGGATCGACGCGTGTCGCGGGTGCGCCGCGCTCCACCTCCAGTTCGACCATGCCGAAGCCGTGCCGGTCCAGATGCTCGCGGACGACGCGTTCCAGCGCCTGCCAGTCCGTGCCGACTACGAAGCGGATCTGCATGTACGCGACGGCCGACGGCGGGATCGCGTTGACGGGCTTCTCCGGGTTCCCCGTGCGAAACGCGAGCACTTCGAGGTTGTTCCAGCCGAACACGCGCTCGGTCGGCGTGAGGCCGGGCTCGCCGTAGTCTGTGTCGACGGTGGGTTCGCCGGGATTGCCGCCCACGGCGATGCCGGCGAGCGCGCGGCGCACGGAGTCGGGAATGGGCGGCGGACGCAGCCCTTCGACGAGAATCTTGCCGTTCGCATCGACCATCGACGCAATCGCATTTGCCAGCACGACGCCCGGATTGCGCAGCAGGCCGCCCCAGTTGCCCGAATGATGGCCGCCGTCGCGCAGCGTCAGTTCGAGCTTGAAATTGACGAGGCCGCGCGAGCCGAGAAAGAGCGTCGGACGATGCGCGGACAGGCGCGGGCCGTCGGAGGCGATCAGCACGTCGGCGGCGAGTTCGTCGCGCAATTGCGTGCACAGTGCGTGCAGACCCGGCGAGCCGACTTCTTCGCCCGTTTCGAACAGCAGCTTCAGGTTGAAGCCGAGCTTGCCGCCGCGCGCGTCGAGTACGGCCTTCAGCGCGGCGAGATTGATGCTGTGCTGGCCTTTGTTGTCGGCGGTGCCGCGGCCGTACCAGCGTTCGCCGTCGACGGTGACGTCCCACGGCGTGAGGCCGTCGCGCCATTGCGCGTCGTAGCCGCGCACGACGTCGCCGTGGCCGTAGCTGAGGACCGTCGGCAGCGCGTCGTCTTCATGGCGATACGCGATCAGGAACGGGCCCGCGCCCTGCGCCGGATTGTCGACGACGCGGCAGGTGAAGCCCCATTGCGTGAGCAGCGGCGTCAGTTCGTCGTCGAGATAGCCGCGCAGGCGCGCGCCGCTGTCGGCCTCCTGGCTTTCCGTGCGATACGCGACGCGGCGCCGCAGATCGTCGAGGAAATGGCCGGAATCGTATTGGCTGGCTGCGTTTTGAATGGCGATGTTACGAGTCAACTGAGCACCTGTTCCTCGCACGCGGTGGTCTGCGCGCATTCGTGGGGTAGTAGTCGAATCGATCGTGCGGTCGCCGATATTTCTGCACAATTACAATATTTGCCACGAATCGTTGCCGAAACGGCAAAGCGGCCATGGACAACACTGCACTGCGTTACTTTCTGGAAGTGGCCCGCAGCGGGTCGCTGAGCAAGGCTTCGGAGCGGCTCTTCGTCGCTGTGTCGGCGTTGAGCCGGCAGATCGGCAAGCTCGAGGAGGAACTGGGCACGCCGTTATTCGAGCGGCGGCCGCGCGGCATGGTGCTGAGCGATGCGGGACGGATGCTGGCCGACTATGCGCGGCGCACCCTGCTCGAAACCGAACGCGTAGTCGGCGAGATTCGCGGGCTGGCCGAGGAGGGCCGCGCGACGATACGCGTCGCCAGTTCCGAAGGCGTCGCGCCGCATTTCCTGCCGCAGGTGTTTGCGCATTTCCTGAAGACGCATCCGTCGACGCATTTCCAGCTCGACGTGTCCGCGCCCTCCGTGGCGACGCAGCGGGTGAGAGAGGGGACGACCGATATCGCTGTGTGTTTCAGCCTCGCGCCGGAGAAGGAGATCAACGTGCACTATTCGCAGCGCGCGCCGATTTTCGCGCTGGTGCGGCGCGGCCATCCGCTTGCCGCGCGCGAGTCGGTGTCGTTGAAGGATCTGACGCCGTGGCCGCTTGCGATGGACAACCAGGGCGTGACGATCCGGCAACTGTTCGATATTTCATGCAGCCTCGAAGGGCTGATCTTCGAGCCGGTGTTCGTCAGCAACTATCACGCCGCGCTGCAGAGCTTCGTGCGGCACACGGATGCCGTCACGCTGACGGGCTATCTGACGGTGCGCAGCCGGCTCGATGTCGATGGACTTGCTGCCGTGCCGATTACGAATGCGGAATTGCATCAGCGGACGCTGCAGGTTCAGACCATGGCGGGCCGCACGCTGCCGCATACGATGCAGGCGTTTCTCGAACTGTTGATGCGGGCGATCGAAGAGCCGGAGGTGGTGGATTGAGCGCTTGCCTACATCGGGCGTGTGACCCAGGTGCGATGCTATGATCTGGCACATGCGCACCGCTGCTCCGACATTCTCTTCGCGCCCAGAAAGCAGATGACACTTCATCCAAACTCAACATTCGAGGCAATCGATAACGACAAGTCGAAGCTCGATGCGGCTCGCCCGTTGCCTAAGCATTCGCTCGCAACGTTGCGCGAGAAGCTGGCGCTTGAGTGGACCTATCACTCCAATGCGATCGAAGGTAATACGCTCACGCTCCGCGAGACCAAGGTGGTGCTGGAAGGAATCACGGTAGGTGGCAAGTCGCTTCGCGAGCATTTCGAAGCAACCAACCATCGCGATGCAATCCTATACGTTGAAGAGCTTGTCGCGAAACAGGAGCCATTGTCCGAATGGCAAATCCGAAACATTCATGCGCTCGTTCTCAAAGGCATCGATGACGGCGAAGCCGGGCGATATCGACAGGAAAACGTGGTAATTGCGGGTGCAAGCACGACACCGCCAGATTTTCTCCATTTGCCGGCGGAAATGGCGTCACTTGTCGAGTGGCATGTTCAGGCGCAAGCGCTTCATCCGATCACGCGTGCAGCCGAATTGCACACGCGTTTCGTCAAGATTCATCCGTTCGTCGACGGCAACGGACGTACGGCTCGTCTGTTACTGAATTTCGAACTGATGAAGGCGGGCTATCCGCCGGCGATCATCCGTAAGGAAGATCGCCTCGCCTACTACGATGCACTCGATGAGGCCTGGGTGAGCGATGACTACAGCGCGATCACGCTACTGGTCGCGCAAGCCGTTCAGCGTTCGCTCGACACCTACCTGCAGGTGCTGGGCTTGCGTAGCGTGCGCTGAGCTTGCGTCAGCTCAACACACCCCACAACACCAGCGTCCCCACCAGCCCAACCACGGACACGATAGTCTGCAAAATCGACCAGACGAACACCGTCTGCTTCAGTTGCAGTCCGAAGTATTCGCGGACCATCCAGAAGCCCGCGTCGTTGACGTGGCAGAAGAACACCGAACCAGCGCCGATGGCGAGCGCCATCAACGAATTGTGCGTCGCCGATAGCCCCACGACGACGGGCGCCACGATGCCCGCCGTCGTCGTGGTCGCAACCGTGGCCGAGCCCGTCGCCTGACGCAGCGCGACGGCGATCAGCCACGCGAGCAACAGCAGCGGCATGTGCGCGCCTACTGCGATCTTGCCGATCGTCGTGCTGATACCCGCGGCGACGAGCGTCTGCTTCAGGCCGCCGCCCGCGCCGATGGTCAGCAGCAGCGCCGCGATGGGCGGCAGGCTCTTGCGCAAGATGCCGCCGACGCGATCGCGCGACATGCCGCGCGACCAGCCGAGCGCAACGATCGCGAAGATCACGGTCAGCCCAAGCGCGATGATCGGCTCACCGAGAAAGTCGAGCGTGTCGAACAGCAGCGTGTCTTTTTCAAGCGCGAGTTTCGCCACCGTGCGCCCGAGCATCAGCACGACGGGCATCAGGATCGTCACCAGCGATATGGCGAAGCCGGGCAGTTCGGTTTGCGTCGACCCGGCGCGAAACAGCTTGCCCATTTCTTCCGGTTCGGCGATCTGCATCCGCTTCGACAGTGCGATGCCATAGAGCGGACCCGCGAGGATCACCGCGGGAATCGCGACGATCAGCCCAAGGCCGAGCGTGATGCCGAGATCGGCATGCAGCGCGCTCACGGCGATCAGCGGACCCGGATGCGGCGGCAATAGCGCATGCAGTGTGGTCATGCCGGCGAGGGCGGGAATGGCGATACGCAGGATCGGCTGCTGCGAGCGGCGCGCCATCACGAAGATGATGGGCACCATCATCACCAGACCCACTTCGAAGAACAGCGGCAAGCCGATGATGATCGCGACGAGCGCCATCAGCCAGGGCAGGCGGCGCGGCGTGGAGTGTTCGAGGATCGTCGACACGAGCCGGTCGGCCGCGCCCGAATCGGCCATCAGCGCGCCCAGCATCGCACCGAGCGCAATGATGATGCCGACGTCGCCGAGCAGCGCACCTGCGCCTTTGCTGAACGAACTCGCGACGACGTCGAGCGGCAGTTGCGCAGTGAAGCCCGCGGCGAACGTGCCGATCAGGATCGACAGGAAGGGCGCGAGCTTGAGCGCGCTGATGAAGACGATGATGAGCGCAAGGCCGAGCGCGCACGAGAGAATGAGGCGTGTGTCGTGGGCGGACCACGGAGTCAGGGCGGCGGTGAGATGCACAGGATGTCTCTTTCGGTTCGGGCGTTGGTGATGTTGTTGGTGGAATCGAAGGTGTGTGCGGGAAGCATGGCGGCTGGCGCAGAGCGACCGATGGTAACAGCGGCTGCTTTCAGATGCCTGCTGGCTGGCAAAGGCGTTAAGTATCGACGCGCGCAATGCCCGGATGCCACGCAAAAATCAATACATGGATTTATCAATTATTTATTGATAGATTTAAGTCTTGTTGAAATTAGGTGATCAGATTCAATTATCTTACCGTTATAAGAATGAGAAAGGTAAATATACAGCGCACAGCTTGCAACGTTTATAGTCGATCCCATAAAATCCGCAGGCCTGTATTCCGAGAACAGCTAGAATTGGGCACTTGGGGCGCATCCGCGAGAGGGATGTGCCCCATTTCATATGGATTCCTGTCCCATCGAAATAACGAATTCCATTACAGGGAAGATTGAGAAAGCATTTAAAGGGTGGTTTAAACGCAACGACAAAGTCTCAAAGCCGATTCAATCAGATATTCTCCGCGCCACGATAGCATTCGTTATCGGAAAATGGAGAAAAGATGAAAAAGCTCGTACTCTCGACCCTCTCGCTCGCATTGTTCGGCACGGCCGGTGCCGCGCACGCTCAAAATTCCGTCACGCTCTACGGCCTGCTCGATACGGGCCTGACGTACTCCAGCAATTCTGGCGGTCATAGCAATATCCAGCAGGCCAGCGGCATCCTGAACGGCAACCGTTGGGGTCTGCGTGGCTCGGAAGATCTCGGCAACGGTCTGAAGGCGATCTTCACTCTGGAAAGCGGCTTCAATCTGTCGACGGGCAACATGGGCCAGAACAGCCGCCTGTTCGGCCGCCAGGCATTCGTCGGCCTCGCGAGCGACCAGTACGGCTCGGTCACACTCGGTCGCCAGTATGACAATCTCGTCGACAACCTGGGCCCACTGTCGCTGAATGGCACCCAATACGGCGGCACGCTCGCCTCGCACCCGTACGACAACGACAACCTGAACAACTCGTTCCGCGTCAGCAACTCGGTCAAGTATCAGAGCGTCGATTACGCGGGCTTCAAGGTCGGCGCGATGTATGGCTTCTCGAACCAGGCCGACGGCTTCTCGGACAACCGTGCATATAGCGTCGGCGCGACGTATACGTTCGGCGGCCTGAAGGTTGCGGCGGCTTACCTGCAACTGAACGGCGCGGGCACGAGCAACGCGAGCGGCGCCGTGAGCAGCGACGCGACCTTCACGGCTTCGCGTCAACGCACGTACGGCGCGGGCGTCAGCTACGCGTTCGGCCCGGCTAACGTCGGCTTCGTGTTCACGCAGACGCAACTCGCGAATGCGACGTCGATCGGCGCAACGGCGTCGGGCACGTCGAGCGGCTTCACGCTGAACGGCAATGGCGCGCACTTCACCAACTTCGAAGTGAACGGCCGTTACGCGCTCACGCCGGCATGGACGCTGTCGGGTGCGTACACGTACACCGATGCAAGCCTGCAAGGTGTCGATCCGAAGTACCACCAGGTCACGCTGCAAACGGATTACGCACTGTCCAAGCGCACCGATGTGTATGCTGAGGCGGCATATCAGCATGTCGGCAGCACGGGCAGCTCGGGCATTACCGCGCATATCGTCGGCGTAAGCGCGTCGTCGTCGGATTCGCAAGTGGTTGGCACCGTGGGTATTCGCCACCGCTTCTAAGCGCTTCGAGACGCACCTTCATTCGTCGCGGGAATCGCAGGGCGTGCTCTGTGGGGCGGGTGCCGCGTATGCCACGAAAGCTTGATTGACGCGCGTCCCGTCTCGGCGGGGCGCGCGTTTGCGCTTTTACGATGCTCGCCGTGACGGCCATGGCACATCGGCAACAAGTCATCAGATTTGATGTTCGTCAACTGAAGCAGAAAAAGACGCACGAGCCGGAAACATTCGCGATTCGACTGGGTCTGTTGTTACGGATTTGATATGTGATCCTTATCAGAATCGTTAAATCTTATGACCCGAACATCAATCTGGCCTGATAGTCCCGATCCTTTTCTTTTTCTGGAAGAGCTCGACAGTCCCGCTGCTCGTGGATGGGTTGATGAGCAGAACGCATGCACGCATGCCGCCTGGTGCAGCGGTCCTCTATAGGACGATCTCCTTGCAAAACTGGAGCGCGCGTTCCCGCCGTCCGAGCGACCCGTCATTCCCGCTCGAATGAAGGATTGGGCGTACGACGTATGGACCGACGCGGACAATCCGAGAGGGCTGTGGCGTCGCACGTCCTGGGAGAGTTGGCGCGATCGCGCGCCTGATTGGCAAACCCTGCTCGATTTCGATGCGTTGGGCAGGGCGGAAGGCACGCCGTGGATGCTCTCTGATCTCGCCATTCTCCATCCCGACGGCGATCGCGCACTGATCCTGTTGTCGCCGGACGGCGGCGATTCAGTCGTCGTACGCGAATTCGATATCGAGCAGCGTCGTTTCGTGCGCGACGGGTTTGTCATCGAACCCGCCGGCAAGCATTCTGTCGAATGGATCGATCGCGATACCGTCTATGTCGGCTGGGATGGCGGTGACGACACGGTGACGCGGTCGGGTTACCCGCGCGAAGTCAGGCGCTGGGTCCGCGGCACCAGGCTTGCCGATTCGCCCGTCGTGTTTTGGGGTGAATTCGACGATGTCAGCGTCGACGGCGCCTATGATCCCATCGAACAACGGCACACCATGTTTCGGGACGTCGGTTTCCACGATGCGCATACCTATCATCTATCGGACGACGGCAACTGGACGCGCTATGACGTGCCCGCGCATGTGGCCGTCGGCGCCTGGAACGGATGGCTGCTGCTTCAGCCACGGCTCGACTGGAAATGTGGCGGCAGCACGCACGCAAACGGCGGCTTGCTGGCGGTGCGCGAACAGGCTTTTCTGGCAGGCAACCGCGATTTCGTCCCGCTGTTTAAGCCCACAGGGACGACATCAGCGTGCGAGTGGACTGCGACGCGCCATTATCTGATCGTGTCGTGGCTCGACGACGTGCAGTGTCGCAACATGGTGTGGCAGCCGCGGCAGATGGCCGATGGCGACTGGTCGTGGCATTCCCGCGTGTTTCCCGTACGGGATGCGTCGCAGGTCAGCCTGACTCCGATCGAGACGACACTCAACGATGAAGCGTATGTCTATGTCGATGATTGCCTGCAACCGCCCGAATACTCGCTGGCCGATCTCGCTGTCGAAGACCTGTCGCAAGGTTCGTCGCTGGAACGATGGCCTGCGCAGTTCGATGCTGCCTCGCTTGCTGTTCGACGCGATCATGCTCTATCGCGGGACGGCACACGGGTGGCGTATACGGTGATGGGTCCCAGCGCGGTGCTCGAAGGCACGGCGCCGATGCCATGCCCGTGCGTGTTGACGGGTTATGGCGGTTTCGCCGTGCCGCTCGTGCCCGGCTACGATCCTGGGCTGGGTGTCGGCTGGCTCGAACGAAATGGCGTGACCGTCATCGCGCACATTCGCGGCGGCGGAGAATTCGGTGCGGACTGGCACACGTCCGCGCAGCGCGAGCATCGGCAACGCGCGTTCGACGATTTCATTGCCGTGGCCGAGAAGTTGATCGCCGATGGCATGACAACGCCCGCGCGGCTCGGCATTCAGGGCGGCAGCAACGGCGGACTGCTGGTGGCCGCGTGCATGGTGCAGCGCCCGGCGCTGTTCGGCGCCGTCGTGTGCCAGGTGCCGCTGCTCGACATGGAGCGCTATCATTTGCTGCATGCCGGTGCCTCCTGGCTCGAGGAATTCGGCGATCCGGACGATCCGGATCATGCATTGGCGCTCGCGGCCTATTCGCCGTATCACTGTGTGATTGGCGACGCTACGTATCCGCCTGTGCTGTTCGTGACATCGACGAGTGACGACCGTGTTCATCCGGGGCATGCGCGAAAAATGGTTGCGCGAATGCAGGCTCAAGGGCATCCGGATGTGTGGCTTCTCGAGAAAGCGGGCGGCGGCCATGGTAGCGTGGACGGTCTGGATGCAGCGCAATCGCAAGCTGTCGAATATAACTTCCTGTGGGGCAACTTGCGGCAATGAAGGGGCTCAATGGGCGACGGATTCTTAAACCGGTTTGGCGACATCCAGACGGGAGGCAACCGGAGGGAAGGGCGCGACGGTCGCCGCCGGTATCCACGCAACGTGAGCCGCCCGTGACAGCGGTTCCGTCGATAGAGCGGATCTGTGTACGCATCTGTCGCACAGCTATAATCGCGCTCGACCGTTGCAAAGGAAGCCCCGCTCGTGAAAAAAATCCATGTCGTTGCGCTCGCCGCGCTCGTGCTCGCAGGATGCTCGTCTGCCGAAAAGGAGGCGCGCCAGGCCCAGGAATACTCGCACAACGAAACCAGCCTTGCCGCTGCGCAGCGCAATGCGGCCGTCAACTGCGACGGCGCGCAGTGCGACGCCGCGTGGGTGGCGACGAAGCGCTATGTCGAGCAGCATTCCGATACCTCCGTCACGCGCGCGGACGCCGTGGCGATCGAAACCGATGTGCCTTACAGTTCCGGCAAGGTGTCGTTCTCGGCGACGCGTGTCGCGAAACCGGGCGGCGCGACGCTCACGCTGTTTGCGCAGTGTCGCGGCATGTATGGGCCGGACAACGCGAAGGGCTCTGATTACGACGACTGCGCAAGCAAGATCCTGAAAACGCAGAATGGGTATGTCGCGTTTGTCAGGAAGCAGGTGTCGGGGCAGTAAGTCGCGCTGATTCGGCGGCGCGCGCAGGCCGGTTGCCTCGAATATCGGGGTTGCGGCTCTCGATGTTCGTGGTCTGTTCAGCCGAGGTCGTTTGAGATCTCTTGCGCGGCGCAGGGGTAAGCCGGCGGCGCGTCGAGGTTACTTGTCAGCCTTGCCCAGATCACGCAGACGCTTGCCGGCCATCAGGTCGTTACCCAGCTTCTCGAGCGAGACACCGCGAGTCTCGGGTACATAAAAGAACACCACGATCGCGAAGATCACATTGAGAATGGCATACAGCACGAAGGTGTTCGCCTCGCCAACCGTCGACAACAGGCTGAGGAACGTGGCCGCGACGGCCATGTTGGCCACCCAGTTGACCAGGGTTGAGACAGCGATGCCGAAGTCCCGTCCCTGCTGGGGTTGAATCTCCGAGCAGAGAATCCACACGAGAGGACCCGCGGACATGGCGAAGCCTGCGATGAAGAGCAGCAGCGCCGCAACAGCCAGAATCTGTGCCGTGAGACCCGCCACACCGGCATGCAGCAGAAGCCCGAGAGAGCACATTCCGAATGCCATGACCGCGCATCCCGCGTAGAGAATCGGCTTGCGGCCCCAACGATCGACGAAGGCGATTGCGCCAAACGTTGCCACGACGTTGACAAGGCCGACGATGACGGTAGCCCACAGTTGCTGCTCATGGGTGCCGAAGCCTGCCAGCTCGAAAATGCGCGGCGCGTAGTACATCACGACGTTGATGCCCGTGAGCTGCTGGAAGACCTGCAGCACGATGCCGAGCAGCACCGAACGACGAAAGTTCGGGTTCTTGCGCAGCAGGCTCCATCCCCGCTGGGGTCGCGTGTTGTCCTCGGTGACCTGTTCGAGTTCCGCTTGAACGTCAGCCGGATTGCCGTGGAGGCGCTCAAGGACGGTGCGAGCTTCCGCTGCGCGGTTGCGCTGAAGCAGCCAGCGCGGACTGTCGGGGAGGGCGAGGACGCCCGCCAGGAAGATCGCGGCGGGGATCGCGATAACGCCCAGCATCCAGCGCCAGTCGGCCACGTAGGAAAGCCCGATGTTCGACAGGAAGGCCGCGAGAATCCCGACTGTAATCATCAGTTGATAGGTGGAGATCATGGCCCCGCGCACCTGTCTCGGCGCCACCTCCGAAAGATAGAGCGGCGCCGTGAAGGACGCCATGCCGACGGCAAGGCCCAGCAGCAGGCGCGCGCCGATCAAATCTACCGGACTGCCCGCGAAGCCCGACCATAGCGAGCCCACGATGAACAGTACCGCCGCCAGCGCAAGCGCGTAGCGGCGTCCGAGGCGCCACGACAGCCAGCCCGCACCCAGTGCGCCGATTGCCGCGCCGACCATCATCGAACTGACGATCCATTCCTGCGAGCGGTCGTTCAGAACGAAATGCTTCGCGACAAAGGGCAGGGCGCCTGAAATCACGCCGATGTCGAGACCGAACAGCAGGCCGGCCAGCGCTGCCATGAGGCAGACGAAGAGGCCATAGCGTCTGGATCTCGAACGGGTGGGGGCGATGCTGTCAGCGAGCGTGCTCATTTGATGTGTCTCCAGGGGGCTTCTCATACCAGTCATGGTCATGGTCGGGCGCTTTCGCATCAATCGCCCATCTGCGTCCATGATCGAATATGAGAATTAGCGCTGGATGAGGGCACGGAATCCTTTCCGTCCCGCGCAATGCTCATTCAAAGCTAATTCACGGGACTTAATCTGCTTCACATCAGCGGTGCATGTGAAGCGGGTTCACCAAACCTATGTCATGTGCGCTGTGTCGGTGGTGACGCAATTTAGCGAACGCCGCCTTTTACACGACAAGGAGCACATCATGTTTGCACGCCTTTCCCACCTCCTCGGAAAAATGGTTTCCGGCCACGACGTTTCTTCGCACAGCGACTATCTCGCGTCGTCGAGCGATCTGGCTGATCTCGAACGCCGCATGCGGCAGGTCGACGAGGAAGAGCACGCGTACCGCATGCCGTTTTGCGGATCGGTATCTCGCGATCAGAATTCGTTTGTCTCGAAGCATTGAGCCGTTTGAAGTATGGCGGCTAGTTCGGCAGACAGGCAGATCGAATCGTCACCGCGAGTTAATCGCTATGTCCAACCCGCTGCGCGTCAGGCAATGGTGTTCGCACATGTTTGCCTGACGCTTTCGCGCGGCACGAGAAGGCGCGTCGAGAGCCAGCAACCGATACCCATCAACGCAATGACGTACGCCATTGGGCGCGGCGTGCCGTCCGCGAAGAAACCGATCAGCGCCGAGCCCGCAATACCGGCGCCATACTGTATCGAGCCGATCAGTGCGGAGACGGCGCCTGCGCGCTCGGGGCAAGCGCCAAGCGCACCCGCGATCGCATTGGCGTTGATGAACCCGTTGGTCGAGACGAAAAGGAACAGCGGCAGCACGAGGCCGATCAGGCCGCCCCATCCCGATCCCGCATCGAACGCGAGGAGGGCACCCATGAGCCCCGCTACGATTGCGCCAAAACGCATCAGACGATCGCCGCCGAAACGCAGGACAAGCCGGGCGTTGACCTGGTTGGTGATCATGATGCCGACGATTCCCGCAGCGAACAGCACGCCGTAGTGCTGCGGCGACACGTGGTGGTAGGTGATGTACGCGAACGGCGTACCCGCAACATAAGCAAAGATGCCGCCGTAGAAAAATCCTACGCTTACGGAATATCCGAGCACGCTTCGATTGCGCAGCAGGCTGGCATAACCGGCAAGTGAGTTCCCGAGTGGGGCGCGATTGCGGCGCTCCCCGGGCAGGGTCTCAGGGAGGCAGTAAAGCCCTGCGAGCGTCGCGATGCCGACGGCGACGAGTACCCAGAAGATCGCCCGCCACGACGCAACGTGGAGGATCAGGCCGCCGACGCTCGGTCCGATCAAAGGCGCAACGGCCATGACGGTCATCAGGGTCGACATCATTTGCGCGGCGCGTACACCGCTGTACAGATCGCGCACCATGGCGCGGGAAATGACCACGCTTGCGCATGCGCCGACTGCTTGCAGCACGCGCCAGCCAATGAGGGTGTTTGCGTCCTGCGATATCGCGCAGCCAGCGGAGCCGAAGATAAAAAGAACAAGGCCGATCGCCACAGGTAACCGCCGGCCGTGACGATCGCTGACCGGTCCCCACAACAACTGGCCCAGGCTGAAGCCAATGAGATATCCCGAGATCGTCAGTTGCAGTGTGCCGGGGTCGGCGTGGAGCGCATCGGCCATGGCGGGCAACGCGGGAAGGTACAGATCCGTCGAGATCGACGCGAAAGCCATCAACGTACTGAGGATCAGCAGCGTCCGCACGCGATGATGTTGCGCATCATGCTTCGCGGCGGCGGTCGATTGATGGTCTGTTGGCATGATCGAAAGCGGTGGCGATACTTGGCAATAGTATGTGCTACGTCAGAAGCGTGAGGTGCTAATCGCGTCCGTAGTAAGTAAGCGGCGCGATGCTAAAGGCGTAATCGAGTGCCTCGGCAAGCGCTTCTGACGGGCCTCACACCTGGAGCGCCCGGCGACCTTCGACCGGGTAACCGGGGTCCGTGTAACCCGGTGTCGATGCATGTCCAGGCGGCACCAGGCTATCGACGAACTTTTCGTCGTCGGGTCCGAGTTGCACTTTCAGCGCTTCGATATAGCTGTCCCAATGCGCTTCCGTACGCGGACCCGCAATCGCCGCACTGACGAGCCGATTCTTGAGTACCCACGCCAGCGCGAACGCGATCGACGTCGTGCCGCGCGCGGCGGCGTGCGCCGCTACCTCTTGCGCAATCGCCAGCGACTCCGGCCGCCATTCCGTCTGCTGGATGCGCTTGTCGCCGCGGCCTGCCCGCGTGTCTGAGGGCGGGGGAGCATCCACCGCATACTTGCCCGTCAGCACGCCACGGGCAAGTGGGCTATAGGAGACGCTGCCCACGCCGTAGTGCGCGGCCGCTGGCAACTGTTCAACCTCGGCAGTACGGTCCACCATGTTGTACAGCGGCTGGCTCGCAACCGGCCGGTCGATGCCGAGCTGATCCGCGAGCCGCACGATCTCGGCGATGCGCCAGCCCCGGAAGTTCGACACGCCGAAATAGCGCACCTTGCCCTGACGGATCAGATCGCCAATCGCACGCACGCCTTCTTCGAGCGGTGCATCGAGCAATGCGCGATGAAAGTACAGGATGTCGATGTAGTCGCTGCCCAGGCGCTTGAGGCTCGCTTCGACCGATTGCATGATCCACTTGCGCGACTGTCCCTGTTCGTTCGGACCTTGCGTGGCCGGATAGCCGAACTTCGTCGCGACCACCCAACTATTGCGACGCTCGGCGATCGCACGGCCGACGATTTCTTCCGAACGGCCTGCGTGATAGACGTCAGCCGTATCGATGAAATTGATGCCCTGATCGAATGCCTTGTCGATGATGCGTTTCGAAGTCGCTTCGTCGGTTTCGCCGCCGAACATCATCGCGCCCAGGCACAAGGGCGAAACCTTGAGGGCGCTGCGGCCCAGATATCCGTATTCCATGTCGTGTTCTTTCTGATTAACGAGCGGTGTAGCCGCCATCGACGGCGAGCGCGTGACCGATCACGAAACTCGCGCCTGGGCTGCACAACCAGAGCACGGCCGCGGCGATTTCATCGGACCGTCCGAGCCGGCCGATGGGCTGCTCGTTCATGAGCGCTTTCATCGCCTCGGGCTCGCGCTCCAGCATCTCCGCGACCATCGGGGTTTCGATGATGCCGGGGCACACGGCGTTGATGCGGATGCCTCTCGCTGCGTATTCGAGCGCGGCGCTTTTCGTGAGTCCGATGACGCCATGCTTCGACGCGTGATACACGCCACGGCCCGCAATACCCACGAGCCCGCCGAGCGACGAGCAGTTGACGATCGCGCCGCTTCCCTGTTCGCGCATCTGCAGCAATTCGTATTTCATGCAGTTCCACACGCCGCGCAGGTTCACGCCGTTCACGCGTTCGAACTCGTCGCCGCTGGCGTCGGCCGTTTCGGCGACAGGGCTGTTGATGCCTGCGTTGTTGTACGCCGCATCGAGACGTCCGTAGGTAGCGACAGTCAGATCGACCATCGCTTTGACTTGTGCCTCGTCGGCAACGTCGCAGCGCACGGCAAGCGCCTGATGACCTGAAGCGACAAGCCTGGCGGCGGCTGCTTTAACCGCGCCTTCGTCGACATCTGCGAGTACGACGGAAGCGCCTTCGGCGGCAAATGCCTGTGCTGCGGCAAGTCCCAGTCCTGAACCCGCGCCCGTCACCAGCGCGACCTTGCCTTGAAACATGCCGTTCATATCCGTCTCACCTGAATGCTGACCAGGTGAAATGATAGGAATTTAGCGTCTATCGATAAAGACCTTAAAACCGCAAGCTCTTATGTTTCTCATTCATGAATCAAACGGCCGTATTCAGGGGCTGTAGCGGAGCGCGTCGATCACTACCTTCATCGCACGCGAGGACTGGCGGCGGCTTGCGTAATAAGCATGGAGGCCGGCGAATGTCGGCGACCAGTCTTCGAGCACCCAGACAAGACGGCCTGCTGTGATATGCGGCTGAACGACGTCTGCCGGAATGTAGGCGAGTCCATAACCCGACAAGGCCGCATCGAGCATTTGATAGGTGCCATTGAAGGCAAGCTGCCCCTCCACACGCACCTGGACCTCCCGCTGTCCTTTCCTTAGCTCCCATGCGTAGAAGCCGCCATGGGTAGGTAGACGCAGGTTGATGCAATTGTGGGCGATCAGGTCTTGCGGTTTCCTGGGGGCCGCGTGCTTTTGCAGGTAAGCGGGCGTGCCGACGACGGCCATGCGCATGTCGGGGCCGACACGGACGGCGATCATGTCCTTCGCGACCTGATCGCCGTTGCGAACGCCGATGTCATAGCGATCCGCGACGATATCGGAGAGACCGTAGTCCGTGATGATTTCGACCTTGATCTCAGGATAGCGACGAAGCACTTTAGACAGTCTCGGCCAGAGGATAGTCTTGGTCGCGTAGTCGGTCGCCGTGATGCGGATCGTGCCCGCAGGCATGTCGCGAAGTTCGGTGACGGCGGCCAGTTCGGCCTCGATTTCCTCGAAGCGAGGCGCGACAGTCTCGAGCAGCCGCTCGCCGGCTTCCGTCGGGGCGACGCTGCGCGTCGTCCGGGTCAGGAGCCGAAGACCGAGTCGCGTTTCGAGCGCCCGGATCGTGTGGCTCAACGCTGATTGCGATACCCCAGTTGCGCGGCGGCGCGCGTGAAACTGCGCTCACGCGCGACGGCGATGAATGCAAGCAGATCGTTGAAATTTTCGCGTGGCATTGATGAACCCGTTTCATAAGTGTATGCCGATTTTAGCGTCTAGTCAGACGGGGTATGCCTGGATATCTTTGCAAGGCTCGTGTTGGCTCGTGCGGACTTTGGCATTGACACCTTAGACGCCGTCACGTCAAAGGGCCCACCCCAGATCGCTCGCGCATTTAGCTACAACTAACGCGCAAGTTTCTGTCCACCTGGCCGTGAGAGATCAAGATGAAGCTTTCCGCTGTGATATGACGCGAGATACCGATTGTCCGCCAGACCCTGATTCCGGGTCATCTCGCGCAAGGACATCACACGTGAACAGGTTCGTCATATTGCTTGCGTCGGTTTGCCTGATGCTTTCCGCCTGTTCGCAAATGCAAAGGAATATCAGCATGGAAAAAAGCCATTCGCTTCCCGCCTTTCCGACGCCCGAGGACGTGCGTGCGGTCTCGCCAGCGCTCGAAAACTATACGACAGATACGCTTCTAGAAGATTTGTGGAAGCGTCCACAACTGTCGCCGCGCGATCGCAGCATCGTGACGCTGTCGGTACTGATTGCGCGCAATCAGACGGTCGAGTTACCGTACCACCTCAACCTTGCACTCGATAACGGCGTCAAGCCGGGTGAGATCTCGGAGATCATTACGCATCTCGCGTTTTACTCGGGTTGGGCCAATGCGACATCGGCGGTCGGCGTCACGAAGACCGTATTTGACCAGCGCGGCGTCAAGGCAGATCAAATACCGCCTGCCACGGGCAAGATGCTGCCGCTCGACGAAGCCGCTGAGGCGGAGCGAGCGGGCACCGTGCAGCAAAATTTCGGCACTGTCGCGCCGGGTGTCGTGCAATTCACGACCAATGTGCTGTTCCGGGATCTCTGGTTGCGCCCCGGTCTCGCGCCGCGCGACCGCAGTCTCGTGACGGTCAGCGCGCTCGTCGCCACGGGGCAGGTTGCGCAGATCACCTATCACCTCAATCGTGCGATGGATAACGGCCTGACCAGAGATGAAGCGTCGGAGGTGATGACGCAACTCGCCTTCTATGCCGGTTGGCCTAACGTGTTTTCCGCGTTGCCGGTGGTCAAGGACGTCTTTGAGAAGCGTGCTCACTGAGCGGGCGGCGCCTCGCCGACGAAAAATCACGCCGCGCCGCTCACACAGCGATAACCAGTGGGAATCGTCCCATAAGCCGATTTCAATAGACGGCTATCAAAGTTCTCTCCAGACTTTGGGGCGGCGGACCTTGAATCACGGTCCGCCCTCAAGAAGAGCGCGCTAGAGCGCAAAAGCCCTGGAGGAGACAAAGACATGCCGCATCGCCCAAGAGTTACACGGTCGGTCCTCGCGCTGATGTGCGCGATGTCGTTCATCATGTATCTCGATCGCGTGAATCTTTCCGCCGCCGCGGGACTGATTCGCGACGACCTGCATCTTTCCAATACCAATGTCGGTTTCGTGTTCGGCGCGTTCGCCTACACGTACGCGATCTTCCAGGTGATCGGCGGATGGTTCAGTGACCGCGTGGGCGCGAAGACCACGCTCATGCTGTGCGCGACGATCTGGATCATCGCCACGGTCGCGACGGGTGTCGCGGGCGGCGTGGTGTCGCTGTTCTGCGCGCGAATGCTGCTAGGCGTCGGCGAAGGCGCCGCATTGCCCGCGCAGGCGCGTGCGCTCGTCAACTGGTATCCGGCGAGCAAGCGCGGTTTCGTCCAGGGCCTCACACATTCGTTCTCGCGCCTGGGAAACGCGCTGACCCGCCGCTGATCGCGCTGCTCGTCGCCTTCGCATCGTGGCGAGCGTCGTTCCTGCTGGTCGGCGCGCTCACCGCCGTCTGGCTCGTGGCCTATGCCTGGTACTTCAAGGACGACCCGCGCAAGCATCGGCACATCACGCCGGAGGAAGTGGCCGAACTGCCGCCGGAAACGATGGCATCGGCGAAGACGACGCGCGAGCCGACGCCGTGGGGCAGGCTCATCAAGCGCATGGGTCCAACCATGATGGTCTACTTCTGCTACGGCTGGACGGGTTGGCTTTTCTTCACCTGGCTGCCGACCTTCTTCATGCACGGGCGCGGCCTCGATCTCAAGAGTTCGGCGCTGTTCTCGGCGGGCGTGTTTCTTTCGGGCGTGGTCGGCAATACAGCGGGCGGGATGCTGTCGGATCGCATTCTGAAACGAACGGGCAACGTGGTTGCCGCGCGACGCAACATGATCATCGTCGCCTTTCTGGGCGCACTGGTGTTTCTCGCACCGGTGATGATCGTCGATTCGCTGCCCGTCATGGCTGCATCGTTGAGCCTGTCGTTCTTCTTCCTCGAATTGACCATCGGGCCGATCTGGGCCGTGCCCATGGACATCACGCCGAAACACGTGGGCATCGCGAGCGGACTCGTGAACGCAGGCTCGGCCATTGCCGGCATTTTCTCGCCGATCGCCTTTGGCTTCATCGTCGATCGGACGGGAAACTGGACGCTGCCGTTCATCGGATCGCTGGGCTTGCTGACGGTGGGCATCGTGATGACGTTTTTCATGCGTCCGGATATCAAGCTGGATGCACAGCCTGACGACGCTTCCGGCGAACACGGATTGAAGCTGGCCGAGCAGAGTCGCTGAAGCGCATGAACAAAAGAGACCGCCTTCGCGAAGGAAGGCGGTCTTTGTTTTCACGCGGTGCGAATCGCCTCGATCACCAGTTGCGTTGCCGGGCTGATGCGCCGGTTCTTCCGCAGAATCAGCCCATAAGGCGCGAGCCGGCCGCGTAACGGCGTACCCAGCGACGCAATCGTGCCGAGCGCCGAATAGTAATCCGCCACGGAGGACGGCAGCACGGCCAGCATGTCCGAATCACGCAGCAGCGAGAGCGTGGTGAGAATCGATGAAGTCTCCACGGTGCTTTCCGGCGGCGCCACGCGCGATTCCCTGAAAGTCTGGTCGATGATCTCGCGCATCGGACTGGGATGGGGTTGCACGATCCACGCGAACTTCGACAACTGCACGAGCTTCGGCCTGCCCGGAATGCCGAGCGCCGGATGGTCCGGCCGCGCGACGATGGAAAGCGCCTCCTCCGACAAGGTCTCGAAGCTCAGATCCAGCGCGGGAAAGCCATACGGAATGCGCCCGACGACGATATCGAGCTGATCTTGCTGCAAGGCCTGCACGAGCACGTCGCTGGTATCGATCTGCACGCTGATCTGCAGACGGGGGTGTGCCTCCTTCAACTGCACGATCACGCGCGTCAGCAGTTCCGGCGCGGGCGCCATCACCGCGCCGATGCGCACCTTGCCGATATCGCCCGCCTCGATGGCGGCCAGTTCCTCGCGCAGTTCATCGAGATCCTCGAACATCACGCGCGCATAGCGCATCACTGCCTCGCCGTAGACGGTCGCCTCCATGCCGCGCGGATGCCGCACGAATAGCGACACGCCGATGGTGTCTTCCAGTTCCTTCAACGCCTTGGTGGCCGCGGGTTGGGTCATCGCGAGTTCGTCGGCGGCGCTGCGTAGCGATTCAGTTTCGGAGAGCGCATGCATCAGTTGCAGATGGCGCAGGCGGAGTCGTTTCCGGATGGTCGAGGCGGGCGCGATCATTTCGTGACGAGGTCTTCTTGAGCGATAACCGTTGGAAATAGGCTGATCCAAATAATTCAATGGTCAGTTATCGCAGAGTTTCGCACACTAGCACCACCCGAAACAGCCGCGCAAACCCTTGAGTCGCGCGGCGCAACCCGATCGAACGGAGACAGACGAGATGAAGATCAAGCACGTCCGCGCACGCGTTTTCGAATGGAAGGGCAAGGTCGTTCCGCCGCAATCGCACTTCTGCACGAACGCGGTGGACATCCTCTACGAACGCGGCGACGCGATGGGCTCGTTCCGCTTCCACGGCTGGCTGGTCGTGGAGATCGAATGCGACGACGGCACGGTGGGCATTGGCAATTGCGCGCTGGCGCCGCGCGTGGCCAAGCAGATCGTCGATGAATACCTCGCGCCTATCGCGATCGGCGAAGATCCGTTCGATTACGAATACCTGTGGCAGAAGATGTATCGCCGCACGCTGGCATGGGGCCGCAAGGGCATCGGCATGGCGGCGATCTCGGCGATGGATATCGCCATCTGGGACATCATGGGCAAGGCGGTGAAAAAGCCGGTGTTCAAGCTGCTCGGCGGCCGCACGAAAGAGAAGATCTGGTGCTACGCCTCGAAGCTGTACAACAACGACGATCGCGACGCCTTCCTCGGAGAAGCGCAAGGCTATCTCGACCAGGGCTTCACCGCGATGAAAATGCGCTTCGGCTACGGCCCGAAGGACGGCCCGAAAGGCATGGCGAAGAACCTCGAACAGGTGCGCCTGCTGCGCGAACTGGCGGGCGACGACGTGGACATCATGGTCGAATGCTACATGGGCTGGACGCTCGAATACGCGCGCCGCATGTTGCCGCGCCTCGCTGAATTCAACCTGCGCTGGCTGGAAGAACCGGTGATCGGCGACGACGTGGAAGGGTATCAGGAGCTCAAGAAGATGAACATCCTGCCCATCTCGGGCGGCGAGCACGAGTTCACCGTGTACGGCTTCAAGGACCTGCTCGAACGGCGCGCGGTGGACGTCATCCAGTACGACACCAACCGCGTGGGCGGCATCACGGCGGCACGCAAGATCAACGCGATGGCCGAGGCATGGTCGGTGCCCGTCATCCCGCACGCGGGGCAGATGCACAATTATCACCTCACCATGGCATCGACGGCCAGCCCGATGTCGGAGTTCTTCCCCGTATTCGACGTAGAAGTGGGCAACGAACTGTTCTACTACATCTTCGACGGCGAGCCGCAGCCGGAGAACGGCTATCTGCAACTGTCCGACGAGACGCCGGGCTTGGGGATCACGCTCTCGGACAAGTATCTGAAGGACTTCGACATCATCGAATGAGCCGCATGACGGCGGGCCGACGTAGCCCGTGAACCAGTCCACGGCAAACATCTTGCGTGGGGCCCGAGTATGCGCTGAAGCGCCAGCTCGGGCCGACAGGAGACAGACATGGAGAGCAGGATGGAGGCCCGCGCGGCGACGCGCGATGCAGCATCGGCACAGCACTCGACCAGCGTACGCTGGCGCATCTTCGGCGTGGTGTTTCTCATCACGTTGATCAATTTGGTGGATCGCATCTCGCTGTCGATCGCGATGCCCACCATCGCGAAAGAGTTCACACTCTCGCCCGCGATGCAGGGCCTCATTCTCTCCAGCTTCTTCTGGTCGTATGCGTTGCTGCAGATTCCCGGCGGCTGGCTGATCGACCGCTTCGGGCCGCGCAAGGTGGTCGCATGCGCAACGGTGCTGTGGGGCCTGTTTCAGACGCTGATGGGCGCAGCGACGGGCGGTCTGTCGATGCTCTTCATGCGCGTCGGGCTGGGCGCCGCTGAAGCGCCGCTGTTTCCCGCGGGCAGCAAGCTCAACGCGCTGTGGCTCTCGAAGAAGGAACGCGCGCGCGGCGCGGTATTGATGGATGCCGGCTCGCCGCTCGGCGCGGCGATCGGCGGGCTGGCCATCTCGAACCTGATCCTGATGTTCGGCTCGTGGCGCACGGCGTTCGTGGTCGCGGGCCTCGCGACCATCGCATGCGGATGGCTGGCGTGGCGCTATCTGCGCGACGATCCCGCGAAGCATCCGGGCGTCAACTCGGCGGAACTGGAGCATATCCGCGACGGCGCACCCGCACAGGCCAGCGCCGCGATTCAGGCGAGCGCGCACACGCAGGACGCGCCCTTGCCGCTGCGCTCGACGGTGGCGATGTGCGTGGGTCGCATGGCTTGGGCGATGATCTTTTTCGGCTTGCTGACCTGGGGCCCGACCTATCTGACGCAGGCACGGGGCCTGAGCCTGTCGCAAATCGGCGCCGCCACGTTCTTCATCTTCCTCGCGGGCGCCTGTGGCTCACTGACGGGAGGCTTCCTGTGCGACGCGTTGTGCTCGTGGGGCTTCTCGCGCGGCAAGGTCGTGAAGGGCATGATCGCGCTATCGGGTCTTACGACGCTGGCGGTGTTTGCCGCGCTGCCGGGCATTTCATCGCCCGTGACGGCCATCGCGGTGCTGTGCGCGGCATCGTTCATGCTGTTGTGGGGCAGCCTCTACTGGAGCCTGCCATCGCTGCTCGCCAGTCCGGGACGCGTGGGCCTGCTAGGCGCATGCATGAATTGTGCGGGCAGCGTCGGCGGCATCTCGATTCCGCTTATCACGGGCTTCATTCTTCAACGCACCGGCTCCTTCGATGCGGTGCTGCATTTTTACAGTGCGTGTGCAATGGTGTATATCGCCGGCTCACTGGCGATCGACCTGCGCCGCACGCGCTGACACTCAAAAGGCAAAACTACGATGAAACCTCGTATTGCAGTCCTGCTTGGCGACCCGGCCGGCATCGGTCCCGAACTCATCGCGCGTTTGCTCGCGCGGCCCGAAAACCGCGCGCGCGCCGATCTGCTCATCATCGGCGACAAACGCGAGCTGGATAAAGGCATGGAGATCGCGCAGCAGCGCTTCGACTACACCGTGGTCAAAAGCGAAACCGATGCCCCGCGCGATACCGATGTGCCTTCGCTGATCGATTTTCGTCTCGCCGACGATGCCCCATACGAACGCGCCGTTTCGACCGAGCGGGGCGGGCGCTACAGCCTCGAAGCCTTCAGGAAGGCGCTGGCCCTGACGCAAGACAAGCGCACCCACGCGATGATGTTCGCCCCCGTCAACAAGACGTCGTTGCACATGGCGGGCATGGAGACGAGCGACGAAATGGAGTGGTTCGCGCGCCAGCTTGATTACAGCGGCGCATTCTGTGAATTCAACGTGCTCGACGAACTGTGGACCTCGCGCGTCACCTCGCACATGGCACTGAAGGATGTCAGCGCGCGGCTGTCGGAGCAGCGCATCATCGGTGCGATCCAGTTGATCAACGATGGCCTGAAGCGGGCGGGTATTGCTTCGCCGCGCATCGCGGTGTGCGGCTTCAATCCGCATAACGGCGACAATGGCGCGTTCGGCCGCGAGGAACTGGACGTGATCGCGCCCGCCGTCGACAAGGCGCGCTCGCTCGGTTACGACGCGCAGGGCCCGTTCCCGGCCGATACGATCTTCGTGCGTGCGCGCGACCAGAAGGCGTTCGACGGCGTGGTCACGATGTACCACGACCAGGGCCAGATTGCGATGAAGCTGATGGGCTTTTGGCGCGGCGTGACAGTGCATGGCGGCCTGCCAGTGCCGATCACCACGCCCGCGCACGGCACCGCGTTCGACATCCACGGCCAGGGCAAGGCCGACGTGGGCGCGACGCAAAAGGCCTTCGACATCGCCGTGCGCATGGCGCAGGACCGTCTGGGCTGACGCCATGATGCACGAGCACATCGAGGCCTTGCGACAGCGCTTTCTGCATAGCGGCGATGACGCGGACCTGCCCATCGTCGATGCGCATCATCACTTCTGGGATCTGGAGCGCAACTATCATCCGTGGCTGCGCGACGTGCCGCGCATCCCATTTCGTTACGGCGATTACGAAGCGATCTGCCATGACTTCCTGCCCGACGATTATTTCGCGCGAGCGGGCAATCACCGCATCGTCAAGACGGTGATGATGGAAGGGGAGTGGGACCCGCGCGATCCCACGGGCGAAGCGCGCTGGGCCACGGCGCTGCATCAGCGAACGGGTCTGCCCAGCGCGATGGCTGCGCAGATCTGGCTAGACCGCGACGACGTGACCGACGTGCTCGCCGCTTACCGTGATCTACCGCTCGTGCGCAGCGTGCGGCACAAGCCCGCGACCGTGCCGCGCGCCGCGCATCGCCGCGATTTCAGCGCGCCCGGCTCGATGCGTTCCGAAGGCTGGCGGCGCGGCTACGCGCTGCTTGAAGCAAGTGGCCTGATGTTCGAACTGCAGGCGCCATGGTGGCATTTTGAAGAAGCGGCCGAACTCGCGCGCGACTTTCCGCGCACGAGGATCGTCGTGAATCACACGGGTTTGCCTGCTGACCGCAGCGACGAAGCGCTTGCCGCGTGGCGCAGCGCGCTCGATGCGCTGGCGCGCCATCCCGATGTCTGGCTGAAGATTTCAGGTATCGGCGAGCAGGGCGCTGCATGGAGCGTGGCGCGCAACGGTCCCATCGTGCGCGATGCGATCGCCTGCTTCGGCACTGCGCGTTGTCTGTTCGCGAGCAACTTTCCCGTCGACAGTCTAGTGGTGACGCTCGACGATCTGTTCAGCGGCTTCAAGACGATCGTCGCGGGTTGCACGCGCGAGGAGCGGCTCGCGCTCTTCTACGACAACGCGTGCGCGCTCTATCGCATCTAGGCACTTACACAGGAGACGTCTCTAGCATGACTGCAACGACCTACCGCGGCGTGTTCCCCGTCGCACCCACCATTTTCGACGAGGACGGGCGGCTCGATCTCGAAGGCCAGAAACGCGCCATCGATTTCATGATCGACGCCGGCTCGCATGGCGTGTGCATCCTTGCGAACTTTTCCGAGCAGTTCGCGCTCTCCGACGCCGAGCGCGAGACCGTGCAGCGCACCGTGCTCGAACACGTCGCGGGCCGTGTGCCGGTGATCGTCACGACCACGCACTTCAGTTCGCAGATCTGCGCCGGGCGCAGCCGTGCGGCGCAACTCGCGGGCGCCGCGATGGTCATGGTGATGCCGCCGTATCACGGCGCGACGATTCGCGTGAGCGAGCGCGACATTGAGGCGTTCTACCAGCGCGTGTCGGATGCGATCGACATCCCCATCATGATCCAGGACGCGCCCGTGGCGGGCACGCCGCTGTCCGCGCCGTTTCTCGCCAGATTGGCGAAGGAAGTCGAGCACGTGTCGTACTTCAAGATCGAAACCGCGCAGGCGGCCTCGAAGCTGCGCGAGCTGATCGAACTGGGCGGTGATGCGATCGTCGGCCCCTGGGACGGCGAGGAAGCGATTACGTTGATCCCGGATTTCGATGCGGGCGCGACGGGCGCGATGACGGGCGGCGGCTATCCGGACGGCATCCGCAAGATCGTCGATGCGTATGCGTCTGGCGACACCGAACAGGCTGCGGCGCTCTATCAGCAATGGCTTCCCCTCATCAACTACGAGAACCGCCAGTGCGGGCTTGCGGCCTGCAAGACGCTGATGAAGGAGGGCGGCGTGATCCGCTCGGACGCGGTGCGTCATCCGCTCGCACCGATGCATCCCAAGGTACGCGAAGGGCTGCTGAAGGTGGCGCGCAGGCTTGACCCGCTGGTCTTGCGCTGGGGCCGCTGAGCATCGTTTGAACCCGCGCGTGAACCCTGCGCGCCCATCCCCGCTACCACTCGACCATCATAAAACGCTCGCGATCCGGCGAAGCGGCAGGAGACGTCATGACCTCATCTTTCTCAGGCAGTTCATCCAGTGCGGACGTGGACACTGGCGCGATGGCGGTGGACGAAGAGCATCGGCTCTTCCGCAAGATCGCGTGGCGCTTCTTGCCGGTGCTGATGCTCGGCTATCTCGCCGCGTCGATCGACCGCGTCAACGTGGGTTTCGCCAAGCTGCACATGGCGCAAACGCTCGGCCTGAGCGACGCGATGTATGGTTTCGGTGCGGGCATTTTTTTCGTTGGCTATTTTTTCTTCGAAGTCCCGAGCAACCTGATTCTCTACCGCGTCGGGGCCCGCCGCTGGCTGGCGCGCATCATGGTGAGCTGGGGTGTAGTATCCGGCCTGATGATGTTCGTCAGCACGCCGTGGGAGTTCTATGCCGCGCGTTTCGCGCTCGGCGTGGCGGAGGCGGGCTTCATACCCGGCGTCATTTATTACCTCACGATCTGGTTTCCCGCGCATCGGCGCGGCCGCGTGATGGGCGTGTTCTATATCGCGCTGGCGCTGTCCGGGCTGATCGGCGGTCCCGTGTCCGGCTGGATCTTGCAGTCCATGCCGGGCGTCTGGGGCCTCGCGGGCTGGCGGTGGATGTTTCTGCTCGAGGCGCTTCCGACCATCGCCGTGGCGGGGCTGATCCTTGCGACGCTCGACGACAGGATCGAGGATGCGCAGTGGCTCGATGCCAGCGAGCGCGCCAATCTGCTGCGCGTGATGCAAAACGAGGTACGCCATAAGCCGCATCTGTCGATGCGCGAGATGTTCGCCAATCGTCACCTCGCCGTGATGTGCCTGATCTTCTTCGCGAACATTTTCGCGATGTACGGCCTCGGCTTCTGGATGCCCACGCTGATCAAGAACATGGGCGTCGCCAGCGACCTGCATATCGGCCTGCTGTCCGCGCTGCCGAGCTTATGTGCAATTCCCGCGATGGTCCTGTTCGGCCGCAGCGCGGACCGGCATGGCGAGCGCCGCTGGCATCTGGCCACGCTGTTCCTGATTGGTGCAGTGGGGCTGGCCTTGACGGTGATCTGGCAGCACGAGCCCGCGCTCGGCATACTCGCGCTCTGCGTAGCGAACTTCGGCATACTCGCCATTCCACCGATGTTCTGGAGCCTGCCGACGGCGCTCCTGAGCGGCGCGGCGGCGGCGGCGGGCATCGCGCTGATCAACTGTCTGGCCAATCTGTCCGGCTTTCTCGGGCCGTATATCGTTGGCACGGTGAAACAGTTGACGGGCACCAGCGAGGCGTCGATCTGGCTGATGTGCGCTGTGCTCTTCGCGGGCGCGCTGCTGGTGCTGTCGATTCCCGCGCGGCTCGTCAATCGATGAAGCCTGACATCGACCGTCCGTGCCTTGCTCTCTGAATAACGCCATGAACGCACGCTCGCAAAACAGCATCGGTTTCGACCTGCCGATCTTCGACGCACATCATCATTTCTTTGATCTGTCGGACGGTCACTATCCGTGGTTGACCGACGCCTACAATCCGCAGTTCTTTCTCGGCGACTATCGCGCGATCTGCCGTGATTTTCTGCCGGCGGATTATCGCGCGGCGACGGCGGGCTTCCAGGTGATCGGCACGGTGCATGTCGAAGCGGAGCGCTCGCGCCGTGAGCAGGTCGCGGAGAACGGCTTCGTCGCGCGGCTCAACGCGCGCGAGGGCTTGCCGTCAGTCGCGGTCGCACACGTGTATTTCACGCAGCACGATTGCGCAGAGGTACTCGCCGCGCACGCGGCCGATCCGCTGGTGCGCGGCGTGCGGTCCAAACCCGTGACCTCGACGCACGCGCAGGCGAGCGTGCGCGGCGAGCCGGGCACCATGCAGGACGAGGCCTGGCTGCGCGGACTGGCAACGCTGGAACGCTTCGGCCTGTCGTGGGATCTGCGGGTGCCTTACTGGCATCTGGAGGAGGCAGCCGAAGTCGCACGCGGCGTCCCGGACACGATCATCGTGCTCAATCATCTGGGGCTTCCGCTAGATCGCTCGGATGCCGGTCTTGCAATATGGCGTCGGGGGATGGCGGCGCTGGCCGATTGCGGCAACGTGCATCTGAAAGTGTCGGAGCCCGGCCTTAAGGGTGGCGTGTGGGACAGTGCCAGTAATCGGCGAGTCATTCGCGAGGCGGTCGAGATGTTCGGCTTCTCGCGTTCGATGTTTGCGAGCAATTTGCCCGTCGGAAGTCTCTCTGCGAGTTTCGAACAGATGGTTGCGGATGTGGTTGGTGCTTTGCCTGCTGCGAGTGAAGCGCAATTGCGGGAGCTTTTTGCCGGGACGTGTCGCCGGGTGTACAGGGTGCCAGCATAGAGGCCGATCTCAGCGTTCTGAGATGCCCGTGCGCTGTCGCCAAACGGGTTGGCTGTGTGGTTGATCGAGGAGCAGCTGACAAGCTTGTCGGCGTTTAGAAACCCGACATTTCTATTTGGGACCTACAGACAGAATGTTGATAATTAAGATTATGTAAAATCACAAACAGGCAGCAGCAAACCAACTACCGCTCCCTCCAGCCTCAACCCTCAACAACTCGCCCGATCAACCTTGCGCCTGATCCGCAGCCGGCGTATTTCCTTCACCGTCCGTCTGCGCCGCAGCCGCGTCATCCGCGGGCTTCGCAGCCGCAACCACACCGGCATCTTCACCAGACTTTGCAGCAGGCTTGTTCCGTCCACCCGAACGGCGTCGCGCGAACGCAGATTCCGACGCGGTGACCTTGCCCGTTTCCGCGCCATTCAGATCTACACGCGACGCGCCTTCCGTCAAGCTCGCCCAATATCGGCTGCCACGGCACCAGGTGCTCACGGCATCGCGGACTTCCTGCTCGGTCAGTTTCAGTTCGCCGGCCTGCTTGAGCAGATCGTCGAGAATGCCAATTTTCAGCGCCACCTTCGGCGCAGGATTCTTCGGAAAGGCCAACGGAAAACGCTTCTGCAGCTTGCCGATCGTATGCACGACGGGATCGACGGGATTCTGCTGCTTTGCCGCCGGGCGAGCCGGCGCCGGCTTGCCGTGCGTCTTCGCATCCGCAGGCCGGGGTGCCCGTCGCGGGTCCCGGGATTTTGCGTCGCGCGGATTAGCGTCGCGCGTACCAGCGTCCTTCGCCTTCTGATCCTTGCCGCCCGTGTGAGGAGCCGGCTTGTCCGCAGCCTGCTTTTCCTTGCGCTGCGCCTTTGCCTGCTTGGCGAGTTCGTCCCTCAGCTTCGCCAGTTGTTCAAAGCCCATGTCTTCACCTTCATTGCAATGACGCAGGATTGTAGCAGCCGCTGAGCACCTTCATGCCGGGCGACGTTGCGCTGCCTACCTCAATCTTGCGCCCGGACGATGGCCGTTTCCTGTCATCGCACCATTTCGGCGCGGCAAGCAACGGACTCCGCCAGCCGATGCGAGCAGCAAGCGACGCTCCCGAATCGAATGCGAGCGCAACGCACATCGCCACGCACAAAACGAAAAAAGCGCCGCAAGCGCGGCGCCCTGTCCTGCTTCTGCAACTTCAACCAGCGTCAGAACCGATGCACGATGCCGACGCCCACACCGACCATGCTGCGCGATGACGAAGGCGTCGAGTTAAAGCCATCGCCGATCGTCGCCGTCGCGTTGATGATGGTGCGGCCGTTCGTGCCGAGCGTCTGGCCGTTCGCGCGCTGATATGCCTGCAACGCATACAGACCCGTACGCTTGGACAGCGAGTAGTACTCGGACAGGTTGACCTGCGAATACGACGCGTTGCTCGAGATGCCGTTGGCCTTCGTCGCGCGCGTGTAGGCGTAGCCCGTCGCGAAGTCCCATGCAGCCGTCGGCTTCCAGTGCAGCACGATGCCGCCCGAGTTCCAGATCGACAGGTCGTGGAAGCCCGACCCGATGCCCGGAATGTACTGCACGTTCGAATACGTCGCCGTGATGTCGAACTGGCTGTTGAACGTATAGCCCCCGCCGACGGCGAAGCGCTGCTGCGCGCGTGCCGACTGGTAGCCATTGGTCACGGCCGACACACCCGCCTGCGCGCCCGCGTTCGACGTCGTCGTATCGGTGCCGAACGTGCCGCCATTCACGTTCGAGTTGTTGATCTTCGAGAAGCCCACCGCGATGCCGATCGGGCCTTGCGAATACTGGACCGCCGTGCTCCACGTCGAGCCCTGATACGCGCTGCCCGGCACGCCGCCGAACGAATACGAGCCGCTGAACTTGAAGCCGTACAGCGTTGGCGACATGTACAGCAGCGTATTGTTCGCGCGATAGATCGTATCGAGACCGTCGACGTCGCCCGCGTGCGCGCCGTAGAAACCCGTCAGCCACGTCGTCGGGCTATACGGCGACAGCAACTGGTAGTACGACGCGTACTGGCGGCCAGCCGTCAGCGAACCGTACGTGGCGTTCGTCACGCCGACGAACGCCTGGCGGCTGAACATCAGGTTGTTCGTCGACATCGCGCCGTTGTTCGCGCTGAAACCTTCTTCCAGTGTGAAGATCGCTTTCGTACCGCCACCGAGGTCTTCTGCGCCCTTCAGGCCGAAGCGGCTGCCCGCCCATACGCCCGTGACCATCTTGAAGGCCGAATGTCCGCCCGTGGTCGAACCGAGCGTCGTCGAGCTCGACTGATAACCGATGCCGTTATCGACGATGCCGTACAGCGTCACGCTGCTTTGCGCGAACGCAGGCAGCGTGGCCAGCATCGCTGCGCCAGCCAGAGCGGCTTTGACTTCGGGGTAACGTCGTTTCATCTCCTGATCCTTTGTCATTGAGTGTTATGACGATGCGTCGCATCGTTTTGTCGGCGGCAGGACAAACGCGTGCCGTCGCCGCCGGTGCTGCGGGTAGTGCGAAAAGCTGAAGTCATGCGGGAAAATCCGGATGCCGCGCGGATCGCTACGGGTAACCACCACTATCGTGCCGCGCGATCCTTCACTGCATACCGTTGCGCCTAGCTGTGCTTGCGCTGGGCCTGCGCAGCGAGTCTCACAGGCGCATTGACTGCGCCGTATCCGTCGTAACCGCCCTTGCGCTGCACGACCTCCAGAAAGAAGCGGCCATCCATCTGCTCGGTGTACACATGGAAGAACTCGCCGCCCTGCGCGTCCCTGTCGTAAAGGACGTGGGCCTCTTTCATCTGCTTCACCACGCCGTCGGCGAAATCGTATCGCGCTTCAAGGTCATCGTAATAGTTCGACGGGATTCGCAATAGCTGAACGTCGCGTGCGCGCAACTGTTCGACGGCCGCAAAAATATTGTCGGTGTCGAATGCGACGTGATTGAGGCCCGATCCACGATACGTGTGAAGCGATTGCGCGGTCGAAGTCCGTCCGTCCACCGATGCGTTGAGAACGATCCGCACCGATCCGTCTGCGCTGCGCACCGCGCGGCTGCGCACGAGTCCGTAAGGATCGGGAAGCAACCAGGCGGGCTCCGCGTCGAAACCGAACACGGCCTTGAAATAAAGAATCCACGTATCGAGCGTGTCGGCGGGCAGGTCGAGACACACGTGATCGATGCGCTTCAACTCGCCCTGCACCGCTTGCGTGCGTTCGCTGTCATGCGCGTTCAGCACGAAGTCGGCTTCATAGAGCGTCGGCTCGTCGGGCCGCGCATCGACGAAGTAATGCAGGCTGCCATCGGGCGCGCGCACGCCCGGCACGACGCGTTCGTTCGGACCGACCCGGCCCGAAAACGGTGCATAGCCGAACGACGTCGCGCGCTCGAACACGCGCGCCGCATCGTCGACCTGAAACGCAGACGCGCATAGCGACAGCCCATGCCGATGGAAGAACTCACTGGCGAACGAATCAGTCTCCGCGTTCAGCACGATCGACGCCCCGCCCTGCTGATACAGCGTCACGTCCTTCGAACGATGCTTGCCCGCGGCATGGAATCCCGCTTCGGCGAAGCGCTGCGCAAGACGCGGCGCGCTGGTCGAATCGACGGCGAACTCGATGAACTGGAAGCCCGAATGCGCGGGCGGCGCAGGCGGCGTGAAGAGCGGCTGGCCGTCCTTCGAGCGGGCGCCCTTCAGCCCGGCCTGCTCTTCGAGATACAGCAATGAGCGGTAGCCATCGGCGGCCGTCGCGGCCGTCGGTGCGGCGCGAAAACCGTCGTTGAAAATTTCGAGGGAGAACGGGCCTTGATAACCCGTCGCGAGCACGCGGTCAGCAAAGCCGGCGACATCGAGATCGCCTTGTCCGGGGAAGCATCGATAGTGTCGGCTCCATTCGAGCACGTCCATCTTCTGCAGCGGTGCATCGGCAATCTGCACGAAGGCGATGCGATCGCCCGGAATCTCCGCGATGGGATCGATCGGGTCATCGATCGACAGCGTATGGAAGCTGTCGAGTATCAGGCCGAGACTCGGATGATCGACGGCATCGACGAGCTGCCATGCATGTCGATACGAGTTTATGTACTTGCCCCACGCCAACGCTTCGAAGCCCACACGCACGCCTTCGCGTTCAGCGAGCAACGCAAGCTGTCCGAGCTGATCAACGATCAGCGCATCGTCCGCGATCACGTTTGGATTGACGTTGCTGCACACGAGCACGAGATCCGTACCGAGTTCGTGCATCAGTTCGAACTTGCGCTGCGCGCGGTTCAGATTCTGGGTGAGCCGCTCCTTCGACACGCCCTCGAAATCGCGGAACGGCTGGAACAGCGTGATCTGCAGGCCGAGATCGGCGCAACGCTTGCGGATGTCGGCGGGCGAGCCGTCGAAGTACAGCAGATCGTTTTCGAAAATTTCGACGCCGTCGAAACCCGCTGCACGAATCGCAGCGAGTTTCTCGACGAGCGTGCCGCTAACCGACACGGTGGCAATGGAGCGAAGCATGATAGGGCTTGGGTCGGGAATCGGGCGGAATCGTGTTTATGCAGCGGGCTTGAGTGCCAGCAGCTCGCGAGCCTGCTTCGCCGTCGCGACAGGACGGCCGTATTCGCCGCATAGCTTCGCGACGCGCTCGACGAGTTGCGCATTGCTTTTTGCGAGCGTGTCCTTGTCCCAGCGCACGTTGTCTTCGAGACCCGTGCGGCAATGGCCGCCCATTTCGAGCGTCCAGTAATTCACTTCGAGCTGATGCCGGCCAATGCCCGCTGCCGTCCATGTCGCACTCGGCAGCAGCTTCTGCAGTTGCGCCACTTCGAATTCGAGAATCTCGCGTCGCGCGGGCAACGCGTTCTTCACACCCATCACGAACTGCACATGCACGGGCTCTTTCAACAGCCCTTGTTGCACGAGATCGACGGTGCTGTACAGCATGGCCAGATCGAAGATTTCGATTTCGGGCTTCACGTCGTGATCGAGCATCGTCTGAGCGAGCGTGCGGACGAAATCGGGCGGATTCTCGTAGACGGTGGTCGGGAAGTTCACCGAACCCGTGGCCAGCGACGCCATATCGGGCCGCAGATCGAGCATCGCGCCGCGTTGCTCGAACGAACGCCCGCGCCCGCCCGTCGAAAACTGGATGATGATGTCCGGGCAATGCTTGCGGATGCCTTCCTGCAGCTTCGCGAAGCTACTGCGGTCGGAACTCGAGCGCTCTTCTTCGTCGCGCACGTGCAGATGCACGAGGGTTGCGCCGGCTTCATAGGCTTCATGCGTGCTCTCGACCTGCTCGGGTATCGAGATCGGCACCGCCGGGTTGTCTTTCTTTCGCGGCACGGAACCCGTGATCGCGACGGAGATGATGCAAGGCTGATTCGTGGCGTGACTCATGGCAGAACCTTTCTCGATGAAACCTGTGATGCCGCTGCGAAACGCATCCGATGTGCCCATCCGGTGCGGCGCGGCCGGAAGCGCTAAGGTGGCTCAAGAATAGGCAAGCGCCATGGGGTGGGCAATGCTCCTGGTGCCCGGAACGTGCGTTAATCGCACGTTTCTGTGCGATTAACGCGCGCTTCGCGGGTTAGCACCAGGCCGGGTGTCGTGTGGCGCATACACTGCCGGCGGTGTTTTCCGCCGGATTCGGAAGCGATCGAGGCGGCGTTCCCTCTGCGGCTGGCGAGATCAACAAACGGCGCGTCGTAAGGCGATAAGTGAGCGATAATCGCGCATACCGATACGTTAGCCGCGCAAAATCAGGGAACGATTGCCATGAACCGACCGCCATTGGACAAACGCGACTGGATCGCTGGCCTCGAAAAAGGCCTTGCGATCCTCGAGTCGTTCGACAGCGAACACGCCCGGCTCACGCCGAGCCAGGCCGCCCAACTGACGGGCATGACCCGCACGGCCGCGCGCCGCTATCTGCTGACGCTCGAGCATCTCGGCTATGTGCAGGGCGACGGCAAGCTGTACGGGCTGACACCGCGCGTGCTGCGCGTCGGCTGGTCGTATTTCGATTCGGCGCGGCTGCCGAAGACCGTGCAGCCGTACCTTCAGCAACTGAGCGCGACGATCAACGAATCCGTCTACGTAAGCGTGCTCGACGATTGGGAACTGGTGTTCATCGCGCGCAACGGCACGTCGCGCGTGATGACGACGGGTTTCGTGCTCGGCGCGCGCGTGCCCGCCCCACTTACCTCCCCCGGCGTCGTGCTGCTCGCGTATCACCGCAATCAGGAAGCGATGCGGGCGTGGCTCAACGACGCCGAGCTGACGCCCTTCACGCCGCACACGGTCACGAACAAGACGGGCCTGCTCGAAAAGGTCCGCCGCGCGCAGGCCGACGGGTTCGCGGTGATCGAGCAGCAGCTGGATATCGGCGTGCGCGGCGTCGCCGTGCCGATGAAGAACCGTCATGGCGAAGTCGTCGCGGCGCTCAGCACGAACATGCCGATGGGCAAGGAAACGTCGGAAGCCGCGCTCAACCGCGTGTTGCGCGCGCTGCAGGAATCGGCACTGTCGATGCTCAACGTCCTATAGTGAATGACGTAGAGGTAGCGGACGTGGGAGCGAATCATGCACCGTCGATTTGCGGATCGCGCCGACGCGGGCCGTGCGCTCGCCGATCAACTGAAGCATTACGCGCAACGCGACGATGTCGTCGTGCTCGGGTTGCCGCGCGGCGGCGTGCCCGTTGCGTATGAAGTCGCGCGTGCGCTGGGCGCGCCGCTCGACGTGCTCGTGGTCCGCAAGCTCGGCGTGCCTTGGCAATGCGAGCTGGCAATGGGCGCGATCGCATCGGGCGATGCGCTGTATGTGGACGAAGAACTGATGCGCGAAACGGGCGTATCGCAGCCCGAATTCGAACGCGTGCTCGCGGATGAGAAAGCGCAACTCGCGCGGCGCGAGGCACTGTTTTGCGACCCGCGGCGCGCGAGCGTCGAGGTGACGGGCCGCGTCGCGATCATCGTCGACGATGGGCTCGCGACGGGCGCTTCAATGAAGGTAGCCGCGCGTGCCTTGCGCGCACGCGCGCCGGCGAAGATCGTTGCCGCGTTGCCCGTCGCGCCGTACGACGCGGCCGGGCGCATTGGCGATGACGTCGACGAATATGTCTGCGTGAGCGCACCGGAACTCTTCTTCAGCGTCAGCCAGTTTTATTCGGACTTCAGCGAAACCACCGACGACGATGTGCGCGCAATACTCGCACGCGCATCGTCGGCCAGCGGGCCCGCGTCGTCCGGATGACGCGCGCGCTTGCACCGACTGACCTGCAGCGCGACGGCCGGTAGACGCGCCGTCGTTGCCGCAGGCGTTGCTTTCAGGCGGCGGCAGCCGTCAGATGCAACGGCAGATAGCTTTGCAGGTAGTCCTCGAACTCGTTGCGCACTTCCGGGTGACGCAGCGCGAATTCGACGGTCGCCTTCAGATAGCCGAGCTTGCTGCCGCAATCGAAGCGCGTGCCGAAGTAGCGATACGCGAGCACCTGCTCTTCCGTCAGCAGCGATTGCAGCGCGTCCGTGAGTTGCAGTTCGCCGCCCGCGCCCGGCTTCAACGCGCGAATGTGCTTGAAGATGGTCGGCATCAGCACATAGCGGCCGACCACGCCGAGATTCGACGGCGCCTTGTCGGGTGCCGGCTTCTCGACGATGCCCGACAGCTTGATGACGTCCTCTTCCCACTCCTTGCCATCGACCACGCCATACGAGCGGCTCGCTTCGCGCGCGATGGTTTCGACACCGACCACGGAGCTGTGATAGTGGTTGAACACGTCGACCAGTTGCTTCATCACAGGCTGTTCGCTGTGCAGCAGGTCGTCGGCGAGGATCACGGCGAACGGGCTCTCGCCGACCAGCTTTTCGGCGCACAGCACGGCATGGCCGAGGCCGAGCGCTTCTGCCTGACGCACGTAGAAGCAATCGACGTTCGCCGGCTTGATGCTGCGCACGAGATCGAGCAGTTGCTCCTTGCCGCGCGCTTCGAGTTCCGCCTCGATTTCATAAGACTTGTCGAAGTGATCTTCGATCGCGCGCTTGCTGCGGCCTGTGACGAAGATCATTTCGGTGATGCCTGCCGCGATCGCTTCTTCGACCGCGTACTGGATCAGCGGTTTATCGACGATGGGCAGCATCTCCTTCGGGCTCGCCTTCGTGGCGGGCAGAAAACGTGTGCCGAGGCCCGCTACAGGAAAGACGGCTTTTGTGACTTTCAGCATGGTATGCATTTCCACTCGGTTGATTGAATGTATGCAATCGCCGTGAGAGGCGCGCATTGTCGTGCTGGAAAAGACTAGCGCAAAATTATTTGAAAGGACTGATAGCGCCCTGTTGAAATTAATTCAAATTGTTCATTTCCAATGCGTCGTTCCGATATTTGAACTTCATGCGGAAAGAATGACGTGAACAATCTGAATCGCCATGCATGCGGCGCGTAAATCTTGCCAATCACGCCGAGGGCGAGCGTCGCCCACATGCGCTTATTCGTGTTCTTCGAACTGCGGCATCTTTTCCGGGTTCATCCGGATACGACTGATCGGCTCGTTGCGCAATGCTTCACGGTACGCGGACACGGCAACGAGTAGTAGCAACACGGCGATGCCGGCGATCAAATGCAGGTTCATGACCCCACCCCTGTCAGAAGTTTTCCCCGCATGAACGTAACACGAAAAAAACGTCAAATAATTCAGGTGTCTATTTGAATTTCCGTCGGTTTCGACAGGCCATTGACAATATGACAGCCTGAATAATTCGAATCATTTCTTATCGATTTTTTGCACGCCCTTTCACCTACGATACGCAAGCGGGCGTGCTGCGTCGTAAGGGCGGTGCGCCAATTCATTCATCAACGATCAAGGACCGCGCATGAGCGACACAGCACTGGACGCCACCGGCTCGTCCCTGTCCTTTGCGCCGGCGGCGCGCAGCGAGGCGAAGGTCGCCGGGAAGGAACATGTCATCGACGCGATGCGTGGTTTTGCCGCGTTGCTGGTGGCTTATTTTCATTGCCGCCAGGTCGAATGGGTGGGCATGCAGAGCTTTCACCATGTGGCGGGCAAATCATTCGATCTGAATACGATTGTTGCGTACCTGACGCTGCCCATTGCGTGGGGCTCGGCAGGGGTGCCGATTTTTTTCGTTATTAGCGGGTATTGCATTCATCGTGGCGCTGCGCAGCGTCTCGCGAACAATTCGGCGTATCGGCTCAATGCGATGAATTTCTGGGCGCGGCGGTTTGCGCGCATTTACCCTGTGCTGTTTGCCGCGCTGCTGCTCACGCTTGCGCTTGACTGGGCCAGCCTGCACTTTCCGCCCGTCAATCACAAGATTCTCGATATCGGGCCGCAAGCATTTTTTGTCAATCTGTTTTCGCTGCAAGGCGTGGCCGGCAAGACGTATGGCTCGAACGGCGCGCTGTGGACGCTGTCGCTCGAAGTGCAGTTTTATGCGGTTTATCCGCTGGTTTTTGCGCTGCGGCGCCGGCTTGGGATCTTGCCTGTGCTTGGGATCGTGGCGCTCGTTAATATCGGTTCGGTTTTTGTGTTCGAGCGTCATGATCTGCAGTTCTTTACGTCGTTCTGGTTCTCCTGGATGCTCGGGGCATGGATCGCTGAATTGCAGCTGAAGCGCGGCGATGCTTCTTCGCGTAAGCACATGCCGTGGCTGATGTATGGGTTGGCTGTCTTGCTGACGATGCTTGGGTGTGTTGCTTTTCGCTTTGGGCAGTATCTGGCGTTTCAGTTTTGGGCTGTTGGGTTTGCGTGCTATCTGAATGAAGCGCTCAAGAGCCGGCGGCAGAACGATACGGCTGTGATTCGGGTGCTTTCTCGATTTGGCGATTTCAGCTTCTCGCTCTATTCGATTCATTTGCCTATTTTTGTGCTGCTGTCTTCCGTGCTCTATCGCTCGGCGTTGCAGATGTCGATCTTGCCGACTTTTGGTTTTATGCTTGTGGCGCTGGCTGTTGCGTGGGTTTTTTATCGTTGTGTGGAGTTGCCTGCGATGAAGTGGTCCAGTAGTTTGAAGTCTGCTCGCGGTTCGCGTTGATTTTTGTGATTGTGGTGGTTGCTGTGCAAGCGGTTTGGTTTGCTTGTGTTTGTGCTGGCATCCGCGGTTTGTTAGCGTGCTTCACGCGTCGCCCCTGTGCGGGGCGGCACCTACTTTTCTTTGCCGCCGCAAAGAAAAGTAGGCAAAAGAAAGCGGCTAACACCGCCAATTCTTCTTCCTGCCTGAGGGCCCCCAAAGGGTCCTACGCTTCACACGGCAACGTATCTGTTCGCCTTCGTTGCCAACGCTTCGAATGAGCGCCTCACCCACTTCAAACACCCGCACCACGGCTGGCGGCAGCGAATGGCATGTGCCGCCCAGGTGGCAAACTGTGTGTAGGTTGTCGCATCGCATAGGTCGGCGCTCTTACAGGGTCGAACGCTTGCGCTATCAGTCTGGAGTGAGGCGTGTGGAGCACCAGTGGCCGACACACCGTTTGCCACCTGGGCGGCGGTGGACTATCTGGCGCGGCATGCTTGATTGAGGAAGCGTGAAGCGGGTGACGCGCACCGCAAGAGCGCTGGCAACGTACATGGGTCACGTGATTGTCGTGTGAAGCGTAAGACCGGCTGGGGGCCCTCAGGCAAACACTAGAACTGGTGGTGTTAGCCGCTTTCTTTTGCCTACTTTTCTTTGCGGCGGCAAAGAAAAGTAGGTGCCGCCCCGCACAGGGGCAACGCGTGAAGCTAGATAACGCATCGCGGATGCCAGCGAAAGCCCGAGCAAACCAAACCGCTTGCACAGCAAACCCCACCCTCCGGATGCCAGAACAAACACAAGCAAACCACCCAAACGTCGCAAGACAAAAAAAACCTACACACCGCCCTTTGCCACGCTGGCAAGAATCCTCTCCACGCCTTCGACATACGCCTGGGTCCCAAACTTCCGCACCGCGGTCTGATACCCACGCGCAACAAGCCGGTCGCGCAGCGCCTGATCCGACCTCAACTCAGCAAGCGTATCGGCCAGCGCATGCGCATCGCCCGGGGTACACATCACCCCATTCACACCATCGTCGATGATCTCAACCACACCACCGGCACGTGCCGCCACGACCGGCCGCCGCGCCAGCATCCCTTCAACGATCACACGGCCAAACGGCTCCGGCGTAATCGACGTATGCGCAACCACATCGACGGCACACATGCACGCAGCCACATCATCCTGAAACCCAAGAAAATGCACCCGTCCTTCAAGCCCATTCGATGCAACAAACTCACGTAACCGCGCCTCGTAAGCATCTTCGCCAAACAGCGGCGCGCCCACCAGAACCGCATGCATCTGCGGATTGAGCACCATCGCCTCGAGCAACACATGCTGCCCCTTCCACTGCGCAAGACGACTGAACGAGCCGACAAGAAACGCATCCTGCGGCAGCTTCAGCCGCGCACGCAGCACGCTTTGCGGCGTATCCCGCAACGCACTGAACGGTGCAGCGGAAATGCCGTTGAACACCACATCGATGCGCTTGTCGCCAAAACTGGTCAGCTCGGCAAACGCACGCGCCGAAGCCGCCGAATTGGCGATCACATGCGCCAGACCCAGTTTCGCGCACCATTTGATGATCGCAAGCTGTTTGCTGCCGAAATGCTCGGGGCTAACGATATCGCGCAGATGCCAGACCACAGGGCGCCGCGCAAAGCGTCCCGCAATCGCGCCAATCACCATCGCCCGCTGCGTGTTCGCATAGATCACGTCGCTCTGCCGGGCTCGCGCGACCGTCGCGCGCACCAGTGACGCCACGCCCTTCACCGCCTTCGCGATGGGCGGCGTGCCGCCCTGCTTGCGGATATCGCGCGTCGCGCCGGGATCGAGTACATCGACGGCCACGCCTTCGCGATGCAGCGCCATGCGAAACGGTCCGTCGTCGAACAGCACCACCTGCACACGCGCCTTGAGCGCCTTCACGACTTCCAGCAGCGACAGTTCGGCGCCACCCATCACGCCGCTCTGATCGATCGCAAGCACGCGCAAGGCGCCCGATGCCGGCTTCGGTTCGCTCACCTTCGCGGGCGGTTCATCCACAGGCAGCGTCGCCCCCTGCAACGCGGGCACCGTTTCGCGCACGAAGCCGAAGAAGCGCTCGCGGAAATGCCGGATCGAAAATCGCTCGGCATTTGCGCGGCAGTCGGCGGGCCGGAAGCGCGCGGGATCGTCAGCGAAATCCTCGATCGCGCCGATGATCGAATCGGCCGTCTGCTCGTTGAAGAAAATCCCCGTCGGATGCGACTCGTACTGGTCGCGCACGGTTTCGAGCGCCCCGCCCTTGCCGTACGCAATCACGGGCGTGCCGCACGCCTGCGCTTCCACTACCGAAATGCCGAAGTCTTCTTCCGCTGCGAACACAAACGCCTTCGCGCGCCGCATGTGATCGCGCAACACGTTGAACGGCTGATAGCCCATGATCTGCACGTTCGGCGTCGCCTTCGCGCGCACCTTCTGCATGTCGGGACCGTCGCCGATCACGACCAGTTTGCGCTCCGGCATCCGCGCGAATGCCTCGACGATCAGGTCGATCTTCTTGTACGGCACCATGCGCGAGGCCGTCAGATAGAAGTCGTCTTTCTCTTCGCACAGCGAGAACGACTCGACGTCGACGGGCGGGAAGATCACTTCGGAATCGCGCTGATAAACCTTGTGGATGCGTCGCGAGATGAACTCGGAGTTCGCGACGAACGCATCGACGGAATTCGACGTGCGGATATCCCAGTTGCGCATGTAATGCAGGATCATCCGCGCCAGCGCGGACTTCGGCCCGCTCGTCAGCTTCGACTGCTGCAGATACTGATGCTGCAGATCCCACGCGTAGCGGATAGGCGAATGCACGTAGCTGATGTGCACCTGGTCCGGACCTGTCAGCACGCCCTTCGCGACGGCATGACTGCTCGAGATCACGACGTCGTACGCGGACACGTCGAGCTGTTCGATCGCGAGCGGCATCAGCGGCAGATAGCTGCGGTACTTCGTGCGCGCCTTCGGCAGCTTCTGGATGAAGGAGGTTGTCACGGACTTGCCGCGCAGGAACGTGCGGTCGTCGAGGAAGTCGACGAGGCTGAAGATGTCCGCCTCCGGAAAACACGCGACGATCTGTTCGAGCACACGCTCGGCGCCCGCATAGGTGACGAGCCAGTCGTGAATGATGGCAACCCGCACGGGCCCGACGCTGCGCGCGCCGCGCCGTTTTGCGGGCGGCCTGCCAACGGGCGTGGTCGTGATGAGATCGCGGCCCGCATCGCGCGTCACGGGCGTGGGACGCAGCAGGTCTTCTTCAACGATATCGTGGTTCATGCGCTATTCCTCGGATTGAGTCGCAACTTCAGACGCACAAGCAGCGAACGCGCAAGATCGCGCAATGCAGGGGTCATCGTGAGCGACCACGCGACGTTCGCGCTCACGATGAGCGCGCCCGCGGCAATGGCCATCGGCAGGCTGGAGAGCAAGGTGGCGAGCCACAACGTGCCCACCAGAAAAGCGAGATGCGCGAGCATGTCGAGCACGATCGGACGTGCGTGAATGGCTGACAGTTTCAGCAGCGCGACGTAGTCGAACAGTCCGCGCGCGGCCACGACGACCGCCGCGCCCGTCAGGCCGAAATGCGCAATGCCGAACCACAGTGCGCCCGCGAAGAAAGGCAGTTCGAACAGACCGAGGCGCGCGGCTGTCGCAGGATGCACCTGCGATTGAATGAGAATGCGCGCGAGGTTTGCCTGACCGACGAGCCACACGGAGATGATCAGGATGCGGCCCACGGGACCGCCCGCATCGGCGACTTCGTTGCCCACCCACGCATGCAGGAACGGTTCGAGCACGATGATCGCAACGAGCGCAATGGGCGTGAACACGCCGTTCAGGAATTCGAGCGACTGCCGCATGATGACGTCGGCATCGTCGCGGCCCACTGCCGAGAGACGCGGAAACAGCGTGCGCTGCAGCGCCGTCGGCACGATGTTCAGGCGCGTGACGAGGTTCTGCGGCACCGTGTAATACGTGACGAAACGCGCGCCGAGGCTCGTGCCGAGCATCACGCGGTCGAGCGATTCGGCGACCATCCCCGAGATGCTCGCAATCAGCATCCAGCCGCCGAAGTTGAAAAGTCCCTTCGCCACCTTGAACTGCGGCGCGCGGATATGGCGGATGCCGAGCACGTTGAGCGCGGAGCGTCCGAGCAGGATCGCGGCGAGCAAACGCGCGACCACAGCCGCCGCGAGCACGTTCTGCAGCGTCGGCCCCATCATCCAGGCGGCGGCGAGCGGCAGCAACTGGAACAGGAAGGTGCCGAGCGTCTGGTTCGTGTTGTAGATGCCGAAGCGTTCCGCGCCGTTGATCGCGCCCGCGAACACCCACGAAACATTAGCGAGCGGAATCGCCACCGCGAGCCACGGCAGCGCCATATAGACCTCGTGCTGCAGTTCAGGCGACACCTTGGAGAAGTAAGCGGTATAGAGCGCCGCACCGAAGTAGATGACGAGCCCGCCGACGATGCCCGTCGCCAGGTTCAGCCACGTCGCGCTCCAGAACACCTGCTCGCACGCCTGCTCATCGTTCGATGCACGCGCCTTCGAGATGTGGTTCTGCGCGGCCATGCTCATGCCGAGGTCGAGAATGCTGAAGTAGCCGATCAGCGTCCAGACGAGGCTGATCACGCCGTAGCGTTCGACGCCCAGCAGCTTGATGTACGACGGCACCGTGACGAGCGATACAAACGTCGGCAACACCAGCCCGATCAGGTTGATCACTACGTTTCTGAGGATGCCTTTATCCATCGGATGCCTTTCTGGTCAGTCATAGGTTTGGGTAGCGTGTGGGTGGAGAGGCGTCGTGCTTATGTTTTCGATGCCGGTTTCCAGCGGTACATCAGCACCTTGCCGCGCGCGTCTTCCTCGACGAACACGAGGTACTCGCCATCGTCGCGGCGATATGCGCTGATGCCGTTGGGCACGTCGACCCAGCCCGATGCGTGGCCCACCTCGGGCCCCGGTTGCATCGTGCCGACGGGCGTGCCCGTGTCCTTGTCGTAGACGTGCACGGTGCCAACGGGCTCGACGGCGAACACGTATCTGCCTTCGACGGTGAGGCCGATCAGCGTCGAGACGGGCTTTGCTTTCGTGTCCCACGGCAGCGGCAGCGTGTAGCGCGCGACGGGGTTGCCGCTCGACCACTTGTCGTAGCGCACCATCACGCGGCCCACTTCCTTCCAGAAGCCACGGTCGAAAGGCGCTTCGGCCGTGTAGCCCGTCACATACATCGAATCGGTCTGCGGGTCGTAGATCGCCCGTTTGATTTCGCTGAACGGTTGCGGCACGGGGTATGAAGTCATGTCCGCGTACGAGTAGACGGGGTTGCCCTTCGCATCGAGACCGCCGAACCGGAAGCGGTTGATGCCCTTCGAATCGCGCGCGCGCCAGATGTCGCCGTTGGTGTCGACCCACCAGCCCCAGCCGCCCGCGAGGTGCGTGCCCGTCGTGTTCGGCGTGAACTCGTCGGCGTCGAAGCGGCCGTTGCCATTGCTGTCGCGCCAGATCCAGTCGCCGCCCTTCGGTGCGTTCGGCACCTTCAGCACGGCGCGCTCGCGGCCCGCGATGAAGCCCGAAGGCGTCGCCGTCTCGCCGTCGCGGCCGCCGTCGAAGCGATAGATCTTCAGATGGTCCGCATACATGTCCGTGAGGAACAGGAAGGTGCGGCCTTTCAGCTTGCGGGCGATGGGCAGGCCCGGCCACTGGTCGGTGTTGAAGACGGGATCGTCGGGATATTTGAAGCGGTTCGTCAGGAAGCCCGCGTAGGTCCATTGCTGGCCCGCCGGCTTCGACAGATCGAGCGTGAAGCGCTTGTTGCCCGAATAGACGCTGTCGGGCCGCGACGGGTCCATCCACGCGCCATCGACGAACAGCAGCCCTTCCACCTGCCACACGCGCCTGCCGTCGGGCGCATAGCTTTCGAGCGTCGCGCCGAGGCCCGCTCCCGTCGGCTCAAAGCGCGGACCGATGCCATTGGTCGAGACGTAGACGTTGCCGCGCGCATCCACGCCTACGCCCGTGAGTCCGTTGAAACGCTGCGGTCCTGGCTTGCCCGCGACGCCCGAGAAGATGCCGCCGCGCTCGCCGAGCGTCGAGGTCAGCGCATAGCCGCCGTCGCGCTTGCCGAAGAACAGCACCTGCTGGCGCGGGCCGTTATCGGCGATCAGCACGCGGCCCTGAGGATCGACGGCGATATCGACGGCGACCGTGTCGGCGGGCAGCGGCAGTTCGTCTTTCAGACGCTGCCCGTTTGCATCCAGGTGCGCGACTTTCGGCTTGTCGCCGAGCGTGTCCGTCAGCACCCACAGCGTGTCGTCGCCCGCGCGCGTGATGCGGCCCGGTGCCGGCACGCTCCATTGCGCCTTGCGCTGCATCGATTCGGCGTCGTACACCTCGATGCGGTTCTGCGATGTATTCGACGCGTAGAGCGTCGTATCGCTCGCAGCGAGCCCGTTGATATCGCCGCGCGTGCCCGTGGGCACGTCGTTGACCATCGCGAATGCGGCGGCCGCCTTCGCATGCGGATCGATGCTGCTCACGGCGGCCTGGAACGTGGCGACGCGCTTGGTATCGCCGATCTCGCGCCGCGAGATGCCGTACCACTGGCGGCCCTTGTCCGGCCACACGCCCTGCCCCACGAGATGTCCCTTCTCGTTGCCGACGCCGACAGCCACATACGCATAGCGTTTGTTGATGGCGATCGCGTTGCCGCCGCTGTTACCCCAGCCGTGCGTGCCGCCCGCGAAGCCGAGCATCTTGCCGTTCTGATAGACGCTCGCTTCCGCGCCGCTCTCGTCCCACGGCGCGTTCGTATAGACCTTGCCGTCGGGCGAGACGGCGAGTGCCGTGATGTTGATCTGCGTCCACGCGCCGTCGCCGTAGCCGAAGGTATTGCCGATCCATGACGTCTGCACGTTCAGCGCAGGTTCGGCGAACGCATGCAGTGTCGCGAGAAGGGCAAACGCGCACATCGCGCGAGCAAGCGTGAGTCGGGACAACGTGAGTTCTCCAGTCGAGGCGAAACGAAGGCACGCGATAACGATGCGTGTTCGCCAGATGCAAGGCGGAAATTCGAATGGCGGCGCAATACGCTCAGTGGCGTTAATGCCCATTGATCCAATCAGCGCTTAACGGTAAGTGCAAAGAATGCAGGACGAAAATCGCAAATAATTCAAAATTATTCGTCGGTTGAAACGCACGAAAAGAAAGCAGAAAAAATGTGCGCCGAATTTTTTTCGGGCATTTTTTTGCTTGAAATGCTCCGTCATTTACCGATACGGCGATCCGATCCGAAGTTCTTACCGGTTCGCGTCGCGTGGATGTTTCGAGGTGTAACCGGGCGTATGCGGATATGAAAATCCGCTTTCCGTTATTCAAATCAATTCGTTTATTTCATTCCTGTTTTTTAGGGTTTTTATTTACCTAGAATCAAACCCGTTTTTACCGTCTTCATGGTGATCGCCTCGCGACACCGTGCATGGCCCATTGACTGCCGCATCAGGCGCATACACGGACGCTCATGACAGCCAGCACCCTGCCCGCCACGCCTTCTCATCACCGACGCATCGTCCAGCTCGACGGCCTGCGCGCGATCGCCGTGCTCGCGGTGTTCGCGCAGCACGCGCTGAAGGCGCCGCTGTGGATGGGCGTCGACCTGTTCTTCGTGCTGAGCGGCTTTCTGATCACCGGCATCCTGCTGGACCGCAAGGCGCGCCAGCAGTCGTATTTCAGCTACTTCTACGCTCGCCGCGCGCGCCGCATCCTGCCGCCGTATCTGCTGCTGATGGTGGTGTCGTCGCTGCTGTTCGGCTTCGGCTGGGCGCAGCACTGGGAGTGGTATGCGTTCTTCGCGACGAATATCGGCGATGCGCTCAACCAGAGCGGTCATGACAGCCTGAACGTGCTGTGGTCGCTCGCCGTCGAAGAGCAGTTCTATATTGTCTGGCCGTTCGTGATCCTGCTCGTGCCCGAACGTGCGCTCGGCTATGTCGCGGCCGCGCTGATCGTGCTCGTTCCCGTGCTGCGCGCCGTCGCGACGCCCTGGTTCGATTCGTTCTGGCCGATCTATTACCTGACGCCGTTCCGCATGGATCTGCTCGCAGCGGGCGCGCTGCTCGCCGTCGCCGTGCGGCGCGATGCGAACGCGCTTGCGCCGTTCAGGCTGCTGGCCGTCCTCGGCGTGTGCGTCGCGCTGGCCGTGCTTGCGTGGCTGCATCTGCACTATCCGCGTTTTCGCGCGGCCAATACGCCGCTGTCGAATGCCGGGCTGTATAGCGTGTCGCTGTTGCTGTGCACATCGGTTGTCGTGATCGCGCTGCAGAGCAAGGGCATCGTCAAGCGGGTGCTGTGCAATCCCGTGCTCGTCTATATCGGCACGATCAGCTACACGATCTACCTGATCCACCTGAGCGTTCTCTACGCACTCTGGCCGCTGCATTACAACCGCTACGTGACGGCCGCGCTCGCGCTCGCGATCACGCTGGTCTATGCGAGCGCATCGTGGTTCGGCTTCGAGCTCCGCCTGATTCATGGCAGCGCGACGCGTGGCCAACAGGCCGACGCCGCGTTGCATGCGACACGCGAAGCATCGAGGACGAGCGCTTGATGCGCGCGCTGATGCCGCGCGCCGCGCTATGCGCGCTCGTTTGCGCCGCCGCGCTCGCGCATGCTGACCAACGCGCGCAGCCGGACGTGCTGATCGAAGCCTATGGCGACTCGACCACGCTCGGCATTTCGTGCAGCGACGGCCGCTGCGGGCCGCGCGCCGATAACGCGGTGACGTATCTGCAGGACGCATTGCGCGCGAAATATGGCGGGCGCGTGTCGGTCGTGAACAAAGGCGTCGGCGGCACGATGGCAACCCAATTGCGCGACGGCACAGGCCCGGGACGCAACGGCCCGTGGAAAGACCGCCTGGCAGCGTCGAATGCGCAGATCGTCACGATCAACTACGGCATCAACGAAGTGATGCACAACCAGACGCCAGAGCAGTTCTATCAGGCCGAAACCGATCTCGTGAAGACCGCGCAGGCGCTCGGCAAACTGCCCGTGCTGCAGACGTCGAACCCGATGCCCGATGGCCGCCTGAACGCGCGGCTCGCAGAGATGGCCGCGATGACGCGGCGAGTCGCCGCCGAACAGCAGGTCCCGCTCGTCGACCATTACGCGCAAATCACCGCAATGGCCGACTGGAAGACCCATATGTCCGACGGCGCGCATCCGAAGCCCGAGCTGTATCGCGTGAAGGCGCAGCAGGATTTTCAGGTGATCGATCCGCTCGTGCGGCGTCTGTTCGGCGTCGCAGCCGACTCGCCACGCGCCGTCTCCCCTATTCACTCCACTTCCGACAACCCGACGAGAGGCAACTCATGACCACACAACGCAAAGCTATCATCACGGGCGTATCCGGCCAGGACGGCGCCTATCTGACGAAACTGTTGCTCGGCAAGGGCTATCAGGTCACAGGCACGTATCGCCGCACCAGTTCCGTCAATTTCTGGCGGATGGAAGAACTCGGCGTGATGGACAATCCGAATCTGCAACTCGTCGAGCACGATCTGACCGACGCCGGCTCGACGCTGCGTCTGCTCGACACCGTGCAGGCCGACGAGCTCTACAACCTCGCGGCGCAGAGCTTCGTCGGCGTGTCGTTCGACCAGCCTTCGACGACCGCGCAAGTCACGGGCGTGGGCGTGCTGAACCTGCTCGAAGGCATCCGCACGGTGAACCCGAAGATGCGCTTCTATCAGGCGTCGACGTCGGAGATGTTCGGCAAGGTGCAGGCCGTGCCGCAACGCGAAGAAACGCCGTTCTATCCGCGCAGCCCGTATGGCGTCGCCAAGCTGTTCGCGCACTGGTCGACGATCAACTATCGCGAGTCGTACGGCATGTTCGCGACAAGCGGCATTCTGTTCAATCACGAATCGCCGCTGCGCGGCCGCGAGTTCGTCACGCGCAAGATCACCGACACGGTTGCGAAGATCAAGCTCGGCAAAGCCGACGTGCTCGAACTCGGCAATCTCGATGCGAAGCGCGACTGGGGCTTCGCGCTCGAATACGTCGAAGGCATGTGGCGCATGCTGCAAGCGGATGAACCCGACACCTACGTGCTCGCGACGAACCGCACGGAGACGGTGCGCGACTTCGTGAAGATGGCGTTCGCCGCTGCCGGTTACCAGCTCGAATGGTCGGGCCGCAACGAGAACGAAAAAGGTATCGACGTGCGCACGGGCAAGACGCTGATTCGCGTGAACCCGAAGTTCTACCGCCCTGCCGAAGTCGATCTGCTGATCGGCTGCGCGGACAAGGCGCGCGAAAAGCTCGGCTGGAACCCGGAGACCTCGCTCGAGCAGTTGTGCAAGATGATGGTCGAGGCAGATGTTGCGCGTAATCAGAATGGGGTGTCGTGCTGATAGCGGCTTCTCACCTCTGACAGCGAAAGGGCGCGTGAAGCGCCCTTTCTCTTTTCTAAAGCAGCTTGCGATCGACCTGAGGGACCATCGGCGCGAACTGCAGCAGGCGTTCGGCTTGCACGGCGATGAAGTCCGATATCGTGTGCACCAGCGCACGTTCGTCGCCGACATAGACGTTCGAGCGCGCCAGTTCGGGTGCGAGCGCCTTCGCGGCTTGCGCCATGCGCGTCATTTCGCGGCCGAGAAAGCGTGGCACCGTGCCCGTCCGCCGCGCGAAATCCGCCAGCGCGAACGGCGTGATGTCCTCCAGCCGGAAGGCGTCGCCATACCCCATCGCCATGTCCTGCTCGACGCGCTCGCCATACGCATTGACCGACACCAGGTCGTAAAGCGGCGCAGGTTCGAGACCGCCGCCGTGCATGAAAAAGGACAGGTTTTTCCCATGCGCGTCGCTGTTGCCGATCAGCAGTTGAAACAGCGCCCACCGGATCATGAAAGTACGGGCGGCAGCGGGATTGTCGAGATGCCGCTGAAGCGCGAACAGCTTCTCGAAGCTCACGCCCTCGCGGATGTTGCGCACGTCCGGCGTGTTGCCGAAATTGCGCTCGTATTTGAACGTGACGGGCAGATCGAGCGCCTGACAGCCGTCGATCACATGTCGCCGCCGCACCGCGTGAATCGACTCGCCATCCGACGGGTCCAGTTCGACCGTCCGGTCGAACCGCCCGATCAGCAGGATCGGTTCGGGAATGCGCCGGATCGAAACGGGCGCGGTCAGCAAGCCCATGCGGGACGCCAGCGTCATGCAGTAGTGCTCGTTGGCGACCATGCACGGCGTGACCGGGCTGCGCGATTCCGGCTTCAGAATGTGTGTCGAACTGAGCGGTCCGTCGGCAAGCGCGATGCGCTCGCCTTCCACCAGCACTTGCAGCTTGTCCTGATAGCCCGCCACCGACAGGCGAACCTTGCCGTCCCACACGGGGAACGGAATCACGTCCCGCTCGCGGATGCGCTGGCTCAGTTCATCGGGTGTAATTTCCCGGCGCGCGGGTGGCCGTTGTTCCGGGTGAACGGGCTGGCCGTCATCGTCCGCGGCAAGAAAGCTCAATGCGCCGACGGGCTCCTTGCCGAGCATCCGGATAAGCCCATACGTGTTGTCTTTCGACACCTGATAGACAACCGACGCGACATCGAGCGCCCGCCCCTCCGGCAACAGATTGGCGATAAACCGATGCACGGCGCCCGCCGGCGGTTCATCGCCCGATAACGGGATGTGCGGAGACAGCGGAAACGCCTGCCGGCGCCCGGGCCAGTTTGCGTCGTACGCGAAGCGGTAGAGGCTCTGCCGCGCGTCGAAGTCCAGACGGCCGACTGCTCCTTCGTGAGCCGTCACATGAAGGGCATGAGGCATCAGGATGCCTCCGGCGGTGTACCTGACGCCGTGTTTGCGTTGAACGGTTCGACGGCATCGAGCACCGCGCTGGTTTCCTGATTTGTGAAAACCAGCATGTTGAGGCCGAGTCCGTTCAACACCTTGAACACCTTGTCGAGACTCACCGACCGGCCGTTTTCCAGCCGCGACAGGACGTCTTTGGAGATGCCGAGCATGTCGGCGGCGTCGTCGATGCGAAGCTCGCTTTGCGCACGCCGGTTGCGCACGAGCCGGCCCAACGCTGCCATGTCGCCAGCCAGTGGATTGACGGAGGTGGGTCGAGGCAAGGTGCGGGCCATAGTTCCGGAATTCCAGGAATAAAACCGCTCACGGTCGTCGTGAGACCGATAATTACGAGAATATCGGAATTATGGAGAAAAGAAGCGTGAACTGTCAATAGTTCTGATATTTCAGGAATTAAGTCTTGCGAGGTCGATGAAACCTAGATAATTCCTTAAATATCGGAATTATAGCGGTGCCCGTCAGCGACGAATGCCTGGCCGCCCGTCGCGGCAAAAAGAAAGGGACGGCCCGGGCCGTCCCTTTCCGTCACGGTGTATCCGGCCTAGGCCGCCGCCTGAATCGCCTCGTTGTACACGGCCGCGACCCGCTTCGCGATCACGGGATTGTCGAAATTGGCCCGCGCATACGCACGGCAAGCATCCGAGTCCGGCAGCCTGATCGTTCCATCAAGCGCCTTGCCCAGGCCATCGGCGATCGCATCCGCGCCCGTCGAAGGCAGCACGAGATCCTGCGACAGCCCCGCTACCGCTTCCGGCAGACCGCCCACGGGCGTCACCAGCACGGGCGTTCCCGACGCCAGCGATTCGACGGTGATCAGCCCGAACCCTTCGAGCGCCACGGTCGGCACCACGCTGATCGTGGCCGCGCGATAGAGCGCGGCCAGGTGCTCGTCCGGCACGAAGCCGAGCAGCTTCACGTTGTCGCCGAGACCGGCATCGTCGATGCGTTGCTGCAACTCCTGTTGCAAGCGCCCTTTCCCTGCGATCAGTAGCAGCACGTCCGGATTGCGGCGCTTGACCATCTTCACGGCGTCGATCAGATCTTCGAGACCCATGCGCCGCACGAGACGCCGCACGGCCAGCACGATCGGCCGGCCCAGCGGCAGTTGCAGACGCAGCCGCGCTTCGTTTTGCGTAAGCGGCAGATTGAACTGGTCGACGTTCACGCAACCCGGCACGACGCGCACGCGGTCGGCGGGAATGCCGTAGCGCGACGTCAGAATGCGGCCGAACGCATCGGACAGCACGATCAGCCGCGACGAACGCGCGTACACGGTCTGCTCCAGATAACGCTTGGCGCGCTGACCGAGCGAGTCCGCGCCTTCGACGTGACTCTCATCAGCCCATGGCCCCTGAAAATGCGACACCTGCGGAATGCCGCGCATCGCGTCGAGGCCGGGAAACGTGTACAGCGCGAAGTGCGACGAGATCACGTCGGGACGCTGCTCGCGAATCTCGCGGCGCAGCGCGCGGCGCGCGGCCATCAGGCGCAGCGGCAGCGATTGCGCCGCGGAACCGAAGCCCTGGATCGCGCCGTTGGTGTCCTGCGCGACGCGCTCGGAGCCCGCGACGACGCCACGCACTGCGACGCCTGCGCCGGGCAGCGCGCCGATCAGCGAGTAATACATGCGGTCGAGACCGCCCGCGCGCTCGGGAAACCAGTGCATGCCGATTTGCAGCGATTTGATGGAACGAGTGGTCATGGTGTGTGCTTTCCTTGTCGTTGTCGATGTGCGCATCAAGCGGCGTGCGTCACGCGCGATCCGCGCGTTGCGGGCCTGCGAGCACGTTCGGCGCCAGCGCTTCGGCGTCGTTGTCGTTGAGGTTCTTCGTGCGGCGGCGGTCTTCGCGCTGCCCCGCAATCTGCCGGTACAGCGCGATGTACTGCTGCGCCATGCGCGCCCAGCCGAAGCCCGTCGCGAGTTCATTGGCCGCGCGGCCCATCGCGAGCCGTTGCGCGTCGTCCGATGCGAGACGTCCCACGGCTTGCGCGAGCGCCTGCGGATCGTCGGGATCGTCGAGCACGATGCCGCATTCGGGCGTGATGATTTCCGCCCCGCCCGCCGTGTGCGCCGTGACGACAGGCAGACCCGCCGCCATCGCTTCGAGCAGCGACAGGCTCATTGCTTCGTAGCGCGACGGAAACACGTACGCATCGACGGAATGCATCAGCACGGGCATCTCTTTGACGAGGCCGAGAAAGTGCACGCGGTCCGCAATGCCGAGCGCTTTCGCTTCTTCCGGATACGGACTGCCCGGCAGATAACCCGCCACCGCGATATGCACGCGCTCGGGCAGATGCGTCAACGCCTTGAGCACCGTGCCAAGATTCTTGCGCGGCGTGCGCAGATCGCCGACGAACAGCAGCAGGAATTTGTCCTCGGGCAACTTGAAGCGCGAGCGGTCGCCCTGCGCGGCGGCGAAGCCCTGCGTATCGACACCGTTGTAGATCACGTCGAGCCGGTTGCGCGGCGTGAGGCCGATCGCGGCGATCTCGGTCGCGACCTTCTGCGACACGGCCGTGATCACACGCGAACGTCGATACGCCCAGCCTTCGAGCACGGCATTCACACGCGTATAGACGAACTGATACGCGGACCACAGCCCCTTGCTCAAACCGAACGGGTAGTACTTGCTGTTGAACCAGCCGCTATGAACGAAGTGTGCGGTGTTCACGTCGGCGGGCATCCACGTGATGAAGCCGTTGACGTGCAGCACGTCGTATTCGGCGCGGTGCTTGCGCAGCCACCACGCGCTCTTCAGCGCGAACACCTGCTGGCGGAGCAGATTGGTCGGCCAGAAGCGGCCGATTTTCATGGGCGCCCAGCGCACCAGCGGATGTTCGAGCAGTTCGGGCGCGACATGCGAGGCGACCAGCGTGACCTCGATGTTCTCGTCGAGCGCCGCGCGCGCGATCTCGTGATTGACGCGGCCCTGCCCGTCGTTATGACGCACTACGTGCGTGACGATGGCGACTCTCAATCAGTGGCCTCCAGGAAAGAATGAATGGCGGCGCCGGTTCAGCTTCTGCCAGTGCGCCGCGGAAATAATCGAAAACACGCCCATGAAGAGCAGCAGGCCGCCCGTGCCGACGAGCGAATTGGTGAACACCAGCATCGCGAAGATCGCCAGCGCGAGCGACAGCGAAGCGGACGCGAACTTGTCGTCGCGCAATTTGAACGATGCGCGCAGCGCGCGCACCAGCAGCCAGATCACGCCCGACATGTACAGCAGCGTGCCCGGCCAGCCGAGCACGAACGGAATGTTCATCACGCCGCTGTCGAAGTTGCCGTACTGGCCGAGCTGGCCGCCGTCGTTCGACAGCTTGGTCGAAGTGCCCGTCGCGCCCAGCCCTTCGCCCGTCACATCGGTGAAGGCGGTTTTCGCGAAGGTCGCGTAGAACTCGTTACGCGCGGCGTAGCTCTGGTCGTCGTGCAGATTGACGATCGTGTCGAGACGCGCCTGCATCCGCTCGGCGACCGGGCCGATAGCCAGCAGCGGCACGCACAGGCCAACCAGCAGCACCGCGCTCGCAACGATGCGGATACGCACCTTGTTGTTCGACTTGGCGAGCTGGATCAGCATCGCGATGACCCAGCCGCCCCACGTCGAGCGCACCAGTGAGAGACAGAACGACAGGAAGCCGAGCGCGCCCGCGACCCAGCGCACGCGATGGTTCGCGGCCATCACGTAGACCATCGCGCCCATCATCGCGAGCGCGAACGGGCCGGACGAATTCATCGTGCTGAATACGCGCACGCCGAACGGCACCGGGTCGCCCTGCGAGTTCATCTGCGAGCCGAGCATCCACAGCGCGTCCCACTGCGGCATGATGAAGAACTGCACGAGACCGTAGCCGCCCATCAGCAGCATGCCCCAGATGAAGGTATTGATGATGGTCTCGCGGAACTCCGGGTACTGCCGCGAGTGCGCCATGATGTGAAAGCCGATCAGGATCGGATAGACCCAGTTCGCGAGGTCGTACAGGGCCGCCAGCGGGCCGCTGGAGACGACGCCGATCATGAAGGCATACCCGAGCCCCGCCAGCACCAACAGGACGGGCAGACCGCGCCGTTGCGCGAGCACGGGGTAGAAGCGGATCAGCGACAGCCCGCTGATCATCGTCACGGCGAGGGGCGCGACCTGGATCAGACTGGTCGGCGTGAACGCGCCTTTGGACCAGTCGGCGAGACGCCGCACTTCCGGACTCAGGAACCACAGCCACCACATGTAGCCGACGTACTTCGCGGGCGCCTTGAAGTACAGCCAGAAACCGACGGCGATCGACAGCACCGGGAATGCGAGCGTGAGCACCGTCCCCTGATGCGCGACGATCAGCATCGCCGTGACGAGCCACAGCAACGCGGGCGGCAGCCAGACGCTCTTATGGCTCTTGTCGCTCTTGACGGCGCGTACAGCGCTGTCGATCCCGGCTCGTGCAATCGACGACATCGCTTACATCCCTCCCCGGCTCTGCGACGGCACGCGGGCGTTTGCACCCGCGTTCGCCTTCTGCGCGGGATGCGCGTGTTGCGCTTGCCGGCGCAGCAGGTCGCGCGTGAGCCTCACGTGCTGCTGCGCATAGTGCTGCGTCGTGTGATCGCGCGACACGAGTTCCATCGACGCCGCCTGCGCCTGTTGCAGCGCTTCGCCCGGTGATGCGATGAGGCCGAGCAACGCCTCGCGCAGCGCGTCCGCGTTGAACGGCGGCACATACGCCGCCGCGCTCGCCGAAAAGTAATCCTGCAGCCCGCCGACGTTCGTCACGACCATCGGCTTGCCGACGGCGGCTGCTTCCAGCATCACGGTGATTCCGGATGCGTGCGTGTTAGGGCGCAGGGGCACGACGACCACGTCGGCCCAGTCGTACAGTTCACGCTGCTTCTTCAGGCCCGCAGCGGGCGCGACCTGCACGTTCAGCGAACGCAGTGCGCGCGGAATGCGCCGCCGCGTCGCGAGACGCACCGCGAAGCGCGGATCGTTGCCGACGGCCTTGATCAGCGTTTCCCAGTCGCGGTCGCGATCGTTGCCGATCGCCGCGATGCGCAGCGGCGTATTCGGCTGCCATGTCTTCGGCGGCTGCACGGGAAAGTCGCGCGTGTTCAGCCCGTAGAAAAGCTGCGTCGCATCGCGGCAGAAGTAGTCGCGGCACAACTCGGCGTTATCGCGCGCAAGCGTCGTCAGAAGATCGGCACGCCCAATCAGCTTGCGATAAAACCAGCGGCGCAGAACGCCATAGTTCGGCCACTTGTCGATCAGCCACACGCTTTGCGCGAGCAATAGCGGTTGCTCGTCGCGCTTGCCGTTCATCAACAGCATCAGCGCGGCCGACAGCCATTCCTGCTCGGTGTGCGTCCAGATGACATCCGAGCGCAGCATCTCGTCGCGGTTGCGCAGCGTGTGGATCAGGTCGAAGCCGAGCACCGTCTTCAGTGCGCGGCGCATGAGACGTACCGGCTTGCTTTCCTTCGCGTCCTGCGAATAGCTCAACTTGAATTCGTCGGACTCGGCATGGTGATAGCCATACAGGCAGCCGATGTTCTCGCCCGGGCGGTAGAAACGCGGATCAGCGCCGTAGAACAGATGTACGTGAACCTTTGTCGTCATGCGTGCACCCCCGTCCCGGTGCCCGTATCGCGCTGCTGCGCGAACGCGCGGCGCGCTTCACGTGCGCCCGTGCGCACGGCATGCCAACGCGCGAGCTTGGTGCGCGCGCCTTTCGACGTCAGCGCAAGCAACGCATGCAGCGCGCCTGGATAAACGCGCGTGCCGACGAGTGCATACCACCACCATGCGACTTCGCGCTGCCCGGCGGGCAACTGCTCGCGCAGGATCAGATGCAGGTTGTACGCGGCATTGCGCACGGCAGTCAGCGACTGCGCATCGCGGCGGTCTTCGTCGAAACGTTCGGCGGGGTAATGATCGACGGCGACGCGCGGATCGTAGACCAGCTTCCAGCCCGCGTTCTTCACGCTCATGCTGAACGCCATGTCGTTGTGCACCTGCGCGCCTGCGCCGCGCAAGCGGCCGTCGAAGCGGATCGTGCGCACGGCATCGCGCCGGTAGCTCATGTTCGCGCCTTTGAGCAGATCGACTTCGCGCGCTTCGCCCACGCCGAGATGATGATTGCCGATGATCTTGCCCGACTTCATCATCTTGCCGACCAGAAAGCGCGAGCCGTCGAGCACGCCGCCCTTCTGATGCACCCAGTCACGTCCGCCCAATGCACCGAGGCGTGCATCGCTCTCGAAGGCAGCACCGATGCGGCGCACCCAGTCGGCGTGCGGCGCGGCGTCGTCGTCGGTGATGGCGATCACGTCGCCTGTCGCGGCATCGAGCCCGCGGTTGAGCGCGGCCACCTGGCCCGGCAACTCGACGGTCGCGACGTTCAGCGGCAACGCGCCGACCACGAGGGGATCGGCGAGGCATGCGTGCGTCGCCTCATCATCGGGACGCGCGACCACCACGACTTCGTCGGGCACGCGCTCCTGCTTCTGCAAGGCCGCGAGACAGCGCGCGAGGTCCTGCGGGCGGCGAAAGGTCGGCACCAGTACCGTTATCTTCATCCTGTACTCTCCGTGGCTTGTCGATGGCGCACGGGCCTTGCCTCGCAGGCAAGACCCAACGCGCGCATCAGGTGCTCAGGTATTCCTGCACGGCCGCGTAGCTGCGGTCGTAGTTGCCGCGCGCGCGCGGTGGCATCGCGTTGAAGATCGCGCCCTGCACGTGCACGCCCGCCGAATGCAGGCGCTTCAATGCGTCGGCGATCTCGCCTTCGCTGTGCATGCCCGAGCGCACGACGAAGAACGTCGAGCCCGCATAGCCGCCGATGATCGACGCATCGGTCACGGCCAGCACAGGCGGCGTGTCGATCAGGATCACGTCGTAGCGCTTGCCCAGCCCTTCGAGGTACTGCGGCAGGCGCGGCGACATCAGCAGTTCGGACGGGTTCGGCGGACGGCGGCCGCACGAAATGAACGACAGGTTGTCGATTTCCGTCGCGCGCACCGCTTCTTCCAGCGAAACCTGCCCGCTCAGCAACTCCGACAGGCCGTTGTCCTGCGAGCCGCCCAGATGCTTTTCCAGCGCGCCGCGCCGCATGTCGCCGTCGATCATCAGCACGCGCTTGCCCGAATGCGCGAGCAGCACGGCGAGGTTGATCGTGAGGAAACTCTTGCCGACGCCGGGCAGCGGGCCCGTGAACATCACGATGTGGTTGCGCGAATCCTGCAGCGTGAACTGCATCGACGTGCGCAGGCTGCGCAGGCTTTCGATACACACGTCCTTCGGCTTCGCGTTCGCGAGCACCGCGCGTTGGCGCGTGCCGCCGCGCACTGCGGCGTTCTCCAGCAGCGCCTGTTCTGACGACAGCGGCACGAGACCATAGACGGGCAGATGGAAGGTGCGCTCGACCGTTTCGGGGTCGTCGATGCCCTTGAACATATTGCGGCGCAGGAACACGAAACCCGTGCCCAGGATCAGCCCGAGAATCGTCGCCGCCGACAGGATCAGCACCTTCTTCGGCTTGACGGGCGAACCGGGACGCAGCGCGGCATCGACGATGTGCACATTGCCGCCCGTGCCCGCTTTCTGCACGGACAGTTCCTGCACGCGGTTGAGCAGCAGCACGTAGATGTCTTCGGCGACCTTCGCATCACGCTGCAACTGCACGGCCTTCACTTCCGTAGCAGGCAGATCGCGGAAACGGTCCGAGTATTTCGCGCGCTGCGCCTGCAGTTCGGCCATCTGCTGCTGAGCGGCCTTGATCGTCGGGTGATCGTCGCCGTAGCGCTGTTCAAGCTGCGAAATCTGCAAACGCAGTG